>NZ_CP011452.2:677258-1354516 GCF_001008165.2 Croceibacterium atlanticum | reverse complement strand
GCAGGGCCCAGGCGCCTTCGGGCAGTTCTTCCAGTTCGGAAACACGTTGCTGGTTCCCTTGCGGGCCATAAGCAAGGATCGCCCCGCGCAGTGTGGGGACGGCATCCACGGCGGAGCCGGGCGTGTCCTGCTCCACCAGCTGTTCGAACTCCGCAAGCCGGTCCTTCGGGATGTCGAGCACGAAATAATCCGGGGCAATGGCCGGCACGCTGCGCTGGATATTGCCGTCGAGGCTGGTCTGCACCGCCGCCAGCAGCACGAAGGCGGACAGGCCGAAACCCAGCGCGGTGACGAGCGCAGCGGTGGACGATCCGGGCCGGTGCAGATTGCCCAGCGCCAGCCGCGCGATCGGGCTGGCAGGGCGCGGCGCGCGGCGGGCAGCGGCGCGGATAGCTAACCCGATCAGTGTCAGCAGGCCCAGCATTCCGGCCGCGCCGCCAAGGAAGGTCAGGGTCAGCAATTTTTCCTGCGCGCCGCCAATGGCCAGCAGGATAATCGCGGCGAGCCCCAGCCCGACGGGCAGGGCCGCGCCGCGCCATTCACCCGCCAGCGGCGCCACGCGTGCCCGCATCAGCGCCATCGCCGGATAGCTGCGCGCCCGCACCAGCGGCGGGGACGCGAAGATCAGCGCCACCAGCAGGCCGAAAGCGGCCGCGCGCAGCAAGGCGGGCGGATCGATCAGCAAGCCGGTATTGACCGGCAGCAGCGCCCCCAGGGCCTGTGCCAGCAGGGGCGTCACCAGCACGCCGACAGCCAGCCCGGCCACGGCCCCGGCCAGCGCCGCCGCGCCGATCTGCAGGGCATAGATGCGCATGATGTCCCGGCTGGTAGCCCCCAGGATCTTGAAGGTCGCGATGCTGGCCCGCCGCGCTTCGAGATAGGAGGAAACACCGCCGCCAATGCCGATCCCGGCAATCACCAGCGCGGCCAGCCCGACCAGGGTCAGGAATTCACCCATGCGCGATACGAAACGGTCCGCCCCGGGCGAGGCGCGGTTGCGCGTGCGGATATCCAGCCCGGCTTCGGGGAAGCGCTGTTCCAGCGCCGCTTCCACGGCTTCCGGATCGTCATTGCCGGAAAAGCGCAGCCTGGTCTTGGTTTCATACATCGCGCCCGGCGTGGTGAGGCCAGCGCGGCCGGGCAGATCATAGGGCACGATCACGCTCTGTCCGAGGGCAAAGCCTTCGCTCAGCCGGTCCGGCTCGTCCGCGATAATGCCGCCTACGCGCAATTCCTCGGTGCCGATGGTGATCATGTCGCCCGGGCCGATGCCCAGCCGCTCCGCCGCGCCGGGTGCGATCCATGCCTGCCCCGGCGGCGGCGCGCCCATTCTGTGCCCGCCTTCCAGTTCCAGCCGGCCATAAAGCGGCCAGTTCCGGTCAACCGCCTTCAGTTCGACGGGCGTTGCCGCATCCGCCGTGCTGGCCATGGCCTGCATCCGCAGCCCCTGGGACAGCGTGCCGAAGCTGGAGAGAAACGTGTTTTCCTCCTGCGTCAGCGGGCGTTGCCACACTTCCACTTCCAGATCGCCGCCCAGGAAGATGCGGCCCTGCGCGCTCAGTTCGCTGCGGATCGCTTCTGTCAGCGTGCCGATGGCGGCCAATGCGCCGACGCCCAGGAACAGGCAGATCAGCAGCAGGCGCAGCCCCCGGAACCGCCGATGCAGGTCGCGCCGGGCGATGCGCCAGGCCGTGGACCAGGGCAGGGCGTTCATGCTGCCGTGTCGCTCGCGATCTTTCCGTCGCCGATCGTCACCACGCGGTCGCAGCGTTCGGCCAGGCTTTCGTCATGGGTGATGATAACCAGCGTCGCCCCGGTTTCGGCGCGGCGGGAAAAGAGCAGTTCGATAATGGCTTCGCCGGTCGCGGCGTCCAGATTGCCGGTCGGTTCGTCCGCAAAGACCAGCGGCGGGCGCGGGGCGATGGCGCGGGCAATGGCCACGCGCTGCTGCTCCCCGCCGGAAAGCTGCGCCGGATAATGGGTCAGCCGGTGGCCCAGGCCGACCGCTTCCAGCTCCGCCGCGGCGCGGGCCCAGGCATCGCTTTCCCCGGCCAGTTCCAGCGGGGTGGCGACATTTTCCTGCGCCGTCATGGTGGGCAGCAAATGGAAGGCTTGCAGCACGATGCCGATGCGGCCGCGCCGGGCGCGGGCAAGGGCATCTTCGTCCAGCCTTTCGAAATCGGCACCGGCGACGGAAAGCGAACCGCTGGTCGCCCGTTCAAGCCCGGTCAGCACTGACATGAGCGAGCTCTTGCCCGATCCGGACGGACCCAGCAGGGCCAGCGTTTGCCCTGCGGGAACGGTCAGGTCGATACCGCGCAGGATCTCGACCGCGCCGCCGCCATCGCCGAGCGTCAGCCTGAGATCGCGAGCTTCGATTGCGGGGGGATCTTTCACGACACTTGCCACAGCCAATCGATGGCATAGGGGAGGGGAACGGGCAAGGAGGATAGCAGATGCGCGCAGGGAATTGGTCGATCATCCTCATGGCGCTGGCATGTGCCGCATGTGGGGGCGATGCGCCCGATCCTGAGCCCGCAGCCGATCAGCAGCAGGAAGCAGAAGCGCTGCCGGTGATGGGACCGCAGCTTCATATCCTCGCCTTCGGGGACAGCCTTTTCGCCGGTTACGGGGTGGGGCTGGAACGGAGCTATCCCGCCATGTTGCAGAATGCACTGCGGGCACGCGGCATCAATGCCGAAATCAGCAATGCGGGCGTATCGGGCGATACCACTGCCGCCGGGCTGGGCCGGATCGAATTCGTGCTGGATAATGAGAGCGAGACGCCCGATCTCGCCATTGTCGAACTGGGCGGCAATGATTTGCTGCGCGGCATCTCCCCCGCGGAAACGCGGGAGAATCTGGCGGGCATTCTGGAGATATTGAAGCAGCGGAACATTCCCGTCCTGCTGATGGGGATGCGCGCGCCGCCCAATCTGGGCGATGGTTTTGTCGGTGATTTCGATGCGATCTATCCGGAGCTTGCCGAGCAATACGATGTGGAGCTGGTGCCCTTCTTCCTCGAAGCAGTTTACGACAAGCCCGAGCTGATCCAGCAGGACCGCATCCACCCGACGGCCGAGGGGATCGAAGCGCTGGTGGCCGCAACCGCGGACGACGTGGCGGAGGCGTTGCCGGAGGAGGACGAGGAGTAAGCGTTCAGGACGCAGGCTGTTTCAGCGCCCCTGCTGGCCTCAGGAAGCTGCTCATCCCGAACCTCTCGAAGTTCGCTCATCCCGAGCCTGTCGAAGCCCGCTCATCCTGAGCCTGTCGAAGATCGCTCATCCTGAGCCTGTCGAAGGATGCGCGCAGGGCACGCGCCCTTCGACCGGCTCCGGGCGAGCGAGTCCGGACCGTTACCCAACCCGCTCCACCATCCCCCCAGCCACGTGCCAGATGGCCGCCTCGCCCTCAATCTCCGCGAAGGGTGCGCGTTCGGTGCCGGTCAGCCAGATTTGCGAGGCGCCGCCGCGCAGGCGCTCGAACAGGGCAGCGCGGCGGATCGGGTCGAGATGGGCGGCCACTTCGTCCAGCAGCAGCAGGCCGGGGCGGCCGGCGGCGGACAGGGACGAATGGGCCAGCGTGATGGCGATCAGCATGGCCTTCTGCTCGCCCGTGGAGCAGCTGGCGGCGGGGGCGTTCTTCCCGGCCATGGTCACGTCCAGCTCGTCCCGATGCGGGCCGACCAGGGTGCGCTGGGCGGCGCGTTCGCGGCGGCGCTGGCGCTGCAATTCCCCGGCCAGTTCCGCCTCATCCACCGGGCCGCCGGCCGCATAGGTCAGGGCCGGGCGGGCGAAGGGCTGATCGGGCAGACGAGCCAGTTCATCGGTCAGACGGGCGACAAGACGGGCGCGGCCTTGCGCCAGCGCCGATCCGGTTTCAGCCAGTTGCGCCTCTATCGAATCCAGCCAGCGGCGATCCGGCTCATCCTCGCCCGATAACAGGCGGTTCCTTTCGCGCAGGGCCTGTTCATAGCGTGTGGCGTGGCGGGCATGGCCAGGCTCGATCGCCACGGCCAGCCGGTCCATATATCGCCGCCTTGCCCCGGCGCTGTCGGCAAACAGCCGGTCC
Organism: Croceibacterium atlanticum; assembly: GCF_001008165.2. Taxonomy (NCBI): domain Bacteria; kingdom Pseudomonadati; phylum Pseudomonadota; class Alphaproteobacteria; order Sphingomonadales; family Erythrobacteraceae; genus Croceibacterium; species Croceibacterium atlanticum. Next base: position 1,350,445 of record NZ_CP011452.2, on the reverse strand, counting down.
ATCGCGGGGGTCAGCCAGCCCATGGCCAGCCATTCGCCCAGGCTGACGGCGCTGGCATCGGCGCCGTTCACCTGCACGATCCGGCGTCCGGGGCGGTGGGGCTGGGTGCCCGTGCCCAGTTTCACCGGATCGCCGCCATCGCCGGGGGAGAGCAGGGCGCTGACCGCGAAATTGCCCGGCCCGCTGGCCCCGGCAATTTCCGCGAGCGAGGCGCGGCGCAATCCGCGGCCCGGTGCAAAGAGCGACAAGGCTTCCAGAACATTGGTCTTTCCCGCCCCGTTTTCGCCCACCAGCAGGTTGAAATGGGCCGTGCCGTCGAGCGCGCTCGCGGCATGATTGCGAAAATGGGAAAGAGTGATCCGGTCGAACGCCATGAGCGCGCGCAGGACTAGGGCAAACGTCCCGATCAGACCATCCGAAATCCCGCCTGCCGATAGTTGGTGAAAAATCCCAATACTGAGCGGAGCGGGCTGATCCGCTTTTTCATGCCGCGTTCAGGAATGGCGGAAATCTGCGGTTTCTTCAAACTGGCACGGCTTGTGCAAAGTATCCGGCATCGGCGGATTAGCCGCCAAGACAAACCACAAGGGGACTTAAAATGACCGTTTATTCGCAGTTCGCTTCGAAGGCTTTCGCAATTGTCGGCGCCTTCGCCATCACCGCCACGCTCCTGGTCAGCAGCTTCGCAACCGCTCCGCAGTTCCAGGCCGTCGTCGGCGTAGTCGCCTGATCCGGGGCGGACAAACCGCCGCAAAACAGATATACAGGGAAAATTGAAATGACTGAATTCGCTTCCAGGGCACTTGCCGCTTTCGGTGCCATTGCCATCACCGCTTCGCTGCTGGTCAGCAGCTTCGCCACGGCGCCGCAGGTCCACAGTTTTGCAGGAGTTCTTGCATGAGCCAGCTTGACCGGAAGCCAGCCGGCGGACCGCCGGGGAAATTCCGCCTCGACAAACCGAATGGCAAATTTCTCGGCGTCTGCTCCGGCCTGGCCAATTACTTCAATATCGATCCGATGATCGTCCGTCTGATCTTCGTGGCAGGCACGCTGATCGGCTTCGGAAGCTTCATCCTGATATATTTCGTGATCGCGCTGCTGGCGGATTGATCCGTCACGGCGCGATTGCGCCATCCGCCGCATTGCCGCCCCGCGCAAAGGGCGAAAAATCGGTGCCCGTGTCGAAAACTTCGACCCCTTCGCGCCGCTTCAGAAATCCCACAACCGCATAAGTGACCGGCGTCAGCAACGCCTCCCACCCGGTCTTCAGCGCCCATTGGGTCAGCGCCACGGTGATGACCAGCTGCGTTGTCCAGCCATCGGCGTAGAGAAAGGCCAGCGGGTAGAACAGCGCGCTGTCCACGCCCTGGCCCACGATCGTGGAACCGATCGTGCGGGTCCACAGCGCCTTGCCTTTCGTCCAGATCTTCATCCTGGCAAGGACATAGGAATTCACGAATTCCCCCGCCCAGAAGGCGGCGATGGAAGCGAAGACGATGCGGGGCACCTGGCCGAAAATCGCTTCGTAAGCGGCCTGGTTGCCCCAGTTCGCCGCCGGGGGCAGCGCCACCACCACCCATGACATGAAGGCCATGAACAACAAGGCGACAAAGCCTGCCCAGATGCAGCGGCGGGCATGGGCATAGCCATACACTTCCGTCAGCACGTCCCCCAATACGTAGGAGATCGGGAAGAACAGCACCCCCGCGCCAAAAGGCCAGAGCCCCACAAATGGCAAATCCACTTCCGCGACCTTGCCCGCGCCCAGCACGTTGGACAGCAGAAGGATCGCGACGAAGGCGGCCATGACATAATCGAAATAGCGGAAGGCCCGTTTGCCGCCCGCCTTGCCGTCTATCCTGACCGTGTCTGCTTCCATGCAAGGGAAGCTATCTCTTCCGTCCGGGCCGGAAAAGCGGCGATTGCCTCATGGACAGAGGCAAGTGTTCCATCCGGAGACGGCGGTAACTGACATCCTTGTAATTTTTGCCCATGCGGCGATCTGCGATTTGTTAACTTCAAGCCGATAAAGACAGACAGATGGGTTTGCGCCGCACGCATATACTGGCAGCCATTTCTGCCTCCGCCGCGCTGTTTGGCGCCAGCCCGGCCGTGGGCGAAACTCCGGCCGGAATCGATATTCTGCGCGAATGGAATCTCGTGGTTCTGGGCGATCTCGATTCCAGTTCGGAAGTGGAAGGCCGCACCTTTGTCGGCGGGAATCTGACCGGCAATTCCTCCAACTACAATATCGCCGCCATCCCGGCTTCGGCCAATGGCCAGGCTGGCCTGACCGTGGTCGGCAACGTCACTGGCGGGGTCAAGAACCTCAATAATGGCGCGGGCGCGGTGATCGGCGGCAATGTCGATAGCGGGTTCAATCTCAACGGCAATCCGCAGACCGTGCTGGTGGGCGGGTCCATTAGCAACACCAATGTGAACGCCAATACGGTCAATTCCGGCCTTGCCGGCAGCGATCCGCAATTCATCCAGGATCTGCAGCAGCAGGGAAGCTTCATCCGCACCAGCACGCAGAACCTGTCCTACGATCTCAGCATGCAGGCGGCGAACAGCGATTTCGTCAAATCCGGCAATCGCGGCATGTTCAATGCGCAGCCCGATGCAGACGGGACGGCGGTGTTCAACATCGCCGCCAGCGATCTGAATTCCATTGGCGAAATCGAATTCAATCTGAACGGTGCCGATACCGCGATCATCAATGTCAGCGGCAAGAATATCAAGCTGGATGATAATTTCCTGGGCGGTACCAACAATCTCGGCGAAAACGTCATCTGGAATTTTCCGGAAGCGGAAAGGCTGACGGCCAGCACGGCATGGGGCGGTTCTGTCCTTGCCCCCAAGGCATCGGCCACGACCTATAACTACATCCAGGGTTCGGCGGTTTTCGGCAGTCTCGGCCAATATGGCGAGATGCATGTCGGCACATATTCCGGCGGGTATTATCCGCCCGACTATCCGGATACTCCGGGCGGAAGCTCTGGCGGCACGCCAATTCCGGAACCGGGGATGCTTGGCCTTCTCGGCCTTGGCCTGGCGGGCCTGGCGTTCATGCGCCGCCGCCGCAAGCTCACTTCTGCGGAGTAGGTTTTCCGGCGTAGGCTGAGTATTCTTGGCCCGCCGGACTTGCCGCGCGCGCCCATGGCGTTAATGGCGATCAGCACGCGCCTGTAGTTCAACTGGATAGAGCACGAGCCTTCTAAGCTTGGAGTTGCAGGTTCGAGTCCTGCCAGGCGCGCCATTTCTTGATCAGCTTTCAGGCGCCGCAGGGCGGCCTTGCCGAACCCTATGGCTTCGGGTCGAGCTTGAAGAGGCGACCTAGATCTCGACTACAGTTTCAAACCCCTCGAATTCCGGCGGGCCGAGATAGAGCGCCTTGTTCCCGCCGCCGGCATTGCGGTGCGCGGCGCGGAATGCCTCCGACTTCGTCCAGTCGTGGAAAGCCTGTTGCGTCTCCCACATCGTGTGCGTGGCATAAAGCGTGTGATCTTCCCGCTCCGGCCCGCGCAGCAGCCGGAAATCGCGGAAGCCGGGGACGCCTGACAGATGCGTATCGCGTTCGCGCCAGATACGCTCGAATTCCTCTTCGCTGCCTTTGGCAATGCGGAAGCGGTTCATTGCGATGAACATTGTCGGTCCCCGATCTCCATTTTGGCGGATTTGCCGATGCGCTCAGGCCCCGGCCTTCTGGCCCTTCATGCGTGCGGTTTCGCCGGCCGTGCTTTTCACGCCCGTGTTGCGGCTGGTCAGGCCGTTGGCCATTGGATTGCGGTTGAAAAGGTCCGGATCGCCTGCGCGTTGCTTCAGGCCGAAAATATTCGACAAGCCGGGGTGCCGGCCGATCCCGCCGTAAAGGTCGAACCCGCGGTCGATCCAGTCACGCAGCGGATCATCCTCCGCCAGGGCGGGCGTATCGCAAACGGAAGCAAGCCACAGGAAACAGGCCAGCATCCGATGATCGGCATAGTTCGGGCTGTCTCCGCCGAACCATTTGTTCTCGCGCAATACGCCGCGCATCAGTTCCAGATCGGCGGAAATCCTGGGCAGGCGATCCTCACGCCCGACGATGATATCTTCCAGCTTGCGGCCGCCGAACATGGTTTCACGCGTGGCGGTCACATATTCGTGATCTTCCGGCACGGAGCGATCGCGATAGGCGACCAGATAACAGGTCATCCAGGGGCCGACTGCGGTCTGCCACAACCAGGCTTCGTTCATCTGCGCGCTGGGGCGGATCCCGGGATCGCCGATCAGCGTGGGCCTGTCGGGATATTTTTCATCCAGATATTCGGCGATGGTCCAGCTATCCAGGATCCATTCCCCGTCATCCACGATGGCCGGCAGGCGTTGCGTCTTCCCGCCTGTCCGCTCCTCGATCCCGGTGAACCCGCCGGGGACGATCTCCATATCCAGCCCCTTATGCGCGATGGCCAGCTTCGTCGCCCAGACAAAGGGGCTGATCGTCGCACCGCTGGCGAGCTGGAGATCGTAGAGCGTGACGGTGTTGTTCGCGGCCATGAATCCTCTCCGGCATTGTTGCGACCTTGATTATCGCAATAGGGGAGGGCGCAGGGCAGGGCCAGCGAAGACCGGCCAAATCCGCTTCTGTGTCGGAATTCTTGACAAAATTAAGAAGTGTTAAAATGGTGGAAACCATTGTCTCGTGCGGCGATCCGGCATTCGCGCATTGTGGCACGGTCCATGCAATGTTGTCGGTACCCGAGTCTTCGAACGAGGCGGGGTCGAACCCGGCCCCCCCAAGTCTCCCGGCCCCGCCTCCCCGAAGACCATTCCCTCCAATCCTGATCCAGCGGCGCCCCGCGCGGTGGCCCTGCCTGATTGCGTGCATGGATTGCCACCTTACGATCTTGACCTGATCCTTATTTGTTCTCATTTTGTTTGCGAGAACGAATCAGGAGTTGATCATGTCGGGGCCGGAAAATTGCAGCGATTTTGCCTATGGGCAGGTTCATGATGCTGGCGGCCTCTCCATGACGGTATCGATCTTCGCGGACCGGCCGCATCTGCGGGAGGAATTGCGCGAAGATATCGGCGCCGCGGGCCTGCATGTGCGTGAATGTGGCCCCGTTGCGGAATTGCTTGCGGGAAAGCCGCGTTCGCTGGGGGAAGTGATTTTCCTCGATTGCCCGTCTCTCGACGCGGCCAGTCTTGCCGCGCTCAGCCGGCTGGACATGCGGGCCGCGCATTCCGGGGCCCATCTGGTGATATCGACTTCGGTTGATGCGCTGGATGATGTGTTCGGTTGCTGTGACCAGTCAAATCCGCAGATTTTGGTCGATCCGTCGCGTTCGGAACGGGTGATTGCACTGGGCCGGGTGCTGGCATTGCGCCCCAATCTGCGCCTGCGCGAACTGAACGAGGAAGATCGGCTTACCCTGTTGCGCCTGACGGAACAGGTGGGGCGCATTGCGGAACGGCTGGAGAAACTCCATGCCGACCGCAAGGCTCATGGCGGCTCCGCCTTCCGTCTCGAAAGCCCGGGCAATGGCTATCATGGGGAAACGGCGCATGGCGACCGGCTCGTCCGTTCGGCAAGGCTGGAACTGCCAGAGCCCAGACTGGTGCGGGAAATCATCCGCCATCGCCAGTTGCGGGCCAAGTTCTTCGATGGTGATCTGTTCGCCGATCCGGCCTGGGACATATTGCTGGATCTGACAGCCGCCCGGGCGGAACATGCCCGTGTTTCGGTGACCTCGCTCTGCATTGCCAGCGGTGTTCCGCCCACCACCGCACTGCGCTGGATCGGGCAGATGACTTCGGCGGGCCTGCTGAAACGGGTGGAAGATCCGGCCGACCGCCGCCGCGCCTTCATCGCGCTGACGGACCAGGCGGCGGAAGCCATGGCCGGTTATTTTGCGGAAACCGGGGTCAGGTCGGCAGAACTGGTCTAGCGCTCGCCCGAACCTTTCGCTAAGGGCGCGCAGCTACACGACGATTGGGGCGGTTAGCTCAGCTGGTAGAGCATCTCGTTTACACCGAGAGGGTCGGCGGTTCGAACCCGTCACCGCCCACCATTCTGCATCAAGTCGGCATTCCGATTCTCGACAAGAGAAACTGCAGCCGCCAGCTCCTATCCAGCCCCCGCCAACGCCGCCTCTATTTCCGCACGGGCTTCTTCGCCGGACCAGTCATAGGCGCCGACTACGCGCCAGATTTCCTTGCCTTGTGCGTCATAGAGCACGGTCAGGGGCAGCACGGCACCGCCGCCGAATTCGATGGCGAGGTCGTTGTCCGGGTCCATCCATCTGGGAAGGTTGGCAAAGCCGCGCTGTTCGAAGAACGGTTCGACCGCCTCTGCGCCTTTCAGATCCTCGCTCACCGTCAGGACGCGCACATCTTCGCCCAGATCTCCGGCCAGTTCGTCCAGCAGGGGCATTTCCTCTATGCAGGGCGCGCACCATGTAGCCCAGAGATTGAGGAGGACCGCCTTGCCGCCCGTCTGGTCAAGGGCGAGTGTGGTGCCGGCCGGATCGGTTACGGTAACGGCCGGGATCGTCTCGCCGGCGAAGCTGCGATCGATCGTTCCGGTCAATACATCGCCTGCGGGTGATGCTGCGCTTTCCTGTGGTTGCGCGGGTTGGGCGCTTTCCCTATCGCAAGCCGCCAATGAAAGGGCACAAGCGCAAGTGAGCAGCAATGAAAGCGAACGGGGCATGACAGGCTCCAACCAGATGTGGGGTGGGCGCTTTGCCGAAGGGCCGAGCGCCATCATGCGCGAAATTAACGCGTCGATCCCGTTCGACAAGGCATTGTGGCGGCAGGATATCGCCGCGAGCAAGGCGCATGTCGCCATGCTGGGTGCCTGCGGCATTGTCAGTGCCGAGGATGCGAAGACGATCGACGCCGGGCTGGACAAGGTAGCCGCCGAATATGAGGTGGACGGCGTGCCCGAAGACTGGGATCTTGAAGACATCCACATGACCACGGAGAGCCGGCTGGCCGAACTGATCGGCCCGGTTGCCGGCCGGTTGCACACGGCGCGCAGCCGCAACGATCAGGTGGCCACCGATTTCCGCCTCTGGGTCCGCGATGCGATGGACCAGGCCGATGCCGGGCTGGAGGCGCTGCAGAAGGCACTGGTGACTCGCGCGGGCGAACATGCGGATGCGATCATGCCCGGTTTCACCCACCTGCAAACCGCGCAGCCGGTGACACTGGGCCATCATCTGATGGCTTATTACGAGATGATCCGCCGTGACCGTTCGCGGTTCCGCGATGCGCGGGCGCGCATGAATGAAAGCCCGCTGGGCAGCGCCGCGCTGGCCGGCACGGGTTTTCCGATCGACCGCGAAATGACTGCGCAGGCACTGGGATTTGACCGGCCGACGGATAACAGCCTGGATGCCGTGTCGGACCGCGATTTCGCGCTGGATTACCTGCAGGCCGCCGCGCAATGTTCGGTGCATCTGTCGCGCCTGGCGGAAGAGTTCGTGATCTGGGCCAGCCAGCCATTTGGCTTCGTGCGGATGCCCGATACGCTCAGCACCGGCAGTTCGATCATGCCGCAGAAGAAGAATCCCGATGCGGCGGAACTGGTGCGCGGCCATGCCGGGCGGATCGTCGGCTGCGCCACCGCTTTGCTGGTAACGATGAAGGGCCTGCCGCTCGCTTATTCCAAGGATATGCAGGACGACAAGCCGCCCGTCTTCGAAGCGGCGAATCTGCTCAGCCTGTCCATCGCCGCGATGACGGGCATGGTGGCCGATGCCACGTTCCGCACGGATCGCATGTTGCAGGCCGCCCAGCTTGGCTATGCCACGGCGACCGATCTGGCGGACTGGCTGGTGCGGGAAGCGAATATCCCCTTCCGTGAGGCGCATCATATCACTGGCGCTGCCGTAAAACTGGCGGAAAACAAGGGTGTTGCCCTGGAAGCTCTCAGCCTGGATGAATTGCAGGCGATTGATCCCCGCGTGGGCGAGGGTGTGTACAAGGCGCTCTCCGTCGAAGCTTCGGTTGCCGCGCGGGCCAGCCATGGCGGCACCGCGCCGGAACAGGTGCGAAAACGCGTGGCCGCGGCGCGTGGCGAGCTGGAGATGGATGGATGACGCGCAGTATTCCGCTTGCGCTGGCTGTTTTCCTCGCGCTTGGCGCCTGCGGCCAGAAACGCGATTTGCGGCCTGCCGAAGGGCAGGACCTGCCCACGGCCCCCTATGGCCAGGCGGATCCGCTGACCCCCCGCCAATTACTTGAACCAGACCCTCAGGCCGCGCCCGTGCGCAGCGTGGAATTGCGCAGCCGGTCCGAGGAACGCGAGGACGATCCTTTCGATCTCCCGCCTGAAGGCTGACACAGATGGATCATTTTGAACTGAAGAACGGCGAACTTTACGCCGAAAACGTACCGCTCGCGCGGATTGCAGAAGAAGTCGGCACGCCGGTCTATGTCTATTCCCGCGCCACGCTGGAACGCCATGCCCGCGTTTTCCGCGAAGGATTATCGGTTTTGCCGCGCGTGCATTGCGCCTTCGCGGTTAAGGCAAACCCCAATCTGGCCGTGCTGAAAGTGATGCAGCGGGAAGGTTTTGGCGCCGATGTCGTTTCCGGCGGCGAAATGGCGCGGGCCCTGGCGGCGGGCATGCCGGCACAGGACGTGGTGTTCTCCGGCGTCGGCAAGAATGCGCGGGAACTGGCGCAAGGGCTGGAAGCCGGCATCGGCCAGTTCAATATCGAATCCGAAGAAGAAGGCGTGGAACTGGCGGCAATCGCCGCGGCCAAGGGACTCACCGCGTCTTGCGCGCTGCGCGTCAATCCGGATGTCGATGCCGGGACGCATGAAAAGATTTCCACCGGCAAGGCGGAAAACAAGTTCGGCGTGCCGATTGACCGGGCGCCCGGCATTTACGCCCGGCTTGCCGCCATGCCGGGTCTCGATATGCGCGGTGTCGCGGTTCATATCGGCAGCCAGCTTTCCGATCTGGAACCGATGGAACGCGCTTTCGAGAAGGTCGGTTCGCTGGTTTCCGATCTGCGCGGGCAGGGGCTCACCGTCACCCATGTCGATCTGGGCGGCGGATTGGGCGTGCCCTACAAGGCGGGCGAAATCATGCCCAGCCCGGCGGAATATGGCGCGATGATCGCCCGCGTGACGAAGGATTGGGATGTCACGCTGATGTTCGAACCCGGCCGCGTGATCGCCGGAAATGCGGGTATCCTGCTGACCCGGGTGATCCGGGTGAAGCGCAGTTCAAACGGGCCGCCTTTCGTGATCGTGGACGCGGCGATGAACGATCTGGCGCGGCCGGCCCTTTACGGATCGTGGCACGATTTTGACGCGGTGAAGCCGCGCGGCGGAAAGATGACGGCCAATATCGTCGGCCCGATCTGCGAAACCGGCGACACATTCGCCATGGGGCGCGAGATCGACACGATGGAGGCCGGCGATCTCGCCGTGTTCCGCACCGCCGGGGCCTATGGGGCGACGATGGCTTCCAGCTATAACAGTCGCGGTTTCGTGGCAGAGGTGATGGTCGATGGCGATGTCTATGCCACCGTGGCCGACCGCATCCTGCCGGAAGACATCTATGCCGCGGAACGCGTGCCCGACTGGCTGAGCTGATGCGATCGCTGCCGCTCTTCCACCGCATTGCCGGCCAGCCGGTGATCGTGCTGGGGGAGGGCGCGATGGCGGAACCGAAGCGGCGCCTGGTGGAACGTGCCGGCGCAGTTGTGGTGAGCGATCTGGAACAAGGGCTGACGTGCGGTGCGCGGCTGGCCTTTGTCGCGCATGAAGATGGCGCAGCCTGCGAGGCTGATGCGCAGCGGTTGAAACAGGCCGGTGTGCTGGTCAATGTCGTGGACCGGCCGGAATTATGCGATTTCACCACGCCCAGCATTCTGGAACGCGATCCGGTGCTGATCGCCATCGGCACTTCGGGAGCTTCGGCCGGGCTTGCCAAACAATTGCGCCTGCGACTAGAAGGGCTTCTGCCTGCCAGGCTCGGCACGCTGGCGAGCGGGTTGCAGGATGCGCGGGCGCTTTTGCGCTCTCGCTGGCCCGGGGCGAGCGAGCGGCGGCAGGCGCTGGACGCTGCGCTGACGCAGGGTGGCCCGCTCGATCCGCTGGACGGGGCGAGCGCGGACCGGCTGGCGGATTGGCTGGAAAATCCGGGGCAGGGGGAAGGCACGGGGCGGTACGAATTCGCCCTGCACAGCGCCGATCCGGAAGATCTTACGCTGCGCCAGTCCCGCCTGCTGGGCAGTGCGGATTGCGTTCTGTATGAAGCCGGTGTGCCCGATGCGATACTCAATCGCGCACGGGCCGATGCGCAGCGCCACTGCCTGCCCTATGATGGCGTGCTGCCGGGCGGGCTGGTGGTTACAATTCGCGCGGCGGATTAGCGCGCAGGTTTCAGGTCAGAGAATACCGCCGGCCAATCGGTCGATCGCGCCCTGCAGGATGATGGCCGCGGCGTGCGAATCGATTCGTTCCTCGCGCTTGGCGCGGCTCATATCCATGGCGATCATGTCGCGTTCCGCGCTCTGGGTGGACCAGCGTTCATCCCACAGCAGGATCGGCAGTCCCAGCACCGCCAGATTGCGGGCGAAGGCGCGTGATGCCTGCACGCGCGGCCCGGCGCTGCCATCCATGTTCAGCGGCAGGCCGATGACGATGCCCTTGACCCCGCGCTGTGCGTTCAGCCCTTCGATCACCGCCTTGTCGCGCGAGAACTTGCCCTTGGGCAAGGTCTTGGCGGCCGTGGCGAATCGCCACCCGGCGTCGCAAAAGGCGGTGCCGATGGTCTTGGTCCCGAGGTCGAGGCCGAGCAATACGCCGCCATCGGGCAGCGCATCGCGAAAGGCGGCGGCCTCTTCCGTGATCAGCGGTTTTGCGTCCATGCCCCGACCCGGCGTGTGACGTCCTGCTGCAAATTCTTCCAGAACAGCGGGATGTCATAGACGTGGTAATTATTGCCCGGCAGCACGTCCGGCCCGAGCTCGGGCGGATCGCCGATCAGCAATATGCCGTTTTCATCACAACGGGCCGGAACGGCGGCGGGGACGAGTTCGGCGGTGGTCATCCCGTTATCGGGTACGAGAGTGCCGAGATTGCGCGAAGCGGGGGAGGAGCCATTGATCGTCCCGCCGATCGGATCGACGCAAACGATCGGCCCATCGCCGCGCGTTTCCCCGTCATATCCTGCGGTGGAACGGTACAATTCCAGCGTACCCGAAGGATCGGCCGGTTCGGCGAAGCTTGACCAGGTGACGATGCAGCCGCTCTGATCCGGTGTCGCGCAGGCAGGGATGCCCAGGGCCGGCAAATCATGTGCGATCGAAATCGGCCAGCCAATCGGATAAACCATCGCCACGCGCTGCTGCAGATCGGTTCCGGCGATGCGTTTGCGCAGCAATTCCAGGACATGCAGCGCGCCCTGGCTGTGGCCCGCCAGAACGATCGGCGTGTCCGGCCCGACGGATTCGAGGAAATAGGTGAAGGCCTGATCCACGTCGCGATAAGCGGCGGCGACTGCCTGCTTCGCCTCTTCCGAATCGGTCAGGAAAGCGCCGAAGGTTGCCTGGCGATAACGCGGCGCCCAGATCTCGCTCGCCGTGTTGAACGGGCTGGCCATGCCGCGCAGCATTGTCCAGGCACGCTTCTGCGATTCCTCGTCATCCAGCGGGGCGTTCCACCGGCTGCGCTCAAGATAGCTGGTCGGATGGACGAAAAAGACCGCAAAATCCGGGGCTTCAGCCGGCATTTCGCCATCCGCGCCATCCGCAACGGGGGATGCTTCGCTCGCCGGGGCTGCTACGGCCGGTTGCCAACGGGCAGGATCCTTGCCCGGCGCGATGCCAGGGCGGGAGAACCACATGTCCGGATCCTGGTATGCATTGGCGGCCAGCGCATCCTGCTCCACGAAATCGGCAGTCGGCACCAGTGCGATGCGCGATAGCTGATTCGGCCACAGGCGCAGGGCGAACATGGCCGCGATGACGAGCAGGATCAGGAAGGCGAAGGCGTAGAGAAATTTACGCGCCATCGGATTCTGCATCCTCATGATGATTATATTTATCGTTGCTTTCGGACCGCCGTTCCAGCGCGACCTTGATCATCGCCATCAGCGGGTCGGCCAGGAACAGGCCGATAATGCCGAATAATATACCCATGATCAGCTGCGCGCCGAGCACGAGGGCAGGGGCCAGATCGACCGTTTTCTTCGCGATCAGCGGGATAACGATATAGCCATCGAAAGTCTGGACGAGGAAATAGACGAAGACCGTGTAGAGCCCCATGTCCACGCCGCCGGAAAACCCGACCAGGACCATCAGGATACCTGAAATCACGGCCCCGACATTCGGGATGAAGGCCAGCAGCCCGGTCAGAATGCCGAGCAGGGCTGCCATGGGCACGCCATAGGCCCACAGCATCAGCCAGGTGAAAATGCCTTCGAAAACCATGCCGACGATGCGCCCGGCCATCAGCCGCCGCATGGTATAGGCCATTTTCGAAACCGTGCCGTAGAAATGGCTGCGCCGGGTGGGCGGCATCATCCAGGCAAGCCCGCGTTCGTAAAGGCGCGGTTCCAGCGCGACATAAATGCCGATGATCACAATCAGGAACAGGGTGGTGACACCGCCGACAATGCCGCCGATCGCGCGCGTCACCGTGCCGACCCCGCTGGCCAGCTGGCTGGCGACCTGCTGCATATTGTCCGGACTTATCGCGAAGCCCTGATTATCCAGCCAGTTGGTCACGCGGATCGTCTGGGCCTCGATAATTTCGGGGAATTGTGCCGCCTCGCGCGAGATCTGCGAACCGGCGAAGAATCCCAGCCAGACCAGAAAGGCGGTTCCCAACAGCAGCACGATGCCGATTCGCACGCCGCGCGGCAGGGGCAGGATCCGGCCCAGAAGCCGGGCCCCGCCATCGACCATGGAGGCGAAGACCAGCCCGCCGAAGATGACCAGCAACGATTGCGAGATATAGACAGTCAGCACGGCGGTGCCGACAACAAGAACCCAGATTGCCGCTTTCTTCGCTTCGTGGCGAAGGCGCGGGCTGCTTATGCTTGTCGGGCTGGCGCGATCGTCACGGTCCCCGTCAGCGAAGGATTCGTCACTCGCCGCCATCTTGGTTCCCGCTATCGCGCAGAGTTGGGCGCAGGCTCTGCCACGCGCGCGATCCGCGCAGCGCCCCGATCCAGCTCATCGGATTCCAGCTCGTGCTTCCGTCGAGTGAGAAGGTGATGAATTCGGCGCGGCCGCCGATATTGGCCATTGGCACCGGGCCACCCAGGCCGTTTCCATAAGGTGCGGCGGGGAATCGGCTGTCAGCCGAATGATCGCGATTGTCCCCCATCAGGAAGACGCTGTCCTCCGGCACGGTCATCTCGGCAAAATTGTCCTTCGGATTGTTCATGTGGTCGATGATCACATAACTCGCACCGTTGGGCAGTGTTTCCCGATAGGTCGGCGGTTCGTAAATTTCCGTGCCGTCGGCCAGCCTTCGGCGATATTCCTCGAAGGCGGAAAGGCAGGGGCGGCCGTCGCACATCTGCTGGTCGGAAACGGGGATCTGCACGGGCGGCATCACTTCCTGCGGCACGGCTTCACCGTTCAGGATCAGCTGGCCGTTCACCATGGCGATTCGGTCTCCGGGCAGGGCGACGACGCGCTTGATGTAATCCTCCGCCCTGTCCGGCGGAACGGCGATGACGATATCGCCATATTCCGGCGTGGACGGTGCCAGGCGCCAATCGTCGCGCGGCAGCACGTGGAAGGATGCCGAAACCCAGCTCCAGCCATAAGGGTATTTGGTCACGATCAGCCGGTCGCCGACCAGCAGGTTCGGGACCATGCTGGCGCTGGGAATATAGAACGGCTTGGCGATGAAGGTGTGAAAGGCCAGCACGGCGAGGAGCATCAGCGCCAGACCGCGGATTTCCGCGATCCAGTTGACCTTCTTCTTCGCGTCGGTCCTGGCGTCCGCCTTGTCGGTCATGGAAGAACTGCCGCCTTGCGAGCTCATAAGGGCCGGGCCTCGATAACGACGAAGGCCTGCGCCCAAGGGTGATCGTCTGTCAGGGTAAGATGTATGAGCGCCTCATGGCCTTCGGGCATGAGTTCCGCAAGGCGCAAGGCGGCGCCCCCCGTCAGATGCAGCGTCGGGGCGCCCGAGGGGGCGTTTACCACGCCGATATCCTTGTGAAAGACGCCGCGTTTGAAACCCGTGCCGACCGCTTTCGAAAAAGCCTCCTTGGCGGCGAATCTCTTGGCATAAGTGCCGGCGCGGGTCAGCACGCGCTTCTGCGCCTTCGCCTGCTCGATTTCCGTGAAGCAGCGCCGCTCGAACTTTTCGCCCCAGCGTTCCAGCGAAGCCTGGATGCGCTCTATATTACAGAGATCGGATCCCAGGCCGATGATCACCGGGCGGCATCCATCAGATCGCGCATTCGCCTTACCGCCGCTTCCAGGCCGACAAATACGGCCTCCCCGACGAGGTAATGGCCGATATTGAGTTCCGCCAATTGCGGAATCGCGGCAATCGGCTGCACATTCTCATATGTCAGGCCGTGGCCCGCATGTGGTTCGATCCCGTTCTTGGCGGCGAGGGCGGACATATCCGCTACACGCTTGAGCTGAACGGCCAGTTCCTCGCCATCTGCATGGGCATATTCGCCGGTATGGAATTCGACCACCGGCGCGCCCAGCCGCATGGCGGCCTCCAGCTGGCGTTCCTCCGGCGCGATGAACAGGCTGACCCGTATTCCGGCATCCAGCAGGCGCGAGACGAAAGGTTGCAGGCGGTTGTGCATACCCGCCGCGTCCAGCCCGCCTTCCGTCGTCACTTCCTCGCGCTTTTCCGGCACGATGCAGGCCGCGTGCGGACGATGGGCGAGGGCGATCTCGAGCATTTCGTCTGTCGCCGCCATTTCCAGGTTGAGCGGCAGATCGGTGGCGTCCTGGATTCGCTTCAGGTCGGCATCGCGAATATGGCGCCGGTCCTCCCGCAGATGGGCCGTGATTCCGTCGCCACCAACCGATGCCACGATTTCAGCCGCGCGCACGGGATCGGGATGATCGCCGCCGCGCGCATTCCTGATGGTCGCGACGTGATCGATATTCACGCCGAGCCGCAATTTCCGGGGCGGCGCAAGGCTCACTTCTTGCGGCTCCCCGGCTTTTCGAGCGGTTTTTCGGCCAGTTCAGGCGGAAGCTCGTCTTCCGCATAGGTCGGGAAATTGAGCGATACGAGCGGATAGAAGGGCACGCCCAGCTGCGCCTCGCCCGCGGACCGATCGACCAGCGCGGCTTCGGCTACGACCCTGGCGCCGGCATCGTGCACGGCGGTGATTGCCTCACGGCTGGAAAGGCCGGTGGTCACCACATCTTCCACCATCAGCACTTTTTCGCCTTCCTTCAGGGTGAACCCGCGGCGCAGTTCGAAAGTGCCGTTGGGCCGTTCAAGGAAGATCGCATCCTTGTCGAGCGCACGGCCGACTTCGTGCCCTATTATAAGGCCGCCCATCGCCGGGGATACCACCTTGTCGATGGAATTGCGCAAGTCGCGCGGCAGGGTCTGCACCAGGGCGCGGGCCAGACGGCCGGCGCGTTCCGCATTCATCAGAACCAATGCGCATTGCAGATAATGTGCGCTGTGGCGGCCGGAAGAAAGTTTGAAATGCCCTTCCAGCAAGGCGCCGCTTGCGCGGAATTCGGTGAGAACCTCTTCTTCTGTCATCTCGGGGGAAAGCCTTTCACAACACCCTGCCTGCGAGCCGCGGCGGAGCGCCTGCGTCACTTGCCTGTCGAAATTTCTCCCTAGAAGCGCTTGAGGCATGCGGCAAGCGGGCGTATAGGCGCGGCCAATCAGGGCCCTTCCCGGGCCTTCCGGGCCCGCGGGGGCGCCCCAAACATAAGAACGGAAAGCGTTAGAAACGATGAAAATCGGCGATCACGCCCGCAAGCGGATGCATATCTTCTCGTTCATCCTTGCGATATTCGCGATGCTGGCGATGCCGCAGGCGGCTTTCGCGCAGGAAGCGCCGGCGGAAGCTGGTGCGGATGCAGTGGCCGAATCTGCCGCCTCTGCGGAATCGGCTGATGCGGCCTACACGCCGCTCGGCCCAGACATGATCAAGGGTCAGCCGGAACCGGGCGCCCTGACCTTCCAGAAGCAATATTCGCCCAATGGCGAATATGCCCTTTGGATGCATGACGCTGTTCTGCTGCCGCTGATTGCGGCGATTTCCCTGCTGGTGCTGATTTTGCTGCTGGTCGTTGTCGCGCGTTACAACCGCCGCGCGAATCCGGTTCCTTCCAAGACGAGTCACAACACTCTCATCGAAGTGCTGTGGACGGGCCTGCCGGTGCTTATCCTGGTGGTGATCGCTGTCCCGTCGATCACGCTGATCTCCCGCCAGTATCAGAGCGCGCCCAAGGATGCGCTGACGATCAAGGTGACCGGGTATCAGTGGTATTGGGGTTACACCTATCCCGATAATGGCGGGTTCGAAGTGATTTCGAACATGATGCCGGAAGACGAGGCGATCGATAAGGGTCTGCCGCCGCAGCTGGCCGTGGATAACCGCATGGTTGTCCCCGTGGGTGAACCGATCCGCCTGCAGACCATCGGTGCCGATGTGATTCACTCCTTCGCCGTGCCGAGCCTCTGGTTCAAGCTGGACGCTGTGCCGGGCCGCCTGAACGAACGTGAGTTCTACGTTGAAGAGCCGGGCATCTATTACGGCCAGTGCTCGGAACTGTGCGGCGCGCGCCATGGCTTCATGCCGATTGCCGTGGAAGCGGTTCCGCGTCCGCAATTCGAAGCCTGGATCCGCTCGCAGGGCGGAACCGTCGGGGGCGAGGGCGGTGCCGAATCGACCTCTGCCCCGCTGATTGCGCCGGATTCCGCGATCGAGGGTGCTCCGGCTGCGGGTGAAGAGCCCGAGCTGGCCACGCCGGAAACCGAAGTCTGAACCGCCGCGAACACGATAGAAGTAGGGTAACGCATAAAATGGCTACCACCGCCGACACCTTTCAGGCCCATACTGACGAGCATCATCACGATGCCGATCACAAGCCGGGCTTCTTCGCTCGCTGGTTCATGTCAACGAACCACAAGGATATCGGTACGCTCTACCTGATCTTCGCGATCTTCGCGGGTGTGATCGGTGGCGCGATTTCGGGCATCATGCGCGAAGAATTGCGCGAACCGGGCATCCAGCTGCTGGGCACGGTGGCGATGTGGCTGAATGGCGGCGAGGTCGATTTCGACCAGCAGCTCCATCTCTGGAACGTCCTGATCACCGCTCACGGCATGATCATGGTCTTCTTCCTTGTCATGCCGGCGATGATCGGCGGCTTCGGCAACTGGTTCGTTCCGATCATGATCGGCGCGCCGGATATGGCCTTCCCGCGCATGAACAATGTGTCGTTCTGGCTGACTGTTGCAGGTTTCTGCAGCCTGATGGCTTCGACCTTCGCTCCGGGCGGTACAGGCATGGGTGCCGGTACTGGCTGGACGGTCTACGCGCCGCTTTCGACTTCCGGCTCCGCCGGTCCGGCCGTGGACTTCGCCATCTTCGCGCTGCACCTTGCCGGTGCATCCTCCATCATGGGCGCGATCAACTTCATCACCACGATCTTCAACATGCGCGCGCCGGGCATGACCCTTCACAAGATGCCGCTGTTCGTCTGGTCGATCCTGGTGACGGCGTTCCTGCTCCTGCTCGCTCTGCCGGTTCTGGCGGCTGCAATCACCATGCTGCTGACGGACCGCAATTTCGGCACGACCTTCTTCGATCCGGCCGGCGGCGGTGACCCGATCCTGTATCAGCACCTGTTCTGGTTCTTCGGGCACCCTGAAGTGTACATCATGATCCTGCCGGGCTTCGGCATCATCAGCCAGATCGTCTCGACCTTCTCGCGCAAGCCGGTCTTCGGTTATCTCGGCATGGCCTACGCCATGGTCGCGATCGGCGTGGTCGGCTTCATCGTGTGGGCGCACCACATGTATACGGTCGGCCTGGACGTGAACACAAAGATGTATTTCACGGCCGCAACCATGGTCATCGCGGTGCCCACCGGCATCAAGATCTTCAGCTGGATCGCCACGATGTGGGGTGGTTCGATGGAATTCAAGTCGCCGCTGGTCTGGGCGCTTGGCTTCATCTTCCTCTTCACGGTTGGCGGCGTGACGGGCGTCGTGCTCGCCAATGGCGGCGTGGACGACAACCTGCACGACACCTATTACGTGGTGGCGCACTTCCACTATGTGCTGTCGCTCGGTGCGGTGTTCGCCCTGTTCGCCGGCTTCTACTACTGGTTCCCGAAGATGAGCGGCCGGATGCATTCCGAACTGCTGTCGCACATTCAGTTCTGGGTGTTCTTCGTGGGCGTGAACCTGATCTTCTTCCCGATGCACTTCCTCGGGATGAACGGTATGCCGCGCCGCTATCCGGACTATACCCCGGCCTACCAGTACTGGAACGAGATCGCGACGATCGGCTACGAGATCATGGCTGTCTCGATCGTGATCTTCTTCGTCAACATGATCTACGCCTTCACGGCCGGCAAGAAGGCCGCTCCGAACTACTGGGGTGAAGGTGCGACGACGCTGGAATGGTCGCTGTCGAGCCCGCCGCCGTTCCACCAGTTCGAAACGCTGCCCGTGATCGAGGACCATCACACGTCCGACAATCACATCGGGCCCGCTCCCGCCAAGGCGTAAAGCGGCCGCCCCCGCCGGGCAGTACAAGGCAAGAGGGGGCGCATCGGATACGGTGCGCCCCTTTTAGCAGGAAGTGTCCGCCAGGCCGGACATTATTGGGAATATCAGGATTTGAGTTTGACCGCCGCCCCGACCACGCAACCGCTTCCCGCCGAATGGCGCGATTTTTTCGCGCTGACCAAGCCGCGGGTCATGAGCCTTGTGGTATTCACGGGGCTGTGCGGTCTGCTCGCCGCGCCGGGGCATATCCACCCGGTGATCGGTTTTACCGCGATATTGTGCATCGCCATGGGCGCAGGCGGGGCCGCCGCGCTTAACCAGTGGTGGGAAGCCGATATCGATGCGGGGATGAAACGCACGGCAAAGCGTCCGCTTCCGCAAGGCAAGCTGACCCGCACTGACGCGCGTGATTTCGGCATCGCACTGTCAGCGGCGTCGGTGGGAATCATGGGCGTGGCCGTGCATTGGCTGGCCGCGATCATCCTTGCGCTGTCGATAGTCTATTACGCCGTTCTCTACACGATCTGGCTGAAGCCGCGCACGCCGCAGAACATCGTCATCGGGGGCGGGGCAGGGGCGTTTCCGCCGCTGATCGGATGGATCGCCGTGACGGGCGAGATCACCGCAATGCCGCTGCTGCTGTTCGCGATCATCTTTGTATGGACGCCGCCGCATTTCTGGGCGCTCGCGCTGTTCGTCAAGACGGACTACGCCAAGGTCGGCATTCCGATGATGCCTGTGGTTGCCGGTGAAGCGGCAACGCGCCGTCAGATCCTTGCCTATTCCCTCATCCTCTTCGTCACCAGCCTGGTGCCGTGGTGGATCGGCGGAACCGGCGCGCTCTACGGCGTGGCTGCCGCATTGCTTTCAGGCGGATTCGTCGCGCTTTCGATCCCGGTTGCGTTCCGCAGCAGCGAAGATGGCGACGCGATGAAGCCGGAGAAGAAATTATTCGGCTATTCGGTCATTTATCTCTTTGCGCTGTTCGCGGCGCTGGTTGCCGACCGGCTTATCCTCGGGCAGGGCCTTTTCGCATGACACCTGAAGAAGAAGATCGTCTGAAGCGGGCAAGGAAAGGGCGCAATATCGTCCTCGGCCTTGTGTTGGCCGGGTTTGTCGTGCTGTTTTACGCCATCACCATAGCAAGGATTGGTGGGCAATGACGCAGGTCGCACTCGCTAGCAAGAATCTCCGCGTGGGCGTTTTCGCCCTGTTACTCGCCCTGGGAATGCTCGGGCTCGGCTACGCAGCCGTGCCGCTATATCGCCTGTTCTGCCAGGTGACGGGCTTTGCCGGCACGACTCAGCGCGCGACGGCCAGCGATGCGGACATTGCCGCCCGCCTGGCGCAAAGCGCGGGTGCCCGGACCATGTCGATCCGTTTCGATGCGAATCTGGAACGCGGGATGCCCTGGACCTTCCAGCCGAAACAGGTGACTGACACGGTCCAGATCGGGCAGCGGGACATGGCCGTTTACGTTGCACGCAATAATTCCTCGCGCCCGATTACGGGCAGCGCGACCTTCAATGTGGAGCCGGAACAGGCCGGCGCCTATTTCAACAAGATCCAGTGTTTCTGCTTTACTGAACAGACGCTTCAGCCGGGTCAGGAAGTCGATATGCCGGTCCTCTATTTCGTGGACCCCAAGGCGCTCGACGACCCGAACATGAAGGATGTGGAGCAGATCACGCTGAGCTACACCTTCCACGAGGCTGAGGGACCCGCTTCCTAGCCACTGGACCAACGCGTTTCCCCGAATTAAGGGCAGCTGCAAACAAGGATCAGGACGAGAGCAAATGGCCGGCGCCAAGAACCACGATTACCATATCCTGCAGCCCGATATCTGGCCCTTCGTGGCTTCGATGTCGGCGCTCACCTTTACCACCGGCATGGTGCTGTTCATGCACGAAATGGCGGCGGCGCATATTGTCCTGGGTCTCGGCATTGCCGGCCTGATCGCCACCTTCTTCGGGTGGTTCTCCAAGATCATCCAGGAAGGCCGCGCTGGCGACCATACGCCAGTCGTGCAATTGCACATGCGCTACGGCATGATCCTGTTCATCGCTTCGGAAGTGATGTTCTTCGCCGGCTGGTTCTGGGCCTGGTTCGACTTTGCCCTGTTCCCGACGGACATGGTCGAAGTCATCGGGGGCATCTGGCCGCCGGAAGACATTCACGCCGTGATGGATCCCTTCGCCCTGCCGCTGCTCAACACGATGATCCTGCTCTGTTCGGGCACGACATTGACCTGGGCGCATCATTCGCTGATCCATGGCGATCGCGAAGGTTTGAAGAAGGGCCTGTGGGCCACGATCCTGCTGGGTATCCTGTTCAGCGCGATCCAGGCCTATGAATATATGCATGCGCCGTTCGGTTTCGGCGGCAACACCTACAGTTCCGCCTTCTACATGGCGACCGGCTTCCACGGCTTCCATGTCATCGTCGGCACGATCTTCCTGATCGTCTGCCTGCGCCGCACCTATGTGGGCGATTTCACTCCGAAAGCGCATTTCGGTTTCGAAGCCGCCGCCTGGTACTGGCACTTCGTGGACGTGGTCTGGCTGTTCCTCTTCATCGTCGTCTATGTCTGGGGCGGCTGGGGCGCCGAGTACCACTGAGCCAGTGAACAATAGTGAACCGCATGAGAAGCCGCGGCCAGCATCGCTGGCGGCGGCTTCCGTGTTTGGGCTGTGTCCCAGATGCGGCGGCAAGACGATGTTCGAAGGCTTTGTCCGATTCGCGCCGCGCTGCCGTTCCTGCGGGCTCGATTATTCCAGCTTCAATGTCGGGGATGGCCCAGCCGCCTTTCTCACCCTGATCATCGGTGCGATCGTGGTCGTGCTGGCGATCTGGCTGCAGCTCGCGGTGGAGCCGCCCTTGTGGGTTCATCTGGTCCTGTGGGTTCCGCTGACCATAGCCGGGGTGATTCTGGGCCTGCGCGTGGTGAAGGGCGCTCTGCTGATCATCGAATATCGACGCGGCGCAGTGGAAGCGCGCCGCCCGCCGGACGGACAAGAGTGACACGCAAGCTTCCCATCTTCGCGACATTGGTGGTTGGCGCCGCAGTTGCCACCATGATCGCCCTTGGCATCTGGCAGATGAACCGCGCCGGGTGGAAGGCGGATCTCCTCTCGCGTTATGAAACCGCGCTGGAAGATTCCGATCCGGTGGCCTGGCCGCGCGATCCCGCTGGCTATGAGGCGGCACTTTACCGCCGATCCTCGGTCAATTGCACACAAGTCACCGCGCGCGATGCCATTGCCGGGCGTTCCGAAAGCGGGGAAACGGGCTGGGCGCAGACGGCGACCTGCATTCTTCCGGATGGCGAAAGGGCTGTCGTCGCCCTTGGCTGGGCGCGCGATGTTGAAACGCGCGATTGGGAAGGCGGCACGGTTCAGGGCTATGTCTCACCGGCGGGGGAGGGTGTGCGCCTGGTGGCCGCGCCCGCACAGGCCGGGCTGGAACAGCTTGCCCGGCCCGACCCGAACGATCTGCCGAACAACCATTTGTCCTATGCGGTGCAGTGGTTCTTCTTCGCGGCGACGGCGGTGGTGATCTATCTGCTGGCTCTTCGCCGCCGGCGGAAGGACGGCTGACAGCCGCGAGCCTGCCTGGAAGGGGGAATTTCCGCGGCGTGTGAAGGGCGCGGCGCAGCAAAACCTTCACCTCATCCGTCGGCTTGCTTGCCCTGCGGCGCAGGCCCCGCTAACCGCTCGCCCATTATGGACTACATATCCACCAGGGGGAGCGCTCCGGCGCTGGATTTCGAAGGCGTGACCCTGACCGGTCTCGCCGCCGATGGCGGGCTTTACGTGCCGCGCGACTGGCCGCAATTTTCAGCGGACGAGATCGCGGCCATGGCCGGGCTGTCCTATGTGGAACTGGCGACGAAGATCATGATGCCCTTCGTCGGCGACAGCCTCACGGAAGAGGAACTGTTCGATCTGTGCAAGCGCGCCTATGGCCGCTTCGCGCATGAGGCGGTGACCCCGCTCAAGCAGTTCGACCAGCAGCACTGGCTGCTGGAACTGTTCCACGGCCCGACGCTGGCGTTCAAGGACGTGGCGCTGCAATTGCTCGGCCGCCTGTTCGAAACCTTCCTGGCGCGTCGCGATCAGCGGCTGACCATTGTCGGCGCGACCAGCGGCGATACCGGCTCCGCCGCGATTGACGCGGTGGCAGGCCGTGAAAACATCGATATCTTCATGCTCCACCCCAAGGGGCGGGTCAGTGATGTCCAGCGCCGGCAGATGACCACGGTTCTGGCGCCCAATGTGCACAATATCGCCATCGAAGGCAGTTTCGACGATGCGCAGGCGATGGTGAAGCGCATGTTCGGCGATACGCAGCTGACCGGCCGTTTCCGCATCGGTGCCGTCAATTCGATCAATTGGGCGCGGTTGATGGCGCAGGTGGTCTATTATTTCGCGGCCGCGCTGCAATTGGGCGCGCCGGCCCGCAAGGTTGCCTTTGCCGTGCCGACGGGTAATTTCGGCGATGTCTTTGCCGGCTATGTCGCCGCCCGCATGGGCTTGCCGATCGAACGGCTGATCGTGGCGACCAATGTGAACGATATCCTGCACCGTGCCCTGTCCAGTGGCGATTATTCCACCGGGACGGTGACGCCCACGGCGGCGCCTTCTATGGATATCCAGGTCAGTTCCAATTTCGAACGGCTGCTGTTCGATGTCGGCGGGCGCGATGGGGCGGCCCTGGCGGAACAGATGCGGGGCTTTGAAAAGAGCAAGGCGATGCAGCTCACCAATGCCCAGCGCGAAGGAGCGGCGGCGATGTTCACCAGCGCCCGCGCCGATGCGAATGAAATGGTGCGCGCCATGGCCTGGGCGTGGGACAAATGCGCCGAAATGATCGATCCGCACACTGCCATCGGCCTCCACGCCGCGCGGGAAGCGGGGCTTGACCGCGACATTCCCGTGGTCACGCTGGCAACGGCGCATCCGGGCAAGTTCCGCGATGCGGTGGAGCGGGCAACGGGCGTTCGCCCGTCGCTGCCCACGCGCGTCGGGGATCTGTTCGAACGGGAAGAGCGGCTTGTCGAACTGCCCGGCGAATATGACGCCGTGGCCGCCTATGTCGCGGAGCACGCGACGCCTTCCGCCTGATGCCACAGCCCGGCTACCTTCCCCGACACCCGCTCGTCCTGAGCCTGTCGAAGGACAGTCACAACACTGGCGGCCCGCATGGCTGAGCTGAAGCTACAACCGCTGGTGATGACGGGCGAGGGCTGGGCCGATTACGGTCTGGTCGATAGCGGGCATGGGCGGAAGCTGGAACGCTACGGTCCCTATCGCTTCATTCGGCCGGAACCGCAGGCCATGTGGAGCCCGCGCCTGCCCGATTGGGACGCGCATGGCGAATTCGTGCCCGGTTCGGACGAGGATGGCGGCGGGCGCTGGCACTATATGCGCGATGTGCCTGCCGATGGCTGGCCGCTAGCCTGGAACGAGGCGAAGTTCACCGCGCAATGCACGCCCTTCCGTCATCTCGGCTTCTTCCCCGACATGGCCCCCGTGTGGGACTGGATGCGCGGGCGGCTCGGCTATTCACCCCTTGATCGTCATCCCCGCGCAGGCGGGGATGACGAAGGGACGGGCGGCGCAAGGGGTACGCTCAACCTGTTCGGCTATACCGGCGTGGGCACGCTGGCGCTCAGCGAATGCGGCCCGGTCACCCATGTCGATGCCAGCAAGAAATCGGTCGCCCAGGCGCGGGAAAACGCCGCCCTGTGCGGTATGGAAGACCGCCCGATCCGCTGGCTGGTGGACGATGCCGCCAAATTCGCCGCCCGCGAAGTGCGGCGCGAGCGGCTGTATGACGGCATCATCCTCGACCCGCCAAAATTCGGCCGCGGCCCGAAGAACGAGACCTGGCGACTGGAAGAAAGCCTGCCCGGCCTGATCGGCGATTGCCGCCAATTGCTGGATGCAGACAGCCGCTTCCTGTTCCTGACCGTCTATGCCGTGCGCATGAGCAGCCTGGCGCTGGGCGGATTGCTGGCGGAACATTTCGCCGGCCTGCCCGGAACGATCGAACATGGCGAACTGGCCGTGCGCGAGGATGCCCTTCGTCAGGCTCAGGATGACCGGAGCGCCCGCCTGCTACCCACCGCAATCTTCGCGCGGTGGAGCGGGGATTGAGCGCGGGCTAGCGCGGCCACGCGAAACGGACGATCTGTGGAGGTATCAGGCTGTTTGCAGCCCTATAGGTGGGGATTCAGCAGTTTGAAGAATGCAAACATCACTGAAATCGAGATGGCTTATAGTTACGGTGCTGTCCGTGTCTGAAGCTGGCGTTTGCTTGATATGATCTCATCACCATTTCAGGTGGTGATGAGGCGTCACTTTCCAAGGCGGTCCGTGCACTCCACGCAGCAGCCGCGACGAGCAACTTCGAGTTTAATGATGCGAAGACCCAAGGGCCGGGGCCAGAGGTGACAAGCTTCAATATCCAGTTCGGGTCAGGCCGAATGGAAGTCATCGAGGACCGAATGGCCGAGTTCGAGGTCGCAATCCGTGATGGCTCTGAAAGGGCCATCCGCAGCATTCTTGGCTACGTTGAAGCGGTGAATGGTGCTCAAGCGGAGAGACTGCATGAAATAGTGGGCACTGAAAAGAGCTAGGCCGCTCTTGCTATTTCGATCATATCGTTCGATTCTTGAGGGGCTCGCGGGTTTATCAAGTTGTAGCAAACATCCGTAATAGGGCGTTTCCAGTCGTCTTCCGAACCTCGAACGTGCCTTTCCTACATCCAGCCGTCCATGCTTCCTCCACCTCATGCCAACAAGTGCCGGCCATCCCCCTCCCGAACGCTCCAAAAACCGCCTACGCACCCGGCGGAAATTTCCCGCACATAACCCTGTTCCAACCGTTCCAGCCGTGCTCCCTGCGCGACGAAGCGAGGCTTTGTTGCCGCTCGCTGGACAAGCGGGCTTATCGCTGCCATCCGCGCGCAATTCTGAAGGGGAGCTTGCATTTGGCCGACAGCCTGATCCTGGAAATCGCGGATTTCGTGCACATGGTGCATACCGGCATCTATTCGGAAGAGACCGGCAAGCCGCAGCCCTTGCGCTTCACCATTCAGGTGCAGATGAAGCCGATCGAGCATTACGATGCCGATACGCCGCTGGAAGCGAGCAAGAATTACATGGACCTGAAATTCGCGGCCAGCGACGCGTTGCCCGAAGGGGTCCATTTCAAGCTGATCGAGGCAGTGGCCGACCATGTCTGCGAAACCCTGTTCCTGCAGGATGACCGGGTGGAGGCGGTGACGGTGAAAATCGTCAAGCTGGCGCTGAGCGTGGAGCAGGAACAGATCGGCATCACGCTGCGGCGCGAACGTCGGTGATGGTGCAGGCCGTGCTGAAAGTGGGGGACCTTCCGGATTCTCCGCTGGATGCGGCGGCCCGGTTCCATGCGCATTATCTGCCACTGGCACGGGCGGCGCTGGGGGATGGGCGGGATCTCGCCCTCCTGTTCGGTCCGGCGGGCAAGCCCCATGCAGGCTGGCGGCTATCCGCCGTTCAGGAACTGGCGCGCGAAGCGGCTCCGCACCGGGTCAATGCGGTGGCGGGAGAGGATGAGGATGCGATTGCCGAGACTTTGCGCTGGCTGGACAATGCGCCGGGCGTGACTGGCCAAATCCTGCAGGTGGATGGCAAAAACGGTCAGAAGGGCTAGATAAGAAATATGAGCTGTTCCACCGGCCCCCTAGTCGACGCTTTCAACCGGCGGATTTCCTATCTGCGCCTGTCGGTGACGGACAGGTGCGATCTGCGCTGCACTTATTGCATGCCTGAAAGGATGCAGTTCCTGCCGCGCAAGGAAGTGCTGAGCCTGGAAGAACTGCACAAGCTCTCTCTCGCTTTCATCGAACGCGGCATTACCAAGATCCGCCTGACGGGCGGCGAGCCGCTGGTGCGCCGCGACGTGATCGAACTGGTCCGTGCCATCGGCCGGAAGCTGGGGGACGGGCTGGATGAATTGACGCTCACCACCAATGGCACGCAGCTGGAACAGTTCGCGAAAGATCTGGCTGCGGCCGGGGTGAAGCGGATCAATGTCTCGCTCGACACTATGGATTCGGGCCTGTTTGAAAAACTGTCCCGCCGGGACCGGCTCAACCGGGTGCTGCGCGGCATTGCCGCGGCCAGGGATGCGGGGCTGAAGGTCAAGCTGAATACGGTGGCGCTGAAGGGGCTGAACGAGGAAGAAATCCCATTCCTGGTCGAATGGGCTCACCGGCATGGCCATGACATCACACTGATCGAAACGATGCCGCTGGGCGATGTGGAGGAAGACCGCGTCGATCATTATCTGCCGCTGCCGGCGGTGCAGGATGCGCTGGAAAAACGCTGGACGCTGACCGCATCCGATTATGCGACGGGCGGCCCTTCGCGCTATTTCGACATTGCCGAAACGGGCGGGCGGATCGGGTTCATCACCCCGCTGACCAATAATTTCTGCGCATCGTGCAATCGCATTCGCGTGACTGCCACGGGCCAGCTCTATGCCTGTCTGGGCGGGGCGGAAAAGGTGGATCTGCGCGCGGCCCTGCGGTCCGAAACGCCGGATGAACTGCTTGCCGATGCGCTGGACGAAGCGATGCGAATCAAGCCGGAACGCCACCATTTCCGCATCGAACGCGGCGCCGCCCCGGCGCAGCCGCGCCACATGTCCCTGACCGGAGGCTGAGCGTGGCTGTGAAGCTGGTCCTGCTCGGCAAGCTGGCCGATCTGGCGGGTGCGCCCGAAATGAACCTGAATGCTCCGCTGAACTGGAACGGCCTGCTCGATGCGCTGCACGGCCCGCTTGGCGAAGCGGCGCAGGGCGAAAAGGTGAAGCTGGCCAGGAATGGCAAGATCCTGCCCGACAAGACCGCCCTGTTCGCACAGGATGGGGACGAGATAGCCCTGCTGCCCCCCGTCAGTGGCGGGTAAGGCATGAAGGACGTCCGCCTCCTGTCCGAAACCTTCAATCCCGGCGTTCTGGTCGGCTCGTTCACCGATGCCAATCCCGGGCTGGGCGGTGTTTGCAGCTTTGTTGGCGAAGTTCGCGGCGATGACGCGGTGGAGGCGCTGGAGCTCTCGCATTACGAGCCGTTGACCCTGGCCGGGATGAACGATCTTGCGGATCAGGCGCTGGCGCGCTTCGGCCTGATGGGCATCCTGATCGTCCACCGCGTCGGCCAGATGCGCGTGGGCGAACCGATCGTCCTCGTTTCCGCAGCGGCCCGGCACCGGCGCGAGGCGATACAGGCGGTGGATTTCACCATGGATCACCTCAAGTCCGACGCGTGGTTCTGGAAACGGGAATTGCGCAAGGATGGCTGGCACTGGATCGAACCGCGCGATCAGGATCACGCCGATCTCGCCCGCTGGCAGGATGGCGCCGCCGGGAATTGATTACGCCGGAGGCCCGCCAGTCTCCGCGCATTTGCCTGTGGATATGTCGCGGCCTTCTATCGAAGCTGCGCTTCCAGCCGGGCGATCGCCGCGTCTTCCTCTTCCGCCAGGGCGGACACCTGCCGGTGAAGGCCGGCGATCTGTTCCAGCTCGGCGCCTTCGACGGCGGCGGTGACATACAGGCGATCGAGGCTGGCGAGGGCGACAAGCGTGCGGCTGCGGCTGGCCTCCAGGCTGGCGAGGGCGAGCTGGGCGCGGGCCCAGCTGTCACTGCCTGCTTCGGCGCTCAACCGGCCATTGCCGCCGCTGGCCACGCGTGCGGCCATGATCTGGAACTGGCGGTGCGCTTCCGCGGCATCCTCCGCCAATTGCGCTGCATCGTCCAGCGTCGCCTGGGCCAGAGGTTCGGGGGACCACGGCACGCTTTCGACCGGCTGGGCAGTGCCCTGTACCCGCTCAACCTCCCTTATGGCGAGGCTGGGATAGCTATCGGGCGCCGTGGTGCATGCCGTGGCCGGCACCATCATGGCGGAAATGAGCAGGATGCGCTTGAAATCCATGCTCAGGTCTTTAGCTCGACCGGGCAGGGCATTCCAGCAGTGGAATTTCCGGGGCTGAAAGATTGCCCGGCCGGTGCGCAGCCGTTGACACAAGTCACGCCTTCGCCTAACGGCTCCGCACTTTCCGGTGCCCGCTGGGCGCCTTTTTGTCGTTAGCATCGGCTCACGCTGATGGGGGCGACAACCAAGAAGAACGGATTTGATAACCATGTTCGCAGTAGTGCGCACGGGCGGCAAACAGTATCGCGTCGCCGAAGGAGACAAGATCGCGGTCGAGAAACTGGCGGGCGAAGCCGGTGAAACGATCGAGCTGGGCGACGTCCTGCTCGCAGGCGAGGGTGATTCGCTGGCTGATGCCGGCAAGGTCAAGGTTTCGGCCGAGATCATCGCCCAGGCCAAGAGCGAGAAGGTGTTCGTCTTCAAGAAGCGCCGCCGGCACAATTACCGCCGTCGCGCCGGCCACCGCCAGCAGATGACCCTGCTGCGCATCGTGTCGGTTGGCGAAGGCAAGGCTGCGCCGAAGAAGGCCGCTGCTGCCAAGTCGCATGACGCCGAAAAGCAGGAACCTGCCAAGGGCGCCGACGTGAAGAAGGAAACCAAGGCCAAGAAGGCCGCGCCCGTCAAGGATGGTGCCGCTTCGAAGCCGGCCGCCAAAAAGGCGGATAGCGAGTAAGTCGAGGAGTAGAGCGCAATGGCACATAAAAAAGCAGGCGGTTCGTCCCGCAACGGTCGCGACTCTGCCGGCCGTCGCCTTGGCGTTAAGAAGTTCGGCGGTCAGGAAGTGATCGGCGGCAACATTATCGTGCGTCAGCGCGGCACGAAGTTCTATCCGGGCTCCAATGTGGGCATCGGCAAGGACCACACGCTGTTTGCGCTGGAAGCCGGCCGCGTGCGTTTCCACGACGGCAAGCTCGGCCGCAAATACGTATCGGTCGACATGATGGCCGAAGCCGCCGAATAAGCGGATGACTCGATAAAAGGGTCATCCAACGGGATGGCCCCGCCGGGCGGCGAATAGCCCGGCCAAGAGGGAGATGGGGCCAGACCCGTCTCCCTTTTTTAGTCTCCTTCGCAAAGACAGCGTCATATCTCCCTGCCAGACAAGGAAATGCAGGGGGGAAGACGTCGAGGGAGGACAAGATGTTCATCCGGACCGAACGGCTGTTCCTGCGGCCGGTATTTCCCGAAGACTGGCGGGCCGTCCATGCCGCCATCGCGGACGAGCGAATCGTTCGTATGCTTGCCTGCGTGCCCTGGCCTTATGGCGAGGCGGAGGCGCAGCGATTCTGCGCGGAAGAAGATGGCGCCTGTCGTTTCGCGATCACGCTGCCGGGCCGCAAGGGCGCGGCGCTGATCGGGATGATCGGCCTGCGTGATGAAAGCGAAGGTCTGGAACTCGGATACTGGATCGCCCGGCCCTATTGGGGGCAGGGCTTTGCCGTGGAAGCCGGGCAGGGCGTGCTCGACACGGCCCGGGCGCTGGGCCGGCACCGGATCCTGGCCGGACATTATCTCGATAATCCGGCATCGGGCAGGGTTCTGGAAAAGCTGGGATTTATCCGGACGGGCGAGATTCGGCCAACTTTCTGCCAGGGACGGGGCGGTGAAATGGTGCTCGCCCGGCGATACGCATTGCAAGCGGCGGAGCCGACCGGCAGCGATGCCGGAGTGGTTGCATCCGCGTGAACCATGGGCGGATGATCGCAGCTTATTCACCGCGCCGGTCAACCGCCCCGCCGTGGCGCGTGCCGGGCAGGCTTTCATTCGCTTGCGGGCGCGGCCCTCTGCACCTAGGCGATGCCCAAGGGGCGGACGCCAGCGGAGGGAGGACAATCGAACATATGGCCATACGCAAGAGATTGCCGCCGGAGGAAAGCCGCCGCCTTGCGCTGGAAGCCGCCCGCGTCCTGCTGGTTGAAGCCGGTCCGCAAAGTGTCACCCTGAAGGCTGTGGGCGCGCGAATCGGGCGGACCCATGCCAATCTGCTGCATCATTTCGGCTCTGCCGCCGGATTGCAGCAGGCGCTGGCGCAGCATCTGGCGGAAACCGTGTGCGAATCGATCAGCGAAGCGGTGCTGGCCACGCGCGCCGGTATCGGTTCGCCGCGTGAAGTCGTCGATCTTACCTTCGATGCCTTCGATCGGGAGGGCGGGGCCGCGCTGGCCAGCTGGATGATGCTGTCGGGCAATGAGGATGCGCTTGATCCGATCATCCGGACGATCGACCGGCTGGTGGATGAACTTCACCCGCAGGAAAAACAGGCCGGCGCGCAGCGCATCATGCATGAAGCGACCACGGCGCTGGTCCTGCTGGCGCTGGGCGATGCGCTGATCGGCGAACGGCTGGCAGGCTCTCTTGGCGTGAACCGCAGCACCGCGCGCGACAAGGCGGAAGAGATGCTGTGCGCTTCCTTTGCGGAAAGCGGGGATATGGGAAGCTAGTCGCTTCCTTCCAGCTGGATCCAGCCGGGCACGAGATCGGGATCGATCGAATCGACGCGCAAGTGATCCACCGCCAGTCCCAGTTCCGGATAGGTGGTCTTGCGGCGTTTTTCTTCCGAACGGTCCAGCGGCACCACGATCAGCCGGCGATTGATTTTCTGCCGCCAGTTCATCCGTGCCGTGTTTTCCTGCCCGACATAGCAGCCCTTGGAAAAACTGACGCCGTGCAGTTCCACGGCATTGGTTTCCAGCCACAATATGTCGCCCAGTTCGGCACGGCCTTCCGCCACGCCGCAATGCAGCCGGTGGCGCAGCCAGGCATCGTCCACGGGAACGTCATTTTCCGTTACGGCCGCGATCCAGCGCTGTCCCAGATCGGCAAGGCGCGGATCGGGCGCGCCGCCATCGCCGAGATCGGCCTGCCAGAACACGCCAAGGCCATAATCGATTTCTATCCGGATCTTGCGCCGCAGGCGATAAAGCGACAGCCGCTTTACCAGATCTTCCGCATGGTCAGCCTCGCAATCGAGCAGCAGCGATCCGTCCGCGCCCGGCCAGACCAGCATATCGAACATCGCCTTGCCTTGCGGGGTTAGCAGCCCGGCATAGACGGGCAATTCGCCGCTCACGTCATTGGTCAGCAGGCCCTGCAGGAACGCTTCCACATCTTCGCCTGGTTCATCGGGTGCGACGCGGATCACGGCGCGGCTAAAAAGTCTTTCATCGGCCATGGCGGCAAGGTGGGGCTTTCACATCACAAGTCAACATCCGTGGCAGGTCGCCACCTTTGGCGTCCGGGGAAAGACGCCATGACTGGACCGGATAGCGGGGTAGGCCGGGCAGGGCTGCCCTTGTCGGCGGGAAGCTGGTAGGCCCCGGCAATGCCGCTGCGCAGCTTCCTGTTGCTCGTTCTGATCTGCCTGATCTGGGCGCTGAATGTCGTCGTCAGCCGGCTGGTGGTGGACGAGATGCAGGTGCCGCCGCTCTTCTATGCCGCGGCGCGTTCGCTGGTGGTGTTGATTGCCCTGCTGCCCTGGTTGCTGCCGATCCCGGAAAGGCTGGGGCGGGTTCTCCTCGTCACCTTTGCGGTCAGCGGTGGATCCTTTTCGCTGCTTTTCATCGGCTTGCAGGATGCGACCCCCTCCGCATCCGCAATTGTCAGCCTGTCCAGCGCACCGCTGACCGTGTTGTTCGCCATCGTAATACTGGGTGAACGAATCGGCTGGCGCCGCGCGGTCGGCATCGGTTTCACCTTTGTCGGCGTGGGCGTGGCAATCGCATCCCCCAGCGGCTGGTCCAGCAGTTATGGCCTGCTCTTCGTCTTTGCATCCTCCGTCGTCGGTTCGCTCGGTTCAGTGTTCCTGAAACGGGTGGAATTATCCTCTCTCCAGTTGCAGGCCTGGGCGGCGTTTGGATCGGTGCTGGTCCTTCTGCCGCTCAGCGCTATCGGCGAATCGGGGCAATTGGCGGCATTGTCCGCCTCGGGCTGGAAATTTGCCGCGGCGCTCGCCTTTTCGGGCGTCGTGGTCTCGCTCGGCGCGCACACGCTCTATTTCAGCTTGCTCAAGACCTATGATGCCAATCTCATCGCGCCGCTCACGCTCATGACCCCGATCATGACCATTGCCGCCGGGGCATTGCTGACGGGCGATAGCGTGGGTTTCTATCTCGTGCTGGGCGCCGCCATTGCTGCTGGCGGCGTGCTGGTGATCCTGGTGAGGCCGAGCCGCAAACTGTTCAAGCCATTGCTGGTCAGGCCGAGATTGTAGGGCAGACCCCAAACCCGCCACGGCCCGGCAGTCCTGTCTGTCCTACCCCGGCGCCTTGTGGCATGGGCGCCCGCATGTGTGACAGCCAGCCCCTTCCGCCGCTCGATTTCGGCAGGAGTGTGGCGGCCGGAAATCAATCGCCTGAACAGTGTTCCAACTGTTCCAGGGTCAAGGCTGAAAGGCGCTGAGATGAACGAGATTACCATTCGCCGACCGGATGACTGGCATGTCCATTTGCGCGATGGCGCCATGCTGCGCGGCGTGGCGGATTTTACCGCGCGGCAATTCGCCCGGGCGATCGTGATGCCCAATCTCACGCCCCCGGTCACGCGGGCGGCGGACGCGGTAGAATATCGCCAGCGGATCATGGACGCGCTGGGCGCGGGCGCGGATTTCACGCCGTTGATGACCTGTTACCTGACCGATGCGACCGATCCGGAAGATCTGGCGCAGGGCCATGCGGAAGGCATCTTCACCGCGGCCAAGCTCTATCCCGCCGGGGCGACGACCAATTCCGCCAATGGCGTGACCGATATCGCCAATATCTATCCGGTGCTGGAAAAGATGCAGGAGATCGGCATGGTCCTGTGCGTCCATGGCGAAGTGACCGATCCGGACATCGATATTTTCGACCGTGAGGCGGTGTTCATCGAACGCATTCTCGGTCCGCTGTTGCAGGATATGCCGGGCCTGCGGGTGGTGTTCGAACATGCGACCACGGCGGAGGCGGTGGCCTTCGTGGGCATTACGGGCCCCAATGTGGCAGCCACGATCACGCCGCAGCATCTCCATATCAATCGCAATGCCATGCTGGTCGGCGGGATGCGGCCCCATGCCTATTGCCTGCCCGTGGCCAAGCGGGAAAAACACCGGCTGGCCCTGCGCAAGGCGGCCACATCGGGTTCGCGCAAATTCTTCCTCGGCACGGACAGCGCCCCCCATGCGAAGGAAGCCAAGGAATCGGCCTGTGGTTGCGCGGGTATCTTCAATGCGCCCTATGCGCTGGAAAGCTATGCCACCGTGTTCGATGAAGAAGGCGCGCTGGACCATTTCGAAGCCTTTGCCAGCCTGAATGGACCGCATTTCTATGGCCTGCCGGTCAATGAAGGCACGGTGACGCTGGAAAGGGCGGAAGTGGAAGTGCCGGCACTGGTGGAGGCGGGGGGCAGCAGCCTTGTCCCGTTCCATGCCGGGCAGACCCTTGGCTGGCGCCTCCGGGCCTAGCCTGCCCTGTCAGGCCGAGGCGCTGCTTGCGGCTTTCTGGTCCTGCCGGGCACGGTGGCTGCTGCGAACCAGGTCCCAGATGAACAGCGCCGCCGCCGCCCAGATCGCCGCGAAACAGGCGAGCTGGGCGGGGTGCAGTTCCTCCCCGAAAACGAACATGCCCAGCAGGAACACGATGGTGGGTGAGAGGAATTGCAGGAACCCGATCACCGTATAGGGCATCCGCCGCGCGGCCGTGGCGAAGAGCAGGAGCGGCGTGGCTGTCATCGGGCCGCTGCCCATGATGGCGATGGCGAGGGCAAGGCTTTGCCCCATGGCCGGGCCTTCCGGCGTGGCCCAGAACCAGGCTAGTATCGCGAGGGAAAGCGGCAGGAGAATGAAGGATTCCACTGTCAGCCCGACCAGCGCCCCGGCGGCAACCGTTTTGCGAAGCAGGCCGTAAACCGCGAAGGTGATCGCCATGGAGAGGCTGATCCACAATGTCGTCAACGCCCCGCCGGCCAGGGCGGCAACGCCGATACCGGCCAGCGTAACGGCTGCCCATTGCCGCCGCGTCAGCCTTTCACCCAGCACCAGCAGGCCGAGCAGCATCATGATCAGCGGCAAAATGTAATAGCCGAGGCTGGCGGCATAGACATGATCGTTCTGGATCGCCCAGACATAGAGGAACCAGTTGATCGCGATCATCGCCGAACTGCCAAGCAGGGTGAGCAACGCCTTGCGGTTGCGCAGCACCTCCACCAATTGCGCGCCCTGCCGGCGCAGCGCCACTATTGCCAGGCACAGGGGCAGCGTGAAAATCAGCCGCCAGGCGACAAATTCCAGCGAAGGCACGGCCTTCACCAGAATCAGATAGATCGGCATGGAGCCCCAGATCGCATGGGCCCCCAGGGCGAAAGGCAGGCCGCTGCCGATTTTCTGATGCGTGCCGGTCACCTCTTGCGGGTAGGCGTGCGACAAAGCCCCGGCAAGTGCGACAAATTGATGCAAGGCTGACAGGCTGGTTGCATGGCGTTCATAAAAGAGGGCGTAAAGCTGAACCATCGAATGAATGACACGATGGAGCTCAAAGCCATGCACAAGCTGTTCAAGACCGCCGCCCTGGGCCTCGCCGCTACCGGCATGGCAGCCAGCGTCCCCGCCAGTGCGGCGGATTTCGCCACGCCCGCCCATCGCGCCGCTGCGCCCGTTCAGCAGGACTGGCAGCACAGCCGCGATCGCGGCCGTCACGAAGGCTGGTATCGCGGGCGCGGAAATCAGAACCGCTATGGCCGGGACTATGATTATCGCCGCGCCGGATATGACGATCGCGTCTATCGCGACACCCGCGTCTGGCGCGGCAATGACGGCCGCACCTATTGCCGCAAGAGCGACGGCACGACCGGCCTGATTGTCGGTGGTGCGCTGGGCGCGCTGCTTGGCCGGGAGATCGATGGCGGGCGCGACCGCACGCTTGGCACCATTCTCGGCGCTGCCGGTGGTGCGTTGCTGGGCAAGGAAGTGGATGGCGGCACACGCTGCCGTTGATCGACCAGGGGCCTTCGGGTCGCACCGGCAAAGGCCCTGTGGGCGCCCGGACCGTCGCAACGGCCGGGCGCCCACTGCCTTTTACGGGCAGGCCTGTTTCGCGACAGGGGCGGTTATTCTGCCCGCACGTAAACCTTTTCTCCGCCTCTCCGGGATAGGGCGGGCGCCATGAAACGCGATCTCCGATTCACCATGGCGCTGCCGCTTCTTGCCGCCCTCGGCCTTTCCGCTTGCGGAGATAGTGCCGATGAACCACAGGCCGCGGCCGAAATCGATCCTGCCCTGACCGGCGCGCTGGGCGAACAGATCATGGTCGATCCCGACCTGATCGGGCAGAACCGCGCCAATAATGCCGCCAGTATCGCTTCGGGCGATGGCTCGGTGCCGACGCTCGATCTCGGGCCGGCGGCGATCGAGGCTGCTCGTGCCGATGCGCTGAAGCTGGTGGGCGGGCAGGGCCAGATGCGCGATGCGCCTGAGCCGCGCGAAGTGGCGGGCGCCTTGCCCGAAAATGCCGCCTTGACGGCCGCCGCGCGCGCTGCGGCTGCGCCGGGCGGCAGCGGCGATTGTGCGCAGAAGGTTGAATATACGATGCAATGGGCGGCGAAACTGCCCGTTTCCTTTCCCGTATATCCGCGCGGTGCCGTGCAGGAAGCAGCCGGCACCGACCGGGATGGCTGTTCGCTGCGAGTGGTGAATTACCAGACCCCCGCGCCGATCGGGGAGGTGATGAATTTCTATTTCACAATGGCCAGCAAGGCCGGTTTTTCCGCCCAGCATGTGTTGCAGGATGGCGATAATGTTCTGGGGGGCGTGAAGGACGCATCATCCTTCGTCGTCTATGCCCGCCGCCTGGCCAATGGCGCCACCGAAGTGGATCTGGTTACCAGCGTCAGATAGTGTTTACTGCGTGAAGCCCACGCCCACGCTGGCACGCGGCTGTTCCATCTCCGTGCTGGCCACTGGATAGGCGCAGTAATCGGCAGCATAGAAGGCCGCCGGGCGGTGATTGCCGGACAGGCCGATCCCGCCGAAGGGCGCTGCGGAAGATGCGCCATTGGTCGGCCGGTTCCAGTTGACGATGCCAGCCCGGATATTGGCCCAGAAACGGTTATATTCCTGCGGATTGCCACCCACCAGAGAGGCGGAAAGGCCGAAACGCGTATTATTCGCCTCGGCAATCCCTTCGTCGAAATCGTCCACTTTCACGATTTGCAGCAACGGGCCGAACAATTCGACATCGGGCCGTTCCGCCATGTTGGTCGTGTCGATCAGGCCAGGCGTCAGGAAAGGCAGATCGCCCTGCGGCCGGCGCATATGGCTGATTGCCTTGCCGCCATTGGAAATCAGGTAGAGAAAGCTTTCGGTCAATTGATCGGCAGTGTTGGAATCGATCACTGGCCCCATATAGGGTTGCGGATCGTCGAACGGCGCGCCGATGATCATCCGGTCGGTCAGCTTCTTCACTTCACCGACTACCGCATCATACATGTCCGATTTGACGATGAGGCGCCGCGCCGCCGTGCAGCGCTGCCCGGCCGTGGTGAAGGCCGATTGCACGATCAGGGTGGCGGCATCCGCGATCAGCGGCGTGTTCCACACCATGATCGGATTGTTGCCGCCCATCTCAAGCGCGACGATCTTGCCCGGATTGCCGGCCAGCTTGCGATTGATCGCGATGCCGACCTGCGCCGATCCGGTGAACAGCACACCGTCCACGTCATCATGGGCGACCAGCGCCTTGCCTTCATCCGGTCCGCCGAGGAGGATCTGCACCAGATCCGGTTCGATCCCCGCCTTGTGGAAGCAGGATATCAGCATCGCGCCGACGGCGGGCGTCTTCTCGCTGGGTTTCAGGATCACCGCATTGCCGGCGATCAGGGCCGGGATGATGTGGCCATTGGGCAGATGGGCGGGGAAATTATACGGGCCCAGCACGGCCATTACGCCATGCGGCTTGTGCCGCAGCGCGGCCGTGCCCTGCAGCGCGCTGTCCAGCTTGCGCTGGCCGGTGCGTTCCGCATAGGCGCGTACCGAAATTTCGACCTTGGCGATTACCGCTTCGACTTCGGTGCTCGCTTCCCATAGCGGCTTGCCGGTTTCCCGCGCGATCAGTTCGGCGAATTCACCCTGGACCTTGCGCACTTCATTGGCGAAGCGGCGCACCAGCTCTATGCGATTGGCCAGCGGTTGCGATGCCCATTTCGGCCATGCCCGGCGCGCGCGGGCGACGGCATCATCGACATTACCGATCGGACCGCGCCAAAGCTCGGCCCCGGTGGCCGGTTCGTAAGAGATGATTTCGTTCTGGCTCACAGGCTTGCCGCCGGTCTGGCTACCGGAATTGATGTCATCCCCAGCTGATAGCTTGCTCGGTACTTCCATGCCAGTGCAGGTAGTGCGTTACTCCACCGGTTCAAATATTTCCCGCCGGAGACGGATGCTTGCCGTGCGCAGCGCCCATAACCCGCAGCGCCTCGACCTTGTCGGCCAATGGCTGCCAGTCATCATGCTCGGCAATGGAGGCCCAGATTGCTTCGACCTCGTCGATCAACATGGCCTGCGGTTCTTCGCCTTCCCAATAGGGATGGCCGCTGTTCAGCGGTTCGTATCCGCGCAGCTTTTCTGCCAGCTGGCCCGCAGCGTTGCGTCCGCCGCGATGCGCAAAGAAAAAGGCGTCCGGCCCGATCCCCAATTCCCGCATCGTTCCTTCTGCCGCTTCGATAAGGCTGAAATCCTGCTCCAGCCCGCGGCTTTGCACGCCCAGGCGCCAGGTGAAGCGACGGCTCATGGCATTGTGATAAAGATCGCCAAATCTTTCGAGGGCGGCAATCAGCGGCGGCGCATCCACCAGGCGCCGCAGGGCAATCGCCAATTGGGCGAGATTCCAGCGAATCGCTTCCGGCTGGCGCCCGAAGGCATAGAGGCCGGCATGATCGAAATAGGCGGCGGTGAAGGCCGGATCCCATGTCGGCAGCCAGCGCCAGGGGCCGTAATCGAAGCTCTCCCCGGTAATGTTCATATTATCGGTATTGAGCACGCCGTGAACGAAACCCGCCACCATGTATGATGCGGCTAGATCGGCCATGCGCTCCACCGCCTGATGCATCAGGATCACGGCTGGTTCGTCCCGTCCGGGCGCATCCTCCGGCGGTTGCGGGCCAGGGAACTGGGACAGGCAATAATCGACCAGTTCGCGAAGATGATCGTCTTCGCCAAGGACGGCGAGACGCTGGAACGCGCCGATGCGGATATGGGAATGGGACAGCCGCACCATCACGGCGGACCGTGTGGGCGAAGGTTCGTCCCCGCGCACCAGTTCCT
The DNA here is from genome assembly GCF_001008165.2 of Croceibacterium atlanticum. Lineage (NCBI taxonomy): Bacteria > Pseudomonadati > Pseudomonadota > Alphaproteobacteria > Sphingomonadales > Erythrobacteraceae > Croceibacterium > Croceibacterium atlanticum. The sequence continues at coordinate 1,311,465 of NZ_CP011452.2, read as the reverse complement.
CCCCCGTTTCGACGACGGAGAAGGTTCTGGACGTGTTGACGCCCAGCGCTTCCAGCATTTCCGTGGCCAGAATTTCGCGAACCGCGCCTTTCAGCGTCAGCCGCCCGTCGGCCGTGCGGCTATAGGGGGTCTGCCCGCTGCCCTTGGTGCCCAGATCGAGCAGGCGCCCGTCGCCATCGCGCATTTGCGCAAACAGGAAGCCCCGGCCATCGCCGATATCGGGATTATACACGCGGAACTGATGCCCGTGATAACGCAGCGCCAGCGGCTGGGGCAGATTGTCGGGCAGAGGGGCGAACCCGGCGAAATGGTTCAGCCATTCCTGGTCGGAAAGTTCCGCCAGCCCCACGGCACGATCCCATCGCCGGTTGCGAAAACGCAATTCGTGGCGGGGGAATCCTGCTGGCTCCACTGCATCGCCAAGCCATTCGGCCAGGTTCAGTATTTGCGGATCGGGGCGGTATGGCGCGGCTTGCGGTTCTGGTCGCATCCTTCCATTAGTGGGCACGGAATGGCGGCCGCGCAACCGTGTGGCCGGATCAATGGGACGGGTCGATGGGCGAAGCCCCTTATACAGAAGGCGAGTGGACGAGCGCGGATGGGCTGACGCTGCGTTATCGCGATTATCCCGGGCGCGATGATCGCCCGGCGATCCTGTGCATCCCCGGCCTGACCCGCAATGCCCGCGATTTCGAGCCGGTGGCCGATGCCTTTGCCGGGGAATGGCGCGTGGTCTGCCCCGATCTGCGCGGACGCGGGCAGAGCGATTATGCCAGGGATCCCGCCAGCTATACGCCTGCATCCTATGTCGCGGACATTGCCGCCCTGTTCGATCAGGCGGAGCTGGGCCGGGTCGTGGCGATCGGCACATCGCTGGGCGGGATCGTGATCATGTTGCTGGCGCTGCAATCGGCCGATCGGTTCGCGGGCGTGGTGCTGAACGATATCGGCCCGGAAGTGGAAGAAGACGGGCTGGACCGGATCCGCGACTATGTGGGGCAGGGGCGCAGCTTTCCCACCTGGATTCACGCCGCGCGGGCGCTGAAGGAACAGAATGGGGATGCTTATCCCGAATTCGAACTGTCGGACTGGTTGCGCCTGTCCAAGCGGATGATGTGCGTGGGTGGCAGCGGGCGCATTGCCTTCGATTACGATATGAAAATTGCAGAGCCTTTTCATGCGCCGCAAGGGGCCGAGCCCCATGACATGTGGCCGGCATTTCGCGCCCTGGCGGGGCGCCCGCTGCTGACCCTGCGGGGTGAATTGTCGGACATACTTTCCACCGGCACCCTGGCCCGGATGCAGAAGGAAGTGCCGGACATGGAAGCGGTTGTCATACCGGGTAAAGGCCATGCGCCGACCCTGGAAGAACCGCTGGCGCAACAGGCAATCGCCGCATTGCTGGCAAAATGCGCATGACCGGGAAGCAGGGAAGGCCGCGCATCCTGCATCTCCATTCCTCCTTCGATGCCGGGGGAAGGAATTGCGCTGCGTGCAGTTGATCAACGCATTTGGCGATGCTGCGGAACATGCAATCGTTTCGGCCGATCCGCAGCGGCGCGGCGCGGCCTCCCGTCTTGGAAAGGGGGCACGGGTCAAATGGCCGGTCTTCCCTTCGCTGAAGGGCAAGCCATGGCCGGGGCGCCTGCGCAAGATTGCCGAAGCGATGAGCGGCTATGACCTGATCTGCACCTATAATTGGGGCGCGCTGGATGCGGTGATGGCGCAGACATTGTTCGCCGATGTCTACAAGCTGGCGCCGCTGGTTCATCACGAGGATGGCTTCAACGAGGATGAGAAGAACCGGCTGAAGACGAGCCGCAATCTCTATCGCCGGATCGCGCTGGGCCGGACGGCGGCGCTGGTCGTGCCATCGCGCAATCTTGAACGGATCGCGCTGGAAGTGTGGCAGCAGCCGCGCAGCCGTGTGCGCCTGATCCCCAACGGTATCGACACTGCCGCCTATCTTGCCAGGCCGAAGCGGGATGCCCTGCCGCGGCTGGTCAAGCATCGCGGGGAAAAATGGGTCGGCACCCTGGCCGGATTGCGCAAGGTGAAGAACCTCACCGCACTGGTCCGCGCGGTCAGCAAATTGCCGGAGGAATGGCAGCTTGTCATCGCCGGGGAAGGGCCGGAGCGGGATGCGATCATGGCCGAGGCCGAACGGTGCGGGATCGAGGACCGGCTGCATCTTCCCGGTCACGTGGATCAGCCGGAGAAGCTGGTCGGCCTGTTCGATATTTTTGCCCTGTCATCCCATTCCGAACAATTCCCGATTTCCGTGGTGGAGGCGATGGCCGCCGGCCTGCCGGTTGCCGCGCCGCGCGTGGGCGATGTCGGGTCCATGCTGGCCAGCGAGAATGGCCCCTATCTGGCCGCTGCGGAGGATGAAGAGGGGTTGGCCCGGGCGTTGCAGGAGCTGGCCGGTGACGCTGCCCTGCGCAAGAAAGTGGGCGCCGCGAACCGTGCCCGCGCCAGCGCCGAATATGACGAGGCGCGCATGGTGGAACGGTATCGTGCGCTCTATTGGGGTTTGATGGGCCGCAATTAGCGCCTTCATCCGGCATTCACCCGTCGGGGGACAGGCACCAATCCACAATTGAATTGGACCGCTCATCCGCCTAACAGCGCGGGCCGAGACTTTAACCCGACCCAGAAGCATTTTCCGGAAAAGCGCAACCGTGGCCCTGACACCCGAAGAAGAGAAAAAACGCGCCGAAAAGCTTGCCGCACGCCAGCAGGCCGAAAAGGACATGCTGATGCGCGAGGTCGACGAGGCTGTCCGTCAGGACAAAGTCGGCCAGACAGTCAAGAAATGGGGCATTCCCGTTGGCGTCGCCCTGGTTCTCGGGCTCGCTGCTTTCGGTGGCTGGCTTTTCTGGACGGACCGGCAGGAAGGCGTGCTGGAAGGCAAATCGGAAGAGCTGGTCACCGCACTGGACGAACTGGATGCCGGGCGCGCTTCACAGGCCGATCAGGAATTGGCCGCGCTGATCGGCGAAGGTGCATCCGGCGTTGCGGTTCCCGCCAAGCTGGTGCGCGCCGGTATCGCGTTGCAGGATGGCAAGGCGCAGGAAGCGATCAGGCTGTATGATGAAGTGGCGGCGGACGGCGATGCGCCTGAACCCTATCGCGATCTTGCCGCTGTCCGGTCGGTTGCTGCCAATTACGACAATCTGAAACCGCAGGAAATTATCGACCGGCTGAAGCCGCTGGCCGTGCCCGGCAATCCGTGGTTCGGCAGCGCGGGCGAACTGGTCGGCATGGCCTATCTTGATCAGGACAAGCCCGATCTCGCCGGCCCGCTTTTCGCGGAGATCGCCAAGAGTGACACTGTCCCCGAAACGCTGAAATCGCGTGCGCGCCAACTGGCCGGCCTGCTCGGCTATGACGCGATCGAGGATGTGGACGCGGCTTTGGCCGAAATCCAGCAAGAGGCCGGCCCCGGCGCCGCGGCCCAGTAAGATCGGGATTGAGGGAAATCACACGATGCAGACGGCAAGTTCCATCCGTTCGATAGGCCGGGCCCTGATGGCCGGCGCCCTGTTCGCCGGCCTTTCCGCCTGCGGTGCGCTGGGTGGCGGCAAGGACAAGCCCTCTACGCCGACGGTCGGCAACCGCACGCCGATCCTGTCGCGCATCGCCACCGAAGTGAAGGCCGATCCGGCGCTTGAAGGCGTGTCGGTCGTGGTTCCCACCGCCCGGCGGAATGAAGACTGGGCGCAGGCGGGCGGCACTGCCTCCAATGCGATTGGCCATGTCGAACTGGCGGAACAGCCGGTGCGCGCATGGACCGCTTCGATCCCCGGCTCGAACAAGAAGCGCCGCCTCGCCGCCTCGCCAGTGGTCGGCAATGGCAAGCTGTTCGCGGTCGATACGGATGGCCAGGTTCACGCCTTCAATGCAGAGAATGGATCGCGCCTGTGGACGCACCGGATCGAGGTTGATGGCAATATGCGCGACGTCGCATTTGGCGGCGGCGTCAGCTTCAATGATGGCCGCGTCTATGCCACCAATGGCGCGGGCGACGTGGTGGCCATCAATGCCGAAACCGGCGAACAGATCTGGAAGACCCGCCCGGCAGGCCCGCTGCGCGGCGCGCCAACCGTGGCCTTCAATGCCGTTTACGTGATGACGCAGGATAACCAGATCCATGCGCTGAACATGAATGACGGTTCGCAATTGTGGCAGGAAGCCGCCGCCACCGGCCAGTCCGGCGTGTTCGGCGTGGCCGCCCCCGCGGCCGGGCAGGGCACGGTCATCGCCGGCTATTCGCAGGGCGAAGTGGTTGCCTATCGCTATGAAAATGGCCGCACATTGTGGTCCGACGCGCTGGCCCGCACTTCCATTTCCACCCAGGTTGGCACGCTGACCGATGTGGATGCCGATCCGATCATCGACCAGGGCCGTGTCTATGCGCTGGGCCAGGGCGGACGCATGGCCGCCTATGAACTGGTGACGGGGCAGCGCCTGTGGGAACTGACCCTGGCGGGCATTTCCACCCCTGCCGTGGCCGGTGAATGGATCTTCACCCTGACCAGCGATGCGCGCCTGCTGGCGATTGCCCGCGAAACGGGCCGCGTGCGCTGGGTCACCCAGCTTGAACGCTGGGGCAATCCGGACAAGCGCGAAAAGCCGATCTTCTGGGTGGGCCCCGTGCTGGCGGGCAACAAATTGTGGATCGCCAGTTCCGAAGGCGTGGTGAGTTCCGTCGATCTGCAGACGGGGACGGAAACGCCCTTCACGAAACTGGGTGACGATGTCTCTCTCGCGCCGATCGTCGCCAATGGCACGCTCTACATACTGGACGATGGCGGGAAGATAACCGCCTGGCGCTGAGGCTGGAACGGGGGCGGGGCCATTACCGGCCCCTTAACCCTTAGGACGTAAGCCGCGCGTGATGAACGCGCATTCTAGAACCATGCCCCTGCGCCGGCCGGAGAGCGATGTCTCCTGGCATGTCGGATTTGTCGGGCTGCTGGTGCTGCTGGCCTGGATTGCCTTCTGCCGGTTCTGGCCGGGAATCGTCGATCTGTTCGGCCTGAACGCGCCGCGTGAAGTCATGTCCGGCCCCCATGCGGCGTTGCTGTCCATGGTTCTGGTGGGCATCGCCATGGCGGCCTGGTCCGTATTGGTTGAAAAGGTCCATCGCCGCCCCTCCACGGGTATCGATTGGGACAATGTGCGTCCCCTTTCTCAGATCCGGCGGATTTCCCTGACGAAGCTGGCCGGCCTGTGGGCCACATGGCTGCTGATCGGGGCGTTCTATTGCCTGGGCCGCTGGTATTGGGACGGGCAGTATCTCTTCGCCATGCGCATAATCGGCTGGGCGGCGATACCGATCTTCCTGCTCTCCATTCCCTATATATTCTGGCTGGACCGGCGGATGGTCGATCCGCGCGATCATAGCTGGCATTTCGGGGCCCTGTTGCTGGGCCGGGAAGCCTGGGATCCGGAACAGGTGAAGAAGCACTGGCGGGCCTGGATCATCAAGGGCTTCTTCGGCGCCTTCATGATCTCCATCCTTCCGCCGGGTTTTGCCCATGTGGTCGAAGCCGATTACGGCGCGATCCTGTCCAACCCGGTGGCGCTGGGCACCCATTTGTTCGAACTGCTTTTCGTGGTGGACGTGCAGATCGGGACGGTCGGCTATCTGCTGACCCTGCGCCCGCTGGATGCTCATATACGCAGCGGCAATCCCTTTATCGCCGGCTGGCTGGCGGCGCTGATCTGTTACCCGCCCTTTGTCTATGCCTTCATGGGTAATGGCGGGATGATCCAGTACGAATATAATACGGCGGGCTGGGGATACTGGTTTGCCGGGCAGCCAATCCTGCTGTGGGGATGGGCCGCGATGCTGGTATTCCTGACCGCGATCTACGCCTGGGCGACAGTGGCTTTCGGCATCCGCTTTTCCAATCTTACCTATCGCGGCATCATCACCAACGGGCCCTATCGCTTCACGCGGCACCCGGCCTATCTGTCCAAGAACCTGTTCTGGTGGCTGTCGGTTCTGCCATTCCTCGTCACCAGCGCCTCTGCCGTGGATGCGATTCGCAACACGGTGTTTCTCGGCTGTGTCAGCGCGGTCTATTTCTGGCGTGCCAGGACGGAAGAAGCGCATCTTCTGGCAGAGGATGCGCGCTATGGGCAATATCATGCATGGATGCAGGCGCACGGGCTCATCACCGCGCCGCTGGCACGCCTGCTGGCGGCCGTGCGGCCGGGCCAGCCAGGACGTGCGCAGCCGGCCGAATAATCGTCAGGCGTTGCCGACCACCAGGCAGGCCAGCGCCACCAGCAAACCGGCAAAACGGTTGGAACGGAAACGCGCCAGCGGGTTGTCCGCATCCTCGCCATTCACCGTAAAGGCCTGCCACATCAGGTGGGCCGCCGCGGGGAGCAATGCCAGAAGGGCGATCCAGTCCTGCCGGAACAGCCACAGGGCAAGGCCCCAGAAAGTCAGGGCGAGGCAATAAAAGGCGATGACGCCTTCCTGCACCCGGTTGCCCAGTGTCAGCGCGCTGGATCCGATGCCGACCAGCGCATCATCTTCCCGGTCCTGCAGGGCATAGATCGTATCATATCCGATGCACCAGAAGATCGAACCGGCATAGAGCGCGGCCAGCACGTCCAGCCTGTCCGACCGGAGGGCGACCCAGCCCACCGGCGCGCCCCAGGTGAATACCAGCCCCAGCCATGCCTGCGGAAAGCCGGTGATGCGTTTCATGAAAGGATAAGCGGCGACGAGCAGCAGGCTGCCCAGCGCCACAAGCTGCGCCTCCCACCGTAATTGCAGCAGCACGATCAGACCGATGGCGCATAGCACGAGCAGCCAGACCCAGGCCGCCTTGCGGGAAACCCGGCCACTGGCGACAGGGCGGCTGGCCGTGCGGGCAACCTGCCGGTCCAGATCGGCATCGACAATATCGTTATAGACACAGCCCGCGCCGCGCATGGCGATGCTGCCCAGAAGCAGCCAGGCCAGCAATTGCAATTGCAATCCGGCGCCGGTCAGCCAAACGCCCCATGCGCAAGGCCAGAACAGCAGCCACCAGCCGATCGGGCGATCGAAACGGGCCAGCATGGCATAATCCCGCATCTTCTGCGGCAGCCGCGCCACAAGGCCGCGATGTTCGCTGTCGGGGGTGATCGTATCCGCCATCTCTGGCTCCTGGGCCTGACTCCTGGGCTTGCCTCCTAGCCTCCCGGAAGGATAGTGGCCAGCCATGCCTGCCGCCCCCGCCTGGCCGCCGCGAAGCGCACCGCGCCTGTTCGTCACTGGCCCGCTTGCCGCTGATATGCCCGTCCATGTGGCGGGCAACCAGGCGCATTACCTGACCAAGGTGATGCGCGTGGGGGAAGGCGATGCCGTGATTCTCTGCGATGACGACACAGGCGAATGGGCGGCGAAAGTTCTCTCCTCCAGCAAGCGAAGCGTCGAATTGCAGGCGGTGGAGCGCCTGCGCCCGCGCGAACAAGTGCCCGATTTCTGGCTGTGCCCGGCACTGCTGAAGAAGGACCGCTTCGATCTGGTGCTGGAAAAGGCAACCGAACTGGGCGTGCGGCGCATCGTTCCCGTGCTGACCAGGCGCTGCGTCGCGGACAAGCTCAACCCGGACCGGGCTGGCATGATCGTGACCGAAGCCGCCGAACAATGCGCGCGCACTGCCTTGCCCGAACTGGCGGGGGTGACAAAGCTGGAGGCTCTCCTGCGCGACTGGCCGGAAGACCGGGCGCTGTTCTTTGCTGACGAACTGGGGGGAGAGCCTGCGGCCGAGGCATTTGCCGCGCATTCCGGCCCTGCCGCGCTGCTGATCGGCCCGGAAGGCGGTTTCGACGATGCCGAACGCGAAGCCGTGCGGGCGCTGGGCCAGGCGCGGCCGATCTCGCTCGGTCCGCGAATTCTGCGCGGCGAAACGGCCGCAATTGCCGCCGGTGCAATTTGGATGGCAGTGGCCGGAGACTGGCACAAGCGCGCATAGAAGCGGATAAATGCAAATTGCTCTGGCGCAGCGGCGCGGACTTCCCTAACGGGCTGCGCATGAGCACGCGCAATGCGTCAGCGGGAGAGGAACCGCCTATCGAGCGGTTCGAGCAGCTCGTCGCGCCGATGCAGGCGGGCGAGAAGCCACGCAGTGCGTGGCGCATCGGCACCGAACATGAAAAGCTGGTTTATAAGCGGGATGACAAGCGCGCCCCGTCTTATGACGAAGCCGGAGGTATCCGCGATATCCTGCTGCAATTGCAGGAATTCGGTTGGAAACCGATAGAGGAAAACGGCAAGGTCATCGCCATGAGCGGGGATGACGGCACCGTCAGCCTCGAACCGGCAGGCCAGTTGGAACTGTCCGGCGCGCCGCTGCAAAATCTCCACCAGACCTGCAACGAAACCGGGCGCCACCTGCAACAGGTGAAGGCGATTGGCGAAAAATGCGGCGTCGGTTTCCTCGGTCTGGGCATGTGGCCGGACAAGACGCGCGAAGAACTGCCGGTCATGCCCAAGGGCCGGTACGAGATCATGATGCGGCACATGCCGCGTGTTGGCACGCTCGGCCTCGACATGATGCTGCGCACCTGCACGATCCAGGTGAATCTCGATTATTCATCCGAAGCGGACATGGCGAAGAAGTTCCGCACCGGCCTGGCATTACAGCCGCTGGCCACCGCCCTGTTCGCCAATTCGCCTTTCACGGAGGGCAAGCCCAACGGCTTCCTTTCCTATCGCAGCCATATCTGGTCGGACACCGATCCGCATCGCACCGGCATGTTGCCCTTCGTCTTCGATGAAGGCTTCGGCTATGAACGCTATGTCGAATATATGCTTGATGTGCCGATGTATTTTGTGGTGCGGGAAGGCAAATATATCGATGCTGCGGGCCAGAGCTTCCGCGATTTCCTGGAAGGAAAACTGCCGGCGCTTCCGGGTGAACTGCCCACCGCCAGCGACTGGTGGGATCATCTGTCCACCGCCTTCCCCGAAGTGCGGCTGAAGAGCTTCCTCGAAATGCGCGGCGCCGATGGCGGGCCCTGGGGCCGCATCTGCGCGCTGCCGGCTTTGTGGGTCGGCTTGCTGTATGACGATGCTGCGCTGGATGCGGCGTGGAACCTCGTGAAGAACTGGACGATGGAAGAGCGGGAGGCACTGCGCAATGCGGTGCCCAAGGAAGCGCTCGACGCCTCCGTACCCGGTGGCGGGACTTTGCGCGATCTGGCGCGTGACGTGCTGGAAATAGCCCGCGGCGGCCTGAATGCCCGCGCCGAATATGACGGCAGCGGCGCGAGCGAGGCAGGCTTCATCGCCCCGCTGCAGGAAATCGTCGAGAGCGGAAAAGTGCCCGCACAGCGTCTGCTGGACAAATATCACGGCGAATGGGGCGGGGACATCTCGCGGGTTTACGAAGAGAGCTTCTGATGATCGCGGTCATCGGCCATTTCCGTTTCCGGTGGATATGGTCGAGGCGGCGAGGGAGCCGATGCGGCGGGTGATCGAGGCATCACGGGCCGAACCGGGCTGCCACGCCTACTCCTATGCAGAGGACGTGGCAGAACCGGGTCTGTTTCGGGTCATGGAAATGTGGGATGACCGGGAAGCTTTGGCGGCCCATTTCCAGACCGGCCATATGCGCGAATGGCAGACAAGGCGCACGGAACTGGGCTTCTACGACCGCGATCTGACGCTTTGCGATCTCACGGCGCGCGCTGACCAGATCTAGCGGCTCAGCCGTAATTGACGATCTCGAACTCGATCCCATCCCAGTCCAAGAAATAGAACCGGCGGCCTGGATCGTAATCGTCATGCCCGAACGGTTCCAGCCCATGGGCAATCACGATGCGTTCCGCCTCTTCCAGATCGTCCACCAGCAGGCCGACATGGTTGAGCGGGCGGCCTTTCTCTTGCCCGGCATGGTTGCCCCGGTCCGTGTAGAGCGCGAGATAGGAATATTCCTCGCCCATATGGATCGTTTCGCCGCCATTCATGGCCTCGCCGCGCCAGCGCTCGTGCCAGCCAAACAGGGCTGAGAAAAAGGCGGCCGACCGATCCGGATCGGTAACGGTGAGGTTTACATGTTCGATTCGTCCATGGTGCATATTCATTCTCCTGCAATCCTGTCTCTTTGGCGCGCTCATTGGCCGGATGGCCTTGTGCCGGGCTGACACGTTTCCGAATCGCGCTGTTGCCCCTTCTGCGACCTCAAGCTAAGTTGAGGTCAAGCCTTTGGGGGCAAGTCTGGGGAAAAAGGGGCTGGGACCAGATGACCGAACACCGCTTCATCACGATTGGGCAATTGGCGGAGCGCACGGGCGTCGCCGTCTCAGCGATCCGGTTCTACGAGGAGAAGGGCTTGCTGACCGCGCTGCGAACCAGCGGCAATCAGCGCCGTTTCATGCGATCGGATATTCGCCGCGTCAGCTTCATCCTGATTGCCCAGAAGCTCGGCCTTGCGCTTTCAGAGATCGAGGAACAACTCGCCACATTGCCGCAGGGCCGGGCGCCGACGCTGACTGACTGGCAGGTGATCAGCCGCGGCATGCGCAGCGCGATTGACGAACGTATCAATCTGCTCACCCGGACCCGCAACCAGTTGGACCAGTGCATTGGCTGCGGTTGCCTGAGCCTGCAGAAATGCCAGCTTTACAATAAGGATGACCGCCTGGGCGCCAAGGGGCCGGGGCCGCGTGCCGTGCTGGATTGAACCGGCCGCCGATCATGCATTTCCGGCGTTGATTGCGGCACATGCCGCGATCCGCCTGTGCAATTATTCTGCGGCCAGCAATTCTTCCGCACCGCCCAGATCGACGCTGACCAGGCGGGAGACGCCCCTTTCAACCATGGTCACGCCGAACAGGCGATGCATCCGGCTCATCGTCACGGCATTATGGGTGACGATCAGGTAACGGGTCTGCGTTTCATTCACCATCTGGTCCAGCAGGTCGCAGAACCGATCGATATTGGCATCGTCCAGCGGCGCATCCACTTCGTCCAGCACGCAGATCGGTGCCGGATTGGTCAGGAACAGGGCGAAGATCAGCGCAACTGCCGTCAATGCCTGTTCGCCGCCCGACAGCAACGTCAGCGATTGCAGCTTCTTTCCCGGAGGCTGGGCGAAGATTTCCAGCCCGGCTTCCAGCGGATCGTCGGAATCGATCAGCGCCAGATGCGCCTGTCCGCCTTCGAACAGGCGGGTGAACAGCCGCTGGAAATGTTCGTTCACTTCATTGAACGCGGCGCGCAGCCTTTCACGCCCCTCGCGATTGAGGCTGCCGATCGAACCGCGCAGGCGGTTGACGGCTTCGGCCAGTTCCGCCTGTTCAGCGGCGCTGCTGCCATGCTCTTCCTCGATCTTCGCCAGTTCCTCGGCCGCGACGAGATTGACCGGGCCGATCCGTTCCCGGTCGCTGGAAAGCTTGTCCAGAATCGCGGATTCTTCGGCATGGGCGGCGATGTCCTGCGGTTCGAAATCGAACCGGCTGGCCAGGATGGGCGGCGGGCACTGGAAACGCTCGCCTGAAATACGCGCCATTTCCTCGCGCCGCGATTCCTCGTTCTCGGCCCGTGCTGCTGCGCCGGCCCGTTCTTCGCGAGCCGTGGCCAGTTTCTCGTTCGCCTGGGCAAGCGCGGCATCGGCCTGGCGCGCTTCCTCCGCGATCCGGGCAACATCTGCTTCCGCCTTGGCGAGTTCTGCGGCAAGCCTTTCGCGCACGGCTTCGCCGCCTTCGATCTCGCGCATCAACCCTTCGGGCTTGGCCGCGATGACCACGCGTTCCTCGGCGATTTCCTCGAAACGCTGCTCCATTCCGGATAACCGCCTTGCAGCGTCGCCCGCACGGGCTTGCCAGCCCTTGATATCGGCCTGCTGGGTTCCGACCCGTTCCCGCGCGACGGCGAGCGCCTGATCGTGCGAAGCGAGGGCGGCGGCCGCGGCCTGCATGGCGGTGCGGGCTGCTTCGTTCCTCGCCTGCGCGGCGGCAAGGGTGGCCCGGCCGGTTTCCGGGTCGGGCAGCACGGCTCGCCTTGCTTCGGCGGCTTCCAGATCCTTTTGCGCGGCGGCGCGCTGTTCGGCCAGATCGGCGGCGGATTCATCCAGTTCCGCCAGCCTCGCGGCCAGTCGTTCACGCGCGGCCTCCGCCTGGTCCAGCGCGCGCAGGGCGCCGCGTTCCGCATCGGAAGCCTGCGCAATCTCGCGGTCCCCGGAAATGAGATCCCGCTGCAAGGCCGCGAGCATTTCCTGCAATTCCTGCTGGCGTTTTTCGGCCCGTTCCGCCGCTTCGCGCAAGGGCGGGAGCTGCTTCTCCAATTCTTTGAAGCGGTTTTCCGCCTCCAGCCTTGCCGCTTCGGCTGCGCCTTCGCCGCGGGCGATGAAACCGTCCCAGCGGCGCAAATGGCCGCCGGTCGTGACCAGCCATTCGCCCGGTTTCAGTTCACGCCCGTCATCTGCTGGCACCACATGGACCAGCGCGAGACGCGCGGCGAGCTGGGGAGGGCAGGCGGTGACATGGTCGGCCAGGCTGTCTGCAACCCTGGCCGGCACAGCGGAGCCGGTCCAGAATCGCCCCTCGGCCTCGGCATCGGGCAGGCCCAGAGGTGCCTTGGCATCTCGGCCGAGAACCGCCGCCAGGGCACGTTCATAGCCGGGCGCGGCAGAAAGCCTGTCGATTGCCGGGGGCAGGCCGTGCTTGCCCGAAGCCTGCCTGGCGCGCGCTTCGCGGTCGCGCTTCAGCGCCTGCCATTCACGTTCGATGCCCGCCAGTTCCGCCTTTGCGGAAGAAAGAGCGCTTGATGCTTCGTCGCGCTCTGCGCCGAGTTCGTCCTTGCGGGCGCGCTTTGCCTCGATCGCTTCGCGCAATTCGGCAAGCTTCCTCGATGCCTCCTCCACCGCTGACTGGGCCTCGGCCACCGCCTCATCGGGATCGCCTTGTTCGCCGAGAGAGCGGCGCAGATCGTCCTGGCGCCGGGCTTCCTGGTCCAGCCTTTCGATCCGGCTACGGGCCTGGGCCACTTCGGCTTCGGCTACGCGCCATTCCGCTTCCACTCCGGCGTGATCGGCGGTGGCCCTGGCCAGGGCGAGTTCGGCTGTTCGTGCCGCCCTTTCGGCATCTTCTGTCCGGGCGGCGATTTCCGGTCGGCGCGCTTCATCCGTTTCCAGCGCCTTGCGGCCGGCATTGAGTTCCTGCTCCAGCCGCGAAAGTGCCTCCGCCGCGTCGCGGGTCATCCGGTCCGCTTCGCCGCGATCTTCCTCCAGCCGGGCTTTCTGCCGGTCGAGATCGGCCAGGCGCTGTTCCGCCGCCTCCAACTGGCTGGACAATGCGGCCATGCGGTGCCCATGGGCGCTGCTATCGTCCCGTCGGTCGGCCAGTTCATCCCGCGCCCGGGCCAGATTCTGCGCCAGTTCCGCCTGCGTTTTCTGCGCCTGCGTGGTCGCCGCCTGCATCGCGGCGACATGTGCTTCGGCCTGTTTTGCCTGGGCCCGCGCGGCCTCCGCCGCTGCTGCGGCATCGCGCCAGCGGGCATAGAGCAGGCGCGCTTCCGCCAGAAGTATCTTCTCGCTCAACGCCTTGTAGCGTTCGGCCTGCCGCGCCTGCCGCCGCAGCGAATTCATCTGGCTGTCCAGCCCGGCCATCAGATCTTCCAGCCGCGCCAGATTGGCTTCGGTCTGGCGCAATTTGTTTTCGGCATCGCGGCGGCGTACATGCAGGCCAGCAATGCCTGCCGCTTCTTCCAGCATCATCCGCCGTTCGGCAGGCTTGGCCGCGATGACCTGTGCGATCTTGCCCTGGCTGACCAGTGCCGGGCTGTGCGCGCCCGTGGCGGCATCGGCAAAGACCAGTGTCACGTCCTTGGCCCGGACATCCCGCCCGTTCACACGATAGGCGCTGCCGGCCCCGCGTTCGATCCGGCGGGTGACTTCCAGTTCTTCCCCTTCGCCATCGGTGGCGTGGAGCACAACTTCGGCGAAATCGCGTTGCGGGCGCCGGGCGGTGCCGGCGAAGATCACGTCTTCCATCCCGCCGGAGCGCAGGGATTTGGGCGAATTTTCGCCCATCACCCAGCGGATTGCCTCCAGCAGGTTGGACTTGCCGCAGCCATTCGGCCCGACGACCCCGGTCAGGCCGGGGTCGATGCGCAGTTCGGCCGGTTCGACGAAGCTCTTGAAGCCCGAGAGTTTGAGCTTCCTTATCAGCATCGCGGCCGCTGCTTCATATGCGGATTACCTGGCGCCGGCCTGCTGCAAGGCGGCTTCGACCACTTCCCACGAAGTGCCTTCGATCCGGCTGCCATTGATGAAGAAGGTGGGCGTGCCCGTCACGTCCAGTTCTTCCGACTGTTCTTCCGAACGGGTGAGGATTTCGCGCGCTTCGTCAGGCTGGTTCAGGCACTGGCGCGCCTGATCGCGGCTGACACCGCGGGCGGCAAAGAAATCGAGCATCCCGGTTGCCGCGGCGATGTTCACGAAGCGATCATCGCCCTGGGATTGCATGGCCGCCTGCAATTGCGCCTGGTTTTGCTGCGCCGCATTGGCGAAATCACCCAGGGCGGCCCAGGCCTGGCTGGCCAGCGGATGGAAGGCATCCGGCCCGCTGCAGCGGACCAGCTGGGCAATCGTCAGGTCCAGCGCATCATGGATCTGGTTGCGGATCTCGTAACTGACCACGCCCGTGCTGATCAGTTCTTCCATGGCTGCTGCACTGTCGGCCGAAAAATCGGCGCAGTGGCTGCAAGTGTGGCTGGCATATTCCACCAGCTTGATCGGCGCGTCGGGATTACCCTGACGGAAGCCGCCTTCCGGCGTTTCCGCATTCATTTCGATCCAGCTCTGCCCCTCCGGCGCTTCGATCGCCGCGATCGGTTCACCCGTGGGCGATGCGGCGGTTTCTTCCGCGGTATCGCCGCAGGCGGCAAGCGCCAATGACAGCGGCAGGGCAAGCGAGGCGATCAGCAGGCGGCGGGATGTCGATTGGGTCATGTCTATCCGTGGCATAAGAAGGGGAAGGCTATACGATGGGTGTTTGCAGTTGAAGCGTGGGGATCCTGTTTCCACAGCTTCACCCACAGCGCAAATGCTCAGAAACGGGCCGCGATCTGCGGGGCAAGCATACGCCAGCTATGCGTGCCGGCAAGGATATTGCCGTCAATGGCGAAGGCCGGGGTTCCCTGGATACCGGGCAGCTTCCAGTCACGCGCGGCAATGTCGGCCATTTTCTTCGCCTTTGCTTCATCATTCAGGCAGCGATCCGCTTCCGACCGGGAATAGCCGCGCCGTTCCATGATTTCATAAAAGCCAAGATCGCTGGCAATTGCCCGGCGTGCGGCCGGACGGTCCGTATTGCGCCAGCGCGCCATTTGCGCATCATTCGCCTCCTGGGCCACGGCCATGAATTCGGGCTGGGCGCGCATGAAGGCGGAATGGTTGAGCGGGAATTTGCCCGGCGCGCCGCAATTGGCCAGCATGGCCGCCGTCAGGTCCACCGGATCGCGGATCAGATGGCGGATTTCCAGGCTGGCCTTGCCCGGTTCGACATAAGCGAGCTTCAGCGGATCTTCCCCTTCGCGGGCGAAATCGGCGCATACATGGCAGGTATAGCTGATATATTCGGTCAGCTTCACCTTCGCATCGGGATTGCCGATCAGATGGCCGCCATCCGTAACGGTGACGGTGTTCACCCAGTTGGAACCCGTCGCGCCGCCGGCGAACAATGCACCGGCAACAAGCATGGCCGCCATGGCCATCCGCCTGAAGATCATTCCTGCCCCTCTTCCTTCGCGCCGATGCTTCGAGCCAACGATTCGAGCACGGTCCGTAATTCCGGATCGCCGATATCGCGCAAACTGTCGCCCAGTTCCATGGGTATCGGCTTGAGCGAAGGGGGCGCCTTCGGCTTTGTTTCTGCACGGCCCGGCTGAACCGGACCTTGACGCATCTTCACCCGCGCCACGGCCTTGTAGCCGAAGAAGCGGTTCACGCGTTCGATGATTTCCGGGATCACATGCTGGATCAGCGGCGCATGGGCGGGAAGCACGACAAGCTGCAAAATGCCTTCGCTCTTTTCGCCGGGCGGAAAGCGGATCGATTCCGGTGAACAGACCCTGGCATGTCTTTCGCCCACGATTTCGGGCCAGCGGGTGACGACGCTGGACTGGACGAAACCGAAGCGGCGGAATGCGGCGCGGCCGATCTGCGGAACCAGCTCTGCCACAGGCTTTGCCGGGCCGCCGCGCGGGCGTTCATATGCCTTTGGCTGCCGCCCCTTCCGGGCCCCGGCGCCTTTTGTCCGCCCGCTTTTTGGCTCGTTGCGTTCCATACTGGGCATCCCCATGCCATAGCGGCCGAATGCAGGATAGGGTCTCGCCGCTTTTGCTCGCCTGGTATGATAGCCATGCGCGGGATCTGCCCTGGCGCGTGCCGCCCGGTGGGGGCAGTGCCGATCCGTATCGCGTTTGGCTGTCCGAAGTGATGCTGCAACAGACCACGACTGCCGCCGTTGCACCCTATTTCCGCAAATTCATCGACAAATGGCCTGATGTGGAAGCGCTCGCCGCTGCGCCGGAAGAAGAGATCATGGGCGAATGGGCGGGGCTGGGATATTATTCCCGCGCCCGCAATCTGGTGGCCTGCGCGCGGGCAGTGGCCGAACGCGGCGGCTTCCCCCGAAGCGAACGGGAACTGCGCGAATTGCCGGGGCTGGGCGCCTATACCGCCGCCGCAGTGGCGGCCATCGCCTTTGGCCAGCGCGCAGTAGTGGTGGATGCGAATGTGGAACGGGTGGTGGCTCGCCTGTTCGCGATCGACGATCCTTTGCCCGCTGCCCGCAAGGCGATCCGCGCCGCTGCTGAAACGATCACGCCGGAACGGCGCGCCGGGGATTTCGCGCAGGCAATGATGGATCTGGGCGCGACGATCTGCACGGCGCGCGATCCCAAATGCCTGCTCTGCCCACTGGCGGATCTCTGCCGGGCACGGGAAACGGGGCGCCAGGCGGAACTGCCCGTCAAACCGCCCAGGAAGCCCAAGCCGCATCGGCGCGGCGCCGCCTGGTGGATCGAGCGTGATGGCAAGGTCTTGCTGGTCACACGGCCGGGCAAGGGGATGCTGGGCGGAATGCGGGCCCTGCCCGATGATGGCTGGAGCGCGCGGCGCGATGGATCAGGCGATCCGCCGATGCCGGGGGAATGGAAGAATCTCGGCAGCGTGCAGCATGGCTTTACCCATTTCACGCTGGAACTTTCAGTTATGGCGCTTGCCGGGCAGGCCAGTGGGCCTCTGCCGGAAGGTATCTGGCACGAAATCGGGAAGCTGGAGGATGCAGGCCTGCCGACCCTGTTCGCGAAAGCGGCGTCTCGCGCGCGGGAACGGGGCTGAGGCGGCAATGAAGCCGCCCCGGATGGCGGTCAGATAATCCCGCCACCCAGCATCAGCCGCACCACGGCGATCGCGAACACGATCAGGCAGAAATTGCGCCCGCCATTGCTGCTGGACAGGGCGCCAATGCCGATACCGATCACCGCGATGGGCAGGACAAACCAGTTGCCCCAGCCGAGCAGGGGAATGGTGGAAGGGATCGCCAGCAGCAGGGCGACGATACCGACTAGGATGGAAACGAGATTGAGCATGTGTCTTATATTAATAAGACACCGGGTCATTGCAAGTTTTCTTGGCGGTTTACGCTTGCTACGTTCCGCCGCGAAATAATCCTGGGAGCGGTCGCCTTGTCTCTGTCATCCATTTCCGCGGAATTTTCCCGCCGGTCCTTCATGCGCGGGGCAGGCGCTGTGGGCACCGGCGCGGCCATGCTGAACATTCCCTTCGCCGGACGGGCGCTGGCCGCGTCTCCGGCGGATAGCTGGCCGGGCGTGGAGGCGCTGGTTTCCGATTATGTGCGCCAGCGCAAGGTCGCGAACATGGTCTGTGCGCTGGGCTGGGGGCAGCGGGAAGCCGATTTCATCGCGAAGGGGCGCGACAGTTTTCTGGCAGAGCGGATGGCCGATCCGGATTCGCTTTATCGCATCTATTCCATGACCAAGCCGATCACCGGCATGGCGGCGATGATCCTGGTGGATGAAGGCCGCCTTTCGCTGGATCAGCCGCTGGCGGATCTGCTGCCGAAATTCGCCGATATGCAGGTGCAGAAGATTTATGACGGGGCGATCACGCCGGATAATCTGGAACGGGCGGTTCGGCCGATCACGATCCGCCATCTGCTGACCCATACGGCGGGCCTGGGCTATGGTTCGATGGTGCAGCAGGGGCCGATCGGCGCCGCCTATGCGGAAAAGGGGCTGGTTCCCGGCGCAATATCCCGGATCGAAATTCCGGGCCTGCTGCGCGGTGCCCCGGCGGGAAGCCTGGCCGCTTTCGCTGACCGGCTCGCCGAAATGCCGCTGGTCTATCAGCCGGGCACGCGGTGGAGCTATTCGGTCGGGCTGGATTTGATGGGGCGGGTGATAGAGATCGCGTCCGGCCAGCCATTCGACGCCTTCCTGCAGGAACGGATCTTCGGGCCATGCGGCATGGCCAGCACCTGGTTCCGCGTGCCTGCGGAAGAGAAGTTCCGGCTTACCGCCAATTACTTCCTGCTGGGCGATAATCTTCTGCCGATCGACCAGCCGGGCACATCCATCTATCTCGACCAGCCGGCCTTTCCCTTTGGCGGGGCGGGTCTCGTCTCCTCCCCGCGCGATTATGACCGTTTCCTGATGATGCTGGCCGGTTACGGGGCGATTGATGGCGTCCGGGTGATGAGCGAGAGGGCGGTTCGCATCGGCACTTCGGACCTGTTGCCGGACACGATGCTGCCGGGGGATATCTACCCGGCAACATACGGCTTCGGCGCGGGCGGGCGCGTGGTGCGCACCGCGAATGGGCCGAATTTCGGCTGGTTCGGCGCGGCGGGGACGACTGGCTTCGTGAATATGGGCAGCGGTCTGCGGCAGGGGCAATATTCGCAATATATGCCCGCGCAATTCTATTCGCTTCAGGAAGATTTCCTTGCCGCGGCCGCGCGGGATGCGGGCCGCAGGTGATGGAGATCGCATTCGGCAATCAGCCTCTCGACCGGGCGGACCATCTGCGCACGGATCCGGACAGGCTGGCGCAATTGCGGTCCGGCACCGATGCCCTGTTGCTGAGGCTGGACGGGCTGGCGCCGGAAATTGATGCGGAGGGCGTGCTGCAATGGGCGCCCATTGCCGAAGCGCCGGCCGATGCGGAGCTGGTCTTTCTCGGCCTCAGCAATGGCCGCGCCGCTTTTGCCGCAGTGCCTCCGGCGGGTGATGCCGGCCCGGCCTATGCCCATCGCAAGAGCTGGGACGCCATTGCCCTGATGAGCGCGGGAGATCTGGCCATATATGGCGGCGCGCGCAGCCTGCTGGATTGGCACGCAAGGCACCGTTTCTGCGCCAATTGCGGAGAACGGACCCATCCGGCCAAGGGCGGGTGGCAACGCAATTGCGGCAATTGTTCGGCGCAGCATTTCCCGCGTGTTGATCCCGTGGCGATCATGCTGGTGCAGCATGAGGGGCGTTTGCTGCTGGGCCGCCAGTCGCGCTTTCCCCCGCGCAGCTATTCCGCGCTGGCGGGTTTCGTGGAACCCGGCGAAACGATCGAGGAAGCCGTCGCGCGGGAAACCTTCGAGGAAGCGGGCGTGCGCCTGCGCGATATACGCTACATCGCCAGCCAGCCCTGGCCGTTTCCTTCGCAGCTGATGATCGGCTGTATCGGGCATACGGACGATCCGACCCTTGCCATCGACAAGACGGAAATAGAGGATGCGCGCTGGTTCACGCGCGATGCCGTTGCCGAAGCGATCGCAAGGGGCAAGGAAAGCGCCAGCTTCCTCCCTCCGCCCCGGCAGGCGATCGCGCATTACATGCTGCGCTGGTGGCTGGAGCAATCGATATGACCGGAAAGCCAAGGATCTCCGTCGATATCTGGTCGGACATCATGTGCCCGTGGTGCGCCATCGGCTACACCCAGTTCGCCAGGGCGATCGACCTGCTGGATGGCGAGATGGAGGTGGAAACGCGCTGGATGCCGTTTGAACTCGCCCCTGACATGCCGCAGGAGGGGAAGAGCCAGGCACAGCATCTGGCCGATGTCTATAAACGCACGCCGGATGAAGTGGCGCGGATGCGCGGCCAGATCGAACAAGTGGCTGAACGTGTCGGTTTCCCCATGGTCTTCGATGGGCCGGAAGGCGAACCGGGCATGACCTGGAATACGTTTGAAGCGCACAAGCTGCTGCGCTGGGCACTGGCGGAACAGGGCCCGGCAGCACAAACCCGGCTGAAGCTGGCCCTGTTGCGGGCCCATTTCCAGCAGCGGCGCCCGGTCGGGCAACGCGAAACCCTCCTCGCCATTGCGGGTGAAGAGGGTTTCGATACGGCCGGCGCGGCGCAGGCTCTTGACGATGAAGCGCTGGCCATCGCTGTCAGGCTGGAAGAAAAGCGCGGGCTGGAAGCGGGCATAAATTCCGTGCCCAGCTTTGTCATCAATGGCCGCTATCTGGTGCAGGGAGCGCGCGAGCCGGAAGAATATGCCAATATGCTGCGCAAGGCGGCAGTGATGGCGGCCGGTGGGGAAGTGCGCAACGCCTAGGCGTTATTGCGCTCATCCTGTATTTCCGCACGGGTCTTGGGGCCCTTTTGCGCATCCTCAGCAGGATTGTCCTGTCCCGTGGGGCGTTCGGTGTCTTCCGGATCGGTCGCGCGGTTCAGTTCTGCCCTGGTGCCGACGCGGCGATTCACTTCCCCGCCGGATCGGCTTTGCTGACCTGGCCGGGCCTCCTGCTGCATACGGTCGATCAGATCGTTATCGGGATGGCGGGACTGGCGTTCGGGCATGGTATGTCTCCTCTCTCTCACTCATTCTCTTTCCCATGCAACGGAGCGGGGCAGGCAGATGTTCCAGTGCAGATAGCGTCCTGCGCAGGGAGCGGTGGAGCAATTGCTGACCGAAAGTTGATCGCCGTCGATCCGGCCATCCTCTGCTATAGGCATGGGGCAATATGGCAGGGAAAGAGGTGCGGGATGGAATTGGGCGATTATCTGGCGCGGATCGGGCTGGACCATACAATTCGCCCCGACCTGCCAAGCTTGCAGGCAATGGTCGGCGCGCAGATCGCGGCAGTCCCGTTTGAAAATCTCGACGTGCAGCGCAGCCTCCCGCTCGGCACTTCGCCCGATGCGGCTTGGGCCAAGATCGTCGGGCAGGGCAGGGGCGGCTGGTGTTACGAACAGAATGCCGTGCTTGGCTCCGCCCTGTCGCTGGCGGGCTTTGCCGTGCGGCGGATCGCCTGCGGTGTATTGCGCGAAGAAGGGACGAGCGCGGCAATGGGTGGCCATCTGGCGCTGATCGTCCAATGCGAAGGGCGGGACTGGCTTGTCGATGCCGGTTTCGGATCAAAGCTGGCCGGGCCACTGCCGCTGGAAGAAGGCGCACGGGAAGACAGCCCCTTTCGCGTGTCCCTTGGCAAGACGGCGGATGGAATGTGGCGTTTTACCGAGGAGGGGTGCGGCGCGGCCCCTTTCTGGTTCGATTTCACGGCAGAGGAGGCGGATGAAGAATTGCTTTCCGCCAAATGCGAATGGCAGCGCAGCAATCCCGCATCCAATTTCGTGGGGCGGATGACCATGCAGATCCGCGACGGGGACCGGCACTGGGCGATGCGTGACCGGATCCTGACCATTTCCGCGCCGGAAGGGCAGGAAATAAGGGAGATCCAGCATTTCGAGGAATGGGCCGATCTTGCCCGCAACAGGTTCCGCGTGCCGCTGGACCCGCAGCCGCTCTGGCGCATCGTGATGGAGCGCGAGGCCGCTATACCAGCCCCAGCTTCCCCAGTTCCCTGACCAGCTTGCCCGGCAGCACGTCGCCGCTCATTTCCCCGTCAGCCAGATCGGGGGGCGCATCCTTTTCTTCAAGATAGCGCCAGCCCTGGTGGGCGCGCTTGGCCTTGGGCCGGACGAGGACGAGCTTGGGCGCCAGGCGGATGGTCCAGCGGCCATCGTCGCGTTGCTGGAAACCCAATATCTCGCTGCGCGCGACCAGCGCATGTTCGATGATCCAGTAAAGTGAACCGCCAATCATCTCTTCATGGCGTTTGGGCAGATAGCGCGTGGTCATATGCGCCTCGTCCCCGGATTCGACCCATTTGCGCAGATTTTCGACACTGCCCGAACGATAGGCGATCTTGGTCATGCTGAGCGGCATGATGCCGAGATAGGGATGCCGCAGCGCATTTGCGAGATGCGAGTGGAGGGACAATTGCTTGTGGCTGGAACAGCGTTCCAACTGTTCCAGCGCGCGGGGTCAGGCGACCATGCCGCTCGCCACGGCGAGGCCGAGAAAGGCGAAAAAGCCCATGGAATCGGTGATCATCGTCACGAAGACGCTGCTTGCCACCGCGGGATCCTGCCCCACCCGGTCGAACAGAACGGGCACCGCCACCCCGGCCAGCCCGGCGGTGAGAATATTGATGATCATGGCTGCGGCGATCACGAGGCCCAGCATCGGCGTGAACACGGCCGCCACGCCGATACCGATCACCACGGCCACTGTTGCGCCATTCAGCAGGGCGACGCGGAATTCTCGGCCCAGCATGCGCCGCGTATTGGACCGGGTCAGCTGGTTGGTGGCAATGGCGCGGACAGTCACCGCCATTGTCTGCGTGCCCGCATTGCCGCCGAGAGAAGGCACGATCGGCATCAGAATGGCCAGCGCGGTCAATTGCGCGATGGCCGAATCGAATGTGGCGATGATCACGCTGGCGATCAGGGCGGTGCCCAGATTGGCGACCAGCCAGCGCACGCGCGCCCAATAGGCATCGCGGATCGGTTCGTTGATGTCGCCTTCGCCCGCGCCGCTCATCAGCAGGGCGTCCTCGCCGGCTTCTTCCTGGATGATATGTACGATATCGTCGACGGTCAGCTGGCCGACCAGGCGTCCGCCTTCATCCACCACGGCGGCGGAAATCAGCGCATATTTCTGGAACCGAAGGGCGACTTCTTCCTGGTCCATATCGACCGGGATCAGCGTCTGGTCGCGCAGCATCACGTCGCTCAGCGCGATATGGCGCGGGCAGCGCAGGATCCAGGACAGCTGGCAACTGCCCACCGGGCGGTGGCGATGATCGACGATGAAGACTTCAAAGAATTCCGTCGGCAGATCGTCATTGTCGCGCAGATAATCGATCAGGTCGCCGACGGTCAGGTGTTCCGGCACGGCCACCAGCTCGCGCTGCATCAGGCGGCCAGCGGTTTCTTCCGGATAGGACAGCGCGTTTTCGATGGCCGCGCGGTCTTCCGGTTCCATCTCCGCCAGGATGGCGCGCTGTTCGGCCGGGTCGAGATCCTCGATCAGCTGGACGGCATCGTCCGTATCCAGCTGTTCGGCGATTTCCGCCACCGCTTCGGGTGGCAGCGCCTCGATCATGTCGTCGCGGACATAATCATTCAGCTCGGAGACGACTTCGGCCGTCATCAGATCGGTGATCGCAGCCGCCAGCATGTGGCGCCGTTCCGGCTGCAACAATTCCAGAAGATCGGCGATGTCGGCCGGGTGGAGCGGTTCGACCAGCTCGTAAGCGCGGGATTCGTCGCCTTCGTCGACGGCTTCGATTACCGAATCGACGAATTCCGGTTTCAGCCGGTTTTCCTCGTCGAGCTGTTCGTCTTCCTCGCGGGGAAGCTCCTCTTCCAGCTCTCTGATGTCGTGTTCGGCCATGCCCCCGGTCCTATTCTTGTGCGCCGCAAAAGCAAGCGACGGGTGACAATGCCGCACACTTCCCTATATCGCCCGCGAAACCCGAGAGGAGATCTTAGATGGCCGACGAAAAGCTGACACTGACGCTGGATACCGGAAACGGAAAGGGCGGCGATGTCGTGATCAAGCTGCGTCCCGATCTGGCGCCCGGACATGTCGAACGTATTACCGAACTTGCCAAGGATGGTTTCTATGACGGTGTCGTCTTCCACCGTGTGATCCCCGGCTTCATGGCGCAGGGCGGCGATCCGACCGGCACCGGCATGGGCGGCAGCGACAAGCCCGACCTGAAGGCGGAATTCAACGCCGAACCGCATATGCGCGGCACTTGCTCCATGGCGCGCACCCAGGTTCCCGACAGTGCGAACAGCCAGTTCTTCATCTGCTTCGACGATGCGCATTTCCTGGATGGGCAGTACACCGTCTGGGGCCAGGTCGAGAGCGGGATGGAACATGTCGACGCGCTGCCCAAGGGCGAACCGCCGCAGGAACCGGGCAAGATCGTGAAAGCCACGGTTTCCTGAAACCGGCAGGCAATCGATATGAAAAGGGGCGCCGCGGGGCGCCCCTTTTTATTTGGTCATGCAGATCGACGCCTATTCCTGCTCCGCACTCGGCGCGACATTGCGGCTCATGATCAGCCACTTGCCGTCCTTCTTCACCACATCGTCCACGCCATTGCCTACTGCGGCGACCCTGGGCGGGGTTTCGCTGCCGGCCGGTCCGCCGAACACGGTCTGCCAGTAATAGTGAACCCGGGCCCGGGTGGGGGAAAGGAATTCGATATGCTGGTTGGACATCACATGATGCATCGCGCCGGATAGCTGGCCATCGGCGCGGCGCTTGTCCATGCTGACCTTCATGTCGGAAATCATCTTGTGCAGCGCGTCGCGGCCCTTCGTCGCCTGGAAGGAACCGTCTTCGGTGAACACGGTCACATATTCATCGGCATTCAGCGTATCGGCCGCGCGGACATAGTCCCACATCAGTTTCTCGATCGCGGCGCTTTCCTTCGCTTCCAGCAGCACCGCGTCCACATCCATTGCCTGGGGCGGGGTGCCGGTGGGAAGCGTGGCCGGATCCCAATGTTCGTCCGCCTTGCCGTCAACGAAGCGCCAGGTATCGAACCAGGTCGTGGTGTAGCTCTTCGTCGGATCGTCGGCATAGGGGACTTCGCGCTTGGTCAGCACGGTGACGAAATCATCCTCCGCCTGAACGGCGACGATCGGATTGGTCAGCTTTTCGCAATTTTCCTTCGGCTTGCGCCCCGCAATCTCGATGAAATAACGTTGCACGCCTTCCAGCCCCGAAGCGGCGAGCGGGTTGTGCTGGATATAACGATCCGTCAGCCATTCGCCGGCGCGGCCCCACTGGTCGCATTGCAGCAATTCGCGCATGATGTGCAGCGTTGCCTGCTTGTTGCGGTGAAGTTCGGGATCGCTGCTGGTGAACAGCGATTCCGGATCGGGATGCGCCTCCACCGGATCGCTCAACGCCCGCATCTGGGCGGCGGCTGGTGTGGAAAGGGTGGCCAGCACACTCGCTGCCGCCAGAAGTTTCAGGCTCAGTCTCATCGAATTCTCCCCATTTTGTCCAATTTCCGGGCCGGTCTTTACCATTTGCCCGATTTCGTCTTGTGCCTTCTACAGACCTGCCTTGACCAGCCAGTCGTGGAATATCCGCACCGGGCGGGTTTCCAGATCGACCGGGCGGCAGACAAACCAATAGCTGTATGGGCTTTCGA
The DNA here is from genome assembly GCF_001008165.2 of Croceibacterium atlanticum. Lineage (NCBI taxonomy): Bacteria > Pseudomonadati > Pseudomonadota > Alphaproteobacteria > Sphingomonadales > Erythrobacteraceae > Croceibacterium > Croceibacterium atlanticum. Next base: position 1,285,962 of record NZ_CP011452.2, on the reverse strand, counting down.
CCTGTAGCCCGTCGAACAGTTTGGCCAGCCGCGGATCGTTGTTCCGGCGCATGTGGTCGTCATGCATCATGGCCACGCCCAGGCCCTGTGCGGCCGCTTCCAGAATCAGCTGGCCGGAATCGTAATGGTCTATCGCGCTTGGTTGCAGCGCTTCGTAACCAAGCGCCTTCTTCCAGGCGTCGAAGCTCAGCGGCATGTCCGTGTGGAGCAGGAAGGTCTGCTTCTCCAGTTCGGGAATGCCGGGGCTGGGGCCGAGTTCTTCTGCCAATGTCTTGTTGCAGATCGCGTGGACGGTGTTCTGGTCCAGCTGGACGCCGTGATAATTGGCGTTCGGTTCCGTCATCAGGATGATCGCCGCATCCAGCGTATCGCCCACCCGGTCGATCAGATGCGGGCCGGTGTCGATGTCGATATGCAGCCGCGGATGCAACTGGCGCAGTTCCGGCAGACGGGGGAACAGGCGCTGCGTTCCGAACAGGGGCAGGACGCCCAGCCGCAGGCGCAGCAATTGCAGATTTTCCGACTGCGCTTCCACCGCCACGGCCAGCGCTTCCAGATGCGGGGCGACTGAATCGTAGAATGCGCGCCCTTCATCGGTCAGCTTCATTGCCTGGCCGGTGCGGGAAAACATCTTCTTGCCGGTGAAATCTTCAAGATTGGCAATCCGGCGGGAAAGGGCGGACGGGCTGAGCCCGAGTTCGTCCGAGGCCGCGCGGGCAGAGCCCAGGCGAACCACACGCACGAAAGCTTCGAGCGCCCTTAAGGGGGGGAGGCGGCGCATCGGATCTAATGTTCAGAAAAATGCAACTGTGTCGAGCTGCTTGTGATGCGCTGCGGGGGAAAATTGGACAGCAAATTCCTCAAATCATTGATATGACGAAATCATATTTTTTGTTGCGCTGCACCAATATTTCCTCCCTTGTGCGTTTTTTGCAACAAACTTCGCTTGCTACCTTTCGCACGTCATACAGCGTCATTCCGTTTCCGGTTCGCTTTCCGCTTCTGGGCGATGGAGCCGCAGCCGGGTGACATGGGTTTCATCCCCGGCAGTGACTTCGATCCGCCAGCCGCTGGGGTGGGTCAGAACCGTGCCGGGTGGCGGCACCTGTTCGGCCAGCACGAAAGCCAGCCCCCCCAGCGTGTCGACCGCTTCCTCGACCTCGGCAATGCGCGGATCGTCGACGATCTTGGCCACGTCGTCCAGTTCCGCCCTGGCATCCGCATCCCACATGCCTTCGCCAATGGCGACCACCAGGTCGATCGGCGCATCGTCATGCTCGTCCTCGATCTCGCCGACGATTTCCTCGACCAGATCCTCGATCGTGATGATCCCGTCCGTGCCGGAAAATTCATCCACCACGATGGCAAGATGAATGCGGCGGGCGCGCATATCGGCCAGCACGTCCAGCGCCCCGCGTGCCTGCGGCACATAAAGCGGTTGGCGCATCAGCACCGTCCAGTCGGAAGGCGGTGCCTTGCCGTGGGCCAGATAGGGAAACACGTCCTTGATGTGGATCATGCCGATTACCTGATCCAGCATGTCGCGATAGACCGGCAGGCGCGAATGGCCGTGTTCGGAAAAGATCCCGATCAGATCGTCCCAGCTGGCATCGGCCGACACGGCGATGATTTCCCCACGGGGAATCGCCACGTCATCGGCATCATGCTCGCTGAAATGCAGCAGATTGCGCAGCATGGTGAGTTCCACCGCCGAAAGATCCCCCTTGCCGGGTATCTGTTCGCCTGAGGCGTGCTCCCCCTCATGCTCGTCAATCGCTTCTTCCAATTGTGCGCGGAGCGAGGTTTCGCCCGCTTCGTCGAAGAATCGTCGGATTGCGTTCCACAATCCGCCCCTACTGTCCGCGTCTCCATTGCTGGAATCGCCCTGTTTCGTAACGTCGGGCATCGCCCTGTCGCTTTTCCCTATTCTGTTTGCGGCTCTTCATATGGGTTGCCGATTCCCATTTGCGCAAGCGCCTTTGTTTCCATTGCCTCCATCGCATCGGCATCCGCGGCGGAAATTTCGTGATCATACCCTGCCAGATGGAGCAATCCGTGAAGCACAAGATGCGCGGCATGGTCTTGCAGGGAAACGCCTTTTTCGGCGGCTTCGCGCGCACAGGTCTGGCAGGCAAGGGCGATATCGCCCAGCAGTTCGGGCGGTCCGTCGGCCTGCAATTCCAGCAAGTCCTCCCGCTCCAGCATGGGGAAGGAGAGGACATTGGTGGGTTTGTCCCGCTGGCGCCATTCGCGGTTGAGTTCATGCACCTGCGAATCCGAGGTGAACAGCAGGCTGGCCGCCAGCCGTTCATTCCCAAGCTCCGGCGCGACCGAAATCGCGCATTGCGCCACACGTTCGGCCAGAGCTTCCCAGTCGCCCGCCGGCCACGGATCCTCAATATCGATATCGAGCTGCATCAGACGGCTCCACTCGTCGCGCATGGTGCACGGCTGGAACGCCTGGAACACTGTCCTGTGCGCGAAAAATGCGCTGCCTTCGATCCCGCGATGGGCGGGGAAAGACGGGACGGGGCGGAAGGATGACACATTCCGCCCGCATAGCGCGAGCTGTGGCCAGTAGGGAAGCCTCGACCTTGCGCCATGCCCTGCTCTCATCCCGGACCTGATCCGGGATCGCGCCATTTCTCAACTCGGCGGAAGCAAGCTGGACCCCGGATCAAGCCCGGGGTGACGAGAGCGGGCGGGGTGCCGGATCGATCCGGCAAATCTCAGCCGTCCTGCCCTTCATAGGCTTCGACGATCCGGCCAACGATCGGGTGGCGGACCACGTCGGCCGCGGTGAAGCGGGAGGTGCCGATGCCTTCCACGCCTTCCAGTCGGGCGACCGCATCGGCAAGGCCGGACTGGCCGATGCCGCCGGGTATATCCACCTGCCGGGGATCCCCGCACACCACCATGCGGCTGTTCTGGCCGAAGCGGGTGAGAAACATCTTCATCTGTTCGCGAGTGGTGTTCTGCGCTTCGTCCAGGATGACGAAGGCATCGGACAGGGTCCGTCCGCGCATGAAGGCGATGGGGGCGATTTCGATCTCCCCGCTGGCGATGCGCCGGTCCACCTGTTCGGGCGGCATGCAATCATACAGCGCATCGTAAAGCGGGCGGAGATAGGGATCGACCTTCTCCTTCATGTCGCCGGGCAGGAAGCCCAGCCGTTCGCCCGCTTCCACCGCCGGGCGGGACAGGATCAGGCGCTGCACGCTGCCAGTGATCAGCTGGCTGACCGCCTGGGCCACGGCCAGATAGGTCTTGCCCGTGCCCGCCGGGCCAAGGGCGAAGATAATGTCCCGGCTGGCGAGCTGGCGCATATATTCGGCCTGGGCCGCGCTGCGCGGGCTGATCGTCTTGCGGCGGGTGCGGATCATGATCGGCGGGCCCTTGGCCTCGCCCGTGATGATGCCGTCCAGCGTGGGTTCGTTGGACATGGCGATAAGCGATTCGATCATGCCCGAATCCAGCTCTCCGCCGGTCAGTAATTTTTCGTGCATGGCCAGCAGGACCTGCCGGGCGCGGGCAACTTCGTCCTCCGCCCCTTCGATCACCACCTTGTTGCCGCGCGCAGCGATGAACACGCCGAGCCGGTTTTCTATCTGGACCAGATTGGCGTCGAATTCGCCGAATAACGGGCCGAGCATGGCCTGTTCTTCAAACAGAACCTCCACCCTGGCGCGACGCCCTGCGTCACGACGATCTTCGGGGTGGGCGAGCACCGTATCCCCTTCTGCGCGAGATGTTTTTCGGGCCATGCGCTCCTTTCGCACTAGGATTCGAAAGATAATCCACGGATTGCGAGAGGCAAGTCATGCCGGAACATATGTCGGTGGAAAGTCGCCTGAATGCCACGGGCCGCCATCCGGCGCCTGCAAACTCCGGAACATCCCCAGATTAACGCTCGCGCGAAAATGCGCAGTCTGCCGTCCTGGAGGCCAGCAGGAGAAGGCGGATGAGCGATGCGCCATATTTGGAAACGGGGCTGACCGGGGAGGAGGCCGCCACGCGCCTCGCGCAATGGCGAGAATGTCCTCGCGGAAAAACAGACCGGCCTGCTGGCGCGGATCGCCAATTTCGCATGGGGGCCGATCCCCTGGATGATCGAAGTGGCCGCATTGCTCAGCGCCGTTCTCGGCCATTGGGAAGAACTGGCCATCATCCTCGCCATGCTGATCGTGAATGCCGGGGTAGGGTTCTGGCAGGAATACAAGGCGGATAATGCCATTGCCCTGCTGCGCCGGCGGCTTGCCCCCATGGCCCGTGTCCTGCGCGATGGCGAATGGAAGGATCTGCCCGCACGGGTGCTGGTGCCGGGCGATTTCGTCGCCTTGAAACTGGGCAGTATCGTGCCCGCCGATATCCGGTTGAGCGGCGGCGATTATCTCAGCCTCGATCAGTCGGTCCTCACCGGGGAATCGCTGCCGGTCGATCGCAAGCCGGGCGATATCGCCTATTCCGGCGCGATCGTGAAACTGGGGGAGATGACCGGCACCGTCACGGCCACCGGGATGAACACATATTTCGGCAAGACCGCGCGGCTGGTGGATACGGCGCGCAGCCGGTCGCTTTTCCAGCGGGCGGTGCTGCGGATCGGCAATTTCCTGATCCTGTGCACGATCGGGCTGGTCGCGCTGATCGGGATGGTCGCCCTGTTCCGCCAGGATCCGCTGGTCGAAACCGTTCAATTCGCGCTGATCCTGACGGTCGCCTCCATCCCGGTGGCCCTGCCGGCCGTGCTGTCCGTGACGATGGCCGTGGGGGCGGAACGGCTGGCGCGGATGAAGGCCATCGTCTCCCGCCTTGTCGCGATAGAGGAAATGGCGGGGATGGACCTGCTCTGTACCGACAAGACCGGCACGCTCACCCAGAACCGCCTCTCTCTGGGCGAATCGTGGCTGGCGGAAGGAGTGAAGGAGAGCGAGCTGGTGCAGGCAGCCGCTCTGGCCTGCCGGGCCGATGCGCCCGATGCGATTGACGAAGCGGTGCTGGACAAGGCCGATATGGCGGATCTGCAAGGCTGGAAGATAACCCATTTCCAGCCCTTCGATCCGGTGATGAAACGGGCGGAAGCGCAGGCGGAGCGGGGCGGCCGCACCATCGTCGCAACCAAGGGGGCGCCGCAGGTCATCGCCGATCTCTGCACCCTGCAGGGCGGCCAGCGCAGCGCGATGGAAGCCGAAGTAATTGCCCATGCGGACAAGGGTTTCCGCACGCTGGCGGTGGCGCGAAGGGACGGGGAGGGTGCGTGGCGCTTCCTCGGCCTGCTATCTCTGTCCGATCCCCCGCGAGAGGACAGCGCGGAAACCATTGCGGATGCGCGCGCCATGGGCCTCGATTTCAAGATGGTCACCGGCGATCACGAGGCGATAGCCCGTCATATTGCCGGCCAGCTGGGCATGGGCGGCAATATCGTGGTGGCGGACACGATCTTCGGCCGGGATGCCCCGGGCGACAGGCTGGGCGCGATCGAGGCGGCGGACGGGTTCGCGCGGGTCTTTCCCGAACACAAGTTCGAGATCGTGCGGCCCCTGCAGCAGGCCGGGCATATTGTCGGCATGACGGGCGATGGGGTGAACGATGCGCCAGCGCTGAAACAGGCCGATGTCGGCATCGCGGTGAGCGGGGCGACCGACGCGGCGGCAGCGGCGGCCGACCTGGTGCTGACCGCTCCGGGCCTTTCGGTCATCAACCGCGCGATCGAGGAAGCGCGGCAGATATTCGAACGGATGACCGGCTATGCCATTTTTCGTATCGCGGAGACGATCCGCCTGCTGCTGTTCATGACGGCCAGTATCCTGATCTTCGATTTCTATCCGGTCACGGCGGTGATGGTGGTGCTGCTGGCATTGCTGAACGACATCCCGATCATGGCCATCGCCTATGACAACGCGGCCATGGCACGCCGCCCGCTGCGCTGGGACATGCGCCGCGTGCTGGCGATTGCAGGCGCGCTGGGCGTCTATGGTGTGTTTTCCAGTTTCGGCCTGTTCTGGTTCGTGCGCGACTGGCTGCAAATGCCGCCCGAAACCGTGCAGTCCCTGGTGTTTCTCAAGCTGCTGGTGGCCGGCCACATGACAATCTATCTCACCCGGAACAAGGGCGGCGTATGGTCGCGCCCGTGGCCCAGCTGGAAACTGGTCCTGCCATGCGAAATCACGCAGATATTTGGCACGCTTGTGGTGGTCTATGGCTGGTTCATGGCGCCGGTGGGCTGGGCGATGGCCCTGGCGGTCTGGGCCTATGCGATTGCCAGTTTCGTGATTGCCAGCTTGCTGGTCGGGGGCATTTATCGCCTGATAGAACATCGCGCATTGCCGCAGGCACGGCATCTTTTGCGTGTCGAACACTGGATGGGGCACGGCTGACCGCTTATCCCCACACCGTCGCATCGAAAGGAGAGGAACAATGTCCCAGGATTTTTCCGGCAAGAATGCCATCGTGACAGGAGCCGCATCGGGCATCGGCGCGGCCATTGCGCGGGATCTGGCAGGGCGCGGCGCGCGCGTGCTGGTGGCGGATTACAATTCGCAGGGCGCAGAAGCGGTTGCCGGGGAACTGGGCGCGGGCGCGCTGGCCTATGCCGTCAATGTCGCCAAGGCGGAGGAGGTTGAAGCCATGGTGGCATTTGCCGTCCGGGAATTCGGCCGGCTGGATCTCGCCGTGAACAATGCCGGTATTTCAGGGGACCAGCAAAGCACGGGGGAGATGGCGCTGGAAAACTGGCGCAGGGTGATCGACGTCAATCTGAACGGCGTATTCTACAGTATGCGCTACCAGATTCCGGCCATGCTGGAGAATGGCGGCGGATCCATCGTCAACATGGCGTCCATCCTCGGTTCGGTCGGCTGGCGGGGCGCGGCGCATTACGTGGCGGCCAAGCACGCGGTTTGCGGGCTGACCAAGACGGCGGCGCTGGAATATTCGGCGCAGGGCATCCGCGTGAATGCGGTAGGCCCGGCCTTCATCGAAACGCCGCTGATCGAAGGGGCATTGTCGAAGAAGCAGCTGGACGGGCTGGTCGGGATGCACCCGATCGGGCGGCTCGGACAGCCGGAGGAAGTCGCCGCGCTGACCAATTTCCTGCTCAGCGATGCGGCGAGTTTCCTGACCGGCGCCTATTACCCGGTCGACGGGGCCTTTCTCGCGCAATAGCGCGGGATCAGGCCTCGGCTAGTTGCAGCAGCCGGCCCCGGATCGAATTCGGGCCGGCTTCTGCCAGCTCAACCGTCACCATGTCACCAATGGCGGCTTCGCCTTCAAAGAAAACCGATTGCAGCCAGGGCGACTTGCCCAGCCATTGGCCCGGCAACTTGCCCTTGCGCTCCACCAGAACTTCGCAGGTCTTGCCAATGCTCGCCTGGTTGAAGGCAAGCTGATCGCGGTTGAGCGATGCCTGCAGGCGTTGCAGCCTTTCATCCATCACTTCGCGCGGGATCTGGTTGTCCATGCCGGCGGCGGGCGTGCCGGGGCGGGGCGAATATTTGAAGCTGAATGCCTGCGCATAGCGGACTTCGTCCACCAGCTTCAGCGTCTCTTCGAATTCCGCATCCGTCTCGCCCGGAAAACCGACGATGAAATCGCCGCTCAGCGCAATGTCGGGGCGCACGGCGCGGAACCGTTCCAGCAGGCGCAGATAGCTTTCGGCCGTGTGCGAACGGTTCATGGCTTTCAGCACCCGGTCGGACCCGCTCTGCACCGGCAGATGCAGATAGGGCATGAGCTTGGGCTCCTCCCCATGGGCGGCGATCAGGCCTTCGGTCATGTCATTGGGATGGCTGGTGGTGTAGCGGATGCGCTTGAGATCCGGCAGTTTTGCCAGCGCTCTTGCCAATCCTTCCAGGCCGACCGGGCGGCCCGCCTCATCTTCGCCAGACCATGCGTTCACATTCTGGCCAAGCAAGGTGATCTCGCGCGCGCCGCTTTCCACCAGCTTTTCAGCTTCGCGCAGCAAATCGCTGAACGGACGGGAAATTTCTGCACCGCGCGTATAAGGGACCACGCAATAGGTGCAGAACTTGTCGCACCCTTCCTGCACTGTCAGAAACGCGCTCGGCCCCACTTTGCGCCGTGAAGGGAGCGCGGCGAACTTGGCATCCGCCGGCATGTCCGTATCAGTCGCACGCTTGCCGCTGGCCGCGCTGTCGATCATTTCCGGCAGGCGGTGATAGGCCTGCGGGCCCACGACCATGCCCACGGCCGGGGCGCGGGCCATGATCTCTTCGCCTTCTGCCTGTGCCACGCAGCCGGCAACGGCGATCATCGGCTTGCGCCCGGCCTCTTCGCCCTTCTTAACCAGCCGGCCGATATCGGAATAAACCTTCTCCGCCGCCTTTTCGCGGATATGGCAGGTGTTGAGCACCACCAGATCCGCTTCCTCGCCTTCCGGCGCGGGGGACATGCCCTTCTCGGCAAGCAATTCCGCCATGCGTTCGCCGTCATAGACATTCATCTGGCAGCCGAAGCTCTTGACCCTGTAGGTCCTGGGGGCGTCACTCTGTCGCATGGGGCCGGGCATCTACGGGATTTATGCCGGAATTTAAAGCGGCAAGGCTTTGGCCACGGCTTCCTGCGCGGCAATGGTCATCTGCTTGCGGCAATGATGCAAATCCCCTTCCAGCGGATCGAGGAAACGGATCGTCAGGCGGATCGGGCGGGTTCGGGCAAGAATGGCCCAGATATTGGCCAGGCCCGGCTCATCACCCCAGGCGATGGCTTCCGCATCTTCATAGACCAGCGCGACGGGCTGCACCGTCACCTCCATCCCGGTCGCTTCCACGGCTGCAAGCAGCGCGCTCTTGAAAGGCAGCAGCCTGGTGCCGTCCCCAGTCGTGCCTTCGGGAAATACGGTGATCCGGCGATGGGCAAGGGCGCTGCGCAATTGTTCGACCTGGCGGCCGATCGTGCCCCGCTTCTCGCGGGTGACATAGATGGTGTCGTTCTGGTCGCACAGCCATTTGAGGAAGGGGTGCCCGGCCAGCCCGCCCTTGGCGACAAAGGCACTGCGGCCAGCCCCGGCCAGGGCGAGAATGTCCAGCCAGCTCAGATGGTTGGCCAGCATCAGCAAGGTGCCCGTGCAGGGCCGCCCTTCCACCCGCACGCGCAATCCGCACAGCCAGCTGACAATGCGCAGAAATACCGGCGGGATCAGGTCGCGCCGGCCGAACAGGGTGAAAAGCAATTGAAGCGGGGCCGCGATCGCAAAGACAGATGCGATCGCGCCTATCCGCACCCAGATCAGGGCGCGGCGCCAGCCGGTGCGGCCAGCCTCAATCCTCGCGGTCGATGCGGACGCCGTACAGCTCCATACGATGATCGACGAGCCGATAGCCGAGCTTTTCGGCGATCACGCGTTGCAGCGCTTCCAGTTCGGGATCGACGAATTCCACTACCTTGCCCGTTTCAACATCGATCAAATGATCGTGATGTGCCTCGGGCGCGGCTTCGTAACGGGCGCGCCCATCGCCGAAATCATGCCGGTCGAGAATGCCGGCTTCCTCGAACAGGCGCACCGTGCGGTACACTGTTGCGATGGAAATCTTCGGATCGATGGCGGAGGCGCGCGCATGCAGCGCTTCCACATCGGGGTGATCGTCGCTCTCCGAAAGGACGCGGGCAATAACCCGGCGCTGTTCGGTAATCCGGAGGCCGCGTTCGGCACAGAGCGCTTCTAGATCGATGGATTGCTGCAAGTTTCGTCCCAATTAGATGCAAAACGCCCCGCCACTTATGGGCGGGGCGGGGCGTTTTTTCAACCTTGGCGCGAAGCCTGTCCTCAGGACGCGGTTGCGGCCTTCTTCTTCCGGCCGCGGCGCTGGCCCGGCTTGCGGCCCAGGCCGATTTCCTTCGCCAGTGTGCGGCGCTTTTCAGCATAATCGGGCGCCACCATCGGATAATCGGCCTGGAGGTTCCAGCGTGCGCGATATTCTTCCGGCGTCATGCCATGTTCCGTCATCAGGTGACGCTTGAGCATCTTCATCTTCTTGCCGTCTTCCAGGCAAACGAGATGATCGGACTTGACCGAAGCGCGGATCGATACTGCCGGTTCCGGCTTTTCTTCTTCCACGGGCTTCGCGCCGAGACCGGCAAGAGCACCATACACGTTCGTGATCAGAGTCGGGACTTCTTCAACCGGAACGCTGTTGTTGCTCACATGGGCTGCGACAATGTCCGAAGTCAGCGTAATAAGTGTTTCGGTCATGTCGTTTTCTACAGTTTCCATCGGTAATCCTTTATTCTTTGCAACCCGCTGCTCTTATTGGGCGCGTATTAATTCCCGTCGCGGCCCAGAGAGCCCTTTGCAGAATCGGTTGCGTGAGACAAGTGCCCTTAAGTGAAGTCTCGTAGAATCTTCGGCTAATCACTTGTCAGAACGGATTCGTCGATCTCTCTGGCAAAGGTAATTGCATCGACAGGATCGCCCGCGCCACGGCGATAATAGTTCTTTCGGCGACCTATTTTGTGAAAGTCCATTCGGAGATAGAGCGCTTCCGCCGGGTTCGTTTCCCGCATTTCGAGAAATAGTCTGCGGGCACCCTGCTGATACGCTTCGTATGCGAACCTGTTTATTAATCGCGTCGCAATACCCCGGTTGCGGAAATCGGGATGAACCGCGATCAGCAACAGTTCCGTTTCGTCCAACACGCTGCGCGACATGGTGAAGCCGGCCACGATTTCGCCGGGTTGGGGGGCTTCACCCCGCGAATTGGCCAGCAGATAATGCGTGCCGGGCAAGGCAAGGGCATCTTCCACCTGGCGCCGGGTCCAGGCTTCGCCAAAAGCCGGATCGAAGGCGGCCTGCATGACCGTCATGATCTTGTCGAGATCGTCCATCATCACGCTGCTCATCGTGCCGCCCCCGGCAAACGTGCATCAGGTGCGCGGCCATAGAGTGGGGCGAGATGCGGTGTCAGCAATTCTTCCGGCAACAGGGGAAAGCTGTTGGCATCGGGCAGGATGGGCAGGGCGGTTCCGCCGCCGCGCTGCGCGACCAGCGCCTCTGCCTGGCTGCCCGCGACGGTGTCATACCGGGCGAAGGCGGCTGCCGATGCGGGGGGAAGAGAGGCAAGCTTGTCTTCAGGCAGCCCCGCGGCTGAATAATTCTGCACGAACCATTCGCCATGGCCGCCGGTCATGGCCACGCTGACCGGGCCGGGTGTGCGGCTGCGTGCCATGGCGGCGATCAGGGCAAGGGTGGGATAGCCAAATATTTCCGCGCGCCATGCCAGGGCTAGCGCTCTTGCGGCGGCAAGGCCGATCCGGACGCCGGTGAAACTGCCGGGGCCAAGCGAGACGACGATCCTTTCGGCCCGCCCTTTTCCGGGCAGTTGCGAAATCATCGGCACCAGCTTTTCGGCATGGCCGCGCCCGATTGTTTCGCACGAACCGGCAAGCAATTCGCCATCCGCGAACAGGGCAGCGGAACACGCCTCCGTGGCGCTATCTATTGCGAGAGTGCGCACGCCCCGTCAAAATCAGAGAAGGCGATTGAAAACGTCGAAATCGGGCCGCGGGCTACGCGGAAACAATCCCGTCCGATCGCCATAACCGATCGAGCAGATGAAATTGCTCTTCCATTTCGGTTCGTCAGCGAAAAAGTCCTTGTCCACTGCCGCATTGTCAAAGCCGGACATCGGCCCGCAATCCAGCCCCAGAGCGCGGGCTGCCAGGATCAGATAGGCGCCCTGCAATGTGCCGTTGCGGAAGGCGGAAACCTTGCGCCCTTCCTCGTCCCCTTCGAACCAGCTTTTCGCGTCCGTATGCGGGAACAACCAGGGCAGTTGTTCGTGAAAATCCTCGTCCATGGCCACGATCACGCAGACCGGCGCGGTCAGGATCTTGTGCCGGTTGCCCTCTGCGGCATGGGCCGCCAGCCGTTCACGCGATTCCTGCGATTTGCACCAGACGAGCCGCGCGGGAAGCTGGTTGGCCGAAGTCGGGCCCATCTTGGCCAGTTCCCAGATTTCATGAATCTGCGCATCGCTGACTTCGCGGTCCTGCCATTCATTGACGGTGCGGGCTTCGCGAAAGATCTGGTCCAGCGCTTCGGCGCCAAGGGGGTCGGACATGGAACTTTCTCCGGCAGAGAGATGGGCCGTCAGGCGGCGCGGACTTCGCTCACTTCGGGGACATAGTGCTTCAGCAGGCCTTCAATCCCGTGCTTCAGCGTGGCGGTGGAACTGGGGCAGCCGGAACAGGCGCCCTGCATTGTCAGATAGACGACCCCGTCGCGGAAACCGCGATAGCGGATATCGCCGCCATCGCCGGCCACTGCGGGGCGCACACGGGTTTCGATCAGATCCTTGATCTGGGCCACGATCTCGGCATCGGCCGGATCGTCTCCCATATTCTCATCCTCGGCCGGGACGGCAATGCCGCTGGCGTCGCCCCCGGTGAAGAGCGGCGCCTGGCTGACGAAATGATCGAGCAATATGGCCACGACCTGCGGTTTCAGCGCGCTCCAGTCCACGCCGGGCGCGGCGGTGACGGAAACGAAATCGCTGCCGAAGAAAACGCCGGTCACTTCGCCCGTATCGAACAGGGCCTGAGCCAGCGGGGAAACGTCCGCTTCTTCCGGCGAAGCGAAGTCGCGCGTGCCCGAAGGCATGACTTGCTGGCCGGGCAGGAATTTGAGCGTGGCCGGATTGGGCGTCGTTTCGGTCTCTATGAACATAGGCGCGATGTAGGGGGGGTGAAGCCGTGCGGCAAGGTCGGGGAACCCGATAGATGGATCGGGGCTTATTCACTGTCCCTTCATAACCACAGCCTTTATTGCCACGCCCATGACCTTTGCCCTGCGCGCCCTGCGCATTTTCGCGCCTGCCCTCCTGCTTTCGCCGCTGCCTGCCATCGCGCAGGATGCAGCTGCGCCGCAAGTCGCCCCCTCGCAAATCGCCCCGGCGCAGATCCCGGCCTATGCGCAGCCTGACGATCCATGGATCTATCGCGGCACGGATATTCCGGTCGATCGGGAATGGCTGTTCGGCGAAATGCCCAATGGCGTGCGTTATGCGGTACGCGACAATGGCGTGCCGCCGGGGCAGGTTTCGATCCGCGTTCGTATCGATGCCGGGTCGCTGCACGAAACGGATGAGGAGCGCGGCTTTGCCCATCTGATCGAGCATCTGACCTTCCGCGAATCCACATATCTTGGCGATGCGGAGGCGATTCCGCATTTCCAGCGGCTGGGCGCCACGCTGGGCAGCGATACGAATGCGATCACCAGCCCGACCCAGACAGTTTTCAAGCTGGACCTGCCCAATGCCCGGCCGGCGACGCTGGAAGAAAGCATGCGCCTGCTTTCCGGCATGGTGCGCGAACCCGTGCTGAGCCAGAAGAATGTCGATACCGAAGTGCCGATCGTCCTGGCCGAACGGCGCGAACGCGGCGGCCCGGATGCGCGGATTGCCGATGCATCGCGCGAATTGTTCTTCGCTGGCCAGCCATTGGCGGAGCGCGGCCCCATCGGCCTTGCCAATACGCTGGAAGATGCGCGGGCCGATGCGGTCAAGGCGTTTCATCAGCGCTGGTACCGCCCGGAAAACGCCGTGATTGTTGTCGTGGGCGATGCTGACCCGCAGCAATTGGCGGTTCTGGTGGAACGCTATTTCGGGGATTGGGAAGTGCCGGGCGATCCGGCCCTGCAGCCCGATTTTGGCGAACCGCATCCGCAGATGGATGTGAACCCGGATAATCCCGTGGGGATGGCCCGCGTGATGGTCGAACCCGGCCAGCCGCGCGGTTTCACCTATGGCGTGCTGCGTCCGTGGCATCAGGTGACGGATAATCTGGAATATAATCGCGGCCTGCTGATCGATGCGATTGCCGAGGCGGTGATCAACCGGCGGCTGGAATCGCGCGCCCGGTCCGGCGGCAATTTCCTGTATGCCGCGATCGAACAGCAGAAGACGAGCCGTTCGGCGGATCTGACCTATGTTTCCTTCGCGCCGCTGAGCGATGACTGGAAATCTGCGCTCAGCGATGTCCGTTCCGTCATTGCCCGGGCGCTGGCGGAGCCGCCGACCCAGGCAGAAATAGACCGCGAAATGGCCGAATTCGACGTGGTCTTCGCCAATCAGGTGGAGCAGGAACGCATCCAGGCCGGTTCGCAACTGGCGGACGATATCGTGAATGCGGTGGATATTCGCGAAGCAGTGGCCGCGCCCGACACCGTGCTGAACCTGTTCCGCGACATGAAGCACCGCTTCACACCGGAAGCCGTGCATGAACATACGCGGGCCCTGTTCCGGGGCAAGGTGATCCGCGCCATGTATCTGACGCCGGAAGAAGGCGAGGCGACGCCCGATCAATTGCGCCAGGCCCTGCTGGCGCCGGTCGAAATCTCCACTTCGGCCCGTGCCGATGCGGAGGCGATATCCTTTGCCGAACTGCCCGAAATCGGCACCCCGGCACAGCCCCTCTCGCGCGAGCCGCTGGGCATTTTCGATGTCGAGAAGCTGACTTTCGCCAATGGCGTGCGCGCCCTGTTGTGGAACACGGATAATGAACCCGGGCGGGCAACCGTTCGCGTGCGTTTCGGCCGGGGCTGGCAGGATATTGCCGATGACGAGGCGGCCTATGCCGCGCTGGGCCAGATGGCGCTGGTCAGTTCGGGCCTCGGGCCGCTCGGCCAGGAAGAGCTCGACCAGATCGCCACCGGGCGCAAGCTGGGGTTCAATTTCCGGATAGAGCAGGGGACTTTTGAATTCGAAGGCATGACCCGCGCGGAAGACGTGGCCGATCAGCTCTATCTCTTCGCCGCCAAGCTGGAGATGCCCCGCTGGGACGTATCGCCGGTGGCGCGGGCAAAGGCCGCTGCCCTGCTATCCTATGACAGCTATCGCGGCAGCCCCAATGCCGTGCTGGCGCGCGATCTGGATTGGCTGCTGCATGATCGCGATCCGCGCTATCGCACGCCGACGCCTGAACAATTGCAGGCCGCAACGCCGGAAGGTTTCCGTGAAGTCTGGTCCCGCCTGCTGAAGCAGGGGCCCATCGAAGTGGATATTTTCGGCGATTTCGACCGGGAGGCCGCAATTGCTGCCTTGTCCCGCACATTCGGCGCCATGCCACCGCGTGAGGTCGCAGGGCCGGCCGTATTGCAGGTTACGGATAAATTTCCCGAAGCCAATGACCAGCCGCTCATCCTCACCCATGAAGGCGAGGCGGATCAGGCGGCCGCGGTGATCGCGTGGCCGACGGGGGGCGGATCGGAAGGTCTGCCGCAGAGCCGCAAGCTGCAATTGCTGGCGGAAATCTTCAATAATCGCCTGATGGATGCAATGCGCGAACGGGCCGGGGCCAGCTATTCCCCGGTCGTGAATTCGCAATGGCCGCTGGATGTGGACAATGGCGGGCGGATCGTGGCGCTGGCCCAATTGTCGCCCATGCAGGTCAATGCCTTTTTCGATGCGGCGGATGACATCGCGCAGGATCTGGCCGAAACCGGCCCGACGGAAGACGAGATCGCCCGTGTGACGGAACCCATGCGGCAATTGCTCTATCGCCTGCAGACCGGCCACACTTTCTGGCTCAACCAGCTGGAAGGGGCGAGCTTCGATTCCAACCGGCTGGCCTATCTGCCGAGCCTTGTCAGCGATCTGACGCGGATCACGCCGCAGGAAGTGCAGGCTCTGGCCGCGCGCTATCTGGGCGGTCATGGCGGGTGGCGCATGGCGGTGATGCCGGAAATGGCGGTGGCCGAAACGGCCGGAAAACAGGCCGCCATTGGCGGCGGACGCTGATCCCGGGCGATCCCCGCAGGGGTGGCCCCAAAGCGATAACCGATGTAACATTTGCGCCTTGCCCTCGACAAGCGTAGGGGCGCTGCCCAATTTAACCCTGAAAAACCGTATTTTGGACTATTAGCCCGTGGCACAGAACTGGACACCCGACAGCTGGAAGAACTTCGAAGCGAAGCATCTTCCGGCCTATCAAGACGCAGAAGCGCTGAAGACGGCGGAGAGCACGCTCGCCGCGTTCCCGCCGCTCGTCTTTGCGGGAGAGGCGCGCGCGCTGAAATCCGAACTGGCGGAAGTGTGCGAAGGCCGCGGTTTCCTGCTGCAGGGCGGCGATTGCGCGGAAAGCTTCGCGGAATTCCACCCGAACAATATTCGCGATACGTTCCGTGTGCTGCTGCAGATGGCGGCGGTGATGATCTTCGCCAGCAAGATGCCGGTGGTGAAGGTTGGCCGCATGGCCGGCCAGTTCGCCAAGCCGCGCAGCTCCCCCACGGAAACCCAGGGTGATGTGACCCTGCCGAGCTATCTCGGCGATATCATCAACGGCATCGAATTCGACGAAGCCGGACGGCAGAACGATCCGGAACGGATGATCCGCGCCTATAGCCAGGCGGCCGCAACGCTGAACCTGCTGCGCGCCTTCGCCGGGGGCGGATACGCCAATCTCCGCCAGGTCCATAACTGGACGCTGGATTTCATGGGCCGCAGCCCGTGGGCCGATCGCTTCAGCGATATTGCCGACCGCATTGGCGAAGCGCTGGACTTCATGGAAGCCTGCGGCATCGATCCGGAAACCACGCCGCAACTCAAGAGCTCGCCTTTCTACACCAGCCATGAAGCGCTGCTGCTGCAATATGAAGAAGCGCTGACGCGGCAGGATTCGCTGACCGGGGAATGGTTCGACACTTCGGCCCACATGTTGTGGATCGGCGACCGGACCCGTTTCGAAGGCAGCGCCCATGTCGAATATCTGCGCGGTGTCGGCAACCCGATCGGCATGAAATGCGGACCGAGCCTGGAACCGGATGCGCTGCTGCGCATGCTGGACGTGCTCAACCCCTCGCGCGAGCCGGGGCGGATGACGCTGATCAGCCGTTTCGGGCATGAAAAGGTCGAAGCCGGCCTGCCGAAACTGGTCCGCGCCGTGAAGCGCGAAGGCCACCCGGTCGTGTGGAGCTGCGACCCGATGCACGGCAATGTCATCAAGGCGGAAAGCGGCCTGAAGACGCGCCCGTTCGATCGGATCCTGTCCGAAGTGAAGGGCTTCTTCGCCGTTCACCGGGCCGAAGGCACCCATGCCGGCGGCGTCCATATCGAGATGACCGGGCAGGACGTGACCGAATGCACGGGCGGCGCTGTCGCCATCACCGATGAAGCGCTGGCTGACCGTTACCGGACCCATTGCGACCCCCGGCTCAATGCCGCGCAGTCGCTGGAACTCGCCTTCCTGGTGGCCGAGATGCTCAATCTCGAAGTGCAGGAACGGCAGAAGGACGCGGCCTGATTTTTCCTTTCCCTCCGGGCTTTCCGCCCGGAGGGAAATGGGGAACAAAGCGGCCTGCCCGTCTTTCTATCGTAACGGCGGACCGTGATGGTCCTGTCGGAAGGGAGGGGTGGAACCATCGCATCGTCGCATTCAAACGCCGTTGCCCCGGATCAGCGCAACATGTCCTTGGCCGAAAGATATGCGGCGACCAGACGGCTGAGCGAAAAGCTGGCCGAGCCTCTGTCCGAAGCGGATGCCACGATCCAGTCGATGCCGGATGCATCGCCCGCGAAATGGCACCTGGCGCACACGACCTGGTTCTTTGAAACCTTCCTTCTGCGTGACAGCCTGCCCGGTTACCGCCTGCATGATGAACGCTGGCCGTTCCTGTTCAATTCCTATTACGAAGCGGAAGGCGCGCGCATTGCGCGCAAGGATCGCGGCCTGATTGCCCGCCCGTCGCTCGACGAGGTGCATGACTGGCGCGAAGCGGTGGACGAGGCGATCCGGCCTTTGCTGGATGATCCCGCCCATGCCGATCTGATCGAACTGGGTATTGCCCATGAGCAGCAGCATCAGGAATTGCTGCTGACAGACATCAAGCACGCATTCTTCAAGAACCCGCTGGGCCCGGCCATGTGGCGCGGCCGCCATGCGCATGAGGATGAGCAGGCGGGCGGCGTCGGCCTGGCTGACGGGCCGGATTGGCACCAGCATCCGGGCGGAATCGCGCTGATCGGGCACCAGGAGGGCGGTTTTGCCTTCGACAATGAAGGCCCGGCCCATCGCGTGCTGCTGGAACCTTTTGCCCTGCGCGGCACGCTGGTGACCAATGGCGAATGGGATGGCTTCATCGCCGATGGCGGCTATCGCACGGCGTCGCTCTGGCTGTCCGACGCTTGGGACTGGGTCCGGCGCTGCAACATAGAGGCGCCGCTTTACTGGCGCGATGGCGAACATTTTACCCATTGCGGCTGGGAAGAACGCGATCCCGATGCGCCCGTAACGCATATTTCCTATTACGAGGCGGATGCCTTTGCCAGCTGGGCGGGGATGCGTTTGCCGACAGAATTTGAATGGGAAGCGATTGCCCGCGGGCAGGATTCCCCCGGCCATCCGGCAGATGGCGGCAATCAGCTGGATGAAGCCGCACCGCCATTGCCGCGCGGCGGGCATGATCTGTTTGGCGATTGCTGGCAATTCACCCGCTCCGCCTATTTGCCCTATCCCCGTTTTGCCCCGGCCGAAGGCGCGGTGGGCGAATATAATGGCAAGTTCATGGCCGGGCAGTGGGTGCTGAAAGGGGCGAGCTGCACCACGGTGCGCGGCCATTCGCGCCCGTCCTACCGCAATTTCTTCTATCCCCAGCAACGCTGGCAATTCACCGGGCTGCGCCTGGCAAGGGATGTGTGATGAGTGAAGCAGGCCTCGCCTATGTGGAACTGGACGAGGAAGGCGTGAACAAGGCCTTCCGGCAGGATGTGCTGGAAGGGCTGGCGCAGCGGCAGAAGGCCGTTCCTGCCCGCTGGCTTTATGACGATGCCGGATCGCAATTGTTCGAGGATATCACCGATGTTCCCGAATATTACCCCACTCGGGCGGAGCGGGAGATACTGGAAAGCCGGCAGCAGGATTTTGCCAGGCTGATCGGGCCGGGCCGGGCCGTGGTGGAATTCGGCTCCGGCTCTTCGGTCAAGACCCCGCTCCTGCTCGGTGCGATCGACCCGGCGGCCTATGTTCCGCTGGACATTGCCGGCGATTTCTTGCGCGCCGCGGCAGAGGATCTGGCTGCCAAGTTCCCCGGATTGCCGGTCTATCCGGTGGAGGCGGACTTCATGAAGCCCGTCAAGCTGCCGAAAGAAGTGGCGGAATTGCCCAAGCTGGGTTTCTTCCCCGGATCGACCATCGGCAACATGGTGGCGCGCACTGCGGTGGACCTGCTGCGATCCATGCGGGAAACGCTGGGCGACGGATCGAAGCTGCTGATAGGCATGGATCTGATCAAGGATCCGGACGTGCTGATCGCCGCCTATGACGATTCGCGCGGGATCACGGCGGAGTTCAATCTCAACCTGGCACGGCGGATCAATCGCGAACTTGGCGGCACGATCCCGGTGGACAGGCTGCGCCATGTCGCCCGGTGGAACGATACTTTTGCCCGGATCGAAATGCATCTGGAAGCGCAGGAGGATCTGGAATTCGAAGTTTCCGGACGGCGCTTCGCGATGCAGCGCGGAGAGACGATTCACACGGAAAACAGCCATAAATTCGACCGGCGCAGCCAATATACATTGCTGCTGGCCGGTGGCTGGACTCCGGAGGAACGGTGGCTGGACAGCGGGGATCGCTTCTCCCTGATCCTCGCCAGTGCCAGCGAAAGGCGCAACGCACCCTGACCGGGAAGGCCGAAGGCAAATCGGCTCATCGTAAAGCAAGCTCCGGCATACTATATCCGGATCATGGACTTGGCTTTCCTCTGGGATCAGCTGGCGAACACCATTCAGGCTCTGCCGCAATCGGGCCTGCTGCTGGCGGCGCTTGCCGCAATGGCGGTTGGCCTGCTGGGCGGAATGCTGATGCGCAGCATCCCCGCTCTGGGCCGCCTGCTGCGTGTTTTCAGCACGCTGGGCCTGATGGCTGTGCTGGTGATGGTGGTGCTGCAGGTTTCTCGCATGGATCCGCGCTTCGACATGGCAGTGCCCGAAATTGGCCTGCCGCGACAGGTGGTGGAAGGCGGGGAAACGCGCGTCCGCATGGCGCCGGACGGGCATTTCTGGCTGCGGGCGGAGGTCAATGGCCATCCGGCGGATTTCCTGGTGGACACGGGCGCGACATTGACGGCGGTTTCGGCAGGAACGGCCAGCGCCGCCGGGCTTGAACCCCGGCGGGGCGGTGTCCCGGTGAGAATGCAGACTGCCAATGGTTCGGTCGCGGCGGAGATCGCGGCGATTGACGATCTGCGTTTTGGCAATGTGTCCGCGCGCGGTCTGGATGCGGTCATCGCGCCGGGGCTGGGCAATACCAATGTGATCGGCATGAACCTCCTCGGCCGGCTCGCATCCTGGCGGGTAGAGGGGGATACGATGATTCTCGTCCCCCATGATCCGCAAATCATGCCGCAGGGATCGTAGCCCGCACCTTATCAGGCGTTACAAAATCGTCACGGTCGTTAGGATAATCTAACGGTCGTTAGATTTTGTCTTGCATCATCTCCCATAGGTTTCCTACCGGCCGCCCAACGGCCCAGAACCCCCTTCGAGGCCCTTTGGGAGAGCATTTGATGAATTTTCGTACCCGCCCGAATTCCCTCAAGTCCATTTATGGCGCCACGGTGGCATCGCTCGCGCTGGTCGCGGCTACACCGGCTCTGGCGCAGGATCAGGCTGCGGAACAGGACGATGCGGGCGCCAGCGATGACTATGGCTCCGCCATTGTCGTGACCGCGCAGTTCCGTGAACAGAACCTCCAGGAAACGCCGATCGCCATCACGGCGGTCAATGCCGCGACGCTGGATGCGCGCGGTCAGGGCAGTGTGGAGGATCTGGGCGATTTCGCGCCCAACGTCGCGCTGGAACCGGCCACCGGCCTGCAGGGCAATTCCATCGCCGCCTTCATTCGCGGTATCGGCCAGGCAGACGCCAGCTTCGCGCTGGAACCGGGCGTGGGCATCTATATCGACGATATCTATTACGGCACGACCTTTGGTGCCGTCATGGATCTGACCGATCTCGACCGTGTCGAAGTGCTGCGCGGTCCGCAGGGCACGCTGGCTGGCAAGAACTCCGTCGGCGGCGCGGTCAAGCTCTATACTGAAAAGCCGGACGGTTCGGGCGATGGCTTCATCGAGGCTACCTATGGCCGTTTCGACCGGCTCGACTTCCGCGGCAGCGCCGATTTCACCATTGCGGAGGATCTGTTCGCCCGCGTTTCCGGCGTGTCCAAGAGCTCTGACGGCTACATGACGCGTCTCGATTATGGCTGCGTCTATCCGGATTCAGGCATTCCGACACAGGGAACCGGCGAAAAGGATTGCAAGCTCGGCACCGAAGGCGGGCGTGACCTGCAGGCCGTGCGTCTGGCCCTGCGCTACGCTCCTTATGATTCGCCGTTCGAGATCAACCTTCGCGCGGATTACGCTTCGGACAATTCCGAAACCGTCGCCAGCAAGCTGATCTATGCCGACAATCCCAATGTGCGTTTCTACGATGCGGATAATGCGGCAGGCGGAATTCCTTTCGACAGCCGTTTCATCACGGGTCCGGAAAGCTACACCACCTATGCCACCTATGGCACGGGCGGCAATTACACGACCGACTTCGGCACGCTGTACCAGGTGGCGCCGGGCGGCTTCCAGACCGCGCCCAAGGCATCGACTGAAAGCTGGGGCCTGTCCGGCAAGGTGGATGTTGAACTCAGCCCCACGCTGAACCTGACCTCCATCACCGGCTATCGTGTGGCTGACGGCAGCAGCGGTATCGATGTGGACGGCGCGCCGGTGGCCCTGTTGCTGCAGGATTTCAATTACCGGCACGAACAGTTCACGCAGGAAGTCCGCCTGTCCGCCGAGATTGCTGACGGGCTGATCGATGCGACCGTGGGCGGGTTCTATTACGACGCCAACGATACGCTGTCGGGCCGCACCGCGATCCCGACCCTGCTGTTCGATTTCTATCAGAAGGATGCTGTCACCAATCGCAGCGTATCCGCTTTCGGCCATGCCGAAATCAATGTCACCGACCGCCTCGGCATTGTTGCCGGTGTTCGCTACACCGATGACAAGAAGGTGTATAAGTACACCCGCACCAATGTGGACGGGACGCAGCCTTCGGGTATCCCGCTGACGGAAAACTGGCTGATTGTCGGGCTGGACGGTCTGCAGGGTGAATTTGTCGGCGATCGGTTCGATTATCGTATCGGCGCCAATTACGACGTTACCGACGACGTGATGGTCTATGCCCAGGTTGCCACCGGCTTCAAGGGCGGCGGCATCAATCCGCGTCCGTCCGCGCCGGACCAGGTCCAGGATTTCGGCCCGGAAAAGGTCACGACCTATGAAGCCGGCTTCAAGTCCGAACTGCTGGACAGCCGCGTGCGCCTGAACGGTGCGGTGTTCCTGAACGATTACAGCGATATCCAGCTGGTGCGTTATCAGTGCCCGCAGAGCGTGGTGAATGCCTGCTCGATCCCGTCCAATGCGGGTGATGCCGAAATCTTCGGTTTCGAACTGGAAGGCTTCTTCGAGCCGGTCGACAATTTCCAGATCGACGCATCGGTCGGTTATCTGGATTTCGATTATACCGAAATCACCAACCCTTCGACGCTGGTGACAGAGGATATGATCGCGCCCTTTATCAGCAAGTGGCAGGCTTCGGCCGGCGTGCAATATGTCGCCGAATTCAACAGCGGTGCGACTGTGACCCCGCGCCTCGACTGGTCGTATCGGACGGATTTCTTCTACAATTCGATCAACAATCCGTACAATCTGATCGATGGCTATCACATGGTGAATGGCCGCGTGACTTATGACAGTGCCGACGGCAACTGGTCGCTGAGTGCTGCCGTGTCCAATCTCTTCGACAAGTTCTATTACACGGGCAAGGCGGAGAATCTGGGCAGCTACGGCGTCGTCACCGGCAATCCGGGCCGTCCCCGCGAATGGTCCTTCACCCTGCGTCGCAATTTCTGATCCACGGATCGGATATCGAACAGTAAAAGGGGCGGTACCTTCGGGTGCCGCCCCTTTTTACTTGGGCCGACGGCGCACGGCGTCAGTCGTTCCAGCCGAAATGGTCGGCCAGCATTTCCGGTGTGAAGCCATAGCTGGGGGCATCCGGATCATGCAGCATATTGGCATCCCACGTGTCGAAGGCAGTTTTCAGCTCGGCAAATTTCTCTGGCATCCGATCCTTCAGATTGCCGCGTTCCAGCGGATCTTCGATTATGTTGAACAGATATTCGTGCCCGCCGATCGAAAGATATTTGTATGCGCCGCGCCGGGCGGCCTTCTGGTCCCTGTTCTTGAACCGCCAGAACTGCGTCCGTTCGGGCATGGCGGCGCCTGTCAGGGCGGGGCGTATATCGATTCCGTCGCTGGGATAATCAGGCGCGGGGGCCGTGCCCGCCGCGGCGAGGAAGGTGGGCATGAAATCCATCGACATGACCGGGGCAGTGCTTTCGCTGCCCGGCGCGGTCAGCCCCGGCCATTTCACGATCAGCGGAACGCGTAATCCGCCTTCCAGCAATTCGGTCTTCATGCCGGTGAAGGGCCAGTTGAAGGAAAAGCGTTCGCCGCCATTATCGCTGGTGAAGACGATCACCGTATTATCGGCCAGGCGCAGCTCCTCCAGCCGGTCGAGCACGCGGCCGACATTGCTATCCAGCGAAGTGACCATGCCGGCATAGGTTTCCATGTCACCGCCATCGAAATGGTCGATATGCAGTTCGCCATTGGCCGGTTTGCGGGCAATGCGCGCACTTTCGGCCCGGCCTTTGTCGTCATTGGCTTCCCATGGCCAGTGTGCGGCGGTGAAATGCAGGCTGAGCAGCCAGGGCCGGTCTTCCTTCGCCCGGTCTTCCAGGAAGCGGATCGACCGATCGGCCAGCAGATCGGTGTAATAACCGTGTTGCTCCA
Organism: Croceibacterium atlanticum; assembly: GCF_001008165.2. NCBI lineage: Bacteria > Pseudomonadati > Pseudomonadota > Alphaproteobacteria > Sphingomonadales > Erythrobacteraceae > Croceibacterium > Croceibacterium atlanticum. Next base: position 1,262,099 of record NZ_CP011452.2, on the reverse strand, counting down.
CCTTCACATCGCCGTCCCACAGATCGGGATTGCCCATGATGGCATGGGTGAAATAATCCACGCCGCCCCCGCGATTGCCCCAGAATTCGTCATATCCGCTTTGCAGGGGGCCGAAATCGGGCAACATTCCCATATGCCATTTGCCGACCAGCCCCGTGTGATATCCCTGCTGACGCAGTAGGGAAGGCAAGGTGGGATGATCCGGCGGCAGGCCCAGGCCCGGGCGGCGCAGCGGTTCATCCAGACCGGCGGGAATTCGATATTGATAACGTCCGGTGATCAGGCCGATGCGCGTTGCGCTGCATACCGCGCTGTTGGCATAGCCATGGGTGAACTTCATCCCCTGTGCGGCCAGATTGTCCAGCACGGGTGTTTCATATTCTTCCCGCCCATAACAGGAGAGATCCGCGTAACCGAGATCGTCAGCCATGATGAACAGGAAATTGGGTTTCCTTGCCGTTCCCTGGGCAAAAGCTGGCATGGACACGGCCAGCGCCGCGGCACCCGCCGCACTGGCCATTGCACCGCGGCGCGTGAAAGAAGATGTTGTATGAGTAGCCATTATCCTTACCTCCCGTTAAAGATGTGAATACCAATTCTCATTCTTCGATCAAGCTGAACGGCATACTGTCCCGTCCGCTCGCCCCGCGGCAGGAACGCAGTCGCGAGACGGAACAGCGCTTCCTGGCGGCTGCCAGGGAGTTGTTGCGCGAACGGAGTTTCAGTGACTTGTCGGTGGCCGAACTGGCGGCAAGGGCCGGGCGGTCCGTGGGCGTTTTCTATCGCCGCTTTCCCAGCAAGGAGGAATTTCTCGACTTGCTGATGCGTAATTATTTCATGCGCGGGATCGAATTGTGCGAAAAGGTGCAGCCGTCAGCGGATCCGGCCGCGACCTTTTCTGAATGCCTGCACGCCTTCTATCGGCACATCGTCGACAATCGCAATCTGTGGCATGCGGCCTTGCAGCAATCGGCAAATGATCCGGACTACTGGACGCGCTATGGCGCTTATCGGGAGGCGGGGAAGGCGACGATCCATGCCAAGGTGGAAGAAGCGCGGGGCCGCGTGCTGACACCGGAGGAAATGCGCCGCCTCGCGCTGTCCCAACAGGTTTTCAACAGCGTCATCAACAATCAGATCATCAACGCACCGGGGCCGCTGGAACTGGAAGATGCTGATTTTTTCCCGCAGCTTTGCGAAATCGTGCTGGATATCGCACGGCTGGACCGGCTGCGGGATCAGGCTTGAGGGAGCTGGACCAGCTCTATCTCATGCCCTTCGGGGCTTTTCAGAAGCGCCACCAGGACGCCGCCCGCATCGAATATGCCTGTCACCCTTGCTGCCCCGCATTCCAGGGCTTTTTGGTGGCTGGCCTCGATATCGTCGCAGAACAGGCCGACCGGGCCGTGGCTGTTGCCGATTGAGAACGGGCCGCCATTCCTGCTTTGCACCAGCAGCAAATTGGGGCCTTCTTCCTGACCTGGCACGGCAAGTATATGTTCCACGAAGCTGTCCTCGTCGAAAGTCCGTGTCACGATGAAGCCGAACGCTTCCTGCCAGAACGCAAGGGCAGGGGCCATTTCCGGCACGTTCAACTTCATGAAACCGAGACGGACAGCGGGTGCGGTCATGCAAATCTCCTCCGGTTTCTCCCTGCGCCCTGCGCTTGGATTTTGCAATTATCGGGAGCTTGCGGCATGGCGCGCCCACGATGATCCGCCGCGCATTGCAGAACACCGGCTGGCTGATGGGCGCGCGCGGTATAAACGCGGTGCTCAGTCTCGGCTATCTCGCTCTGGCGACCCGTTCGCTGGGGCTGGAAGGCTTCGGCAATTTCATCCTGATGATTACTTTCGCCCAGGCGATGACCGGCCTTGTCTCCTTCCAGACATGGCAGGCCGTGGTGCGCTGGGGCCAGCGGGAAGAACGGGCGCAGGATGCGGTGGGTTTCGCCATTGCGCTGGATATTCTTTCCATCGCGGTGGGGGCGGTTGCGGCGGCATTGCTGCTGTTTCCCCATGAACAATGGCTGCCCCTGCCATATGATCTGCGTGACGAGGCATATGCCTATGTGATCGTTTCGCTGCTTGCCCTGCGATCCACGCCCACCGGCATTCTCCGCCTGCGGGACCGTTATGCCAAGGCGGCGACAGCCGATTCCGTGACATCCATCGTGCGCATTATCGGCGCGAGCATTGCGGCGATCTTTTCGCCCACCATACCCAGCTTCCTGCTGGCCTGGGCCGCGGCGGAACTGGCAACGGCGGGCACATACTGGGCCTTCGCACTGGCGACGCAAAAGGTACGGCTGGGCCATATCAGCCTGTTCCGCCTGCCGCGGAATGAGAAGGGGGCATGGGGCTTCGTCTGGGGAACGAGCCTTTCGGGCGTCTTGCTGATTTCGTCCCGGCAAGTGTTGATCCTGCTGGTGGGCGCGATTGGCGGGGCGGCGCTGGCCGGGATCTATCGCGTTGCCGCGCAATTGGGCGAAGGGCTGCTCAAGCTGGCTCAGGCCTTGCTGCGGGCGACCTATCCCGAACTTGTGCGTGATCCGGAGGCTGCGCGCCACATCGCATCGCGTATTGGCCGGATCGCGTTGTTCACCGGCGTGGCGGCCGTCGCCTTGTCCGCCATGGCGGGGCATTGGGTGATCAAGGCCGTTGCAGGCGGAGAATATATCGCCGCCTATGGGCCGATGATCCTGCTGTCGGCAGCCGCAGCCGTGGAACTGGCCGGTGCCACATTGGAAGCCCTGCTGGTTTCGCGCGGCCATGCGCTGCGCAATTTCCTGCTTCGGGCAGTGCCGACCGGGCTGGCGCTGGTCACCCTGCCATGGACGGTGGAGCGTTTCGGGGTGGCCGGGGCAGCGGGCGCCGTGCTTGTGGCGAGCGTTCTGACGGTGAGCGGACTGGTATTCGCCAATCGCGAGAAGCGGATAAAACCGATCAGCTGAGCGAGAAGGTTACCGGGACGATCACCCATGCCTCGCACGGGGAACCGGCCCGGCTTGCCGGGAGGAAGCGCCATTTGCGCACTGTCTTCACAGCAGCCTTGTCCAACCGCTCAAAACCGCTCGTTTCCTCGATCTGCAATTGCTTGGCATGGCCATCCGCGCTGACCAGCACCTTCAGCATCACCACGCCTTCTTCCCGCGCCTTGCGCGAAAGATAGGGGTAGGATGGGCCGGGATTGCCAAGCTGCGCTGCGCTGAAATCAGGCGGAACGACTGGCGCAGGCGCGGCCGCGCGTGGCGGGGCAGCGGGCGCAGGCGGCTGGACGGAAACGGCCGCCGGGGCCGGGCTGGAAATTGAAAGGTCAACCGGCGCCGCCGCCACGGGAACCGGGCGGGGCAGGGCAATGGGCGGCGCTGGCGCAAGGATGGGCGCGGCCTGCTGCGTCGCCGGTTCTGGCGGCGTTTCCGCCGGGGCAGGGGGCGGAGGGGGCGGCGTCGTGACGGAGAAAGTCGTCAGTCGTTCTTCCCGATCGCGGGCCTGTGCGCTGTAACGGGCCGTGGCCAGAACGGCGATCACCACCAGGTGAAACAGGACGATTCCAGCCATCACCGTCAGACGGGGGCGGTGCGCTTCGCCATAGCGGCCGCCGGATATCGTGGGCGGGGTTTGCGCCTCGATGGCGCCCGGGGCGCCCGCCACATGTCCCGCATTGCGGTTGACTGGCGGCGCCCCGTCGCCCGATCCAGCGCTCGCGAAGGCTTCAAGATGCATGACTCTCATCATCGGCTTTCAGGCTTGATGTTGCAAGTCACTTTCATTTGCGAAGTATCCTCCGCGAGCGCATTGATCAGTCTCAATAACGCGCGGTAAGCGTTACGAGAGCCTGGCGGCCTGCGCCGGGCACCGCGAAATGCGGGTTCCGAAGTTTCACGATGTAGCGTTCGTCGAAGACATTGTTGACGTTCACCCGCAGGGCGAAATTGTCGTTGATGTCATACTGCGCATTGGCATCCACACGGATATAGCCATCGGCCGAAACGAGATTGCCGGCATCGGCATATCGTTTGGAAGAGCCATATGCGCCGCCGCCAATGCTCAGCTTCGGCGTGACCTGCCAGCCAATGGTCGCGGCGAAATTGTGCTTCGGCGTCTGGGGCAGGGGATTGCCTGCATTTTCGGACCCATCGCGCAATTCGCTGTCCACGAAAGTATAGCCGACCATCATCGATACCGGCCCGACAATACCCGAAGCGCCCAGTTCGAAACCCTGGCGGCGGCCGGCATCCAGCACATCGGTGATCTCGCCCGCCGGATCGCTGACCGTGATATTGTTGCGGTCGATGCGGAAGATCGCGCCGGTCAGCAGCAAGCCGCCGCCGAACAGTTCGGCCTTGGCGCCTGCTTCCCAGTTCTCCGTCGTCTGCGGTTCGTAATATTCATTGTTGGCGCTGATATTTTCCGCCCCTTCGCCGATGGTCGTGCCCGGAGGGGTCTTGGCATTGGCATAGGAGACATAGAGGCTGACGGCATCGTTCGGCTTGTACACGGCGCCGCCCTGCCAGGACCAGAAGCTGGCGCTGTTGGAAGCGTCATAGGGGCCGCCACGACCGGAACCGGAGCCGGAAGCGCTGAAATCCGTCCAGCGGATGCCGCCATTCAGCAACAACGCATCGCTGAGCGTGATCGTATCGAACAGATAGAGGCTGTATTCCCGCGCGCTGGCCAGCGAAGGCGTATCGCGCAGCGTGATGGAACCATCCCACGGATCCGCCGGATCGGGATTGCTCAGACTGGTGCAATTATAGGAGGAAAGCGCCCCGTCCAGCTCGCAGCCGGTGCCCGGACCGCTGTAGCGATAATTGCCGGTGTCGACATTGTAGCCGAAATTGGTGGAATCCGTGTCGTTGAATTCAAAACCGGCGGCAAGGCTGTGCCCGATCGATCCGGTTTCGAAAATGGCGGACAGGTTGGTGTTGCTGACCACGCCATCGGCCTTTGAATTGCGGCTCTTGATGTTGCGCCAGACATAGCCTGCGGCGACATTGCCCGCGCTGTCATCGGGATTGGTGACGATGTAATCGTTGCGCGTATCGCTGTGGCGCGTGGTGTTGGACAGAACGACGCCCGGCGCCAGTTCCAGCTGCGCCTTCAGAGTGACCGCATCGACATTGGTCTTCTGGAAATCGCGCGAAAGCAGGCCGTAGAAATTGTCATAATCGACATCCGCCGGACGGCGTTTGCCATCGGGCAATTGGCCACGGGCGGTGAGGGGGACGCCGTAATCCGGCATCGCGTCTGTTTCGTAGTGATAATAGTCGAGCGAGAAGGATAGCGGGCCACCCAGGCCGACGCTGATCGACGGGTTCACGCCCCAGCGGTCATCAAACACGCCATCGCGCCCGGCCACTTCGGAATCGTGATACATGCCGACAACGCGGACAGCGACATTATCGGCGATCTGCTGGTTCACATCGCCGACGATGCGGACGAGGTCGGACGTGCCGGCCGTCAGCTGCGCAGTGCCGAAATTGCCTTCGCGCGCGGTCTTGGTGACGAGGTTGATGGCGCCTGCCGCCGCGCCGCGGCCGCCAAAGGCACTGCTCGGCCCCTTGGACACTTCGATGGATTCCAGCGCGAAGCTTTCACGCGTTTGCGAACCGATGTCGCGCACGCCATCCACGAATACGTCGCCCGTGGCGTCCGTACCGCGAATGAAGGGGATGTCGGCGCTTGCCACGCCGCCTTCACCTGCGCCCAGAGTGATGCCCGGCACGGTCCGCAGTGCTTCTTCCACGGAGAAGGATGCGGTGTCCTGCAACACGTCTTCCGTCACGACATTGACGATGCGCGGCGTGTTCAGGATCGGCGCGGTGGCCTTGGGGGAGGAAATCTCCTCCGCCTTGTAGCTTTCATTCACTGCCGTGTCGGTGACTGTCACGCCTTCCAGCCGAGTCGGCTGCGACTGGTCCTGCGCCATGGCCGGCGCGCTGGCGATGAAGCCCACGCAGCCGAGTGCGACGAAGCTGCCCGCGGTGCGGCGTGCATTGCCCTTGTTTCTCATGATGCCCCTTCTGTCTGGCCTGTTATATGATGCCGGGCGCTATCGCGAGTCATTCGCGTCAGGTCAATACAAATGAGAATTATTTGCAGTAAGAGAATCTATCGAAAGGCCGGGTTTGACCAATAAATTGATTTTAGGTGATTTCGGCTGGATCAGGCGTCCGCCCAGCGCCGCATGAGATTGTGATAGAGATTGGTCAGTTCCATCACCACGGCATCCTCGCCGCCTCTTTCCCCGCTCAGCGCGCGGATGCTGCGATCCAGGCGATAAAGCTGCTCCCGCTCGCCATCGTCGCGCACCATGCTCTGCAACCAGAAGAAGCACGCCGTCCGCGCGCCCCCGGTCACGGGTTCCACGCGGTGCAGGCTGGATGCCGGGTAAAGCACCATGTCGCCCGCATTCAGCTTCACGCGATGTTCGCCGAACAGATCCTCCACCACCAGTTCCCCGCCTTCATAGGCTTCGGGCGGTTCGAGGAAGAGCGTGCAGGACAAATCGCTGCGGATACGGAATTCGGTGCCTTTCACCTGCCGGATCGAATTATCGACATGATTGCCGAAAGTCTCGCCCTGGCCATAGCGGTTGAACAGCGGCGGAAAGACCTTGAGCGGCAGGGCCGCGGCGATGAATTCCGGCGTCTGGCCGATCGCATTCAGCACCATCTGCCCGGCCTCGGCCGCAGCTTCGCAATTCTGTTTCAGCTGGTGGTTACGCTTGGCAAGGCGCGACTGGTGGCCCGACGTTTCGTTTCCATCCACCCATGGGCCGGCATCGATGATTTCGCGAATGCGGCGCACGCCCTCTGCATCAAGGACATTTTCAATCTTCAGCATCATGGCGTGTTCAATCCAGCCAGGCCCGCCATGCCGTGCTGGTCAATGTCTGTTTTTCCAGCACGATACGGGCGGGAATGTCATTCCATTCGGCAAAAGCCAGGCCACCGGCGGGGCCAAGCACGGTGATTGCCGTGGCCAGTGCATCGGCATCCATGCACAGCCTGGCCAATACGGTCACGCTTAGAATAGCGTCATCCAGCGGGCGGCCGCTTTGCGGGTCTATCGTATGCGACCAGCTGCGGCCCGCGATTTCGCGGCGGCGGCGATAATTGCCGGAACTGGCAATGCTCCACCCGCTCAGCGCGACGCGGGCAGTGGGTGCGTTGGAGCCGGGCGGGACTTCCACATCGACCCACCATGGCAGGCCGATGGCCTGCACGCCCAATCCGCCCAGTTCGCCGCCCACTTCCAGCAGGGCGTGTTCGATCCCGTGGCGGCGCAATGTGGCGAGCCCCATGTCCACGGTGAAGCCCTTGGCAATGCCCGACAGGTCCAGCTGCAATCCGCCGGGCTGCACCAGGGTTTCACCCTCTATGGCGATGGCGGTCCAGTCATATGGACGGTTCAGCGTCTCCTGTTCCGGTGCGCTGGCCGGTGTGGGCGCGGCGCCAAATCCCCAGGCCTCGCTCGCCTGGCCCAGCGCCGGATCGAAGGCGCCGTCGCTTTTCTCCGCGACTTTCAGCGCATGGTTCAGGACGATGCGAAACTGCGGGGATATGGTGTGCCTGCTGCCGCTTTCGCCGCGATTGAAGCGACTGATTTCGGAATCCGGTTCCCACTGGCTCATCTGCGCGCAGATATTGGTGAAGACGGCCTGCAGCGCCCCTTCGATCCGCGCATCTTCCACGCCCTGTGGCACCACGGCGGTCAGCGACCAGCCCGTTCCCAGTGCTTCCCCGCCCAGCGACATGGTCCGGCCCGCGGGAAGCGGGCAGACGCTGTCGGGATCGAGATCGGAGGGGACGAGCAATTCGGCCACGTCCCCCATCTCGTCATCCGGGCGGGGCTGGATGGTCACAGGGGCATGAACTCCAGAACCGCGGTGTAGGATGCCCGGCGATCGATCCCGTCGGCATTCTTGCCGCCGGCCTGCGCTGCTTCGATGTAATACATTCCGGGCTCGTCAACGCTCAGCGTCACCATGCCATCGGCATCGGTGGTCAGCATCTGGATGCCGGCATCGTCGCGCCAGCGCGTATCGCCCTTCACGAATTCCAGCTCCATATTGGCAGCGGGCTGGCCATCCATGAGGAAGCGCATCTGCGCTGCTTCGCTGGTCACGAGATCGTTGGGGTGGGTGACGGGGACCATTTCCAGCCCGTTATTGGTCGGCTGCAGCGCCGTGTCCGTGGGCGCGCCCAGCGTCACGAAGGTTTCAACGCGCTGTGCATTCTCGCTCAACCGGACATTGGTTGCGCCTTCGGGCACTTCATCCGCGCCGCCGCGAATGCGGAACCGCTTGCCGTCCAGCTCATACATGCCGCCAATTCCGTTGGAGGCGATGGCGATGCGATAGGTGCCCTGCTGCATCATCGGCACGTCGAACGCGCTGCGCAGGTCCCCGGTGCCGAGCACCTTGGCATCCACCGGCTGACCGTCCGGCCCGGTGATGACCAGCTCTTCCAGGCCGAGCGGGCGATGTTCGAACAGGAACAATTCGTTCGATGCGGCGGCATCCACGCTGACCGTGGCGCTCTCGCCGGAATAGGTCGTCATGGTCGGCAGCAGCCAGCGACGATGCGCTTCGGCCTTGCCTGGAACGAGTGTGGCGAGGCCGACAGCGAGGCCGGCGGCGATGAGGCTGGGCTTGGCGAACATGGAAGGTTCTCCCGTCAGGTGATTAGGGTTTGATGGTCAGGCGGATGGTGCCGAGTTCGGAACTGCCCTTGGCGGAGGCAGTCTTGCTGCCGCTGGGCGGCCACTGGAATGGGATGGTCACGACTTCCCGGCCGCCCACTTCGCGTGCCGCCTCGACCTGCAATTTATACGATCCGGCGGGCAGTTTGCTCAGCGGCTTCCTGCCTTCGGTAAATTTCAGTTCATAGCTGCCCGGTGCCTGTGTGGGGCCGGAAACTCCGTTTACCGGCATTTTCAGCGATCTGCCCGCACGGCGCCACCACAGGCGCAGGTCGGAAAGCCATTTCGTGCCTTCCTCGGTCCCTTTCAGATCGACATCATACCAGACATCCAGATTGGCCACGGCCTTGCCCGCTGCGTCCTCGATCCAGATCGCGACATAGGGATTGTGATATTCCGCCACCCGCAGGCGCGGAATTTCGACCGTGATGGTCATGTCATTGGCGGCGGCGGGCGCGGCGGCGAGGCCGGTCGCCGCGGCAATGCCGGTAATGGCAATGGGTGTGGATTTGCGCATGATGGGTCCTTTGCGGATCAATGCATGATGAAGACGAGCAGGAAGAGCGGGATGAGGAAACCCGCCCCCACGATTGGCCAGGTGGAGGGGCGCCGCCTGGCATGGACCTGCAACAGCAGAAGTCCGGTCAGGCTGAAGATGACGCAGGCTGCCGCGAAAATATCGATGAACCAGGACCAGGCCATGCCCGTGTCGCGGCCCTTGTGCAGATCGTTGAGATAGGCAATCCAGCCGCGATCCGTGTCTTCGTGGATCACGTCGCCGGTTTCGCGGTCTATCGCGATCCAGCCATCGCCACCCGCGCGGGGCAGGGGGATATAGAGTTCCAGTTCGCTCCATTCAGGAACGCGGCCGGACAGGGAAACACCCAGTTCATCGGCGACCCACTGCGCCACCGGCTCCGGCACGGGGGCCGGTGCTTCGTCCGCGGGCGTGGAAACCGGCGCGCCATCCAGTGCGGCCAGCGTTTCCTGCGGCATGACCAGTTCGCGGGTTTCAATCGCCGGCTCCGCCTCGATCGAACCGGCATGGTTGAGCGTGATCCCGGTTACGGCGAAGAGAATCATGCCGACCAGGCAGATCGCGCTGCTCATCCAGTGCCAGGTGTGGAACTGGCGTTTCCAGAAGGCCGGAATCCCCTGTTTCTTTGGCTTTTCCTGCCGTTTGCGGGGCGCTTCCCCGGTAGGGATCTGGTCGAATTGGGGTTTCATCTGATGGTTTTTTCGGTCCGTGTGGACCCCGCCAATGATGCAATTGAGAATAAAGATCAATAGCTGGGGTGGCGCATAAGCTGATTTCGCGGAAGGTCCAGGCGCTCGTTCATCTCGGTTGACAGCCCCGATTTCAGGGCGCAGAAATATTGCGACTAACTCGCAATAGCAGGTTTTCCACTATGTCCGTGCATTCAACATTCCCCGAACCCGGTGCAATCGGCGGGTGCGGCTCCTGGCAGGGCAGTTCCGCTGGCAGTACCCGGCTGGCGATACCAGCCTGCGCCGTTCTCGCCCGGTCTTTCCAGGCAGTTCACGGCGCGGAGATGCGCCCGGTGCGCGCACGCGGTGGAAACATCGATCCGTCAATTCCCCGATGATGATCTCCAGCCTTAAGAGATCATTGATCGATCAAGATATGTGCTGCTAAGCTCTCCTGCGCGACTTTTAAAAGCCGCCTGGGAGAGAACAGAAATTGAACCGTTTTGATGTCGAGGCTTTCATCGATCGCCAGCCGATCGGTCGCAACCAACTCGTAGTTCTGCTGGTTTGCGGACTGGTCTGTTTTATCGACGGGTTCGATATTTTCATGATCGGCAAGATCGCCCCCGCGATCGCGGCCGATTTCGGCCAGCCGCCGGAAGCGATGGCCTTCCTGTTCGTCTGCCAGCAGATCGGCCTGGCGGCGGGTGCGTTCCTGGTTTCGCCGCTGGCGGACAGGTTCGGCCGCAGGCGGATGCTGATCTGGTGCTGCGCTGCTTTCGGCGCGATCACGCTGGGCAGCGTCTATGCGCAGACATTGGACCAGCTGGCCATTTTGCGCGGCATCGCCGGGCTGTTCATGGCGGCCGGATTGCCCATGGCGCTCGCCCTCATTGCGGAGACGACGCCGGATCGGCGGCGCTCCACCTTCATTGCCCTGTCACTGGCCGGCTATTCCAGCGGAAGCGCGGCCAGCGGGGCCGTGGCCGCATGGCTGATCGACCTTTATGGCTGGGAAAGCGGCTTCTGGATCGGCGGCATCGTGCCCCTGCTGTGCATTCCATTGCTGATGTTCTTCGTGCCGGAATCGATCAAATTCCGGGCGGAGCGGAACCCGAATGACCCCACCATCGCCGGCACTCTTCGCGGGCTCGATCCCGGCATCGAGTTGAAGGGGGACGAAGTCTTCGTCCTGGGCGAGGGCAATGAGAAAGGTCGCAAGGCACGTCTCACGGATATCTTCTCCGAAGGCGGGGATGGATGACTGCGGTGTTGTGGGCCGCCTGCCTCCTTTCGATGACCAATATCGCGTTGATGAGCGCGTGGCTGCCGACCTTCTTCCAGGAAATGGCGGGAATTCCGATTCAGGAATTCGCCATCTCCGCGATGATCGCCTATCTCGGCGGTGTCGCCGGGACGCTGAGCATCGGTTATCTGATGGATCGTTTCAGCGCCACCAGGCTGATCCCGCTCTATTATCTGGGTTTGTGCGCGGCTCTTCTCGGCATGGCCTATGTGCCTTTCGAAGCGCAGATATTCATCGGCATCCTGATTTTCTGGAGCTTCGTGCAAACCGGCGGGCAGGCCGGGCTCAACACGCTGATCACCCAGATATATCCGCCGCGTATGCGCAGCACGGCGCTGGGCTGGGCAGGCGGCGCGGGCCGTGTAGGCGGTGTTCTGGCGCCGCTTTATGGCGGCTTCGCGATTGCCCAGGCCTATTCCCTGCAGCTCACCCTGATACTGGCCGCGATAGTGCCCCTGACGGTGGCCGTGCTGATTGCATTTCTGGGAGTTGCCAGCCGTCAACAGGATGCGGAGCTGGAAAAGGTTCCGGCAGCGGTCTGATGAAGGATCCGGAACCCGGCAGCCGCGCGTGGTTTGAAGCCTATCTCGCGGCGTTCAACGCCGGGGATGCCGCCAGCTTCGGCAGTTTCTACGATCCGGATCTGATATTCGAAGGGCAGGCAGCCAGCCTTTCCGGCCGCGAAGCTGTGCTGGATTTCTACCGCCTGGTGCACTCGCGCATTGACGAGACGGTGGAACTGCTGACCTTCGTGGGATCGGCCAGCCATTGCGCGGCGGAGTTGGCCACCACGCTGGAGCCGCTGGAGGACTGGCCGGATTTCCCCACCGGGCCGCTGAAAACGGGCGAACAGAGACGAAGCGTCAATTTCGCCTTCTACGATTTGCGGGAAGGGCGCTTCGCCCGGATCCGTTCCGCCCGGTACTGGCGGGAAGAACCGGGCTCTTAGCCGCCGACCTTCTGAACTTCACCCGCACGGGCAACCCGGATCGAAGAGATCAGCCCGTCCCGCAGCGTGTAATAAACGAAGACGCGCACTTCCACGGCTTCCCCCTTCGCCAAGGGTGCGACCACAAAATCGGCCGCGTCCACCTGCGCCGTGAACCGGCTGGTGGAATCCACGAAGATGGCTTCATCGTCAGCCAGCAGCTTGTGAATGGTCAGCTGTTCGCGCACCCGTTCGAACATGGGCTGGTAGAAATCGATGATGCCCTGCTTACCCTCTATCAGCGGCAAGGCGTTGAGCTTCAGCGTGACATCGTCGGTATAAAAGGCGGAAAACCGTTTGTGATCCGCATTGCTGAATGCTGCCGTATAAGCGAGATAGGCCGCCTTCTGGCTTGGATGTCCACCCAGGCGCGGTGCCTTGGTGACGCCGTATTCAGGCGGCCATGTCATCGAATGCAGCGCGGCGATCTTTTCGTCGCGCAGCGTGTAGGTGACGTGGAACTTCACCGTCACGCTGTCGCCTGGAAAGAGATGGCCGAAGGGGAAATCGGGCCGCTCCCTGGTGGCGTGGAAATCCATGTCCACATCGGCGAACAATATGTCGCCTTCCCGCGCATAATGCTGCACCCGCATCACTTCGCGCACGCCATCATGCGCCCAGGCGAGGAATTCCCGCAGGCCGTCCTTGCCATGGTGGCGGCGTGTGCCGCCGGTAAAGGTCAGGTCTTCATGATAGAAGCGATCCACCAGGGCATCGTCATCGCCCGAATTGAAGACTTCTATATAGTCAGGATAGCTGAACTGCCGGGTCATGGTGCAGCCTCTCAGAGGGCGACGGTGACGGCTTTGAGTTCGGTATAGGCTTCCACGCCCGCACGCCCGTTTTCCCGGCCCCAGCCTGATTGCTTGTAACCGCCCAGCGGCATTGCCGGATCCACGCCCGCGCCGCCATTGATACGGACGGTGCCCGCCTGCAGTCGTTTGGCGAGCCGCAATGCATTGGAAATGTCGCGCGTCCAGATCGCGGAAGAAAGGCCGTATTCGCCGGCATTGGCCTGACTGGCGATCCGTTCGATATCGTCGTCTCCGAAACGCATGGCGCACAGGACGGGGCCGAAGATTTCCTCATCCACCACCTTCATTCCCGCCGCAGTTCCGGTGAGGACGGTGGGCTGCACGAAATAGCCTTCGCCATCGATCCGTTTGCCGCCGGCGGCGATTTCCGCCCCTTCGCCAGCCCCGCTTTCGATGTAACCCATCACGCGTTCCAGCTGTTCATTGCTGACCAGCGGGCCCATTTCGGTGCCCGCGGCAAGGCCCGGGCCGACCTTGAGGCTGCGGGCGCGATCGGCAATTCCTTCGATCACGCGATCGGCGATCTTTTCATGCACGAACAGGCGCGAACCGGCCGCGCAGACCTGGCCCGAATTGCCGAAGATGCCTGCTGCCGCAGCCGGGATCGCCTTTTCAAGGTCGGCATCCTCGAAGATTACGACAGGCGATTTCCCGCCCAGTTCGAGAGACACGCGCTTCAGATTGCCGGTGGAGGCCCGGACGATCGACTTGCCGACCTGGGTGGAGCCGGTGAAGGAGATCTTGTCCACGCCCGGATGTGCGGCCAGGGCGGCGCCGGCGGTTTCGCCATAGCCGGTCACGACATTGACGACGCCGGCGGGAAAGCCCGCTTCCTGCAGCAATTCCGCCAGGATCACTGCTGTCAGCGGCGTCTGTTCAGCGGGTTTCAGAACCACTGTGCATCCGGCGGCGAGGGCAGGGGCAATCTTGGAAACCGCCATGACGAAGGGGAAATTCCACGGCACGATGGCCCCGACCACGCCAACCGGCTCCCGCAGGGTGAAAGCGTGCCATTCACCCGGCGCGGAAGGCGTCAGCGTTTCGCCCGCGATCTTGGTCGCCCAGCCAGCGTTATAGCGCAGCTGCCCCGCAGCGCCCATCACGCCCGCAAACTTCGCCATCATGAACGGCATGCCGTTGTCCAGCGTTTCCGTCAGCGCGATCCGTTCGCCTTCTCGTTCGATCAGATCGGCCAGCTTCAGCAGCATATCCGCCCGCGCGGCTGGCGGGGTGGCCGCCCATTGCGGAAAGGCGGCGCGCGCGGCATTCACCGCCGCGTCGATATCCGCCGCTTCGCCCGATGCCGCGCTGGCAAAAGTCTCTCCGCTGGCAGGATCGACCACGTCGAAAGTCTTGCCCGATTGCGCGGAAACGAACTCACCGCCGATGAACAGCTGACGCGGCCGCGCGCCGAGGCTTGCGCGGAGCTTGTCCAGGCTTTCGGGGGAGAACGGTCCAGTCATGCTTCAGCCTTTCGAACGAGTGGTGCGGATGCGGGGAATTTCCCCGTCATTTCCGGCGGTGTTGTGGGGAAGGCCTATCCTTCCTCGTGCCAGTGTCAATGCGGCAGGCCAGGCCGCGTGGGCGCGGAGGCAAGCTGGCGAGATTTATTGATCGATCAACTATCCTGCTATAGGTCACATTGTCTGGGAGCCTCGGCTGAAATCGCCGCCGCCACGCCAGCTTCGTTCGCATTCTTGCGGCGCATTGCCCGGTGATGCCGGCCGCGCCGATATATTTACAAGGTCCAGTAAGCACGATGACAGATAGCACGCAGCCCGCCTTCAAGACCTGCGATCATCCTTTTGCGCCGCAGATGGAATTCGCCTTTACCGTGGATATCGATCTGACCAGGCCCGTCTGGGTCGAACCGTCCAGCATGGGTTCCACGCGGGCCGGAATCTGGGCGGCACAGGGCACGTTCGAAGGCCCGCGGATCAAGGGGCGCGTTCTCCCCATGAGCGGGGGCGATTTCCCGCTCCTGCGGCCGAACGGGGTGATCGATTTCGACGCGCGCTACTTCCTGGAAGCCGATGACGGCACGGTGATCTACCTCCAGAGCCGTGGCTATCGCTGGGCAGAAGGTGACGCGATGGAACGGATGGCACGCAACGAACCCGTCGCCCATGACGAATATTACATGCGGGTATCGCCCAAATTCGATGTGCCGGAAGGCCCGCATGACTGGCTGGGCAAGCACATCTTCATCGGCGTGGCGGAGAAACTGCCGCAAGCCAACCGGATCCATTATTTCAAAGTGTTGTGAAGGAGAGAGGAAGATGACCGAGCAAGCAGGGCAAGTGCCCGCCCATCTCGAATATGCGTTCGAGATGCGCGTGGATTTCCGCCCGGAACGATGCATTTTCGGCCCGCTGCCGGGCGGCGGAAGCCAGGGTTACACGCCCTGCGCCGGGGGGCAGATTTACGGGCCGCGGCTATCGGGCAAGGTCGTTCCGGATAGCGGCGCGGACTATGCCGATGTGCGCGGTGACGGAACGATCGTGATCAATTCCCACTATCTGCTCGAAGCGGATGACGGGACGAAGATCTACATCAACAACCGGGGTTATCTCATCCCCGCCGCCAAGGGCGCGGCCAGGATCGTCAACGGCACCCCGCAGCCGAGCTACTTCCGTTTCACGCCCACCTTCGTCGTGCCGGCCGGTTCACATGAATGGCTTGGGCGGACGCTGTTCGTCGGTGCGGGGGAACGCCGTTCCGATCCCGACCATTCGATCTTCACCTATTACGCGGTGAGCTAGAGCGGGCCGGGCCAGGCATCAGCGAAAAATGATGTGATACATGGTGAAGGGGCCGGAATTGCTTCCGGCCCCTTCCTTGTTTGCAGGACGGTGTGCCTCAATAACGGACGCGGACGCCTACCTTGTAGCTCCGTCCGACCACGTCATAGAGGACGTTGTTGGTCGGGCCGAAGCTGGAGGGTGCGTCCACCGGCGGATCCTTGTCGAACAGGTTGTGGATCACGCCGAACAGTTCCGCCTTCCGGTCGCCATCGCGCCACAGGGCATAGCTCGCATTGAAGTTCACATATGTCCACGCGCCGATGCGATTGTCATTGATGCTGTTGGGCAGCGCCGGATCATATGCGGCTTCGTCCGGGCCAACCAAGGAAGTGTTGTAACGACCGCCGGAAATATGGCGAAGCTGGAGCTGCGCCGAGAACGGATCGGTCGAGTAGGTCAGATAGCTGTTGATGATGTAGCGCGGCATCCCCGAAGGCTGCGACACCGGCGAACCGTTCATGCCGGCACGGTCGATCGAAGTACCGCTGGAATCGACGGTAATCAGGTCATCCACGACAGTGCTCAGGATGCGCAGCGACACGTCGCCGTCCATCCCGTTGGAGAATGTCGACAGGGGCAGGGAATAGGATGCCTCGATATCCCAGCCGCGCGTGATCAGCGTGTTGAGGTTCAGGTTGAAGTTGCGGACCCGCGTGATGGTGCCATCATTATCACGCGTCACGAACTCGCACAGATCGGCGGCGCCGGCATCGCACCGGTCCACGATTACCTGCGCGCCCAGCGTGGAAACTGCGCCGTCCAGTTCGATGTCGTAATAATCGACGGAAACCCGCAGAGAGCCAGTGTCGATATAGGGCTGAAGCACGATGCCCGCGGTCCAGGTGTCGGCGGTTTCCGGCCGCAGGGCGGTGTTGCCGCCAAGCAGGACGGAAGAAAGCACCTGCGCGCCCGTTTGCGGATCGAGGATCGACTGGAACGAGCTTTGCGGTGTGCCGAACAGTTCGAACACGTTAGGCGCCCGAATATCCCGCGAACGGGTCGCGCGCAGGCGCAGCCAGTCGAAGGGTTCCCAATCGGCACCGATCTTCCACGTCGTGACGGTTCCACTGGTGCTGTAGTCGGTCAGGCGAACCGCGCCGTTGATTTCTGCCGTCGAACTGAGCGGGAGGACCGCTTCGACGAAACCTTCCCACACTTCCAGTTCACCATCGATCGGCGAGCCCGGGCTGGTGTAGAAATCCAGCGCCTGGGAGATGGGGTCGGCGGTGCCGCTTGCGGAATCCTTGCGGAATTCCACACCCGAGGCGACGGAAAGAGGGCCGGCCCACAGATCGACCAGATCGCCTTGCACGGCAAGCGAGGCGACATGCTGGGTCATGCGCGTGGTCTGCGTTGCCGTGCCGGTCACATATCCGATCGCTGCGGCCGAAGGGCTTCCTGCGCCAAAGATGTTCAGCGGTTCGCAGCCGGCGGCCGCTGCATCGCCTTCCAGCACGGCGCGGCAGACAGGTGCATCGGTATCGGGATCGATCACCGCGTCGAGCGCATAGACCATGCGGGAGTTGATCGTGGTATTCCGGCCGGTCTGCGCATAATCGGTGCGGCCATACTGGTAATAGGCGTCAAGCGACCAGCCGCCGCCAAGTTCGGCGTTGATGCCGCCGACCCCGCGATAGGTTTCGCGCTTCACGCTCCCCAATTGCGGGCCGATATCGTTCCATATGCGGGAAACGAGGATGGTCGGCAGGCTGAACGCATCCATCTGCGCAGCCACGCTGTCCGGCAGGAAGGCGTTGTCGCGGGTAATGGCTCGCGGGCCAAGATCGCGCCGTTGCGCGCCGATGGTGCTGCCTTCCACCCGGCCATAAGACCCCTCGACGAACAGGTTGACGCTGTCCGAAATATCATATTCCGCATGAGCGAAGCTGTTGATCCGTTCGCTGGGGGAAGAGATCGGGAAGTTCTGATAGAATGCCAGTTGCGGATCGCCGCCACCGCTCTGGAAGATACCGGCGCCGAAGAAGGTGCCGTAATCGTGCTGGAAGGTCGTGCCGTCCGGATTGAATTCCGTTCCCCGCAGCGGCCCGGCAATGATCTGGCCATTGAAGGTCGCCGTGGCGACGCGGGTGTTGGGCAGGATCAGCGTGGCCGGATCGCCCGGCGAAACACGGCCGAGCTGGGGATTGGCGGGGTCGATGAACGGATTGCTGACCGTGTTGTAGCTGAGCGAGCACCAATCGCGCGAATAACAATCGCCCGTGCCTTGATCATCCACATATTCCACCCCGGCGACGAAGCGGCCCGCACCGTCGGCAAAGCTGGTTCCTCCGGCGAGGGAGACGACCCATTCCTCGTCGTCCCCTGCATCGGCCTTGCCCCACTGGGCGGAAGCCCGGATCCCTTCGAGATCGGTATCGAGGATGAGGTTGACCACACCGGCCACGGCATCGGAACCATAAGCGGCGGAAGCGCCGCCGGTGACGACTTCAGCCCGTTCGATCAGGGAGGTGGGCACCATGTTGAGATCCACCGTGCCGGCAGGCGCGAAGGAACCGCCCGCGACAGTGGCCGGAACCACCCGGCGCCCATCGATCAGAACCAGGGTGCGATTGGCGCCCAGGCCCCTGAGATCGGCAGTGCTGGCGCCGATATTGTTGACGAAGATGGCGGTCGTGGAAGGGGTCGATTGCGGGCGAAACGCAGGGATTTCATTCAGCACATCCGCCACATTGCTCGCGCCCTGGCGCCCGATCTGTTCGCTGCCGATAGTGGTGAGCGGAGTGGGGGAATCAAAGCCGGAGCGGGCGATGCGTGACCCGGTGACGATAATCGGCTGGCTGTCAGCCGCCGCATCCTCTGCGGGTTCACCGGCATCCTGCGCAATGGCCGGAAAGGCACATCCAAGCGCCAGCCCGACACCCAGAACTGTCGCGCCGGACTGCATCAGGCGCGTCCGAAATCTTCCACCCGGAAACCGTCTCATTCTTCTCTCTCCCTATAGTCCCGGGTCTTCGCCCGGCTCATGCATCTGTCCCGCCAGATCTGTCTCCCGATCATTGCGATGCTATCGAGACATGCTGCAGAATGCGCATAGTCTCCGTTAACTTTCTTGAGTTGTCAATCAATCTGGAAAGGAAAGGCGCGGCGATGTATGGAAGCAACACATCCTGATGTTGCTGGATTCGCAACGGGCTTGACGGGCGCTGCCGGGGCGGGCTGTTAAAGCATATCGATCTACAGGGATCCGGGCTGGCGACAGATGATGGAATTACCGAAAACATGGCATTTGTTCGGGGATGATCATCTCCCGCAGCGGCTTCTCCTGCTTGCAAAGATGATTGAACGTATCGCGTCCAAGCAGTTGCAGGTGGAATTCGGATTGTCGCTG
Source organism: Croceibacterium atlanticum (assembly GCF_001008165.2). Lineage (NCBI taxonomy): Bacteria > Pseudomonadati > Pseudomonadota > Alphaproteobacteria > Sphingomonadales > Erythrobacteraceae > Croceibacterium > Croceibacterium atlanticum. The sequence goes on along the minus strand of NZ_CP011452.2, from coordinate 1,242,920 downwards.
GCGCAGTGGCGGGTGCTGGCATTCGTGTGCAGCGATGGCCCGGCGACTGCCAGCCATATCGGAAGCTCGGGAGAGATCGACCAGGCGGAGATAAGCAGGGCGGTGAAGGGGCTGCTCGAAGCCGGCCTTATCAGCCGCGAATTCGCCGCCGGCAGCAGAAAAACGATGATCATCAGCCCGACCCGGAAAGGCGAAAATCTCTACAAGAAGGTCCGGGAGCATCGCCGGATCTATTTTTCATCCATCACCCAGGACCTGGACCGCGACCAGAAGGCCGAGTTCGATCGGACCATGGAAGTGATCGGCAAAGCGGTAATCGGGTTGCGCGGAAACGGATCCGCCTGACAGGGCCGCGCCCGCCCCTGCAATGGCTGGCAAGACAGCTGCGCAGTTCTTGCGAGGAGAGGGGCCAGCGCCAATCGGGCCTGACCGGATTCAATAATCGCGCGGGAAAGGGAAACTGGCTGGGGCGGCAGGAGGCCAAGTGGCCCACACCTGTGACCCGCAAGGAACCTGAACTCCCTTGAATGCCTTGGTATTTTGGGTCACATGAAGGGCCCACAAACATGGCCCACAGGGAGACTGAGACAGTATGGCGGCGTTGCAGCGACGGGGGAATAAATGGCGCGCAAAAGTCCGCATACCGGCAGAGTTTAGGGCTCGTTATGACGGGAAGCAGTTCCTGCAGAAAACCATGACCGCCATGGATCGTCCCTCGGCCCGTCTTGAAGCAGAGGCATGGGAAGTAACCGTCCGGGCGGAGTGGCTCTCGCTGCGGCCCAATGACACAGTGGCGAAGCGGGTCTTGCGCCAGTTGCACGAGACCATCTTGGAGCAAGCCTTGGGAGGCGCTTTTGCCGTCCACGGGCCGCCCGATGACGATCCGCAGGCTCTCGGCATCGAACATGAGCTGGAAAAGATCGCAGAGAAAGATGAGCGCGGAGAGCTGACCGAGGCGGACGAGGTTCAAGCAGCGGCCCTGCAGGATGCTCTGCAGATGCTCAGGGGCAAACGTCCTGTCCGCCGTCGCGAACTGGAGCCGGGCTTTGCTGAACTGGCTGACGAGTATGTTGGCCATTGGGCGCGGCAATCGGGTTTGAAGCCGAGCAATACGCGCCAGCAGAAGGAGGCCACCTTTCGTCTCTTCTCGGGGTTCTTCAAGGATCGCCCCTTGCGCGATGTTCGACGGGCTGATGCTTCGGCTTTTATGGATGCCTTACGCGCCATGGACCCCAACTGGGCGCGCTCTCCGGCGGCAAAGCAAATGAGCTGGCGTGAGCTGCAGGAGCAATATGGCGGGCACCCCAAGGGGCTCTCGGATGCCACCCTCAATCGCCACGTCACGACGCTGCAGGAGTTGTGGAAGTGGGGCGAGGATCGCGACTACTGCAGTGGCAGGAACCCATTTGCCGGGATGCGGAAGCGACTGACCCCCGGAAAGAACGTCCAAGGTTACCTGCCGTGGGAGGCTGACGAACTCAAGAAGCTCTTCGATCCAGAGCCGGGCCGCGCTGACGTGAAAGAAGTGATGCTGGTAGCGCTCTTCACCGGGATGCGATTGGACGAGATTGCATCGCTGCGCTTCGAACAGGTGCGAGAAGCGGACGGGGTCCCATACATTCAGGTCGAGGATGCCAAGACGGCAGCGGGCAACCGGCAGGTGCCTTTGCACCCGGCGCTAGGATGGCTGGCAGGGAGGCCGGGACCGCCGGGAGAACGGCTATGGCCGAAGTTCAACGCAGAAGGGCCCGGCAGCAAACCGGGAGCCGATGCGGGGAAGGAGTTCAGCAGATTCAAACTCGCCCGTGGGTTCACCGACCGGCGCAAGACCTTCCATTCCTTCCGCAAGAACGTGACACAGATCATGGAACGGGCTGGCGTGCCGGAGAACGAATGGGCGCAAGTCCTCGGTCACGAGCGCGGCTTTACCTACAGCCGCTATTCACCGCATGGCATCGCGTTGAAGCGCAAGGCCGAGATCGTGTCGCTAATCGAGTATCCCGGCGTTCCGCTCCCGCACCCTGCCAGTTAGTTCGTCTGGCTGAACAATGGCGAGAAGGGGTGTGGCGACTCCGCTCAGCGCCTATCGATAAATCGAGCCTTCGGGCGAGCGGGGCTGCTATCGGCCTCACGCACGGCTCCTGCGGTAATCTGGAGGACGCTGGCTGGGTGCTATGGGTTCGCGTGGAATGGCAGCGGAAGAGCGCGGTCTTCCCAACGCCCTCAGCCTCAAAATGACACGCCTTCCGTGTCATTTCCGAGCCACGTTGGCTGCTTTGGCATGTCGCCCGTCTCGCGCCGTACTTGGTGTAATATGTGCGCGACAAGGCGTCATTTCTGGAGACACGTTGGAAGCCCGCAGGTGAGAAGCGGACACACCAGAAGTTTCCAAAGCAGATTTGGGGTTTCGATAAGTTCCTTGGGCGGATGCCCCTGACTGTCCGTCGTCAGAACATTTGGCGCAACTGGCGGCGTAGATTAGCGGAGTGTCGGCCTCGTCTGGGGGTTGATGTTAGGCGGCGAGCTTGCGGTGTTGCAAGCGCCGATGCTCGATGGTCTGTCGCTTGATCCTTTCTCGCTGTTTGATGATGGCTGGGGCCCTGCCGAAGTAGGTGTCGGCGGGCGTCACGTTGTTCAGGCTCTCGTGGTAACGCTGGTTGTTGTAGTGCTCGACGAAGGCTTCGATCTGGTCCTCAAGGTCGCCGGGCAGGAAGTAGTTTTCCAGCAGGATGCGGTTCTTCAGGGTCTGGTGCCAGCGCTCGATCTTACCCTGGGTCTGGGGATGGCAAGGGGCGCCGCGCACGTGGCTCATCTTGTTGGCCTCGATGTATTCCGCCAGTTCGCCAGCGATATAGCTGGGGCCATTATCGCTTAGCAGGCGCGGCTTGTGCAGCACCGTAGCGCTGTCGCAGCCGGAAGCCGCCAGAGCGCGGTCCAGCGTGTCGGTCACGTCCTCGGCCCGCATGTTGGTGCACAGCTTCCAGGCGATGATATAACGCGAGAAGTCGTCGAGCACGGTCGACAGATACATCCAGCCCCACCCGATGATCTTGAAGTAGGTAAAGTCGCTCTGCCACATCTCGTTCGGCCGGGTGGTCTTGGTGTGGAACTGATCGGCAGCCTTGATCACGACATAGGCCGGGCTGGTGATCAGGTCGTGGGCCTTCAACAGGCGGTAAACCGTGGCCTCGGACACGAAGTAGCGCTTCTCGTCAGTGAAGCGCACGGCCAGCTCGCGCGGGGACAGCTCACTGTGATCCAGCGCCATCTCGATGATCTGGTCCTGGATGCCCTCGCCGATGCGGTTCCACACCCGGCTCGGTGCCGATGGCCGATCCTCCAACGCTTCCGGCCCGCCTTGGAGGTAGCGGTCATACCAGCGATAGAATGTCCGGCGGGCGATGCCGAGCTGGTCCAGCGTGTGCTTGGCGGACAGGTGCGACTGCTCGACGATCCTGATGATCTCGAGCTTCTCGGATGCAGGATATCTCATTCGTCGTCGCCCCCATCCGCGAGAATGCTTTTTTTCAGCAGGCGGTTCTCGAGCGTCAGGTCGGCGACGCACTCCTTCAAAGCGCCGGTCTCCCGGCGCAGATCCTTCACCTCATCTGTGGTCGCAGCGCGGGCGGTGTCACCAGCCAAGCGGCGCTTGCCGGCCTCCATGAACTCCTTCGACCAGGTGTAATACAGGCTCTGGGCGATGCCTTCCTTGCGGCACAGCTCGGCGATGCTGTCATCGCCGCGCAAGCCTTCCAGCACGATCCTGATCTTGTCTTCCGCCGAGAAGTGCCGCCGGGTGGCCCGGCGGATGCCCTTCACCACAGCTTCCGCAGGGGTCTTGGTCCGCGATTTTGCATTGGAGGATTTGGGTCTCATCTTCGTTCCTTCGTCACTACGACGAGACCCAAATCCTCCTTAAATCACAACCTCAAATCTGTGCCATAGGTGCTGACGGGGAACAGACCTGTCCTTCACGCTTCATTCGGACGAGCATATCCTTGAACTCACTTTCGGAGATCGAGAAGCGTTCCAAGGCCGCCGACATCAGTCGCTCATACTCCCAATCGTTCTTGGCAAGCGCAGATTTCAACCGGGCCTCTAGCTTTTCATGATCCTCCATACGGGGATCAACGCGAGCCTGCGTGCGAATGAGTTCAGGCGCATCCGAAAAGAGCCCTCCCTGACCGGTACGCTCCTCGAATGCTTGATCTTTCGCCTGTGAACGAAATGCGCCTTCGACAGACAATGCAGCCTTCTCAGCTCTTCGGAACTCGACCAGACCTTTCAGCTTGCGAGTCCCATAAACCAGATAAAAATGGGTCTTCTCAGCTAGCGGGTGGCGAATCTTCGTGCTGGCCACGAACTTGAAATCGCCCGCCCGTTTGAGCTGTCTCCTGAACACACCGAGAACTGCCTCCTCTTTCGAGCTCCCCGCCTCAATCAATTGAGTGTATTTCTCGCGCCATTCTGGCCCCCCGAAGGCTCGGTCTTGGGACTGTCGGATGGCGGGCCTACCATCATCGATAAAGCGACGAAAATGCTCATACATGAAGTTGACCAGGACTTCTCCCGGTTGGCGCCTCAAGAGCGGCGCGATCTTGCGCAGATCGAAGTTCCAACCGGTCGGATCGATGAAGGTCAGAGTGAATGAGCGCCCAGCGATCTTACAGATTTCGTCAATATGATCGCCGAAATCTCCATGCAGTGCAGTGGCTTCGAAGTCAGCGACAGCCTCCACGGCTTCTTGTAGCTTATGATAAGCGTCCGTTCTCTTTTCGACAAAGATGCAGCGGATGCCCGGCCTTTTCCCATTTGCCTCCCAGTTTCGGCGAGCCGCCCGCAGTTCCTGAATAGCGATACCAAAAGAGGTATCGGCGAAATCGTCTCTCGCGTTCTTCCAGGGCCCTGAAAATCCATCTACGAAAACGAAGTCCGGCCAAGCAGACAGGATGATCATTGCCGCATTCTTCAGATACTCGCGCAGTATCTGGTGCTTGACGTATGACTGCGCCCGCTTCCGATATTCAACTGGCAACATCGGGACGGAGCCAGTTTCGCTCATCGAGCTTCCTCATAACTTTCAGAATGAGACGAGAGCTTGTTGTGAGGAAAGCCGTTCCACTCGCGACCGTCAAGTTCGCGGCCGCCATCCTTGGGCCTGAAACCGCCCCACTGCTTGAAGAAGAACGCCACATCCTGACGAACGCACTCATCGCGCACCTCGCGAACCCACTGGGGATCCATAGGCCTTGCCCTTGGGCCACTCTCGCCTCCAGCAATCACCCAATGGATGCCTTCAAGGTTTAGAGTGCCGACCGGACCCAGAAGCGGCTCAATTGACAGGAAACGAGCGCCTGCTGGGGCATGGCGAAGATGTTCTACTCGGCTCTTGGCCTGACTGTCCTCGACGGAAACACCGCACCAGATGTTTTCTGGACAAGGACGCTCAGTATATCGCTGCTGCAGGTATTTCTGCATCCTAGAGCTTCGTTTGGTCAATAGTTGGAAGACATGCCAATGTGCATCTTCCATGGTCGAAAAAACGCTATCAACGAACTCCCGAGGGACATCCTTGTGGAAAAGGTCGCTCATGGAGTTCACGAAAATCATTCTCGGACGACGCCAAGAAAGCGGCTGCTTCAATCTCCCCGGCCTAATCGTAAGGTCGAAACCGGATTCGAAAGGATGCCCGGATACCCCACGGAACCGCTCAGCGAACCTCTCAGCGTAACAGTTGTCGCAGCCACGCGTGATCTTCGTGCATCCCGTCACCGGGTTCCACGTGGCGTCGGTCCATTCGATTGCGCTGCTATCTGCCATTCCACCTCTCAGAACAATTCATGAACAGATATCGATCTAGGATGAGGTAAGCAAGTGCGCAGCGAGAAGCCAAGAGATAGGCCCACGAGCATGGCCCACAAACAGGGCCCACAGCAGGCCTGCGCAACCTGTTAAAATATTGATTTTGAGTGATTTTTATTCGCTGGCTGGGGCGGCAGGATTCGAACCTGCGAATGGCGGCACCAAAAGCCGCTGCCTTACCACTTGGCGACGCCCCAGCAGCGAGGCGCCCATATAACGACGCCTCGCATTAAGGGAAGGGGGGCAGAAAAAACTTCGTCAGTAATCCGCCTTCTTCCGGATCGGGTCGAACAATTCCCTGTCCAGCGTATCGAAATCCGATGCCGAATGGCGTTCCTGCAACCCGCCTTGCGAATTCACAAGCCGGCCGCGGATGGCGCCGGGGCGCGCGTCGATGGCTTTTACCCAGCGCCCGACATTTTCATATTCGTCCAGGCCCAGGAAGATGTCGCAGCGATTATAGGCGCCGTGATAGAGATTGCCGAGCCAGGCATAGGCAGCGATATCGGCGATCGTATAATCGTTCCCGGCCAGATATTCGGTCTTGCCCAACTGCATGTCCGCCACGGAAAACAGCCGCTTCGTTTCCATCGCGAAGCGGTCGATCGGATATTTGTAGCGTTCGGGGGCATAGACGTAGAAATGCCCGAAACCGCCGCCGATCGAAGGTGCGCTGCCCATCTGCCACATCAGCCAGCTGAGTGTTTCGGCGCGCGCCGGATTGGCCTTGGGCAGGAGATAATCGAACTTTTCCGCCAGGTGGATCAGGATCGCGCCGCTTTCGAATACGCGGAAGGATTCCGGCCCGCTCTTGTCCAGCAGGGCAGGGATCTTGCTGTTGGGATTCAGTTCGACAAAGCCGGAGCCGAACTGGTCGCCGTCGAAGATCTTGATCAGCCAGGCATCATATTCCGCATCGGAATAGCCCGCTTCCAGCAATTCCTCGAACATGGTGGTGACTTTCACCCCGTTGGGCGTGCCGAGTGAATAGAGCTGGAAAGGGTGCTCCCCCACAGGAAGTTCCTTCTCTTCCCGCGCGCCCGCCGTGGGGCGGTTGATGCCGGCGAACTGGCCGCCATTCGCAGGGTCGAAGGTCCAGACCTTCGGCGGGGTGTAGACGTCGGACATTATGCGCTCTCCACAAGTCGTTTCTCGGGCCAGCTTCAAATGGCGGCGCCCGCGCGCCGCTACAAGGAAGAGTTTGCTTGGCGCCGCTCTAGTTTCTCTTTGCAATGCATCGGCCGAATGGTCCCTTGTGGCTGACATGCGCGTTCGCGCGCTTTAGGGCGGCAAATGAACAGGAGAGGGCATATTCATGGCGCAACTGGTCGACGGAAAATGGATGGACACAAAGCCCGCGGCCGAAGAGGTCGGGAAGGACGGGCAGTTCAGGCGGATGGACAGCGCCTTCCGCGACGTGATCGGCCTGGAAGATGATGCGGAATTTCCGGCCGAGGCCGGACGCTATCATTTATGGGTCGCCTGGGTCTGCCCCTGGGCCGGACGCGCGCTGGCCGTGCGTGCGCTCAAAGGGCTGGAGGACGTGATCGGCGTTTCCTATGCTGAACCGGGCCTGCCGAAACAGGGCTGGACTTTCCCCGAAGGGCCCGATGGCCCGGTGGAGGGCGGATATCCGCTGCACCGGCTCTATGTCGAACATGATCCGCATTTCACCGGCAAGGTGACGGTGCCGACCCTGTGGGACCGCAAGACGCGCCGTATCGTGAATAATGAAAGTTCGGAGATCATCCGGATCTTCAACAGTGCTTTTGACGACATCACCGGCAACCGGCTCGACCTCTATCCCCCGGCATTGCGGGCCAGGATCGATCAGTGGAACGAAGTGATTTATCCGGGGCTGAACAATGGCGTCTATCGCGCCGGCTTCGCCACGTCGCAGCGGGCCTATGAAGAGGCCGCAAGGGGCGTGTTCGAAGTGCTGGACCGGATGGAGGCCCACCTGGGCAGGCATCGCTATCTCGCCGGGGAATATTGCACGGAGGCGGACTGGCGGGCCTTCACAACTCTGGTGCGTTTCGATGCCGCCTATTTCACGGCGTTCAAATGCAATCTGCGCCGGCTGGACGATTATCCGGCGCTCGGCAATTATCTGCGTGAACTCTTTCAGTGGCCGGGCATTGCGGGCACGGTAAATCTGGCCGAGATCAAGCACGGCTATTACCAATTGACCGACAAGCACCGGATTACGGCTATCGGGCCGGAACTGGACCTGACCACGCCGCATGACCGCGCACGCCTGCCCGGCAAGGGAATTATGGCGACGGGGGCATGAACAGGCCGGCCGTGGCGAAGAAGCGGGCCGTTCAGTCTGTCTGAACCTGTGTGAAACCCCGGTTATCTCCGTTCCGGGGCGGTTAATCGAATAGACGGCAACAGCGGCAACAAAACAGGTGTTTGTTCACCATTCTTCGGGCAAGGCTTCCTTCATGCAGCAACGGATTCCCTGGAAGGCGCTGGTCCTTCTGATCACTGCGGTGATACTGTTTTTCGCGCTTCGTCCCTCTGCACCGCAGGCTTTGACCGGGTGGGACAAGCTTGATCACATGGCGGCCTTCTTCGTCCTGTCAGTCTTCGTGCGCATTGCCTGGCCGCGGCTTAACCTTGCGGCCTGTTTCGGCCTGCTGGCGCTGTTCGGCGGCGGGATCGAACTGGCGCAATGGCTGATGGGGCTCGGCCGCGATGCCGATGTGATGGACTGGGTCGCCGACCTTGTCGCCACGATTGCGGGGCTGGGCGTGGGCACCGCGATCAGGGCCGCATTCCGGCCCGGAACGATCCCCCGCTAAAATCCTCGCCAAGACGGGCGCGGCCGCATCAGGTGGTTTCCGGATCGTCGCCAAAGCGCGCATTGGCTCGCCAGGCGTCTTCCTTGCGGCGGATCAGTGGATCATTGATGAAAGTGCCGAAGGGAAACAGCGCCATCACGAATGTGCGCACCCATTCCCACAGGGTAAAACCCTTGCCGGGAAGGCAGATGAACATCGCCGCGACATAGGCCAGCCAGGCGGCCCCGTGGGCCAGGCCGACGGGTGGCACCAAAACCGGATTTCCCAGCCAGTATTTCAACGGCATGGCGACCAGGAACAGGGCGATCGTGGTGACGCCTTCGATCCAGGCGACGACGCGGAATATTTGCAGCAGTTTCAAGAAGTTTTACCCATTTGCGAAGGGATGAAATCATTACGCACGGCTTCGGCCAGCAAGTCGATCGGGAGCAAGCCCTGACCGATCAGGAAATCGTTGAAAGCCTGCCGGTCGAATTTTTCGCCCAGTGCCAGTTCGGTGGCGATGCGCAGATCGATGATCTGGCTGTAGCCGTAATAATAAGAACCCGCCTGGCCCGGCATGCGGAAGGTGTAGCGATCCAGTTCCTGCTGCACCATGGCAGGGGAAAAGCGGGCCTCTTCCGCCAGGATGCGGCGGGCGCTTTCCACGTCGATCTGGCCGAGATTGAGCATTGGGTCCAGCATTGCCCGGCTGGCACGCAGCAGGCGGTGCTGCAGGGCGATCAGCTGGCCTTCTATCGGTTCATAGGGCTGCATTTCCGCTTCGGCATAGAGCGCCCATCCTTCGGCATTGGTGGAATTGAATGCATAGAGAATGCGCGCCTGGCTGACGCCGCGTTCCACCATTTGCGCAAATTGCAGTTCGTGCCCCGGCCGGCCTTCATGCACGCTCAACGTCCATGATGCGGCCGCGAAGTTGAAATCATTATATTCCTCTTCCCCGGCGGAGGGATTGGCCGTGGTAAGCACGAAGGTGCCGCGTTCGCCGGTATTGCCGATAAGGCGCGGCATCAGCATGTGCGGCGCGGGGGACGCAGCGCTTTCCGCATCGCTGGCAAGGCGCATCAGAACCGGATAATCGGGCAGGGAGACGACGTTTTCGCGGCGTACCACTTCCTCCAGATTGCCAAGCCGTTCGGCATAGAAGCTTTCCAGCTCTTCCTTCGGGACTGTCGTTTTCTGCAATTCCGCAATGACGGAGGGATAATCCGTCTTTTCAAAGCCCATCTTCGCGGCGACCAGCGGCGCCAGGCCATCCATCTGCTGGCGGATTTCGTAAAAGCCGCGCCGGGCGCGCCTGATCAGCGTTTCGGGATCGATATCGATGCCCATCGTCTTCAGCCGATGGGCATAAAGTTCGGGCGGCAGGCGAAAATCGTCGCGTGCGGCCGGCAGGACATGGGCTTCTTCCCATTCGCCATATTCGGTGAACTGCCGTTCCATCGCGTCCAGCGCTGCGGGGGCGGCAATATCGTATTTGGCGAACAGGTCCCTTATGCCCTGGATATAGGTGGGAATCTTGGGCAGCGCGTCCGCCACATCGCCGCGATAGGGGCCGATCTTGCCGGGGGTGCGGCTTTCTTCGAACCGGGCCTTGGCCAGTTCGGTCAGCGGGGTGCTGCCTTCATGCAGGCCGGTATAGCGGCGGAGCAGTTCCACGGCCTTGGCGCGGCGTTCCGGCACTACCTGATCATCCAGCAAGCCGTTGATATTACCAAAAACCACCTGCGGAATATCATACCAGTCGAGCATCAGTTCCGAACCGAGCCGGGTGGATTCCACATCCAGTTCGAGCGAATGGATGAGGATTTCCAGATCCTGCCGCAAATTCGGATCATTCGTCTGGGCCAGTGCCTGCCTGAATTCGGCAATCTGCTGCCTGGCGGCGGAGATGTAGCGCGTATCGAGATCGGGCCCGAGATCCATCGCCAGCCCGTCATACTGTTCCAGCCCCAGTTGCGCGAAGCTTTCAGGCGCGAACTGCGCCTGCATTTCCATCAGTTCCGATGTGTATTCATTGCTGCGTTCGATCCAGCCGGCCGTTTCTTCCTGCGCGGCAGCAGGCGTGGCGGCGATCAACAGCGTGGTGGCGATAATCGCCCGGAACGGATTGGTCATCGGCATGTCCTCAAGAAAAGAGCCGGGAAGACATACTGTCCCCCCGGCTCCTGTTGCGCAATGGCTGGAAGCTCTCAGTCTTCCGGATATTCGTATTTGAACGGTTCCGTCACGCTGGGCTGCTTGGGCAGCGGTTCGCGCGGCAGTGTTTCGCTGTCATTGGCGGATTGCAGCAGCATACCGGCCATCACCACGGATGCCTGGCGCATGTCGTCGAAACGCACATGGTCCATCGTGTCGATATTGGTGTGGTGCAGACGCGCCGAATAATCGAGCGGATCCTGGATGAACTGGAAACCGGGCAGGCCGACCTGCTGCATGAACACATGGTCCGTGCCGCCCGTATTGCCGGATACGACACTGCCCGCGCCCAGACCGGCGAAGGGGGAAAGCCATTTGCGCAGCAGCTTTTCCGCGCCGACATTGCCTTCGGCATGGATGCCGCGCAGCTTGCCCGACCCGTTATCCATGTTGAAATAGGCTTTCAGGTCATAATAGCCGGGCTTCGGCTCGATCGGCCAGAGATCGGCCCATTTGTAATAGTTTTCCATCGAAGTGCTGCCATCGTCGCCCTGGCGTTCCACCATGTGCTGGCGAATATAGGCGAGCGAGCCGAGCAGGCCCTGTTCTTCAGCCGCCCACAGCACGAACCTGATCGTGCGCTTCGGCTTGGCGCCGATGGTCTTCAGGATGCGCGCGGCCTCCATCACGGCAAGGCTGCCCGCACCATTATCGACCGCACCATCGCCCAGCGCCCAGCTGTCGAAATGGGCGCCAGCCATGACATAGCCGGCTTTCGGATCGGTGCCGGGGATTTCGGCGATGATGTTATAGGCCTTGGTGTCGCCGTCCACGAAGCGGGCGTCGCTTGCCAGGGAAATTACCGGGGCCGGGCCGGTCTTGGCCAGGCGCGCCAGCCGGCGATAATCTTCCGCAGCCATTTCAAAGCCGGGGATTTCGGGGCTCTTGCCATCCTGGAAGGTATAGCCGCTGCCATGCAGCAATTTGCCGTCGCGATAGGACATCTTGACCATCGCCAGCGCGCCTTCGCTTTTCAGGAAGGCGGCCTGTTCCAGCGCGAATTCAACCCGGTCAGACCGGCGATCGGCCGCTTCGGGATCGTAAATGGGCAGGGCGATTTCGTCCCGCTTGGCGATATCGGCGGAATCCAGGCGGGTGAAGGCGGGGCGGGTCGGCTCGTCGCCCGTTCCGGGGGTGCTGACCAGCACGATCTTGCCGGACAGCTTGCCGCGATAGGCGTCGAAATGTTCCTTCTTGCTCATCGGCGCGACGAAGACTTCGGCTTCGATCGGCTGGCCATTCGTGCCCGGCATCCACGCGATCGGCGCCACGGTCAGTTGCAGTGGGCGCGGCGCGACCAGATTGGCGTAACTATAGGTCGATTCCCAGCCGCGGCCGAATTCAAACCCTTCGCGGCGGATATTGCTGAGCCCCAGATCCCGGAACTCCTGGATCGCCCATTCTTCCGCCTTGCGCATATTCGGCGAATTGGTAAGCCGGGCACCGATCCCGTCAAGCAGTTCGGCGGCCGTGGTCTGAACCTGGCTGTGGTTCAGCCCTTCATCGATGATCCGGGCGATGTCGTCCGGTTCCGCGGCCATTGCCGGCGCAGTCGCAACCGCAAGCAATGCGGCGCCGGCCAGGGCGAATATGTGCTTCCTGTGCATGGATACCCTTGTGTGTGAACAGCATCAGGCACGCCGGACGGCATGCCAGTTGGTATCACATGCACCCAATTCTCGCAGGCGGCAAGTCAGCCTCAGCGGCCGAAACCGTCCCGCTTTTCCCACCCTGTCCACGAATCGCCAAACCGATCGACCAGCGCCTGCGCGTCTTCAGCCAGCAGCCTGGCGGAAAGGACGGAGGCACGCTGCGCCAGCATGGCGGAACGGCGCCGCGCGAGGGTCAGGATCAGGTCCACGTCCCTGTCATTCCCGAAATCCCCGGGCGCCTCGGCCAGTTTCGCGGTGAAGACGGACAGATCGTGGTGATCGCCCAGTTCATCGGAAAGTTTCCTGGCCAGCGCGGCGCGGCTCTTCAACTCGTCCGGGCATATCGGGCGCAGGATCCGGCAATGGTGCCAGTGATATTTTACCCGCTTGCGCAATTCGTGGAAATCGGCCGGATCGCCGCTTAGTTCCGCCCTTGTGGCAGCATGGCGGGCACGGGCATAAGTCTTGGACAAACCGCCGGAGATCGCATCCCAGCCTTCTTCGCCCAGCTTCCATTCCGCGCAGCGCCGGCGTGCGTCCCGCAGGCGGGAACGGCATTGTTCCAGCGCCGCTTCCACGTCCTTTTCCCGCTGCATTATCTTGTGCCGGTGGGTCAGGCGGCGGCGGATCGCGTCCAGCTCCTTGCGATCGAACTGGCCTTCATATTTGCCGACCAGCCCGTCATACGTATCCTGCATGACCTTCGCATCGCGCAATTCGCCAACCATGCGCGCCGTGTCGCGGAAAAAGGCGTTTTCTTCCGCATAATCGGGGAAGGCCGGCCGGACGAGGCGGATGAGGCCGCGCAATTTCTTGCACCTCTTGCGCAGGTCGTGAACGGCCTGCGCAGGGGATTCGTCCTCGATCGCGTCTATTGCGCGGCCGATCTGCTCCCGCGCGATCCGGCGCACGGCTTTGGTGACGGAGCCATCCTTGGCCTTGAGGCGGAATGCCATGCCGCCGCCTCAGTCGAGCCGCATCACCCAGTCATGGGGATCCGGCGCGGTGCCGCGCTGGATGGCCACCAGCTTTTCACGAAGGCGGGATGTCATCTGGCCCGGCCCGCCGCTGCCAATGGTGAATTCACCATCATGGCCGGCCACGCGCCCCACCGGGGTAACAACGGCCGCAGTGCCGCAGGCGAAGGTTTCCACCAGCTTGCCGCTGGTCGCATCGTCGCGCCATTGTTCGAGGCTGTAGCGTTCCTCGCGAACGGTCAGCCCTTCTTCGCGGGCGAGCATCAGCAGGCTGTCGCGGGTGATGCCGGGCAGGATCGTTCCGCCCAGCGGCGGGGTGATCATCGTGCCATCATCGAACACGAAGAACAGGTTCATGCCGCCCAGTTCCTCGATCCATTTCTTTTCGGCTGCGTCGAGGAAAACGACCTGATCGTGCCCGCGCTCTATCGCTTCGGCCTGGGGGACCAGGCTGGCGGCATAATTGCCGCCGCATTTGGCCGCGCCGGTGCCGCCCGGTGCAGCCCGCGTGTAATCGCGGCTGACCCAGATGGACACGGCCGGCGCGCCTGATTTGAAGTAATTGCCAGCCGGGCTGGCGATGACCAGGAACTTGTACTGCTTGGCCGGACGCACGCCCAGGAAGGGTTCGCTGGCGAACATGAAGGGGCGCAGATAGAGCGAACCGCCTTCCACTTCGGGGAACCAGTCCCGATCGGCGAGTGAAAGCACGCGCACCGCTTCGACGAAGGCGTCTTCGGGCAGGGCCGGCATGGCAAGGCGGCGGGCGGATTCATTGAACCGCTTCGCATTCTTTTCCGGGCGGAACAGGGCCATCGTGCCGTCGGCCAGCTTGTAAGCCTTCAGGCCTTCGAAGATTTCCTGCGCATAATGCAGCACGGCCGCCGCAGGATCGAGGCTGATGGGTTCCCGCGGGCCGAGCACCGCATTGTGCCAGCCCAGTTCCTCCACCCAGTCGATCGAAACCATGTGATCGGTGAATACCTTGCCGAACCCCGGATCGGCGATCGCCTGCATACGCGTGGCAGACGGGACCGGAGCGGGGTGGGGGATACGGGCTATATCGATGCGAGCGTCGGCGAGAGTCGCCATTCTATCCTATCCTTGCAGTTGCAGAGCGGCTAATGATCTATAATTACGCAAATGCAACAAGATTTGTAATTTTCAGTCACACCTCATGGCGGACCTGCATTTGGTAGCGATGGAAAGTGCAAATGAGAAGGGCGACCCTCGCCCGTAGGAGGATCGCCCTTCGCATGGTCAGCGGCCGGAAGTGCCGCCCACGAAGCCTTTATCGGCGAAAGTGAAGTCTACCGATAATGCTCCGCGCGGGACTTAACCGACCTCCCTGCTGAACCATGAGACATCGGATCACCTCCTTTCGCGCTTGAAAGCCACGTTCTGCCGTTTCACCGGAGAACCGGGCCCGCGTTTACCGCTGGCCTGCCGCAATATTTGATTCAGTGCAGTGCACAACGCAAGTCTTGCATTTGTTTTTTTCCCCGTCAGAATTCGATGCTTCGTTCGATTGGTGATCGGGCGCTGTTCAGGCAGGGAAAAATCAATTCGGGACTGATCTGGCCCGGTATTGCGGGCGATGCAGCGTTGCCGCTGTTTCAGCGGCAATCCTCGATCACGCGGGTGATCTCTGGCCAGGCCGGAATGAAAAGCGATTCCAGCCCGGCGATTTCCACAGCGAAGCGCCCCTTGGAAAAGGCGATCGCATCCAGCAGGCTATCCGTTGCGGGCAGGGTTGCGGCAATCGCCCCCGGTTCGCCGCCAGTCGGGACTGCATCCAGGGCGCGTTCGCGCGTTTCGGTCAGTATCTGCATGGGTAGGGCGGCAACAGCATGGCCCGTGCGCGAAATCGTGACGCTGCCCGCCGAACGGTCGCAGCGCAGTGTCAGGCGCGGCTGCTGGCCGGCCACGCCGAACATGGCAGTGCCGCCATTGGCCCCTGCGCTATAGGTCCAGTCCCCGGGCGTCTGCGGCGCATCCATCCAGTTTTCATGGGTCGGGGTAGGGATCGCAGCGGTCACCGGCCGCGCCGTGGATGTGGGCGTGGGCTTCGGGGCGGGCGATGGCTGCGGCGTGGATGCCGGCGCCTGTTGCGGCGCTGGTGTCGGTTCCGGCGCGGCGGGTACACAGGCAGAAAGCGCAAGACATATCAGCCCGGTTCCCGGCCCAAGCGATCGGCGGGCGGCCCTGTTTACCATGACCATGATCCTTGCACGCATGTTTTCCGGACCGGGCTGGGCAATCATCGGGCGCATTGAGACCATATCCTTCCAATCACCGGCAGGCCGGGCGGCCGGACGATCCGGCTTGCATCGCAACAAGCGCTGGCCTGACGGGCTGCGCCGCCCTATCCGCGATTCCATGACGAAAAAACGGCGCATCGATCAATTGCTTGTGGAGCGTGGGCTTGCCGAAAGCCGGGCCCGTGCGCAAGCGCTGGTCATGGCCGGGCTGGTCTTTGCCGGGGAGAGCCGGATCGACAAGCCCGGTCAGCAGGTGAAGGAAGACACCGCCATCGAAGTGCGCGGGCGGGACCATCCCTGGGTCGGCCGCGGGGGTGTGAAACTGGCCCACGCGATCGAGGCATTCGGGCTCGATCCCACGGGCGCGGTGGCCATGGATATCGGCAGTTCCACCGGCGGCTTTACCGAAGTCTTGCTGGAAAACGGGGCGGAACATGTCTTCGCGGTGGATGTCGGCACCAATCAGCTGGCCTGGAAATTGCGCCAGGATCCGCGTGTCACCGTGCTGGAACAGACCAATGCCCGCGCCCTGACCGAAGAACAGATCGACCGGCCCTGCAACTGGGTGGTGTGCGACGCGTCCTTCATCTCGCTGTCCAAGGTTCTGGATGTGCCGCTGAAGCTTGCCGCGCCGCATTGCCGCCTCGTGGCTCTTATCAAGCCGCAATTCGAAGTCCGGCGCGAGGAAGTGGGCAAGGGCGGCATCATCCGTGACGAGACGCTGCACAAGCGTGTCTGCGATGAAGTGAGCGCCTGGCTGGAAGCGGAAGGCTGGACAATCCAGGGTATCGTGGAAAGCCCGATCAAGGGTACTGAAGGCAATGTGGAATTTCTGATTTCTGCGGAGCGTAGCACTAAAGATTGATACCCTTCGGCTAATACCAATGCGCCAATTCGCTCATATTCGCGCGTTCCGGCAAGTTGCGTCCGTGGCAAGGCCCCGCCAATATCTTCATGCGATTCGGCAGGAGCCTCCATGAACCGACTAGCTTCCACTGCGCAATTGCGCGCCAGTTTCTTGCGTTGGGCCCTTTTTATCGTTCCCGCTATTGTCCTTCTGGGCATTCTATCCGGACTTCTCGCCGGCAGCGGCGCAGATAATCCCTGGTTCGCCGCGCTGGAAAAGCCATCGCTCTTCCCGCCCTCCGCGACATTCGGAATTGTCTGGACCATCCTCTACATCTTGATGGGGCTGTCTCTCGCGCTGATCTGCACGGCCTGGGGGGCGCGTTACCGTTTCCTCGCCATCGTGGCTTTCCTGCTGCAATTCGTGCTCAACCTCGCCTGGTCGCCGATTTTTTTCGGGGAACACCAGATCACTATCGCACTGGTCATACTGGTGGCGCTGGATCTGGCCGTTCTGCTGACGCTGGCCCTGTTCTGGATGATCCGCCGCACGGCGGGGCTGTTGCTGCTACCCTATCTCGCCTGGGTACTGTTCGCGACGCTGCTGAACTGGCAGATCCTGCAACTCAATCCGGAGGCCGACGGGGTGGATAATTCCTACGCCGTGCAAAGGATTGAACTATAGGCGCTTGCCTTCGCCGCGGCTCCGCACCAAATAGGTGCGATGCAGAGCGAAAACCCCATCATCTCCGATTTCGTCAAGCTGGCGAACAGCGCAGCCGGTACCTTTGCAGGCATGACGCGTGAAGCGCGCGAAGGCGCGAGAGAGCGGATGAAGGAAGCGCTGGGCGGGCTGGATTTCGTATCGCGCGAGGAATTCGACGCGGTGAAAGATATGGCAGCCAAGGCACGGGAAGAGAACGAGAAACTTTCCGAACGTATCGCTGCCCTGGAAGCCAGGCTGAAATAATCCGCGTTCTTCCCGGCCGGCCCCATTTTCGGGGCCGCCTCTATTCTCTCGTGACCGGATAAAGGGAAGGGGCCCCGCATTGGCGGAGCCCCCGAAGCGGCGCGGTTACGAAGGGGGGACCCGCGCGCTTCTTTCCCGAAAATTGTTGCCGATCAGTCGATTGCGTCGGCCTTTTCTTCCATGGCTTCGGCTTCCTGTTCGCCGGCTTCTTCTACGGCGTCGGCTTGATCGTCGAGATTTTCTTCCATCGCTTCGGTGGAAGCATCGTCAGCCGCGTCTTCCAGGGCATCGGCCTGCATATCGGCCTGATCCTCTATGGCTTCCGCCTGTTCTTCCAGCGCGTCTGCTTCATTGTCCGCAGTCGAATCGGCGCCGCACGCCGCGAGCAGTGCGAGGGCGGGAAGGGCGGCAAAGGTTGCAGCTTTCATAATTCGATTTCTCCTGTTGTAACCCGGCGTTGGAAGCGCCCCGGCAGCTGGGCCGGCAGCGCCTGGCCGATGCCAGCCAACACGATGCCCCGAACGAACCGCATGCCGCTCGGTTCCGGGAAAGATATGATTGGCCTGGTGAATTGATGGCAGTTGGGGCGGGGGCGTCTCCCCGGCTGCGCGCCAAGCGGCTTGCTTCCGGGCGGTTCACAAGTCAGGCAGCGAAACCATGCAGATACGCGCCCCCGCAATCCTGATCGCCGCCCGTGCGCATGGTGAAACGGCGGTGATCGCGCGCCTTCTGACAGAAGAATTCGGCATGGTTGCCGCCTATGTCGCGGGCGGGCGTGGGCGGCGTTTGCGGCCTGTGGTGATACCGGGCAATCTGGTGGAACTTCAGCTTTCCGCCCGGTCCGAAAGCCAGCTCCCCTTCGCGAAACTGGAATTGCTGGAAAGTCGCGGCCCGTTTCTGAGCGAGCCGCTGGCGGCGGCGGCCATCGGCTGGGCCTGCGCATTGACGGCCACCGCCTTGCCAGAAAGGCAGCCTTATCCACCGCTTTACGATGCGCTGGGCGCGCTGCTTGGCGCGATTTGCCATGCGCCATCCGCGCGCGGCTGGGCCGGGGCCATGGTGGCATATGAAAGCTTGCTGCTGCGCGAACTGGGTTATGGCGGCACGGGGCAGCGGCCGCAGGGTGAACTGCCCGAAATCCTGGCTGCGATGGACAGATTGGCGCCTGCACTGGATCACTACCTGCTTGCCGACAGGCGCGGCGATGTTATGGCCGCCCGCTCTCGCCTCAGGGATTTGCTGGAAAGAATTTTGCGATGAAGATTGCCTGCCTTGCCGGAGATGGAATCGGCCCGGAAATCATGGCCGAAGCGCGCCGCGTGCTGGATGCGCTGGCGCTGGAAAATGTGGAAATCTTCGAAGGCGATGTCGGTGGCACTGGCTACAAGAAGCACGGCCATCCGCTTCCGCCTGAAACGCTGGAGATGTGCAAGGCGGCCGATGCCGTGCTGTTCGGCGCCGTGGGCGATCCCGATTGCGACAATCTTGAACGGCATCTGCGCCCGGAACAGGCCATTCTGGGCCTTCGGCAGGCATTGACCCTGTTCGCCAATCTCCGCCCGGCGACGATGTTTCCGGGGCTGGAAGACATGACCGCCCTGCGCCCCGAAGTGGCCCGCACCATCGACCTGTTGATCGTGCGGGAGCTGAATGGCGATGTCTATTTTGGCGAGAAGGCCATCCGCACGCTGGATGACGGACGCCGCCAGGGCTTCGACTTGATGTCCTATGCCGAAGACGAGGTGCGCCGTATCGCGCATGTCGCATTCCGCGCCGCGCAGGGCCGGAAGAAGAAATTGTGCAGTGTGGACAAGGCCAATGTGCTGGAAACCAGCCAGCTCTGGCGCGACGTGGTAATCGAGGTTGCGGCCGAATATCCCGATGTCGCGCTCAGCCACATGTATGTGGATAATGCCGCGATGCAGCTGGTGCGCGATCCGGGCCAGTTCGACGTGGTGGTGACGGGCAATTTGTTTGGCGACATTCTATCCGACCAGGCGAGCATGTGCGTGGGTTCCATCGGCCTGCTGGCCAGTGCTTCACTGGGCGAAACGCAGACCGAATACGGCACCAAGGGCCTGTATGAACCGATCCATGGCAGCGCGCCGGATATTGCCGGGCAGGGCAAGGCAAATCCCATGGCGATGATCCTCAGTCTGGCCATGATGCTGCGTCATTCCTTCGGTCTGGAAGGGCAGGCGGCCCGCATAGAAACGGCTGTTTCGCGGACCCTGGCCGATGGGATCAAAGGCGCCGATCTGGGTGGCAGTGCGAGTACGGTTGAAGTGGGCGATGCGGTGCTGGCGCGCCTCTGACGCGATTTCTTGCGGCGCGGGCGGGGCGGCGTTAACCGTCAACGCGATGGTGACATTTACCATCTATTTCGCGGCCGCATGGACATGACGCATGACGCGCTGAATCGGGCAGCCAGTGCCGCAACGCGGCCGCTGGAACTGGCCATCGTGCTGCCCACGCTCAATGAAAAGGGCAATATCGCGCCGATGGTCGCCCGGCTGGAGGATGCGCTCGGCTCGTCCGGCTGGGAAGCGATCTTCGTCGATGACAACAGCACGGACGGCACGGCCGATGCCATCCGGGAAATTTCCCGCACGGATCCGCGCGTTCGGGTGATCCAGCGGATTGGCCGGCGCGGCCTGTCCAGCGCCGCGATAGAGGGGATGTGCGCCACCGCTGCGCCGGTGGTGGCGGTGATGGACGCCGACCAGCAGCACGATGCAAATCTGTTGCCGCTGATGCTGGAGGCGATCCGGTCCGGCGAATATGATCTCGCCTATGCCAGCCGCTTCGCCGAAGGGGCCAGCACCGCGCAATGGAACCGGCCGGACCGCGAAAGGCTTTCCGGCCTTGCCAACGCTCTCGCCCGCAAGGTTATCGGCATGCAGTTGAGCGATCCGATGAGCGGCTATTTCATGCTCCGCACCGAAACCCTGCGGCAGGATGCGGATCGGCTTTCCGGCATCGGTTTCAAGATCCTGCTCGATATTCTGGCGACGGTGGACAAGCCTTTGCGGGTCAAGGAATTTCCGCTGAATTTCGCCGCTCGTTCGGCAGGGGAAAGCAAGCTGGACCGCGTGGTTGCCTTTGAATTTCTGGTCGGCCTGTATGACAAGTGGCTCGGCCGGATCGTGCCCACTCGTTATGCTTTGTTCGGAACGATCGGAGCGATGGGCGTGGTCGTGCACATGGCCGTGCTGGCGGCGTTCCTCGCCATCTTCCGTGACGGTTTCGGCCATGTGGCCTTCACCGATTTCGAGATCGGGCAGACCGTGGCGGCAGTGGTCGCCATGACTTTCAATTTCGTGCTGAATAACGCCCTGACCTATGCCGACAGCCGATTGAGCGGGCTTTTTCCCCTGCTGCGCGGCTGGATGAAATTCGCGCTGACCTGTTCGGTCGGGCTGCTGGCCAATGTGGGCGCGGCGGCCACGCTGGTGCGGCTGGGTATGCATGAATATCCGGCGGCGCTGGTCGGCATCGCGATCGGCTCCGTGTGGAATTACGCCCTGTCGAGCCGCTTCGTCTGGGGTCGTTTCAAGTAATCCGGGAACCTAATTCATTCGCGATCCGTTGAGCCGGCAAGAGGTCGCAAGAGGCGCGGCCTGAGGAATTAGGAGAGCCAGAATGGAAATCCTTGGTATTGTTGTCCTGCTGCTGGATATCTGGGCAATCGTGAATATTGTTCAGAGCCCGTCTTCGATTGCCGCGAAGGTTCTTTGGTCGCTTGGCGTGGTAATCTTCCCGGTGGTTGGCTTTATTGTATGGCTGCTTGCCGGCCCGCGTGGTCGCACCGCCATAGCCTGACCCTTAATCGACCGGATTAACATGATGGAACGCCCGGGTGGTCTGCGGATCGCCCGGGCGTTCCTGTTTGCGCGTCAACGCCAGCTATCCAGCCACATCCAATATTCGAAAGCCATCTGGTCATCCAGCCGGGCGGCGCTCAGGATCGGCCAGAAATGCGCGAATAGCAGCACCGATCCCGCCAGAATTGCCCAGGCGATCCAGTCCCGCCCGCTGCGCCGCAGATCGTCCAGCGCAAGGGCGAGGGCAGCCAGCAGGAAGCAGCTGGGCAGCATGTAATGGTAATAGAATTGCACGTTCTTGGCTGCGACCACCCACAGGCCGAGCGTGACAGCATAACAGGCCGCCACCGCCAGCATGTCCCACCGGCGTTGGAACATTCCCTTCCAGGCGCACCAGGCAAGGGCTGGCAAGCCCGCGATCATGGTCAGTGGATTGCCCAGCATCAGCACGCCCCGCTGCGCGCCGCCTATCGGTTCATAAAGATACCAGATCGCCCGCCAGTCCAGCACCCACTGATACCACACGCTTTGGTAAGTATGCGGCTTAAGAAGCTGTTCCTGCAGCGATAACATCCGTTCGTGCAGATCGATCAGGCCGAGCGGGGTGATCGATCCGTCGCGGTAGAAGAAAAACGGCCAGTAACAGGCGGCATAGACGAGCAGAGGCAGCAGGCCGAGCCACAGCGCCGCCTCCGCCAAGGTCATCCCCGGGATCGGCGCACCGCGCCGCGAAGTGAGGAAACGCCGCCCCGCGCTGCGGATGCGGAAGATCAGAAATATCATCCCCGGCATCATGGCCAGCGGAATCGCGTTCCATTTGCTGGCCATGGCGCAGCCTAGCGCAACACCCACTATCGCCAGGCGCCACCGAGCTGTTTCGGGTTCGCGAATGGTGGCTGCGAACATCCACAGCGCCAGCATGGCAAAACCGGCCATGAAGATATCCAGCATGGCAATCCGCGCTTCCACCAGCAGCGGAAAGCCGGTGAGCAGCAATATACCGCAGGCGATGCTGGCAAAGGCCGATCCGCTGGCGAACCACATTGCTCGTGTGCCGCCGATTACGGCCAGCACACCGAAGATCGCAGGCATGATCCGCCAGCCCAGAGCATTGTCGCCGAAGATCGCCATGCCCAGCGCAATCAGCTGCTTGCCCAGCGGAGGATGTTCGATGTTCAGCGGGTGTGACAGGTCCAGCACGGTCCGCGCCGCGGGCACGTAATGCACTTCATCGAAAAACGGCTTGTCAGGGATGGTGAGCCGGATGGCGCAAAGACAGGCGAATGCCAGCGCAACCAGCGCTGTCCAGCCGATCGGATCCTGTCGCTGATGGAACGGCCGGTTCATCGCCTGCCTCGATATGCAGCAGCGGCAAGCCGGGCAACCGCAATGCGATGGGCGGACATCTCAATCGCGATCAAGCTGCTTGGCCGCCAGATCCCCGATTGCACCCAGCAGCATGAGGAACGATCCGGCAATGAACAGCCAGACGCCCGTGGTCTTGTATTCTTCGAAATGGGGCAGGAAAAGAATACTGCCCACGAAGAAGGCGAGATTGCCGGTGAGGCCGATCCCGCCATGTATCCAGCCATATTCCTGCAAAAGGATCCTGATCGGATGGGCCATGTTTCCTCCTTTCAAACGCTCCCTTGCTTGCGCCCGATGATAGCGCCCCCGGCCTGCGCAGCATCCCCGCTTGTCGGCGCGCCTTTGCACCCTTACAGGCGCGACCATGAAAAGGACCACCGGAACCGATCGCTCCATCACCAGCAAATGGCGCCCGCAGACCCGCGCGGTGCGCGGCGGCACATGGCGCAGCGAACAGGGGGAGACGAGCGAGGCTCTCTTCCTCAATAGCGGATATAGCTATGACGATGCGCAGACCCCGGCCGATCGCTTTGCGGGCGAGGCCGAAGGCATGGTCTATTCGCGGATGCAGAACCCGACCACGCAGATGCTGGAAGAACGCATCGCGCTGATGGAAGGGGCGGAAGCGTGCCGTGTGCAGGCCACCGGCATGGCGGCGATGACCTGCGCCCTTCTTTGCCAGCTTTCCGCCGGGGACCATATTGTTGCCGGCCGTGCGGCATTCGGATCGTGCCGCTGGATCGTGGACAATCTGCTGCCGCGTTTCGGCATCGAAAAGACCGTGATCGACGCGCGTGACAATGCCGCGTGGGAAGCCGCAATCCGGCCCAATACCAAGGTTTTCTTTTTTGAAACTCCCGCCAATCCGACCATGGACGTGGTCGATCTGGCATTCGTCTGCGGGCTTGCCCGTTCGCATGGCATCACCAGTGTTGTGGACAATGCCTTCGCCACTGCCGTTCTGCAGCGCCCGCTTGAATTCGGCGCGGATGTGGTTGCCTATTCCGCCACCAAGCTGATGGATGGGCAGGGCCGCGTTCTGGCTGGCGCCCTTTGCAGCAGTGAGGAGTGGATCCAGGAAAAACTGATGCCGTTCCAGCGCAATACGGGCCCGATTCTGGCGCCCTTCAATGCCTGGGTCGTGCTGAAGGCGCTGGAGACGTTGGAACTCAGGGCCAACAAGCAGTCCGAAAATGCAATGGAAGTGGCCAAGTTTCTGGAAGGGCGCGTGCCGCAAGTGCTCTATCCCGGTTTGCCGAGCCATCCGCAGCACGAATTATGCATGAAGCAGATGAGCCATGCCGGTGCGATTTTCTCTTTTGTGATGGATGGGCGCGAACAGGCAATGGGCCTGCTCGACGCGCTGGAACTGATCGATATCTCCAACAATATCGGAGACAGCCGGTCGTTGATGACTCATCCGGCAACGACCACCCATCATAATATGGGGCCCGAAGGGCGCGAGGAAGCCGGAGTTGCGGAAGGGATGCTGCGGCTGAATGTCGGCCTGGAAGACCCCCAGGACCTGATCGAGGATCTGGATCGCGCGCTGGGCCGGATCGGGTTGTAAGCTGCCGCCTATCGCTCCCGGGGAACATTACTGCGGTCTCGTCGTTTCTTTTATTCGCTTTCCACCGCAAGTATCGGAATGCTCGCCATTTTGTACATCCGGGGGTAAAGTAACGATTGTAATGGGATGTGGTGCAGGGGGGCTTCCTGCTTGATCGAAGTTCGTGATCTTTATGCTGCGCTGATCGAATCCTCTGACGATGCCATCGTCGCCAAGGATACGGACGGTATCGTCAATTCCTGGAACCCCGCCGCCGAAAAGCTCTTCGGCTATAGTGCGGAGGAAATGATCGGCCAGTCGATCCGTATTCTTATCCCCGCGGATCTGCAGGAGGAGGAAGATCTGATCCTCTCCCGCATTCGCAATGGCGAACGGGTCGATCAGTTCTTCACCAAGAGACGTCACAAATCCGGGCGCCTGCTGGATGTATCGGTTGCCGTTTCACCGGTCCGCAACAGCGAAGGGCGGATTGTCGGTGCGAGCAAGATTGCCCGCGATGCCCAACCCTATCTCGAAAACCAGCGACGGCTGCGTGAAAGCGAAGAACGTTTCCGGATGCTGGCGGAGAATATGTCCCAGCTCGCCTGGATCGCGCGGCCGGACGGACAGATCTTCTGGTACAACAAGCGTTGGTACGATTTCACCGGCACAACGCTGGAGCAGGTCGAAGGATGGGGGTGGGCCGATATCCACCATCCCGATCATTTGCAGCAGGTTGAAGAACATTACCGCAGCTGTCTGGCGCGGGGCGTGGATTGGGAGGATACTTTCCCCTTGCGTGGCCGTGACGGGGAATATCGCTGGTTTCTTTCCCGCGCCAAGCCGATCCGTGGCGATGATGGCAAGATCGTGAACTGGTTCGGCACGAATACCGATATCACTGACCAGCGCGAGCAGGAGGAACAGATCCGCCTGTTGCTGATGGAAGTGAACCACAGGTCCAAGAACATGCTTTCCACCGTGCAGGCGCTGGCGCGGCGGACGGCGCGGGACGATGCCGGTTTCATCGCCCGGTTCGAGGATCGCGTGCGGAGCCTGGCGGTCAATCAGGATATTCTGGTACGCCGTGACTGGCGCGAAGTCCCCGTGGACGAATTGGTGCATCACCAGTTGCATTTCATCGACCAGGCCGTGGGCGAGGTCGATATTACCGGGCCGCCCTGTGCGCTGAAACCGCGCGCGGCTGAAGTCATCGGCATGGCCCTGCATGAACTGGCCACCAACTCGCTGAAATATGGCGCAATGTCTGCCAAAGGCGGGCATGTGGACATCGGTTGGAGCTGCCCCCCTGATACCGGCGGATTTTCCATCTGGTGGCGGGAAACAGGCGGCCCGGAAGTGGAGGAGCCCGAACAGGCAGGTTTCGGGACCACGCTGATCCGCGAAGTTCCCCGTCACAATCTTTGCGCGGATGTCACCCTGGATTACCGGCCGCAGGGCTTGTGCTGGGAGGTTTCCTGCGACGATAGCGTTCTGGCCCGGCTGGTGCAGCCCGGCGCAGCCTGACGGTTTACTGTCGGCGAAATTCCGCCTTCCCCCTTGTCCGGCACGGCAAAGCCGTTAGCTGGTGGAACAATGGCCAATGTACTCTCCAGCCTGTTCCAGCATACGGCGATAACAGCCGGGGTCACCGTTCGGGTGGCCGTGAACTTCATGCCGGAACAATCCCGGGTTGAAGCGGGGCGGTGGTTCTGGGTCTATCATATCAGGATAGAAAACCACCGGGACGACAAGGTGCAATTGCGCAGCCGCCATTGGCGCATCACCGATGGGCGCGGCATGGTGAATATCGTCGATGGCGAGGGGGTGGTGGGCGAAACGCCGCTGCTGGCACCGGGCCAGACGCATGATTACGTGTCCGGCTGTGAACTGACGACCCACCAAGGGTCCATGGAAGGGCACTACACTTTCGTCCAGGAAGACGGCGAATTGTTTGAAGTGTCGATACCCTTCTTCCCCCTGGCAGCGCCCGCGCCGGCCAACCGCTGATCGCGCCTGTGCCCGCCTGGCGGCGGGCGGGGCCTGCCGTGCTTTCCCGCTCGAATTGACAGGGCTGGGCTGCCGTTCCTGCCAGCCTGACCGCTGAACAGAAAAGGCCCGCAATCGGCTGATTGCGGGCCCTTCTGCCGGCAGCCCGAAGGCTGCCCGATCTGATCGGGACTTAGTTGCCCTTGGCGCGCTTTGCAGCAGCAGCCACCGCTTCGGTGGTCGGGTTGCCGAGCGAAAGCTCGCGGCCATTCGGGAAACGGATTTCCGCGGCAGATGCGCGGGTGTCCCCATCGCGAGCACGGAATGCGTCCACGATGATTTCGGTGCCGGAAGGCAGCGAGTTACGGTTCCAGCCGCGGCGCAGCAGGGCGCTGGGCGCACCGCCTTCAACACGCCAGGTTTCGCCTTCCTTGGTCTTGATGTGAATCCAGGAGTGGGGGTTGACCCACTCGAACTTGATCACCTTGCCTTCAAGACGGATCGGCTTGTTGCGGTCAAACTCGGTCGCGAAGGAATGGTGTGCGACAGCCGTGCCCGCCGTCCCCGCGGCGAGGACTGCACCGAGTGCAGCGGCAGTCCACTTCTTGATTTGCATGACTAAACTACTCCTCGATCTTCAATAGGGTCGTTATCGATTATTATTCAGCAGCTTCGGAGCCGCTTTCCCCTTCTAGCAAGTCACCATATAGCAGATGCTCGCTGAACGGGACGCAACGAAACTCAAGCAGCTGTGCGTTTTCTTCAACACGGCGATACAGCGGCATCTTGATCTTCCACGGACGCGTATAGACGGACGGATCGTCGATCGTCGCTTCGTAGTCGATGTGGTTTTCGCCGTTCAGGGTGAACTTTTCGACCACCGATGCAGTGTTGGTGAGATAATTGCCGGCACGGTCGAGCCAGGTCACGCCCGGTTCCAACTCACCACCAGGCAGCTTCACGTCACCCGGGCTCAGGGCCAGCGTGGTGACGACCAGCGTATCGCCATCCCATTCGCCATAGGAAGTGCCCATCCAGGTATCGATCGGCGGCACGCCGACCGGGCCCATGTGGATGACACGGTTCGCATTGGCATATTCATAGACCATCAGGATGTCGTCACCGCCGCCCTGAATGATCTGGAAGGGATAGGGCATGTAGGTCGCCCGCGGGATACCGGGAAGGTAACATGCAGCCTCCGGATCGTGGCTGATCATGTTTTCCTTGTTTTTCTTCAGCCGCTCCAGCGCTTCCGGCTTGTAGGGGATTTCGCCCCCTTCAACGACGCCCAGGCCCGGCGGAATCGCGCCAATGGCACCCACGAGGCCATCGGCAACGGGGTTGGGACCGGCGGAATGCGGTTCAAGGTTCCAGTTGGCCTGGTTCACCGCCTGCCAGATGCCGTTCAGATTCGGATGGCCGTCAATCGTGTCTGCCGCTTCCGAACCCTGTGCCATGACCGGTGCCGACGCGCCCGTCATGACGAAGGCTGCCGCTGTGGCTGCCAGAATGGTAAGTCGTTTCATCCCCCACCTAACCTCTCTTGTTTGATTCCCTCAACGGGATAGCGAATAGGCCATGATCGTGCCACCGGCATTGATGGCCACGTATTGTTTGCCGTCGCTGCCCCGATAGGTCATCGGATTGGCGTTGGCGTTTCCGCGCAGCTGGGCCTCCCACAGCTGGCGGCCGGTTTCCGCGTCGAATGCACGGAAACGCTTGTCATTGGTTGCGCCGACGAAGACCAGTCCGCCGGCAGTGACCGTGGGCCCGGCATTGCCGGCATTGCCCAGCACCTGCCTGCCTTCGGGCAGTTGTTCGAACAGTCCGAGCGGCACCTGCCACTTCACATCGCCCGTATTAGCGTCAACCGCGGTCAGTTCCGCCCATGGCGGCTTGTAGCAGGGAAGGCTCGGCCCGACAGGGCGGCCCTGCTCGTCATATTCGCCGGACAAAGGCGCGCTGAAGGTGAAGAACGGGCCCTTGCCGTCCACGCTTGCGCGGTCATAGGGCTGGTTCGTATCATTCGCGTCGAAGCTGTAGCTTTCGTCCGTTTCCTTCAGCTCCACCCAGCCGACCAGCGATGTATGCTGGATATTGGCGAAGACCATGCCGGAATTCGGATCGACCGCCATGCCGCCCCAGTTGACCCCGCCAGTGCCGCCCGGAAGCTGGATGGTGGAGCGGGGCGGGGCACCCTTGCGATGCAGGTAGAAAGGCGTGAAAGGCCCGTAATTCAGATAGCCGCCGGCCTTGCGCCACATGGCCTGGCATGCCTGGGCATGGGCCTCGCTCGTATCCTCGGCGGTGACGAGATCGTCATAGGTCAGCTTGACCCGTGCGAGCGGCGGCGTTTTTACAGGGAAAGGCTGCGTCGGCGCATAATATTCGCCCGGCACGTCCCCCTGGGGAACGGGGCGTTCTTCCACGGGCAGTGCGGGTTCGCCGGTTTCGCGGTCCAGCACGAAGAAACGCGCTGCCTTGCCCACATGGGCGATCACCGGCTCTTTCTTGCCGTCGATCGTCGCATCGATCAGCGGGCCGGCGCTGGGAATGTCAGTGTCCCAGATATCGTGATGCACCGTCTGGAAGTGCCATTTGTATTCGCCGGTCTTGAGATCGACCGCGACCAGCGAATTGCCATAGAGATTGTCGCCCGGCCGGCCGCCGCCCCAGTAATTCGGGGCAGGGCTGCTGATCGGCAGTATCACGATGCCGCGTTCCAGATCGATCGGTGCGGAAACGGACCACATATTGGTGCCGGAACGGTTCTTCCAGCCATTGCCCCAACTTTCGTTATGGGGTTCGCCTTCTTGGGGAACTGTCTGGAATTCCCACAATTTCTCGCCCGTGCGAACATCGAAGGCGCGCGGATTGCCGGGCACGCCCTGCGGGTTCTCCAGCGTCGCGGCGCCGATTACGGCGACGGTTCCGCCAATCGAAGGCGTGCCGCCATAGGGAACGCCGACATCGACCATTCCGCCATCACCGAAGCCGGAAACGGGCTGGCCGGTCCGCGCATCCAGAGCGATCAGGAGATTGCCCGCCATGAACAGGATGCGGGCCCCTTCGCCATTATCGTCTGCCCAATAGCTGACACCGCGGGTCGAGGCGGTGCGCGGCGGGCCTTCGCCTTCCGACGGGGGCACGGCGTAGGACCAAATTTCCTCGCCACTATCGGCATCCAGTGCGACCACGCGGCTGCCGGCGGGCATATACATGGTGCCGCCAACCACCAGCGGAGTGGCCGTGTTGAAACCGCGCAGGGGATAGCTCCAGGCTTCCTGCAGCTGGTTCACATTGGCGCGGTTGATATCGGCAAGCGGGGAGTAGCGGGTGGACGCGGCATCGCGGTTGATGGTCTGCCAGTCGCCATCGGCCACCTGGGCAAAGGCCGTGCCTCCCACTATCAGGGCAGCACTCGTGGCCAGCCCCAGGCTCCTTGCGAAGCGCATATGAATCCTCCCGCCGATTCCCATCATTAAGCCTGCCGAACATCGTCCGGAACGCCATCTCGTTGATTCTGTCCTACGGTTGGATGGCAGATTTGACAATGGGCTCTCGTTGATTTCGATCAAGGATCGGCTTTAAACCGACTGTATCTGTGGCAATCCGACGACAGTCGGCAAGGTTGTCAGGGGAGTGGACTTTATCAAATTTATCGATGCCGGGGCTTGGCGCGGCTGGCTCGCCGCGCTAGCGGAGGGCGTCGCAATGCGGAGGCAATGCGCCGGGGGTTGCCGCTGTAACCGTGTGTAACAGGCCGGTTACGGTAAATTACTCGGCACAAGGACCAATTGTCGCCATAGACAGCATGGAGTGACGCCGCGTTGCTCTTGCGTATAACGGCCCTCGCCAATGCCGTTTGCAGGGCTGTCATGGTGAAGGACGGGGGATAGAATCTCTGATGGGTGACTTACTATATAATATGACCGAATGGTTGCGCACGACGCAGCTGGTCGAACTCGCATTGTGGATCTCCGAAACGCCGCTGAACCTCTGGATCGTGACCAATTTCTGGGCGATCCCGGTTCTGCAGGTGATCCACATCCTGTCGATTGCCGGGGCGTTCGGTGCGATCCTGATGATCAATCTGCGCATCTTCGGTGCCGGAGGCGGCCATCTGACCATGCTCGACCTTTCGAAGCGTTACGTTCCGTGGGTCTGGTGGTCCTTGCTGATGCTGGCCATTTCCGGATCCTTCATGATCATCGGCGAACCGATCAGGGAACTGATCAACCCGATCTTCTGGATCAAGATGGTGCTCCTTGTCGTGGCCATCCTGTTCAGCCTCTGGTTCCACAATGGTGTGATCAAGCGGGCTGAGGCGAACGGCAGTGTAAGTTCCGCGGCCCGTGGCGGCGCGATCTTCGTCATCATCTTGTGGTGCGCAATCATCTTCTGCGGTCGCTGGATCGCATATGCGCCGGTCTGATTGGGGGGCTATCGATGTATCCTGAACCTGAAAATATCTGGCAGTCCCTTGAATATTCGGGGCTCGGCACTTCCATCGCTGAATCGGCATGGATGTTTCCCACGATCGAAACGATCCATGTCATCGCGCTGGTGACCGTGGTTGGCACGATTGCCATCATGGACCTTCGTATGCTCGGTTGGGCGGGCACCAAGAGCTCGATCACGCAGATGTCGAACGATACGCTGCCCTGGACCTGGGGTGCTTTTGTCCTGGCGGCCATCACGGGCGGGTTGCTGTTCGTCAGCAAGGCCAGTTCCTATGTGATCAATCCCTATTTCCTGTGGAAGATGTTCGTCCTCGTCCTGGCGGGTGTGAACATGATGTATTTCCACTTCATCACCTACAAGACGGTGCATGAATGGGATGTCCACGGCACGGGCCAGGTCCCGGTGATGACCAAGGTTGCCGGCATCCTGTCGCTGACCTTCTGGATCCTGGTGGTGTTCTTCGGCCGCGCAATCGGCTTCACGCTCGGTATTTTTTACTGAGCCGGCCGGCATACGGATAAGGAAAAGGCCGCCCCACGGGGCGGCCTTTTTCACATGTGGCGATGGGAATCCCTGCCGCCTATTCAGGCAGGGAATAGACCACCACGGAAGAACTGTTGACCGGCGGCAATTGCAGTTCCGGCGTGATGATCGGCACGCCAAAGCTCAACGGATTGCCTGCCCCGGTGACAATGGCGATATATTGCTTCCCATCAACGGCGTAGGAAATGGGCGAGCCGTTCGGCACCCCCGTGACGCCGGTCTGCCACAGCACATCGCCGCTGGCCTGGTCATAAGCCTTGAATTTACGGGCCATGTCCCCGGTGAACAGAAGGCCGCTCGCTGTGGTCAATATGCCCATATCGAAGGGCGCGCGTTGGCGGGCTTCCCATTTCACTTCGCCCGTCTGCATATCGATCGCCTGCAGCAGGCCGTATTTGCCGTCGCTGCCTGGCGGGGCGAGATATTCCGTGTTCACCCCTGTAGTCAGGAAGCCGGGATCGGCGGGGACCATGTCCATGCAGATATCACGGGCATTCACATAGATCAGCCCGGTTTCCTGCACGAAGGAGGTCGGCGTCCAGTTACGCCCGCCACCGGCATGAGGGCACACGAAAACCGCGCCCTTGTCCTTGCCGGGCACTTTTTCCGGTTTCACCGCCTTGTCGCCCGTAACCGGATCGATCGAGGCGATGAAGTCCTGCAAACCCATATCGACCGTCTTGATATATTTACCGGTCCTGAGTTCGAGCACGTCGAACAGGCCTTCCTTACCCGCCGTCATGACCACGCGGGTTGGTGCGCCATCCACATCCAGCGTGCCGATCACCCGTTCAAACGTCCAGTCCAGATCATACTGGTCGTTCTTCATGTGCTGGTAATACCAGACCAGCTTGCCGCTGCGCGGTTCGAAGGCGAGCGTGGAATTGGTGAACAGCCCGTCATTATTCATGCCCGGCTTGCGGTCGCGCAGGGGGGCCGTGTCATAAGTTTGCGCCACGCCCCACAGGGCGAGGCCGGTTTCGGCATCGTAAGTTCCGGACGTCCATGACGATCCGCCATGGCGCTTGTCCGCCGGCAGGCCGTTCCACGTATCTCCGCCCGGCGTGCCCGGCTGGGCCACCGTGTTGAAGCTCCACAGCTTCTCGCCCGTTTCGGCGTCCATGCCGACGATCAGCGATCCGCCGGCCTTTTGCGTGGTCAGGCCCTGCATCACCACGCCGTCCGCAACCAGCGGGCCGCCGGGATTGCGGAATGCCGGATCGTCAGTAATTTCCGTGTCCCACGCCAGTTCGCCGGTGCGGGCATCCAGGGCGATCACGTGCAGATCGCTGGTCGCGACGATCAGCTTGTCTGCATACAGGCCCATCGTCTTCTTGGAAGTGGGCGGGAAATCGTCCGGCAAGTCGCGTGTATGGCGCCAGATGAGGTGCCCGTCCTCCGCATCGAAGGCAAAGACCTCGTCCCCGAAACCGAACACGTAAAGCACGCCGTCCCGCACCAGCGGTTCGTTCATGTTTGCCCCGGCGGGCAGGGCCTGCGACCAGGCGATGGTCAATCTGTCGACATTATTTCTGTCGATCTGCGCCAGCGGAGAGAAGCCCGATCCCTGGTGGCTGCGCCGCCAGCTGAGCCAGTTTTCCGCCGCCGGATCCTGCAGCATTGCTTCAGTCACCGGCGTGTAATTGGCGAAGCGATCGGGGCGGGCAGGGGCTTCCGGCGTGGGAAAGCGGTCCGACAATCCGCCGACGCCGCCAGTATCCGGCTGGCCCGCCGGATCAATCGGAAAGGCGGTTTGCCGCATCAGGTCCGAACCGGGCGCAAGCTGATCGGCAGGCAGGATATTGTTGCGCGCCAGGATTACGCTGGTCAGCGCGGCATAGACTTCATCCGTCAGGCTGCGGCCATTGCCCGGCGGCATATTGTCGCGGACATATTCGAACATGTCCTGTCCGCTCTTGCCCGCCCATTTGTTGCGGAATGCCGTATCGGCGAGCGATCCGGCAAACTGCCCGCCGGTCAGATCCTGTCCGTGGCAGGACGCACAATTATCGGCATAGGCTTTCGCCCCTTGCTGCAATTGCGGCAGCAGCGCCTCGGGCGCCTGCATCTGCGCCCAGGCGACGCTGCCAAAACCGGCAAACGCACCAACGGAAAGGAGAAGCGGCACATGCCGCCTCGTCCAGCCTGTGCTCATGTCCTCTCCCTCCTGTCAGTCGGCCTTATTCGCCGGAATCGATCCCCAGCGGCTTGGTCACGCGCTCTTCGAACATGGCTTCGTAAAGCTCGATCTTGGCGGGGGAAAGCCACTGGCCCTTGCCGGAACCATCGGCGTCCAGCAGCATGGCTTCGTCTTCCTCCAGTTCCGTCACCGGCGGCCAATAGGGCAGGCCCTCGCCATTGGGATTGCCGGTGCGGGCGAAATTCACCCAATATTGCGAAACCTGATCGGCAAAACCTTCTTCGCGCGGATTGCCTGCCATCTGTTCCACGGAACTGCCCGCCGGATAGGTGCGCGGCGCGGCCAGATTGTCGAACACATAGGGGATTTCCGCCGTATGGCCTGCGCCAAGATCCGGCTGCCCTTCGTCATAGGGCGGTTCATGCGTGAACCAGTAGAGCCAGGCCTTCTGGCCGATCCTGGCCTGTTCTTCGGCAAAAAGCCGCATATGCCACGCCATCGTGTCGGAGAAAGGCATGGGGGCCTGGGCCGCCGCTTCCTCGTCCGTGCTGGCAGGATAGGCCTTGGCGCCCAGTTCCGCCAGATCGCCCCAGCGCATCGGCGCGCCCTGGTTCCAGCTTTCCAGCGTGGTCGGCGGGCCGAAACCGCGCGTGAAGGAACCTTCGTCCGAATTGGAGCCGACCAGAACGTCCACCTTGTTCTGTTCACCCTTGGCGAAGGTTATGGACAGGTCTTCCTGGATGATCGCACCGTCCACGATCATGCCCTGGCCGCGGAAGGCCTTGGCTATGTCCTCGGCCGGCAGGGCGCGCAGGCCTTCCAGCGAAGTGGTGCCGAGCTTGCCCGCCGCATCCATGGTCGCCTTTTCCATCGCTTCGCGCGTCGGCATCTGGGCGATGCCCAAGCCCATCCATGCGCCGCTTTCGGAAATGGCCCGTTCGAACGTGCCCCTGGCGCCTTGCGCCCCGGTCAACCCGGCATTCATCGCCGCGCCGGCGCTTTCGCCGAAGATCGTGATGTTATCCGGATCGCCGCCAAAGGCTGCGGCATTCTGTTTCAGCCATTTGAAAACGGCGATCGCATCGCCCAGCGCCTGATTGCCCGATGCGCCATTTCCTTCGGCCGTCAGTTCCGGGTGGGAAAAGAAGCCGAACGGGCCGACGCGGTAATTGAAGGTGACCATGACCACGCCCTTGGCGGCCAGATTGTCCCCTTCGCTGAAGGGCGAATTGCCGCCGCCTTCATTATAGGCGCCGCCATAAAGCCATACCATGACCGGCAGCTTCTCCCCCGCGGAATCGGCCGGGGTCCAGATGTTCAGATAGAGACAGTCTTCGCTCATGCCCGGGGAATCGGGCATGTCGGTGGCGCCATTGGGCGGGAAACGCTGCGGTGCGGGCGGCTGGATGCAGGTCTTTTCCCATTCGGTTGCGTCGCGCACGCCATCCCACGATGCGGGCTGTGCCGGTTGTGCCCAGCGCAGATCGCCCACGGGCGGGGCGGCAAAGGGGATACCCTTGAAAACGGTCACGCCATCGACCTTGCCCGGCGCGCCCTGGACCAGGCCCTGCTGCGTCATGACCGGGCTGGAAAAGCCGTCTGCACTGGTGGAGCTGGCGCTGCCGCCAGCCTGGGCGCAGGCGGCGGATGCGGTGGCGAGCAGGCTGCAGGCGAGCGCCCGGCGAATGGTGGAAGCTTTCAGCATCGTCTCTCTTGATCCCGTCTGAGAAGGCCGCGTTCGGCTCTGTATATGGTTATGCGGCTTCAATGCCGCTTGCAGGATGATGGCAGCTTGCCCGGCCGGATCGCATGCCCGCAGGTAAGAAAATGCCGCGCAGATCATGCGCGGCATTTCGCCTGTCAGCATTGCCGAATCCGGTCAGCGCCACCGATGAAGGCGCCCGGCGCGCGTTCCGCCGTGCTACAGGCCGAAACCGGCAGCGATGCGGAACGCGGCCAGGGCGCGATCGGCATTACTTGCTGCCGCCGGACTCACCGCCTTCGGCCTGTTCCCGGCCTGCGCGCGACGCATTGATATAGTTGCGCGGCTGCACATTGCCTTCGTGGCAGGCATATTCGAAGAACTGGTAATCGTCGTTACGGCTCCAGTCGAGGCGGGCGGTCCACGGCGCAGTGAACACTTCCGGATCGGAATAGGTCGCTTCGTAAACGATCGAATCCGGACCGGTCATGGTCAGGCGTTCCACCACCTTGGCCTGCTTGCTGGTCGGGATGACATTGAAGGGCGGCACGCCCATCGTCGCCATGTTCAGCGGGGAACCATTGCGGGCATAAGGATCGGTGGTCGCGCTATCGCCGGTCTTGATGTTGGTCGTTTCGATAACCAGCTGATTGCCTTCCCAATGGCCGACACTGTGGCCCAGCCATTGTTCGATTTCACCCGGGATCTGGCCTTCGCCCTTGTCCACGATCGGGATCACGCGGCTGCCGAGCATTTCCAGTGCGATCACGACATAGCCCGGCGCCTGGAAGACGCGGATGCCGTTATTGTAACGGAACGGGAACATCGAAGCCGGGAAGCCACGGGAAATGCAGCGGTCCCAGCTGTCGAAATCGGTCAGCCAGTTGAATTCGGTGTTCGGCGTCCAGCTCGTGCGGCTGGCGGCCATCAGCTTCTGCGCCTTTTCGGTGAAGGCCGGCAACTGGCCATTGGCCGGTTCCACCAGCAGCGAGGTGCGGCGGCCCGAAGCGTCGGATTCGACCCAGTGGCCCATGCCGATCGTGTCGTTTTCGTCTTCAGCCTGATAGGCTTCGTCCGAACGGTTGGCCTGTTCCTGGCGCTGGGCAAATTCCTGCTCGGTCAGCCAGAAACGGTCGCCAAACTGGGCCGGGCGCTGCATCGGCAGGCTGGCGATATTGTCGATCGGCCAGGTGCCGCGCAGGTCCGGATCGCCCCATGCGGTCTTGGGCGGATCGAAAGTGGTCGGCACCGCCGGCATGGTGGTCAGATCGTCGGGCACGGCCTGCGCCATGGCCGGGCCAGTGCCCAGCGTGGCAAGGCCGGCTGCGGCGAGCATGGTGCCCGCCATGATGGTACGGATGGATTTCAGGCTTTTCATCTTGGCCTCTCCTGATTGTCTACGTGCATCCCTGCACGCATAGCTGGCAAAATAACTGCCGCTCCCCGATGCGCCCCCTGCGCGCCGGACGGCGATGTCAACAACTTCGATATCATGTGCTGGTCTGACCGGAGTTTCAGGCCGGATGTGCGGCCTGGGCGCATGCGCGGCTCAGGCACGGCCGATGCCGTTGCGGCGGCAGATATGCCGACGACAGCAGTACGGATGTTCCTGCGCTTCACTCTGCCCTCTCCAGTGCGGGGCGCCCCGCCAAGCGAAGGCGCCACCGTCCGATTCCTCTATTGCCCCGCTGCGTTGATTTTGTCCAAGACAATAACGCAATCGCGGCCTTTGTGCGAGTCACCCCGCCGGGCAGGCCGCGATTGCGCGATGTCATGGCCGGGTCATTGCTTCTGCCGGGGCAGGGCGAAGGTCATATACTGGCTCTCGCCCGGTTCAGGCAGGCCGAGGCCCCCGGCGAAATGGCCCACGCCGCCGACGGGAATGGTTACGTATTGGCGGCCATCCACTTCATAGACGGCAGGCACGCCTTCGGTTGCGGCGGGCAGTTCATATTCCCACAGCACTTCGCCGGTGGCGGCATCGCGCGCGCGGAAGGTGCGGTCAGTCGCCGTGCCGACGAACAGCAGTCCGCCCGCAGTGGCGACAGGGCCGCCGCGCGGCGCCTGCGAACCGACGCCGGTGATGCCCTTTTCCTGCAACGTCATGATTTCCCCATTGGGAATGCGATACAGCATTTCGCCCGTATCCATGTCATAGGCAGTCAGGAAGGAGAAGGGCGGCTTCACCGCGACCATCCCATTGCTCTGCAACAAGAAATTCACCGGAGATTTATAGGGTTTCACGTCCCCGCCGCCATTGGGCATGGCGGCCTGCGCTTCCTCCCGCTTGTCCAGGATCAGCTTGATCAGCAGCGGAAGTTCACGGCTGACGACGAAGAAGCGGTTATTCACCGGATCGATTGCCGTGCCGCCCCAATTGGTCCCGCCATTATGGCCCGGGAAGGAGATCGATCCTTCCAGGCTGGGCGGCGTGAACAGGCCTTCATTGCGCCAGGTTTTCAGGCCTTCACGCAGTTTTTCCTGATCCGCTTCGGGCAGATAGGGATTGATATCGTCTTCGGTAAAGCTCTGGCGCGTGAAGGGTTCGGGCCAGGTCGGGATCGGCTGGGTGGGCGATGCCTTTTCACCCGGCACGTCGCTGGCCGGGACAGGTACTTCCTCGATCGGCCAGATCGGTTCCCCGGTCAGCCGGTTGAACACGAAGACATAACCATGCTTCGTCGCCTGGATGACAACGGGAATGTCCTTCCCGTCCTTGTTGATCGTCGTCAGCTTCGGGGCGACCGGAAGATCGAAATCCCAGAGATCGTGATGGACGATCTGGTAATGCCAGATGCGTTCGCCGGTTTCGGCGTTCAGCGCGACGATCGAATTGGCGAACAGATTGTCGCCTTCGCGATTGCCGCCATAGAAATCGTAACGGGCCGTGCCGAAGGGGATGAAGGCGATCCCGTTTTCCGCATCGACGGTGAATTCCGACCAGTTATGCACGCCGCCGAATTTTTCGTGATCTTCGGCCGGCCAGGTATCGTAACCGAATTCGCCTTCCCGCGGGACGCTGTGGAAGACCCATTTCAGTTCGCCCGTGCGAACGTCATATGCCTGGATATCCGCGGGTGCGGAGGGGAAATCATATGCGCCGGCGGGCAAGGACATGATGATCGTGTCCTTGTAGATGCGGCCCGGATTGTCCGTCTGCAACGGTCCGGGCATCACGCTGCCTTCCGGCAGGGCGTCACGCAGATCGATCTGGCCGTTTTCGCCAAAGCTCTGGATGAGCTGGCCATTATGCGCGTCAATCGCGCGCAGCATGCCGTTGTTCAGCACCATCAGGCGCCGTTCAGTGCCATCTTCGCTCTGCCAGTAATTGATTCCGCGGGCGCCGATGCGGCCTTCCAGATTCGTCCGCCAGACTTCCTGCCCATTCGCCGGGTTCAGCGCGGCGATATTGTTGTCACCCGTGATGACATACATCAGCCCGCCGCCGACAACCGGATTGAAGCGGGGGGGCTGGCCTTCGCCGGTCTTGAAGGTCCAGGCGACTTCCAGCTGGCCGACATTGGACGTGTTGATCTGGTCCAACGAGGAATATTGCGAAGAATCTGACCCGCCCAGATAGCCGTCCCAGCCGACGAAATCGAATTCCGCAGCTGGCTGTGCGGAGGCCGATGCGACCTGATTCTGCGCCGGGGCGCAGGCGGCGAGCAGCATCATCGATGCCGGAATCAGCGGACGTGCGAGACGTCCGGCAAGGCTCATGCGAAACGAAAACGCGCGCGGCGAAATACCCACTCCCAACTCCCAGCTTGTCTTGGCCGGCCGATCCCAGTGCTGGCCGGCGATTCAGCCTAGCCGAGAAATTACCGTGACAACAAGGGGCGAAAGCGACCGAGTTTGACAAAATCCGGAATCAATCCCGCAACGGGACGCGGTCGGCGCGGGGCGCTGCCGCTCAGATCGCTTGCTCCGCAGTTTCGGAATCGCCTGCGTCACCGGGCTCGATCGGCGAAATTGCGCGATCGTGCTGGCCTGCCTGGTCGAATGTGTAGGAGGCGCTGATCGCCCCGGTCGCATCCAGGGTGAGCGTGACATTGTCCAGCGTGCGGTTCTGCCAGTACCAGCCGTGAATGCCGGTGAAGGGCGCGACATAGATCCCGCTTTGCGACGGGGAATCGGTAATCGAATAACTTTCGGTCAGCTCTTCCCCGCCTTCATAGGGGTGGCCGTGCATGTCGTAATTCAGCGGACCGGTGGCCTCCCAGGCGAAAAGCAGCGGGGCGCCTTCAGCCAGTTCATATTTCAGCTCTATCCCTTCGTAAGGCAGTAGCTCGAAAGTAAAACGGTCCGACTTCGTATCTTCGGCCGGGGGCGCGGCAATATCGTGTGCGGCGAGCATCTGGCTGAATTGCGCCGATAACCCCTGCGGCCCCGGTGTTGCATCCGCATCCAGCAGCACGCCTTCGCGCGCCATGCCGCGCTGCAATTCCAGCGACATGCCTTCTTCTTCGGACATGCCGACAAGCCCGGTCGCCTTTCCGATCCCGGTCGGGTCCACGCCAAATTCGGCGGGCAGGACAAATCCCACCACGACCACGCCGACAATGGCTGCGGCGGCGATGGAGCCGAAGATCACTTTCTTGCGCGATGCAGGCTTGCTGGTTTCGTTCATGAGGAAAAATATCCGTTAATATGAAAAAGGGTCAAGGCAATGCCGCCCGCCAGAAGGGCGTAATTGGCAAGGCGTGCGCCGGATTTGAAGCTGGCGGTTTCGCGCCAGAGATTGAGCAGAATGACTACGGCGGTGAGGACGATGACCTGCCCGATTTCGACCCCGATATTGAAGGAAATCAGGTTGGTCAGCAGGCCGTCCGGTGAAACGGAAAGGTCCATCAGTTTCGTTGCCAGGCCCATTCCGTGGAACAGGCCGAAGATCAGCACCGCCAGCCTGGTGTTTATGGCCAGGCCAATTTTTGCGAAGCCGCCCAGATTCTCCACCGCCTTGTAAATCACGGAAATGCCGATGATTGCATCGACCACGGAAGCGTTCAGCCCGACCCCGCCCAGCACGCCGCCCAGCAGGGTCAGCGAATGGCCGATGGTGAACATGGAGACATAGATTACCACGTCCCGCAGCCGGAACAGGTAGAAGACCACGCCGATCAGGAACAGGATATGGTCAATCCCGGTGACCATGTGCTTGGCCCCGAGATACAGGAACGGGATCGGCGCAGGGCCTTCTATCCCCTGCACATAGGCGCGGTTCGCTTCGGACAGATCATGCGCAAATGCCTGCGTTGCCGGGATCAGCAGCAGCAATCCGAACGCCAGACAAAGGGCCGGATACAGGGATTTGCGGTTCGGCCTTTCCATCCGCGCTTACGCCGGCGGCTCCCCTGTCGGGGCATCTTCCGGCATGTTTTCAGGGGGGTAGACCTGGTGGCAGGCGCTGCACACGCTGTAAACCGTGCCGCCCACTTCAAACACGGCATCGACATCCTTGTTCACGGCGGCTTCTTCCGCGCGCAGGCCGACTTCCACCAGCGATTGCGAGAACTGGGTCCAGTCTTCGCCGCGTCCTTCGGAATAGGCTGGCGTCATCAGCAGATTGCCCAGTTCCGCAATCGTCGCACCGGCGGCGCGGGTCCGCTGCCAATCCTCGTCGGTTTCAGGCTCGATCTCGTGATTGCCGTCTTCGTCGCTGATATACTGGACGGAATTCCAATAGTTTTCCGCCGTCGGCTGGACCACATTGGCCATCAATTGCTGGATCGTGTGCGCCTGGACATAGGTTTCTCCAGCCGCATCTTCCTGGTCAGCCGTTCCGCCGCAGCCAGCCAGCAGGGCCGGAATGCAGGCCGCAGCGAGTATCCGTTTTACCATCCTCATCACCTCTTGTTTTCGGCAGTCCTATCGAAAGTCCTGCGATTCGTCATCCGCTTGCTTGCGATTGTGCCGGGTTCATGCGCATTGCACCAAATGAAATTGACAATGTCCTGACAAAACGCCCCCGGTAAATCTGCGGTAAAGCTTGACTTGCCTATACCGTTCGTTGACTAGGGCTCGACATATCGGGGCCAGACAAAACTGGGTGGAAAGGGAAGCCGAAATGGATCGAATGGCGTTTAATGCAGGCAAATTGAGCAAGGCCGGACTGGCCGCTATCGGGCTGGCCGTAATGGCGATCCCGGCAACCAGCGCATTCGCCAGCGCCGAAGATCCGACCGCGAAGCTTTCTGAAGAACAGGCTGAACAGGCGCGCCAGATCTTTACCGACTGGTCCTGCGGCCAGTGCCATTCACTGTCCGATGCGGGCGGCGTGGGGCATATTGGCCCGGCTTTTGACGGGAATGACGGGCTGACCCATGATTTCGTCGTCGGCCGGATCACCAATGGCCAGGGTGCCATGCCCGGCTTTGGCGGGCAGCTGACTGATGAGGAAATCGATCTGCTGTCGAAATATATCGTCCAGGCGAAGAAATAAGCCTTTCGCCGGGTTGAAGATATCAAAAGGGGGCCAGCCGGCCCCCTTTTTTCATGCTCATAATCCGCGCAGGCGGTTCACTTTTCCGCAGCGGCCTGTTGCTGCGCCGTGCGGCTGTTGGGGCCGACCTGGGCGAAGTAATTGGTTACCCCGTCAGGATCGTTGAGCCAGACCGTCGTCAGTTCAAAACCGCTTAGCTTGTTGAGCGGCGTTTCCACCGCAATGTTCCGCGTTTTGGCCTTGGCATCCACCATTGGCGCATCGCTCACCACATACTGGATACCGGCATTGCCATTATCCACGGCGGAACCCGTCGGCTCGTAAAGATAAAGTGTCGTTTCGCCATGGCGATAGGGGTATCTGGTGATCCCCAGCAGGTCATCCCGCACCGGCTCCAACTCGTCCAGGCCAACGAATTCGCGGTAGAAGGCGCGGCTTTCGGCCAGGTCGGACACGCCGATGCCCACGCCGACACCGTCATTCGATCCATCCTTCGCCCCTTCGCGGATCACGATTTCGATCGGGAAATCGCCCGGATCCTTGACCAGTGCAGCCCTGGTGCCATCCGGCCGCGCGGTGAATTGCGGTACTGGCAGGCCTACTTCTGCAAAGCGCGATTGCACCAGCTCTGCGCTGGGATAGGTGAGGGTGAAGAACCGGATCCCCGTGCCACCTTTCACGCCGCCGGAAAGATCGTATTTCCGATCGCCCAGCTGCCCGGCGGAAAGCTTGATCTGCATACTGCCAACCCCGGTCAGCAACATTTGCTGGCGCGAGGTGAGCTGGATCGGATTGAGCGATTTCAACGCCAGTGCCCCGGTGTAGAAATCAACCATCTCTTCCGTCTTGTCCCGCGGGAAACGGCGGAAGGCATTCATCCCGTCCATGGTGAACAGATCGCGGGTGGAACTGTTCAGCTGTTCTTCGGTCAGCTCGCCGGGTTTGTAGGGCAGATTGCTATCCACCTGCATGATCGCACCTTCGGGTGTGCGGGCGGTCTGGCTATCCTGCGCCGAAGCGCAGGCTGCCATGAAAATAGCGCTGCAACCCAGCGCGATGCCGGAAATTCTCTTCATCGAAATCTCTCCCATATGCGACCCTGGGGGCTCGTTTTATTCAGGCAGCGCGAAGGCGATCAGGGCTTCCTGGTTCAGCGGCCTGCCATCCGGCCCGCGCGGGGCCGGCCCGCCAAAGCTGGAACCGGATGCGACGACGGCAATATACTGTTTTCCGTCCTTTCCGCGATAGGACACGGGCACGGTCAGCGGGGCATATTGCAGCTGCTGGCTCCACAGCACTGCGCCGGTTTCCGCATCGAAGGCGCGGAAATAACGGTCGCTGGTGGCGCCAATGAAAACCAGCCCGCCCGCTGTCACGATCGGCCCGCCGAACGTATTGTTGGACCCGGTATCCTGCTTGCCTTCCGGCAGGGCTTCGGTCGTGCCCAGTTTGCTGGCCCACAGGATTTCGCCGCTATTGCCGTCCACCGCCAGGAGCCGGCCCCATGGCGGGCGGATGCAGGGCAGGTTGACCCGCTGCCCATCGTCC
The DNA here is from genome assembly GCF_001008165.2 of Croceibacterium atlanticum. NCBI lineage: Bacteria > Pseudomonadati > Pseudomonadota > Alphaproteobacteria > Sphingomonadales > Erythrobacteraceae > Croceibacterium > Croceibacterium atlanticum. The sequence continues at coordinate 1,199,777 of NZ_CP011452.2, read as the reverse complement.
GTTTCATAAGATGCGGAGAAGGAGGAATAAGCGCCTGGACCCTGCAGGCTGCCGCGATCGTAGATCTGGTCGGAATCCGCCGTGCCGCGTCCGTAATCGCCTTCGGGATCGCGTTTCTCGATCCAGCCGATACTGCCGCTTTCGCTCGTATTCACGAAGACCACGCCCCGCGTCGGATCGGCGGCGCTGCCGCCCCAGTTGGAACCGCCATTATGCGGCAGGTTGATAGAGGCGCGGGGCGGATCGCCCGGTTCGTGCAGGAAGAAAGGCGTGAACGGCCCGGAATTGAAGAATGTCCCGCCATAGGAATCCAGCAGCTTGCGGCAGGCGGCGGCATGTTCGGGCGTGGTGTCTTCGGGCGTGACCACATCGCTCGGGTCCCACCACATGCGTGACAGCGGCTCCGGCTTGACCGGAATGGGCTGGGTGCCCGGATACCATTCGCCCGGAACGTCACCCTTGGCCGCGAAATGTTCGTTGACGCCGTGGATCGGCTCCCCCGTTTCGCGATTGAGGATATACATCAGGCCCGGCTTGCCGGTTTCTGCCAGGGCGGGGATGGTCTTGCCGTCCACCACCACGTCGAACAGAACGGGCGGGGCGGGCAGATCCCAGTCCCAAAGATCGTGATGGATGGTCTGGAAGTGCCATTTATACTTCCCGGTCTGCGCATCCACGGCAACGATGGAATTGCCGAACAGATTATTGCCTGGCCGGTCCCCGCCATAATAATTCGGGCTGGGGCTGCCGATGGTCATGTAGATCGTATCGGTTTCAGGATCGGCCGTGGTGTACCAGATCCACATATTGGTGCCGGACCGGCCCTTCCACCCTTCGTTCAGCCAGGTTTCATGGCCGACTTCGCCCGGCTGTGGGACCGTGTTGAATTCCCACAATTTCTCGCCCGTTCGCGCATCGAAGGCGCGGCTATTGCCGGATTCGCCATAGGGCATTTCGGCCGTGTTCGCGCCGATCACCATCACGTTCTTGTAGATGGAAGGCGGATAGGAATAGGGCGTTCCCTCGAAGGTGATAGAGCCGTCCTGCCCGAAATCCGTATCCACCTCGCCCGTTGCGGCGCGCAGAGCGGCAAGGCCAGTGCCGGTGGAATAGAAAATGCGCGGTTCCAGCGTGCCGTCGCCCGGCCAGTAGCTGACCCCGCGGCGGACCAGGCCGCCCGTCACATCGTGGCGCCACAATTCCTGGCCGGTCGATGCGTCGAGCGAGACGACTGCATTGCCCAGCGGCAGATACATGATCCCGTCGATCACGATTGGCACCGTTCCGCTCAGCAGGGCGGCGCCGCCCGTCGGCCGAAGGCGGAAGGACCACGCCTCCTTCAGATCGCCCACATTCGCCTTGTTGATGTCCGTCAGCGGGGAATAGCGCGTGCCGCCAAGATCGCGGGCCCAGCGCGGCCAGTTTTCCGGCGCCACATCCGCATCGGCCTGCGCCAGCGCGGTTGACGAAAGCAGGCTTGCGCCGGCCATCACGGCCAACAGGATCCGCATATCTTAATCCCCTCCGAAATCGGTTCTGGTCACGGCGGGACGCCCCGCCATTTGCGGAAGGGTCTAGCGGAGCATAATCCGCTTCGCAATTAGTTCATTTCAAGATAATTGCATTATGAACTAATTTTCCTGTCCGTTGGCCTCTGCCTGCCGTTTCGCTTCGGTGAGGACATAAGCGCGCACTGCCTCGATCTGATCGGGCGAGAGCCAGGGGGAAAAGCTGATCATGCCATTATCCGCCAGCGCGCCATCCTGCACCACGGCCTTCCACGAATCCGCGCGCGCGGCGATGGGGGAACGCAGCAGATCGGGATTGACCGGGCCGTTGTGGCAGATCGTGCAGAAGGTCACGAATTGCTGTGCCCCCTCGGCAATCTGGGCCGGCGTGAAGCTTTCGTCGCTGGCAACGAAGGGGCGTGGTTCCACCGGGGGCAGTCTGGCCAGCTTGCCTGTACCGCCGATCTTGAAGGCCAGCAGCACGCCATTGGGCGGGGGGCGCCGCATCCATTGGGTATCGGTGGCCATGCCCATGGACCCGCCATAGCCAGCCAGAACGGCGATATATTGTTCCCCATTGGCGCGGAAGCTGACCGGCCCGGCCATGATTCCGCGCTGGGAATCGAAGCTCCACAATTCCTCGCCCGTATCGGCGGCACGGGCGCGGAACACGCCATAGGGATCGCCCTGGAACAGCAAATTGCCCGCCGTCGCCAGCGTGCCGCCATTCCATGGCCAGGGCATGTCGATCTGCCAGCGTTTTTCCTGCTTCACCGGATCCCAGGCGACGAGCATGCCCTTGTTCATGGTAGCCAGTGCGGCGCGGCGTTCCAGCGGGGTGGTGCCGGGTACTGCGCCTTCGGGCGGGGCCAGGAAACTGACGCCGGTGTTCCAGCGGCCGATATGGCGTTCGTAATCCGTATCGTCCGCCAGCGAGAGCGGCACCTGCATGGCGGGGATATAGACTAGCCCCGTATCCGGCGAATAGCTCATCGGATGCCAGGCATGGGCGCCTATGCCGGAAGGGTAGATGACGAAGGGTTCGTCCTCATAACGGATGCCGGGTTTTTCGACCGGCCGCCCGGTGGCCAGATCGATCCGCTCTGCCCAGTTTTGCGGGGCATAGGGTTCGGCGCTGATCAGCTTCCCATTGCTGCGATCGATGACGTAGAAAAACCCGTTCTTCGGCGCCTGCATCAGCACTTTTCGGGTTTCGCCCCCAATCTCCAGATCGGCCAGCGTGATCTGCTGGGTGGCGGTGAAATCCCAGCTTTCCGCCGGGTTGACCTGGTAATGCCATTTATACGCGCCTGTATCCGGATCCAGCGCGAGGATGGAGGACAGGAACAGATTGTCCCCCTTGCCGGCGGAACGGGCGCGGTGGTTCCAGGGGGCGCCATTGCCGACGCCGACCAGCAATTGATCGAATTCCGGATCGTAGACGATGGAATCCCAGACGGTGCCGCCACCGCCCATTTCCCAATATTTGCCGTTCCAGCTCTTGCCCGCGAATTCTGCGAATGCTGCATCCGATGCGGCGCCGTCCGGCCCGTCCGCCGGGTTGCCCGGAACCGTGTAGAACCGCCAGGCCAGTTCGCCGGAATTGGCGTCATAGGCGCTGATATATCCGCGCACGCCCAGTTCCGCGCCGCTATTGCCGATATATACCTTGCCGCGAACCACGCGCGGGGCGCCGGTAATGGTATAGGGCTTGTCCTGATCGACCGTGACCACGTCCCAGATCACATTGCCGGTTGCCGCGTCGAGAGCGATCAGCCTGCCATCGATAGTTCCGATAAATACCTTGCCTTCCCAGACCGCCACGCCGCGATTGACCACGTCGCAGCAGGCGTGGGCGGCTTTTCTGCCATCCACATTGGGATTGTGGGTCCACAGCACTTCGCCGCTCGCCGCATCCACGGCCATGACCTTCGACCATGCGATTGAGACATACATGATCCCGTCGACCACGATGGGCGTGGCTTCCTGCCCGCGATTGGTGTCCAGCTCGACAGCCCAGGCAAGGCTCAGTTGGCTGATATTGCCGTCATTTATGTCGGACAGCGGGCTGAAACGCTGTTCCGCATAAGTGCGCCCGTGACCAAGCCAGTTGTCGGGATCGTTTTCGGCCGAGAGCAGGCGCTCTTCAGTAATGTCGCCCGGTTGCCGCGCGGTATTCCCGCAGCCCGCCAATATCGCGACCATCCCGGCGGCAAGTGCCAGCCGGGCTGTCCGTGCCAGCCCCATCGTTCCTCTCCCAAGGTATGTTTTTTACCTTGCTAGGCTAGGCAGCGGGACTTTGCCAATCCTCCGGTGCGGATATCGGGCGGTGATCGTGGCCGATGCGGATCAAGATATCGGCTCTTGCCGGCATTTCGGCCAGCATGTGCCGGGTCAATCGCTCGTAATGGGCAAGAAACCGCTCCAGCGCGGCTTCATCCATGATCGCTTCGCCCTTGGGGCTGTTGCGGGCGAGCTTTTCTTCCTGAAGGCGGCGATTGGTCCGCACGGAATCGAAATCGGGCACGGCCAGCATCACCAGCAGGTCCAGCCGGGCGAACAGATCGGCATAGTCGGATGCGAGGCGGCGATTGACTTCGCGGCGCCAGATCCCGTCGCCGTCCTCCTCCGCCTCCAGCCGGTTGATCGGCCGGGCCAGCGCTTCTTCGTCCTGGGGCAGGGCGCCCATGCACCAGCCTTCGAACAGCAATATGTCCACATCGCGCTGGGGGCCGACCAGCATGGAAGTGCGGTCGTCATTCGCCTTGTCGAAGGCGGGGCGATAGACATCGCGCCGATCCAGCACATCGTCGATAATCGCCATGCCCAGTTCGATCTCATGCGTTCCGGGCACACCGCGCGTGGCGAAAAGCGGGTGAATGCTGCGCGCCATCTCCTCCCGCTCTGTCCGCTGAAGATAGAGGTCGTCCAGCGAAAGGGTGATCGCGTGCAGACCGTGTTCGGCCAGCAGCAGTTCCAGAAAACTGCACAAGGTCGTTTTGCCCGATCCCTGCGCGCCATTGACGCCCACGATCAGGGGATTTTTCCGGCTGGCATGGTCGGCGATATGGCGGGCGAGGGGCTGCCAGTGGCTTTCGACGATTTCCCTGTAATCGGCGGGCAATTGCTCCGCCATTATCAGGGCGCCCACCGCCGGGTTCATGCGATAAGGTCCGGCAGGGCCTCACCCCTGGCGAAGGCTTCGGCATTGGCCAGCGCCTTCATTCCCATGGCAATCCGCGTTTCGGAATTGGCGCTGCCCAGATGCGGCAGCAGCACGACATTTTCCAGGCCGAGCAGGGCGGCGGGGATCTGCGGTTCCTGCGGATATACGTCCAGCCCGGCACCGGCAATTCTGCCCGTGGACAGCGCATCGGCTAGGGCTTCGTGATCGATCACGCCGCCGCGCGCCGTGTTGATCAGGTAAGCGCTGGCCTTCATCGCCGAAATCGCCTCCGCATCGATCAGCCCGGCGGTATCCTCTCCACCGGGCACATGCAGCGAAACGAAATCCGATGCCGCCAGCAGGCTGGACAGTTCGGGATGGAATTCGGCATCCAGCCCGGCCGCGATATCGGCATCCGCTTCGCGGCGGGCATAATAGGCGATCTTCATGCCGAAACCGTGCTTCGCCCGCATGGCCGTGGCGATGCCGATACGGCCGAAGCCCACCAGGCCCAGCACCTTGCCCCTGAGCGCGGAGCCGATCAGATGGGTCGGGCGCCAGCCATCCCACCTGCCGGAACGCAATTCCCGCTCCCCTTCGCCCGCGCGCCGCGCGGCCATCAGCAGCAGGGTCATGGCGATATCGGCCGTGGCATCGGTCAGCACGCCCGGCGTATTGGTGACAGCGATATTTTTCGCCCTGGCCGCTTCCAGATCGATATGATCGAAGCCGACGCCGTAATTGGCGATCAGGCGCACGCGGTCCCCGCCGCCGATTACATCGGCGTCGATCCGGTCGAACACGGTGGGGCAGAGAATGTCGAATTCGTCCATCGCCGCGGCAAGGCGTTGCTGGCTGAGCGGTTCGTCCGTCTCGTTCAATGTGACATCGAAACGGTCGGCAAGTGCCCGCTCGACCTCTTCCGGCCAGCGCCGGGTAACAAGGACCCTCAACCGTTCCACCGGCTCAGTCCTTCGACATGCCCTGGGTGATCTTTTCGCTTTCCGCGCGCGTCGAATCCACGCCCGTATTGCGTTTGTGAATGCCGCCCTGTCCCTGCGGGGCGAAAAGTTCCTGCCCGTTTTCCGGATGGGGCAGGCCAAACAGCGGGAACAGGCCCGGATGACGGCCAAGCCCGCCGAACAGGTCCAGGCAGCGTTCGATCCAGTCGCGCAGCGGATCGTCATCGGCCAGCACCGGGCTGGTCTTGCAGACGGAGGCGGTGAACAGGATCGAACCCATGATCCGGTAATCGGCATAGTTCGGCCCGTCGCCGCCCAGCCATTCCACTTCGCGCAGGGCAATGCGCAGAGGTTCAAGATCCGCGGATATGCCGGGCAGGCGTTCTTCATAGCCGGCCTGCATGTCTTCCAGCTTCTTGCCGAGCATGATTTCCCGCGAATGGGTGATGTATTCGTGATCTTCCTTATTGGCGAGATCACGATAATTCGCGCAGAAGCACCGCATCCACGGGCCGGTGGCCACCTTCCAGAACCAGGCATCCATTGCCCGCGTCAGCGCGGCAACGCTGGGATGCGGGATCAGGGCCGGGCGGTCGGGATAGGTTTCGTCCAGATATTCGACGATGCCCCAGCTATCGAGCACCCATTTCCCGTCATCGACGATGGCGGGCAGGCGTTCGGTCTTGCCGCCCGTGCGTTCGGGAATGCCGGTGAAACCGCCGGGCACCACGTCCAGATCGAAGCCCTTGTGCTTCAGCGCATATTTCGTGGCCCATACGAAGGGGCTGATCGTGGCGCCTGTGGAGAGGGCGAGATCGTAGAAAGTGATCGTGTTGTTCTTGGCCATCCGCGCCTCTCCTCATTTTTCCCTGTGTGGGAATTTGGGCGCGTAACTATGTGGTGAAGTGGCAAAAGGGAAGTGGGTGGCTGCAGATAATGCAGCCTGCCGAGCGGCTCCGGGCGAGATATGGAAGATTGTTGCCTGCGGTTGAACAATCATTTGCTTGCTCAGCTTTCCGTGAGCTTGGCATCCTCCAGCCGCACGAGGTTGCAAAGCGTTTGTGTTACCGGAACCGGCACGCCCGCCTTCCGCGCCGCCGCCACGATCGCGCCGTTGATCGCGTCGATTTCCGTACGCCGATGGGCTTTCACATCCTGCAGCATGGAGGCTTCATGATTGGCGTGATCGGTCATTGAAATCTGCGTCAGATCGTGGATCGGCTTGCTTTCGATATTCACGCCGCTGGCCCTTGCCGTGGCCACGCCTTCTTCCACCACGGCATGGATCATGCTGCGGCTTTCCTCATGCGCGCCAAGGAAGCCGGGTGTTCGCAGGGTGAGCGCGCAGAGCGGGTTCATCGCCGCGTTGAATATCGCCTTGGACCAGATTGCCGAATGGATTTCGGGATCGAGCGCGGCGGGCAATCCGCCATCGGTCAGCAATTGCGCCACGCGTCCGGCAAAGGCGGGATCGCCGCCAAATGCGGGATAGAGTTTCGATCCGCCTTCACCATGGCTACGCACGCGGCCCGGTCCGACCAGGTCGGAAGGCAGCGTGCTGGCGCCGACAAGAACGCGGCTTTCATCCGCGTGGGCGGCCAATCGTGCATCATTGCCCAGGCCGTTCTGTAGGCTCAGCAGCCAGGTTTCCGGGCCGATACCCGCGGCGATCCCGGCCAGCGCGCCATCCGTGTGGAACGTCTTGGTGAATACCACGATCAGATCCGCCGGTTCGCGCACATCCTCCGGGCGCAGGGCGGGAATCGGCAGATATTCGGTGCCAGCGCGGGTTTCCAGTTCCAGGCCGCGTTGATTGATCGCGTCGATATGCGGCTGGTTCACGTCTACGAAGGCGACTTCAGCGCCCGCCCGGTGCAGGGCCGCGCCGTAAAGACAGCCCATGGCCCCGGCGCCGAGAATCAGGATCTTCATTGATTTTCTCCCAGAAATTGCGGGCCCAGCAGCATCAGCAGCTTCACATCGATTGCTCCGCCAGATGCTCGGAAATCCGCCACTTTCCGGCCGATCCCATCCAGCGGGACTTCGTGCACCACGATATTCTCACCCGCGACCCCTCCGCCGGCCCCGGTCCGGGTAAGCCCGGTGGCCTTCAACAGGCGGAAACTTTCGGACACCATGCCGGGGGAGGAGAAATATTCGCCCAGATCTTCCCAGCGGTCCGCGCGATAGCCGGTTTCCTCTTCCAGTTCCCGGGCGGCGGCGGCGTGCGGGGCTTCATCTTCGCTGCCTTCATCGTCGCCAACCAGCCCTGCTGGCAGTTCCAGGCAGCGTTTGCCCAGCGGCACACGATATTGTTCGACCAGCAGGACGCGGCCTTCCTCCACCGCCAGGATCACTGCCGCACGAATGCCACGGGCCCGGCTGACAAATTCCCAGCGGCCGCGCGTCATGGCGGTGATATATTGGCCGGCCCACTGCACTTCCTCTGGCGCATCGGCATCAGGCGGCAGGGGCAGGTCGGGCGAGGTGGAGGGGGCGTATTCAGTCACGCCCGCGGCTTATAGTTCGATCAGCCTGTCGGGCAATTCGTTCCGGTCATCTTCTGCCCGCGGGAAATGTTCGGACAATACGCCGCCCACTTTCTGCACGGCCGCAATCATGCCATCCGCCGTCCTGCCCTGTTTGAGCTGCGCCAGCATCGCGGCCATCGCATCGCCCCAGACATCGGGGGATACCTTGTCGGCAATCGCTTCATCGGCGACGATTTCCGCGCGGTGTTCCCGCATGGAAAGATAGATCAGGATGCCGGTGCGGCCGTGGGTGCGGCGCTCCGCCCCACCTTGAACAGGGCGATGGCGCGGTTTTCGGCCCGGTCGGTCTTGATCCGGTTGGGGATCAGCCTGAACTTGATCGGTTCCCACAGCTGGAGGGCCAGCATCAGCAGGAAGCTGACAATGCCCAAAGCCGCCGCCGCGACAAGGATGCCGCTGGCCTCCCATTCGACATTCCACCCGCCATGGAACACGGCCAGCGGTTCCAGCAGGAGATGGGGTGCCAGCGGAACCAGCGACAGCAGAAGGAAGGATACCAGAGCCGACCAGGCCAGCGCCACATCGGCATAGCCGTCCGACCTGTCGGCGATGATGGTCACGATCTCGCCGGAGGTCGTCAGCTCGGCTTCGGCAACGGCTGCGCTCACGCGCTCATGTTCTGCTTCGGTCAGATAGGCCATTACCAGCTCCCGGATGCGCCGCCGCCGCCGGACATGCCGCCGCCGAAACCGCCAAAGCCGCCGCCTCCGGAGAAGCCGCCTCCGCCGCCGCCCCATCCGGAATCGTGCGAACGTCCGCCCATGGCGCTGCCGATGGCGCTCCACAACAACACGTCACCCACGGCACTGCCAACGCCATAGCGCCGGTGCTTGCGGCCGCCGCGGCCGAAAATGGAAATGAACACCACGATCATCACGATCCAGAAAATCACCCCGCCGATGGATGCGCCTTCCCTGTCGGAACCGCGATCCGCCTGCGCGGCCGCCTCCGCCTCGGCAATCGCCTTGGCATCGGCCGGGTCCATGCTGAGGGTTTCCAGAATGCCGTCCACGCCGGCCAGCACGCCGCCGGCCATGTTTCCGGCCTTGAACTGGGGAACGATCTCGTTGCGGATGATGCGGCCGGACATCACATCGGTCAGATACGGCGTCAGGCCATAGCCTACCTCGATCCGCACTTTCCGTTCTTCCGGGGCAACCAGCAACAGTGCGCCCATATCGGTTTCCGCGCCGCCAATGCCCCATTTTTCATAGAGTTCGACGGCGTAATTCTCGATCGTGTCACCTTCCAGGCTGGGCACGGTGGCGACGATGATCGCGCGGCCGGTTTCCTGGTTATAGGCGCGCAGCCGCTGGTCCAGCGCCGCTTCTTCCGCATCGGGCAGGATGTTCGCGGCATCCAGGATCGGGCCGTCCGGCCTTTCCGGCAGGTCCTGGGCCGCTGCCGGCAGGGCGAGGAACGCCGCCAGCAGGGCCATGATCGAAGCTATGATCCGCAATGGGGGAAACATCGGCTGAAAGGCTTTCCGGGAGATCAATTGTTCGTCCCGGTGGCCGCCTGGTCATCACCCATATTGTCGTTGGCGGCCGGGGCTGCCGGGGCTGCGCCCATATCGCCGAAATCAACGTCCGGCGCGGTCTGGGCATCCGGTTCCGCGCTGAAAGGTTCCATCGGCTTGGCGCCGTGGATGATCTTGGCGCCGATGATGTCCGGGAAGGTGCGGATCGTCGTGTTATATTCCTGCACCGCTTCATTATAGCGGTTGCGAGCCACTTCGATGCGGTTTTCCGTGCCTTCCAGCTGGTCCATCAGATCCGCGAAGCGGCCCTGGCTCTGCAATTGCGGATAGTTTTCCACCACGGTGCGGAGCTGGCCCAGCGCCTGCGTCAGCTGGTTCTGCGCATCCTGGAATTTCTGGAATTCCTCCGGATTGGAAAGATCGTCCGTCGTTATGTTGATGGATGTCGCGCGGGCGCGGGCATCGGTCACATTGGTCAGGATCTGGGTTTCGGACTGTGCGGCGGCGCGCACCGTGGCCACCAGATTGGGCACCAGGTCGGCGCGGCGCTGATACGCGCTCTGCACATCGGCCCATTTCGCCTTCGCATTCTCTTCGGCCGTGGGCACGGAATTGATGCCGCAGGCGCTGAGCGAAATCGCCGCGAGGACGATGACGGCGCTGCGAATCGAAGACATTACGGACATGGATAACTTCCCCGGACTATTCGGACTGTGTTGGGTAGTTAGCACACCCGTCCAAGCTTTCAAGCGAAGCGAAGGCTTGCCGCTTCGCAGGGGCTTTGGCAGGAGGGCCCGATATTTGATTGGCCGGGGGTTAGCATATGTGGTCGGATTTCAAGGCATTCATCGCCAAGGGTAACGTGATGGATCTGGCCGTTGCCGTCATTATCGGCGGCGCATTCAGTTCCATCGTCAAATCGCTGACTGACGAGATCATCATGCCGCTGGTCGGCGCGATCTTCGGCGGCACGGATTTTTCCAACAACTTCATCCTGCTCAGCACGCCCGAAGGCTATGACGGCGCGATGGACGATTATCTGGCCCTGAAAGAGGCCGGGGCGGCCATGATCGGCTATGGATCGTTCGCGACGGCAGTGATCAATTTCCTGATCCTGGCCTTCATCATCTTCCTGATGGTCCGCTATCTGAAGAAGATCATGGCGGAGTTCGACAAGAAGGAAGAGGCACCGCCGGCACCGCAAGGCCCGACGGAGATCGACCTGCTCAAGGAAATCCGCGACGAATTGCAGAAGAAGTAGGTTTTTCCCGTTTTTCCCTTCATCGCGAGGGGCGCAGATACCATGTCTGCCCCCTCGTGGTGAGGAATTGCCTACATAGGTGCAGGATAGCTAACTCGCTCACTTCACATTCATCACGCAAACCCTATATAGGGCCTGCCGGTTTCGGCCGGCTATGGCGATAAAATGCGGTGTGCAATAGGCACAGCGGACCCGGGGGCAGTACCCGGCGGCTCCACCAAAAACCCGGTATTCCGGGCTTTCTGACGGGGCCGAACCAGGATCGACGTGTGTTGAAAGACACTGTTTTCGCCCGGGCTGAGTAACCCGTTTAAGGCTCAAAACACACAAGTGCCAACGATAACGAAGCACTCGCAATCGCTGCGTAATTTTACGTCCTAACGGACTGAATTTACAAAGCTAAAGCGCGGTTGGACCCACCGGGCAACAGAAGGGATTCCAGGGGTCCGGGGCGTACCTTGCAACAGAAACGCCCCACTCAGCACCAGTGGAAATGAACGGGATCACCCCGTCGCAACGGTCCTCATATCGGGCCGCTTATCGCTGTTCGGCCTGCGAATCCGGCTGGGCTGCCAGTTTCTGTGCTGCTTCCCGTTCCCGCTCATAACGCAGGGCGTCGAGAATCTTGGCACCGGCCATGAACACGGCGGCGGTGCAGGCGAGGAACAGCAGATCGCCGCCATAGCCGGGGAATTGGTCGAGATAGGTGGCGCCCCGCGCCGTGGCGCCAAGAGCGAGGGCGTAAATGACCAGATAGGCTTCCACGCGCGTCTTGATCTTGAATAGCCGACCAATCTTTCGAACCATAAGCCCCTTCCTTAACACCTGCACCAGCAATCATCGTGCCAGCCGCGGCAGACTGCGCGATACGGTGGTTAATGGATCGGGGGTTGTAAAGAGCGCCGACAGGTCTGGCCTCAGGCCAGTTCGGAAAGGTCCAGCGTTTCAAGCAATTTGACCCGCGCGGATTCCACATTCAGCGCCAGGCTGGTCCGCCCGATATCGGCCGGATCGATCTGTTCAGGCCAGTATTCACCCAGCACATCTTCGATTCTTTCCGCTTTCTCTTCGTCCAGCAGGAAGCGCGGATCGATATGGGCCGGATCGGCCACCACGCGCAGCCGCAGGCAGGCGGGGCCGCCGCCATTGGCCATGGACTGGCGCACATCGACCGGCAGGATCCGCCGGATCGGGCCATTGCCTGCCACCATCTCGTCCAGATAGGCACGGACCGGCGGATTCTCCCAGGCCTCGCTCGGGATCACCAGCGCCATCTCGCCACTGGGCAGGGTGAGCAATTGGGCGTTGAAGAGATAGGACGCGATCGCTTGTTCCAGGCTGACCTTCGCGGCAGGCACTTCGACAATTTCCGCCTCCGGCAAGCGCGCCCTGATATCGGCATAGGCGGTTTGCGGATCGGCGAATGCCTGTTCATGCGCGAACAGCACTGTCTCATTGGCGACGGCGACGACGTCATTGTGGAACGCGCCGGCGGCAATCGCTTCGGGGCTTTGTTCGATGAACAGCACACGCGCTGGATCGAGGCCATGACGCCGCGCGATGAGGCGGCCTGCCTGTTCATTCTGCCGCGCAGGGAAGCGTCCGCCGGTGCGGCCATATACGAAGATTTCCAGCCCATTTTCACCATGCGCGCCGGCCATCCGCATATGATTGGCCGCGCCTTCATCGCCGAAACAGGGTGGCACCGGGCCATGAACGGCAAAATGCGCCTTGTCGGCAAAACCCAGCTGCAATTGGCGCAGGGTATCGGGCCATTCCTGCGCGCGGTGGGGCATGGTGACCAGATTGGCCACGCTCAAATGGCAGCGTCCGTCCGCAGTATCGGGGGCGGGGGAGACAGTGGCGGCATTGGCCGTCCACATGGAAGATGCAGACCATGCGCCGCATAGCAGCGCCCGGTCCATGCTTTCATCCGCGGCCAGCCCGTCCAGCCAGGCATGGTTCGGACGGGGCAGGGGCAGGAAGAAACCTTGCGGCAGGCCCAGCGCCATATTGTGGCGCATCTTGGCCAGGCCCTGCAAAGCCGCCGCGCGTGGGAAGGAGGGATCGCCCGCATGGGCGGTTGCGGCCAGATTGCCGAGGCTGAGCCCGGCATAATTGTGGCTCGGCCCCACGATACCGTCGAAATTGATCTCGGCCAGGCTCATCGCGGAATGCTCCAGACAATGTCGCCCTTGCCGATCTGGAGAATGTCCGCCGCGCGGGCATCCACTGCAATGCCGTCTCCGCGGAATTCCCGCGCGCCATAGCAGCAGCGGAAATTGCGCAGATTGCCGGTGGCGATCAGCGACTTCTCGCCCTTGTCCAACTGGTCGTCATGCACTTCGGCCTGCCTGGCCCCGGCGATGCTGGAGACATTATCCGTGCGGGCCACCATGGTCGGCCCGCCGTCGAAAATGTCGACATAGCCATCATAGTGGAAGCCTTCATTCTCCAGCATCCGCATGGCCGCGCGGCCCGATGGGTGGGGCAGGCCGATCACCTTGCGCGCGCTTTCTTCCAGCATGGCGATATAGACCGGGTGCTTGGGCATCAGGTCGGCGATGAACTGGTTGCCGTGGATGGCGTTGAAATAATCGGCTTCCTGGAAGCTCATGCCGAAGAACTTGCCGCCGATCGCATCCCAGAAGGGGGAACCGCCGCGTTCGTCGATAATGCCGCGCAGTTCCGCCAATATCCGGTCGCCAAAGCGGGCGCGGTGCATGGCGATGAACAGATAGCGGCTGCGCGCCAGCAACAGGCCCAATCCGCCGGCGCGTTCATTCGGGTGGAGGAACAATCCGCCCACTTCGCTGGCGCCTTCCAGATCGGTGGTCAGGCTCAGCAATTCGGCCCGCACTGTACGTTCCAGTTCCCGCGAATGCTGGGTCAGCGTGGTCATGCGATAGGAATAGAACGGCCAGCTCTGCCCGACCTGGGTGAAAAGCTGGCTGGTGCCGCGCACTTCCCCGGTTTCGACATTTTCCAGCACCAGTACGAACAATTCGTCCGCCAGTTCGCCTTCCATCCGGGCATAGGCCGCATCGGATTTTTCCAGCTTGGCCGTCAGCGACGGGCGGTCGGGCGGGAGATTGGTGAAGCCGCCGCCGGTCAGCTTGGCCATTTCGTAAAGCGGCTGAAGATCCTTCTTCGCGGCGGCACGGATCACGAAACTCACAACGCTACTCCCTTGGCGAGACGGTGCAGGACGACTGCGCTCAACATGGCACGTTCGGAGAGCGAGGAGGCAATCAGATATTCCTCCGGCGAATGAATGTTCCCGCCGCGCACGCCCATCGTATCCACCACGGGCACGCCGCAGGCGGCGATATTATTGCCGTCGCACACGCCGCCAGTCGGTTTCCAGCCGATCTTTCGGCCCAGTGCCTCGCTGGTATCGCAGACCAGGTCGAACAGCCTCTGCGCCTTTGCATCCACTGGCTTGGGCGGGCGAGATATGCCGCCATGCACCCTGGTGCCGACTTCGTGCGTCTCCGCAATATCGCGCAGCAAGGCATGGAAAGACTGGTTGAATTCCTGCGCGGCCTGTTCGCTTTTCGGGCGGATGTTGAAACGCAGAATGGCATGGTCGGGCACGACATTATTGGCGCTGCCGCCTTCGATCTTCGCCGGGTTCACGCTCAACCCGTCATGCTGCAAATCCTTCAGCGCCACCGCCAGGGCAGCGGCGGCGACTATCGCATTGCGGCCATCCTGCGGATTGCGCCCGGCATGGGCGGACTGGCCAGTGATGACGACCGAGAAATTGCCGCTGCCGCCCCGCGCATGGGCCAGCGTGCCATCGGGCAGGGTGGAAGGTTCGTAAGTCAGCGCGGCATGTTTGCCCCGCGCCAGTTCCGCGATCAGGCTGGAAGAGGATAGCGATCCCGTTTCCTCGTCCGAATTGATCATCACGTCATAGCCGACCGCACCGGCCGCATCGCTTGCCTCGAACGCCCGTAGCGCCGCCAGGATGACTGACAATCCGCCTTTCATATCCGCCGCGCCGGGGGCGTTCAGCGTGTCTTCGTCCAGCCATACACCCTGCTGAAAGGGGTGATCCACCGGATAGACCGTGTCCATATGCCCGGTCAGCAGCAGGCGCCGCGGCGCATCGGGCCGCACGCGCAGGATCAGGTGCCGGCCATGTTCCAGCTCCTCCTCATGCCCTTCTGCATTCATTGCGGTGACGGGGGCGGGGTGGCGCAGTTCGATCTCCCCCGGCAGGACGGAAAAGGCATCCGCCAGTTCCTGTGCCTGCATGGCGAGACCGGCCAGATGGCGGGTGCCGCTGTTGATTGCGCTCCAGCGCTCGGTCTGGGCCAGCATGGATGCCTGGTCGATCCTCTCGCCCAGCGAGCGCTCTTCGGTGGTTAGCTGTTTCATCTGTAACCGCATCTAGCGACTTGCCCGCGTCTTTCAAAGTGCGGCCCCTCTCCCTAAGGGTGGAGAGGAAGGAGAATGCCGGGTGAGCGAACGGGTTGAGCGGGGCGTGCTGAAAGTCGATGCGGCTTTGGCGGAATTTGTCGAACAGGAAGTGCTGGCACCGCTGGGGCGTGATGCGGACGCGTTCTGGGAAGGTTTTGCCGGGATCATACGGACCTTCAGCCCGCGCAATCTCGCCCTGCTGGACAAGCGCGATGATCTTCAGAAAAAGATCGACCGCTGGCATGCGGAGCAGCGCGGCAAGCCGCATGACGCCGCCGCCTATCGCGCCTTCCTGGAAGAGATCGGCTATCTGGTGCCCGAACCGGCGCCATTCACCATCGGCACTGCCAA
Source organism: Croceibacterium atlanticum (assembly GCF_001008165.2). NCBI lineage: Bacteria > Pseudomonadati > Pseudomonadota > Alphaproteobacteria > Sphingomonadales > Erythrobacteraceae > Croceibacterium > Croceibacterium atlanticum. The sequence goes on along the minus strand of NZ_CP011452.2, from coordinate 1,184,069 downwards.
TGTCGATCCGGAAATCGCCACCATGGCCGGGCCGCAACTGGTGGTGCCCGTGCTCAATGCCCGTTTCCTGCTGAATGCGGCCAATGCCCGCTGGGGCAGCCTGTATGATGCCTATTACGGGACGGATGCGCTGGAAGTGCCGCCGCCTGCGGGGCCGGAATATGATCCGCGGCGGGGTGCGGCGGTGGTTGCCGCCGGCCGGTCCTTCCTGGACCAGGTGGTGCCGCTGAAGGATGCCAGCTGGCTGGACCTGGAAGCAGGGCAGGAAATCGCCCTGGCCGACCCGGCGCAATATGTCGGCGGGACGGCCAAGGGCCGCGTCTTCCGCAATAATGGCCTGCATATCGAAGTGGTGTTCGACCGCGATCATCCCATCGGATCGCAGGACAAGGCCGGCATATCCGATATCCGACTGGAAGCCGCGCTGACCACCATCGTCGATCTGGAAGATTCCGTCGCCGCCGTGGATGGCGAGGACAAGCTGGAAGCCTATCGCAACTGGCTGGGCGTGATCCGCGGCGATCTGGAAGCGAGCTTCGAAAAGGGTGGCAAGACGCTGACGCGCAGGCTGGAAGACGATCTGGCCGTCACCGGGCTGGACGGCGAAACCGTCAATCTTCCGGGGCGCAGCCTGCTCTTCGTCCGCAATGTGGGCCATCTGATGACCAATCCGGCAATCCTGATGCCAGGCAATGCGCCGGTTCCGGAAGGGATCATGGACGCCGTGATCACCTCCGCCATTTCCACGTTGGACGTGGAAGGTCATGCAAACTGGCCCAACAGCAAGGCGGGCAGCATCTATATCGTGAAGCCCAAGATGCACGGGCCGGAAGAATGTGCCTTCACCAATGATCTGTTCGATGCGGTGGAGGATCTGCTCGACCTGCCGCGCCATACGATCAAGGTCGGCGTGATGGACGAAGAGAGGCGCACCAGCGCCAATCTTTCCGCCTGCATCCATGCGGTGAAGGACCGGATCGTGTTCATCAACACCGGCTTTCTCGACCGTACGGGGGACGAGATTCACACGTCGATGCGCGCCGGGCCGATGGTTCGCAAGGGCGCGATGAAGAACTCGGTCTGGCTGGATGCCTATGAAAAGCGCAATGTCGCCATCGGCCTGCAACATGGCCTTTCCGGCAAGGCGCAGATCGGCAAGGGCATGTGGGCCGCGCCTGACCGGATGCGCGCCATGCTGGCGGAAAAGGGCGGCCATTTGCGCGCCGGGGCCAACACCGCCTGGGTGCCGTCACCCACCGCGGCCGTGCTCCATGCGCTGCATTATCACCAGCTGGACGTGTTCGCCGTGCAGAAAGACCTGCCGCCCGCGCCAGGGCTGGACGCGCTGCTGACCATTCCGCTGGCCGAAGGAACGAATTGGAGCGAGGATGAGATTGCCGAGGAGCTGGACAATAATTGCCAGGGCCTGCTCGGCTATGTCGTGCGCTGGGTCGATGCCGGGGTCGGCTGTTCCAAGGTGCCGGACATCAACGATGTGGGCCTGATGGAAGACCGCGCGACTTTGCGCATTTCCAGTCAGCATCTGGCCAATTGGCTGCTGCATGGCGTCTGTTCGCAGGAACAGGTGATGGATGCGCTGCGGCGCATGGCGGCCAAGGTCGATGCGCAGAATGCGGGTGATCCATCCTATCGCCCGATGGCCGATCAGTGGCAGACCCACCCGGCATTCCGCGCCGCCTGCGAACTTGTGTTCGAAGGCGTGGTGCAGCCCAATGGCTATACCGAGCCGCTGCTCCATGCCTGGCGCGCGAAGGTGAAGGCGGGCGCCTGACGCGGGGCGGGCGCCCTATTCGGCGGGCACGGCCAGGATCGGGCAGGCAGCTTCATGCAGCACGAGCTCTGTCGTGCTGCCGCGGATCATGTCCATGAAGCCGTGCCGCCCGGCCGTGGGCATTACCAGCAGATCGACACGGGCGCTTTCGGCCAGGATGGCGTCCACCGCGTCACCCCCGACGAGGCGGACGGGGATGGCATCGCCCAGTTCCGGCCCGGGCCGTCCGGCATGAAGGGCAGATATATCCACCTGGAAGCCGCGAAAAAACTCCTGCAAAATCTGCAATGCGCGAATTGGCGAGGGTTCATGATCGACCGGGATCGTCGCCGTGGAAAGGCCAATCGCGCCCGTGTCTGCATCCACGAAGCCTCGCGCCTCCGGGCCGAACAGCAGGGTTGGTATGTCGGTGGCCATGGCGACCTCGGCTGAAACGGAACCGGCCAGCCACCGATTGAGGCCGACGCGGCCATGCGATGCCATGACCAGCAATTCCGGCCGGTGTTCGGCAAGATATTTCGTCAGCCCATCCGCCGCGTCCGCATCGTTGATTTCGACCTTGCGGACGGTGACGCCCAGACTTCCGGCAATCTGCGATACTGATGCGCCCGGCGGCAACATGCCCCATGCTTGCAGGGTTTCGCGGACATGGGGGAACTTGTCCCAATCCGCCCGATCATGCGGATCGCGGACATGGATCAGGTCCAGGCGGGCTTTGAATTCCACCGCGAGGCGGAGAGCATGGATGAAGGCAATTCTGCCTGCGTCTGAAAAATCCGTCGAAAGCGCGATGGATCTGATCACATCCTGTCCCCTTTGCCATGTTCTTGAAAGTTAGGATGAAGCTGCCCCAGATCATTGGCCAAGATCAATAAAGGAATGGGCAATAGTCCGCAGCCTTTCCTACTCTGCGGGGAAAGGACAAGGGCAAGCGGCTCTTTCAGATCGTCAGCTTCCGCGCGTCATGAACACGCGCAGCATTGGCTTGTCCTGAGGCAGAGGTTTTTCCGCTTCAGGACAGTGTTCCAACTGTTCCAGAATGTTGGATTCAGCGGGTTAACCGTTTGGCCAGGGCCACGAATTCCGCGACGCTCAATGTTTCGGCGCGGCGTTGCGGATCTATGCCGAGCGCTTCCAGCGCCTCGACCGCGCCAGGCATGGCCTTCAGGCTTTGCCGCAGCATCTTGCGGCGCTGGCCGAAGGCGGCCTCGGTCACTCTGGAAAGCACTTTGGCGGAAACGCCTTCGGGTGCTTCGCCGGGCACGACATGGACGATGGCGCTCATCACCTTGGGCGGCGGGGTGAAGGCGCTGCGATGGACTTTCATCGCCATTTTCGCCTGCGTGCGCCACTGGGCCAGCACGGCCAGCCTGCCATAAGCGCCGGTTCCGGGCTGGGCGACGATGCGCTGGGCCACTTCCTGCTGGAACATCAGCGTCAGGCTGGTCCAGCGCGGCGGCCAGCTTTCCCCGCTGAGCCAGCCGGTGAAAAGGGCGGTGCCGACATTGTAGGGCAGGTTGGACAATATGGCGTAGGGCTCGCCCATCAATTCGTCATGGTCCATCGCCATGGCATCGCCCTGCAATATGCGCAGCTGGCCGGGGAAGGCTTCCTCCAGTTCGGCAAGAGCGGGCAGGCAGCGGCGATCCATTTCAATGGCCGTCACCCGCGCGCCGGCGCGCAGCAGGGCGCGCGTCAATCCGCCGGGGCCGGGGCCAACTTCCAGCACGGCCTTGCCTTCCAGCGATCCGGGAATGGCGGCAATGCGATCCAGCAATTGTTCGTCAAACAGGAAGTTCTGACCCAGCGCCTTGGACGCGCTGAGCCCGTGCCGGGCGATGACTTCGCGCAGGGGCGGAAGATCGGGCTTCATGCGCGGTGTGGAGCGGGGGGAAGGCCCGTTCCCGCTCGTGCTGAGCCTGTCGAAGGACGCGGACAGTGGATCACGCTTTCGCCCGCCGCGCGGCTGCTTCCGCCGCCATGCGGATCGCGGCCAGGGTTGCGCCGGGATGGGCTGCGCCAGTGCCGGCAATGCCGAAAGCGGTGCCGTGATCGGCCGATGTGCGCACAATGGGCAGGCCCAGCGTCATGTTCACGCCGGAATCGAAATCCAGCGCCTTCATCGGGACCAGGGCCTGATCGTGATACATGGCGATGGCGACATCGAAATTGCCGCGCGAATGCGGGGCGAACAGCGAATCCGCCGGGTGCGGCCCGGTGGCGCCGATGCCTTCCGCCTGCAGCATGGCGATGGCCGGGGCGATGGTTTCGATCTCTTCCCGGCCCATGCGCCCATTCTCCCCCGCATGGGGATTGAGCCCGCACACGGCGATGCGGGGCGCCGGCAGGCCAAAATCGCGGCGCATGGCAGCATCCACCACGCGCGCGCGGCGCAGGATCAGCTCTTTCGTAATGCGCCCGGGCACATCGGCAATGGCGCAATGCACGGTCAGCGGCACGGTGCGCAATTGCGGCCCGGCCAGCATCATCACGGCATCTTCCGCAGCCATGCCGCAGGCGGCGGCCAGAAATTCGGTCTGTCCGGGAAAGGTGAAGCCGATCTTCGCCAGTTCCGCCTTGGCTATCGGGCCAGTGACCAGTGCCGAAGCCTTGCCTTGCACGGCAAGGGCGGTGGCCGTTTCCAGCGATGCCAGCGCCAGTTCAGCACCGTGTTCATCCGGCTTGCCGGGGCGATAGGTGCCATCCTGCGTGCCGAGCACGGGAAGCGCATCGCCAAAGACGGTGGCAGCCTCCGCCGGATCGCCAATGATTGCGACGGGCACATCCAGCCCGCGCCGTTCCGCGGCGGCGCGCAGGATTCCGGCGCCGCCGACTGCGAAAAAGGGCGGAAAACCCTCGCTGATACGTCGGGACCATGCCTCGCAGATCAGTTCCGGCCCGATTCCCGCCGGATCGCCCAGCGAAAGGGCCAGAGGTGCTTCGGGAACCGGATTCTTCATGTCGTTGCCCCGGGCCGGAGAGCGCCGGCCGCCTGTCACTTATATTCGATCACCGCATCGCGCCGCAGGTCGCGCAGGTAACGCTGGGCGCGCTTGTTCACCCGGTCGTCTTCCAGCTGCGCCATCAGCTCGTCGAAATTCGGCCCGGCATCGGCCTGCGCGGCTTCGCGGCCGCACAGCAGCAGAACGCGCACCCCTTCGTCCAGAGAACCGAAGGGCGGCGTTGTCCTGCCGACATCGAGATCGAGCAGCATGGTCTGCAAGGCTTCGGGCAGGGCGCGAATGGCCAGCCCTTCATTGCTCACCACATCGGCATTGAACGGCTGGGCGGCGCTTTCGGCCTGGCCGCAGCTGGTGATCTGTTCCATCGCCGCAGCAAATTCATTGGCCCGTTCCGAGGCTGCCTGCTGCGTCGTACCCTTGGGGAATTCGATGGAAATCTGCTTCAGGCTGACAATGGCATCGCGCGGATCGGCCATGCCGATCTGGCGCTTGTCGATCAGGTAGAGGATATCGAACCCTCCGGGAATCTCGATCGGTCCGGCAAGCTGGCCGGGCTGGAGGCCCCGAACCACTGATTCGAGCTGGGGATTCTGCAATTGCTCAAGCCGGATCCAGCCAAGATCGCCGCCCGCAGACGCGGTCGAGCTTTCGGAATATTGGCGGGCATAGGCCACGAAGCTGCCGCCCTGCTTCAGCTGGTCGACGATCTGCTGGGCATTGGCCGAAACCTGCGCCCGCGTGGTCGGCGTGGCGGACAGATAGATTTCGCCGATGCGGTATTCGGCCGTGCCCTTTGAAGCTTTCAGCCGCTCCATCAATTCGTTCACCTCTTCGGTGGAGACATTGACGAAGGGCGCGACATTGCGGCTCAGCAGCCGGTTCCAGGCCAGTTCGCCTTCGATCTGGCGCTTGAGCGATTGCGGGGCGGACCCGATCGATTGGAGATAAGTGGCCATTTCTTCGGGCGTGCGGCCGAAACGCTGCGTGGCAAGGCGGTTATAGGTCTGGTCCACCTCGTCACGGGAAACGGGCATTTCCTGCGCCGCGGCTTCCTGGATCTGGATGGTTTCGTCGATCAGGTTGCGGAACACCTGCATGCGCAGGCGGTTGAGTTCGTCCTCCGGCACGCTTTCGGTTTCATTCGCGGCAAGGATCAGGGCCACGCGCTGTTCCACATCGGTGCGGGTGATGATCTGGCCATTCACCGTCGCGGTCGCGCTGCGCGAATTGGGATCGCCGGGTTGCAGCAGGGATATGTCTTCGGGGATGTTCAGCGCGTCGCTGGCCATGATCTGGCCGGCTTCCTGCTGGCCGAATGCCGCCGATGCGCAGAGACCGGCAAGGGCCGTTGCGGTGGCGAATTTTCCAATGGTCTTGGCTAGATCGATCACGAAGTAAGTCCTGTCCCCGGCGCGATGGGCGCCATGCAATTACAGTTCCGCGCTTTCCCGATAGCGGCTGAACCGAAGCTGAGCATCGGGCCGATAGCGTTTTTGGCCATGACTGCCAACGAAGATGCCGAAATCAGCGCCCGCCAATATTCTTCAGCGCGAAATGAAGGCGGAAACTGTTGCCGCTGCGGGCATCCGCCAGTTCGATATAATCTCGCCGCCAGGTCAGGCCGAATTCCAGGCAATCATCCGAATAGGCAATGCCCACGCGGGTCCGCAATGGCTTGAACCCGTCGGCTTCCAGCCCGGGATCTTCTTCCTTGTCGGTGAGATTGACCACGGCCGATCCGAACACGGACCAGTACCGCGCGAAGGAGATGCGCCCGGCGGCGCGCAATTCCTCGCGGTCCTGCAAATCCTCGAAATCGAGATCGATATCGCGGTTGAGCCGCAGATAGCCGAGTTCGACATAGGTCCGGTCATTGCCGATCGTGGCGTCCACTTCGTTGCGGCGGACCGCGAAATTATCCTTGTCCACGCGATAACGGTGGGTGAATTTCAGGAAATCGCGATAGCGCACTTCCGTCCGGCCGACGAAATCGGACCATTGTTCGGTCAGGCCCGTGCCTTCGGGGAAGAGAGTGGGCTTGTCGGACAGGCGATAGGACTGGCCGATATTGGCCTTGATCCGCCAGCCGGGGAATTCCAGCTGCCAGTCCGCGCCATAGGTGATGCGCGTGCCGTCCTCTATCCGGTCATATCCGGGGAAGCGGTTCAGCGCGAAGAGATTGCTGTCTTCCAGATCGATTGCCCGCGCATCCTCGTTCGGGATGGCGAGGTTCTTGATCGAGGGGCTGGCGACGAGTTGCACGCGCGGTGTCAGAACCTGCGTGCCGCCAAGGAACGTGCCGACCAGTGGCCATTTCACGTCGATCGCGCCGGTGGCCACGCCGCGTCCTTCCCAGCCGCTGTTCCCGCGATAGGATTCGGTTTCGGACAGCAGGTTTTCGTCCGAGTGATAGACATCGCCCCGTGCCAGCGCGGTAAAGGTCACTTCCTGACCCCAGGCGGTAAGGCGGCGCATGTTCCATTCGGCCTTGGCAAAGGCGCGCTGCGTATCCTGGCCGGAAGTGCGGGTGATGGCCAGCGTATTGGCTTGCAGTTCGAACTTGCCCCCGAACAGGGGATCATCGATCCGGTGGCGATAATCGAGAATGGGCAGGGCGATCGGGACCAGGCCCTGTTCCTGCTGCACGAACAGGGCCTGCGTGGCCCAGCCGGCGACAGAGAAATAGCTGTCATCGTCGATGCGTTCCGCCTGCACCGTCGATCGGAGCCGGTCATCGCGGCTGATGTCGTAACGGCGCAGGAAGGTGCGGTCCGTGGCATAGCGGACCGATCCGGACACGCTCCAGTACGGGTCCAGCTGGAACCGGCCATTGGTGAACAGATAGCCGCGAATATCCTCCTCGCTCGTCGGCGTGTCCGAATTCAGCGGGATGCGCGTGCTATAGGTGAAATAGCCGGTCGCCTGATAGGCGCCATTGGCTGTCAGGTGCCGGTATTCGACAGAGGCCATGGGCGCGGCCTCGGTATAGATATAGGCGGAGGCCAGCAGGTCACGATTATCGGCCAGGCGCCAGTAATGGCTGCCGACCAGTTCCAGCCCGTTGGAAGCGGAAAGCCCGATATCGGGCACCAGGAAACCTGAATTCGCATCGCCATCCGCCCGGACAACAAGGCCGGGAAGGGGCAGGACGCGCCGCCCGAACATTTCCAGATAGGCGCCTTCGAAGCGGACCTGCTGCGTATCCTCGTCATAATGGACACGGCGCGCGGTGACGCGCCAGCTTGGCCGCTTGGGGCAGCCCTTGCTGTCTTCCACCGAACAGGTGGAATAAACCGCCCGGTCCAGCTGGATATTGCCGTCTTCGGTCCGGCGGGCTTCGGCAGCGGCCATGCGGCCCCCGGCGCGGAAGGCCAGGAGCATGTTTTCCATCGCCCCGGCCTTCAGTTCATCGGTCAGTTCCAGCCTTTCGGTCAGGATCTGATTGCCGTCCTGGTCCACGAAACGGATATTGCCGGAAGCCACGATCTGGCCGGTTGTCCGGTCCCAGGTGACATTGTCGGCCCGCACCGACTGGTCCCCGCTGCGCAGAATCACATTGCCGGCAACGGCAACCGTTTCATTTTCGCTGTCATAGCGGATCTCGTCCGCCTCGAAATCTATATCGCGCCCGGCGATCGGCGAATCCGTTTCGCCATTTTCCACAGTTTCCGTGGTTTCGGGCGTCTGCCCGGCGGCCTGCGCAAAGGCGGGCACGGGGGCTACGCACAGCAAGGCCACAGCCGCTGCGGAGCCCGAACATAGGGGCTGCAAGCGGCTGTCTCGTGCTTGCAGCCAGGACAGCGAACGTGGGCGCATGACTTGCCTATCGCACTGGTCGTCCCTAACTGCAACGCCAGCATTCCGACTGGCGACACGCGCCGTCGAACTCCTAACACTGCCCACCGGAGAAGGCATGCAAATCACCTTTCGCGACGAACTCGATCCCTCCGCTGCGCGCCTCATTGCGCAGGTTGTCGAACAGGACAAGATGCCGGCCGATCTGGAGCGGACATTGATAGAAGGTGCGCGTGCCGCACGCTTCACCGGCAAGACCGGCCAGTTTTTCGAAGGCTTTGTGGAACGGGACGGCCAGATCGTCCGCATCGCGCTGGTCGGTGGCGGTAATGGCGAAGGCAATGGCCGGTCGGCCGCGCTCGAACGGGCAGGTGCCGCGCTGGCCGCGCGCTATCTTACCAGTGGCGAAACGATGCTGACGCTGGATGTCGGCGGCACCGGGCTGGGCTCGAATGAAGTCGTATCGGTGCTGACCGGCCTGACCCTGCGCAGCTGGCGGCACGATGCCTATCGCACCAAGCTGAAGGAAGAGCAGAAGATTTCGCTCTCCAGCGTGGAAGTGGCACGGGCCCCGGACGGCACCGAAGCGGTGTGGGAAACGGAACAGGCGCTGGTGCGCGGCGTGGAGTTCACGCGCGAGCTGGTGGCCGAACCGGCCAATGTCATCTACCCGGAAAGCTTCGTCGCCCGCTGCCGCGAGCGGCTGGCCGGCACCGGCGCTGAAATCGTCGTCCTGGAAGAGGACGAAATGCGCGAACTGGGCATGGGCGCGCTGCTGGGCGTGGCGCAGGGTTCTGTTCGCAAGCCGCAAATGCTGGCCATCAAGTGGATGGGCGGCAAGGCCGATGAAAGACCGACGGTCTTCGTGGGCAAGGGCGTGACTTTCGACACGGGCGGTATCTCGCTGAAACCGCCTGCGGGCATGGAAGACATGAAATGGGACATGGGCGGCGCGGGCGCCGTTGCAGGAACCATGCTGGCCCTGGCGGGCCGCAAGGCGCGGGCCAATGTCATCGGCGTGTGCGGGCTGGTGGAAAACATGCCGGATGGCAATGCACAGCGTCCGGGTGACGTGGTCACTTCCATGTCGGGCCAGACGGTGGAAGTGATCAACACCGATGCCGAAGGGCGGCTGGTGCTGTGCGATGCGCTGACCTGGGTTCAGCGTGAATTCGAACCGGCGGCGATTGTCGATCTGGCCACGCTTACCGGTGCGATGATCATCGCGCTTGGCCATGAACATGGCGGCCTGTTTTCCAATAATGACAAGCTGGCTGACGGCTTGCTGGCTGCCGGCAAGGCGAGTGGCGACAAGATGTGGCGCTTCCCGCTTTCGCCCGCTTATGACAAGCTGCTGGACAGCCCGATCGCCGATATGAAGAATGTCGGTCCGCGCTGGGCCGGATCGATTACGGCGGCGCAATATCTCCAGCGTTTCATCGAAGACGGCACGCCCTGGGCGCATTGCGACATCGCCGGCATGGTCTGGGCGGACAAGCCTGGCGCCACCTGGGACAAAGGGGCGACGGGTTTTGGCGTTCGCCTGCTCGACCGCTATGTCAGGGACAATCTCGAAGGCTGATTGGTCGCCAGGGCGGAGCGGTACGCGTTGCGGGTCGATTTCTATCAGCTGGCCGGTGAGAGCGCCGAAAACCTGCTGCCGCTGCTCGCCCGCAAGGTGAGGGCGGATGGCGAACGCTTGCTGATCGTCTCCGAAGATGCCGAACAATTGCAGCGGATCGGCCGCAATCTGTGGGAACGGTTCCCCGAAGCGTTTCTGGCGCATGGGCATTCCGGCGCCCGACATGCTGAACGTCAGCCGATTCTGCTTTCCGCCGATTGCGAGGCACCGAATGCTGCCCCCCATGTGGTCTTTGCGGATGGCAGATGGCGGGATGGCGCCAGTAATTTTGCGCGGGTGTTTCTCCTGTTCGGGGAAGAACAGTTGCAAGGCGCCCGCGATTGCTGGCGAATGCTGGGGCAACACGCTGATGCGGAACGACATTTCTGGAAACAGGAAGGCGGCCGCTGGCGCGAAGGCCCTTGACGAAGGCACGAGGCGGGATGAAATTCCGGTTGGGCGATAGGGAAGGGGATTATCATGCGTAAACTGGTTGTTGCAGGCACTGCCGCAATGCTTCTTTCGGCCTGCGGATCGGGTGAATCCGGAACGGTCCAGACCGAAGACGGTGAAGTGAGTTACGAATCGAGCGAGAGCGACGGCCAGACCTCGATGCAGATTACCGGTCCGGACGGCGAAGAGGTGAATATCTCCAGCGGCCAGGGCGGCGAGGCCGACATGCCGGCGGGGTTTGAACTTTATCCCGGCGCCAGGGTGGTTTCGAACACCAAGATCAACCAGGGGCCGGCACAGGGCACCATGGTCATGATGCAAAGTTCCGATGCGCCCGCCGAACTGGTGAAGTTCTATCGCGAACAGGCCGAAAATGCCGGGATCGAGATCGAGATGGAACTGAAAACCGGCGACGGCCAGATGATCAGCGGCAAGGATCAAACGGGCACGGCTTTCAGCTTCAACGCCAATCCGGCGGGTGAAGGCACGAATGGGCAATTGATCGTCGGCTCCGGCATGGGTTCCTGACCGGGGCGCCCGCACTACCAGACTACCAGTTTGCCTCAGCGCTTGCCCGCATCGCCGGGCGGCGCTAGGTGCGCGCGCGAAATCCAAAAAACATTTCGCGAAGGAATACCTCCAATGGCGGTCACCCGCACATTCTCGATCATCAAGCCCGATGCCACGCGCCGCAACCTGACCGGCGCCGTCACCAAGATGCTGGAAGAAGCCGGCCTGCGCGTCGTTGCTTCCAAGCGTATCCAGATGACCAAGGAACAGGCCGAAGGCTTCTACGCGGTCCACAAGGAACGCCCTTTCTTCGGTGAACTGGTGGCTTTCATGACCAGCGGCCCGGTGGTGGTGCAGGTCCTGGAAGGCGAAGATGCCGTGAAGCGCAATCGCGATGTGATGGGCGCCACCAATCCGGCGGACGCAGCCGAAGGCACGATCCGCAAGACCTATGCGGAAAGCATCGAAGCGAACTCGGTCCATGGTTCGGACAGCGAAGAGAACGCCAGGATCGAAATCGAATTCTTCTTCAAGCCGGAAGAAATCGTCGGCTGATCCTGATGCTGATCTGATATTGAAAAGCCCCGTCGGATCGATCCGGCGGGGCTTTTTGTTTGATCCGGAACAAGACTGCCTGCCGCCGAAAATGGTAGCAGTGCTGCCGAAGCACGACAGAAGGAGTCATGAATGTCCCACACACAGCACGAATTGTCCGCCGAATTTCCGCAGGACGTGGAAATCCTCCACAAGCTCAAGACCGGCAATTCCCATTTCGTGACCCTGGCCGACCGCTATCATGACGTGAATAACGAGATTCACCGGATCGAAATCGAAGCCGAAGCCGCTTCTGACGAACGCGCCGAGGCGCTGAAGAAGCAGCGCCTGACCCTGCTGGACGAAATCGGCCAGTTGATCAGCGCGGAAAAATCCGCTGCCTAGACAGCATCTGGCGGCGGAGCGATCCGCCGCCAATGCTCAGAACTGATCGGCATTGTCCATCAGGCTGGTCAGCCGCCTTGGCGCGACAGAGCGCCAGCTGCGTTCCAGCCATTGCGCTATATGGTTCCAGTCGACGCCGGGGCGATTGAGGATCAGGCCAACCCATCCGCTGGCGCCGTAATAGGCGGGGCGGAAATAGGTATCGGGATCGCGCTCTATCAGGGCGGCCATTTCGTCCGGCCCATCCGTTTTTACCAGCAGCGCGATATGGTCGCTGCCATGGTGCCGGTCGGCAAAATGGGCGAAATATTTCCCGCTCTTGCCGCCTGTCCGCCAGCCCGGCGAACCGTGGCTTTCGCGGTCTTCCACTTCGGGCAGGGCGAGGGCGAGTTCGCGCACCTTCTCCACCAGCCATTCCGCACGATAGGGGCGGGATACATAATCGGCCAGCATTCGCGGATAGAGCTGATATTCGGCCAGCAGCACCCGCCGGGCCAGCGTTTCCGCATTGTCATCGGGCAGGATGGCCACCGGAACCTGGCCCAGCAGCGGCCCGCCATCCAGCTCTGCCGTAACCACATGGACCGAACAGCCGCCATGGCTGTCCCCCGCGGCGATGGCGCGGCCATGCGTGTCCAGCCCCTTGTATTTGGGGAGCAGGGATGGATGGGTGTTGACCATGCGGCCGGCCCAGCCTTCCACGAAGCCAGCAGTCAGGATCCGCATATAGCCGCACAGGGCGAGGTAATCGGCGCCCGAATCCCGCAGCGCTGCATCCATTGCCGCTTCATGTTCTTCCCGCTGCATTCCGCGATGGTCGAGCGCGAATGTGGCGATCCCTTCCGCCGCCGCGATCTTCAGCCCCGGCGCATCGGGAACATTGCTGGCGACAAGCACCAGCTCATAGGGGCAATCCGGAATCTTCGATGCGTAGAGCAGCGAGGACATGGTCGTGCCCGTGCCGGAAAGCAGGGCGGCGACTTTGGCCTTTTCAGGCATTGTGCGTCGCGTCCCAATCTGCCTTCGCGCTCCACGTGCCGGCCGAACCGCGCACGGTGCAGCCTTTGCTGCCTTCAACGATTTCGCCGATATGCATGACCTGTTCGCCCGCTGCCTCGATCTCGGCCGCGACTTCGCGCGCCAGTTCGGGCTGCACGGCCAGAACCATGCCCACGCCGCAATTGAAGGTGCGGGCCATTTCGCCCGGTTCGATATTTCCCTGCGCTTGCAGGAATGCCATCAGCCGAGGTTGCTCCCAACTATCGGCATCGATGACGGCATGGGCCCCTTCGGGCAGGACGCGCGGGATATTTTCCAGCAATCCGCCGCCCGTGATATGCGCCAGCGCATCCACTTTTCCCGCACGGATGGTGGGAAGAAGGCTCTTCACATAAATACGGGTCGGTTCGATCAGCGCATCGATCAGCAGCTTTTCCTGGTCGAACAGGGCCGGGCGGTCGAGCTTCCAGCCCTTGTCCGCCGCCAGCCTGCGTACCAGCGAATAGCCGTTGGAATGAACGCCTGAACTGGCAAGCCCCAGCAGGACATGGCCCGGCGCGACCTTTTCGCCGGTCAATTGTTCCCCGCGTTCCACCGCGCCGACGCAGAAACCGGCCAGATCGTAATCGCCGGCGGCATACATGCCCGGCATTTCCGCGGTTTCGCCGCCGATCAACGCGCAACCGGCCTGTTTGCAACCTTCGGCAATGCCCGCGATCACACGCTCCGCAATGCCGGTCTCCAGCTTGCCGGTGGCGAAATAGTCCAGGAAGAACAGCGGTTCCGCACCCTGAACGATCAGATCGTTCACGCACATGGCGACCAGATCCACGCCGACCGTGTCATGCCGGTTTGAATCGATGGCCAGTTTCAGCTTGGTGCCTACACCGTCATTCGCGGCGACCAGCAGCGGATCGGAATATCCGGCGGCCTTCGGATCGAAGAATCCGCCGAATCCGCCGATCTCGCCATCGGCGCCCGGACGGCGTGTTGCCTTGACCAGGGGGCCGATCGCCTTGACCAGCGCATTGCCGGCGTCAATCGAAACCCCGGCCTGTTCGTATGTGTATGATGGCGGTTTGGAGGTCATGAGGATGCCTCTGGCTCAATTGCGCTTGGATTTCCACTCGCCATTGGGCAAAAGGCACTCGATTTCCCCGATGCCGAGCTTTTCTCTTCCTCTCTCCCGCTCCGCCAACAGACTGCGGCAGCCCATCCTGATTGCGGCAGCGCTGCTGGCCGTGGGGCTGGCTGGTGCCCTGTGGGCGCAGGTTTCCGGCGAACGAGGAATCGCGCCGGTCGCCACCAGTGCCGATATCGAAGTGCACGGAATCGAAGTGAACGTGACCGGCAAATCGCCCGAAGATGCGCGCGAAAATGGCTGGCGCGAAGCGCAGCGCAAGGCGTGGGAACAGATGGAAGGCCCGCCGATCACCGATTCCCGACTCGAATCGCTGGTTTCGGCAATCGTGGTCGAAAAGGAAGAACTGGGGCCGCGCCGTTATATCGCGACGTTGGGCGTGATTTTCGACCGGACGCGGGCCGGTGAATTGCTGGGCGCGGGCGGGCGGCGTGCGCGTTCGGCCCCGATGCTGACCCTTCCGGTCACGATATCCGGCGGCACGCAGACGCTTTATCAGATGCGCACGCCGTGGCAGCGGGCCTGGGCGGAATTCCAGACTGGCGGCAGCGCCATCGATTATGTTCGGCCCACCGGCGCAGGCGGCGAATCGCTGCTGCTGACTTATGGCCAGACCGGCCGGCGCAGCCGCGCATGGTGGAACGATATACTGGATGAATTCGGCGCGGCGGACGTGCTGATGCCCATCGCCCATCTGGAACGGCTGTGGCCGGGCGGGCCGGTGGAAGGGCATTTCATCGCCCGTTACGGCCCCGATAGCCGCGTGCTCGGCACGTTCGACATGCGGGCCGAGAATGAGGATGATCTGCCGCGCATGCTGTCGCAGGCGGTGCGCCGTTTTGATGCCATGTTCACCGAAGCGCTGGCCGCGGGCACGCTGACCCCTGACCCGACCCTGTCGCTGGAAGCGGTCGATCTGCGCCCCGAAGTGCGCGCCTTGATCGATGCCGCCCGCAGGGCCGAAGCCGCGGAAGCGGCGGCGCGTGCGGCTGCGGCGGAGGGCGAGCTTCCCCTCGAAACCGGGCCCGTGGTGGAAGACACCGCTGAAACCACTGAAACCACGCCCAATGTTGCCAGTTTCGTAGTGCAGGTCGTCACCCCGGACGCGGCTTCCATCGACAGCGCGCTGGCGTCGGTCCGCAGCGCTCCTGGTGTGCGCGGTGTTTCCACCAGCAGCATCGCCATAGGCGGTACATCCGTGCTGCGCGTGACCTTTGCCGGGGATTTGCCGGCTCTGGCGGGTTCCCTGCGGAGCCGCGGCTGGAATGTCACGCAGGGCGAAAACGCGCTCGCCATCAGTCGCTGATTCTTGAAGGGGGAGGCGTCGATGCCGTCGCAAATCGCGCTGCCGCTTGTCGCCGGATCCGGTGGGCCTTCGCGCATCGTGATCGGCGAAGCCAACGCCCAGGTGGCGGATGCCCTGTCCGATCCATCGCGCTGGCCGTTCCGGACCGCCGTTCTCACCGGCCCGCCGCGATCGGGGAAATCGCTGTTCGCACGCTGGTTCGCGCAGAGCGGGCGTGGCGAGTTTCTGGACGATGCGCACAAGCTGGAAGAAGATGCCGTATTCCATCGCTGGAACCGGGCGCAGGAAGACGGCACGCCCTTGCTGATCGTTGCAGGAGAGCCACCCTGGGAAATCCGGCTGCCGGATCTCAGGTCGCGGCTCGGGGCGGCTTTGCAGCTGGAAATCGGGCAGGCTGACGATCTGATGGCGGGCGATCTGCTGCTGTCCATGGCGGAACAGCGCGGCCTGCCATTGGGCACCGATGCAGTGGATTATCTTGTCCCGCGCGCCGGCCGGTCCTTTGCCGAACTGGAACAACTTGTGGCGGTGATCGACAGGCTCGCCCTTGAACGCAAGGTGCCCGCTACCCAATCTATCTGGCGTGCCGCGCTGGAAGCGGTCCATGGACCGGATGAGCCTCGCTTGCTTTAGGCCGGTTTTGGTGGGAAACTGAACGGATCATGTTTGACCGTCTTATCGCCTATCTGGACTCCGTCCATGCGCGAGACCCGGCGCCCCGTTCGCGCTGGGAAATCATGCTGTATCCCGGCGTCTGGGCGTTGGGCTTCCACCGGCTGGCCCATTGGCTATTCGTGGGGGAATTGTTCTTCCTCGCCCGCGTGGTGAACCATGTTTCTCGCTTCCTGACAGCTATCGATATCCACCCGGGCGCAAGAATCGGGCGTAATTTCTTCATCGACCACGGCTTCACCGTAATTGGTGAGACGGCCGAGATTGGCGATAATGTCACCATCTATCAGTGCGTTACGCTGGGTGGCACTAATCCGACCAGCGGGGAGCCGGGCAAGCGCCACCCCACGCTGGAAGATAATGTGATCATCGGCTCTGGCGCGCAGATCATCGGTCCGATCACGGTGGGCGCACGCGCCCGTGTCGGCGCCAATGCGGTGGTGACGGACGATGTGCCCGAAGGGGCAACGATGATCGGCCTCAAGGCGCGATCCACCCTGGTGCCCGCCGAAACCTGGCTGCGGGAATTCATCCCCTATGGCACGCCCTGTGACGAACCTTGCGAACCCAGCACTGACCGTGTCGATGCGCTGGAGCGCGAGCTTGCGCAATTGCGCGAAGAGATTGCCGGCCTGAAGGCCGGCGCGGCCGAGCCGGTCCGCAAAAGCGGCACGGACGACTGATGCGGCAAACGCCCGGCGCTGCGAATATTGTTGCATTTCCCGGTCCCGGCAAGCCGAGCCAGGTGGGGTTCGAGCGCAGTGAACTGATGCGGATCCTCGACCTTTATGGCCGCATGGTCGCCGCCGGCGAATGGCGCGACTATGCGATGGATTTCAGCCGCGACTGTGCCAGCTTTGCGGCCTTCCGCCGCACGGCCGAAGTGCCGCAGATGCGGGTGGAAAAGCGCCCGGCCTTGCGCAACCGGCAGGGCATGTGGGCGCTGTTTGGCGAACAGGGCCAGATCCTGAAGCGCGGCCATGAACTGGCCGGCGTTCTCGCCCCGGTCGAAAGGCGTCTGGTGAAACTGGTCGAAGGCTGACCTGTCAGGCGCGAAGTCGGGCCAGGGCGGGCACCAGCTCGTCAAAATGATCGATCATCACGTCGCAATCGAGTTCCGGCACCGGAATATCGTTATAGCCGAAGCTGACGGCGACAACCGGAACAGCGGCCGCGCGGGCGGCGCGCGTATCGAAGGATGAATCGCCCACCATCGCGAAACGGCCCGAACCGCCGCATTGGCGAATTGCCGCCTGGATCATGTCTGGTGCCGGTTTGGCCCGGCCCGGACCAAGCGTGTCGCCGCCCAATATGCAGGTGAAGCGGTCGCTCATGCCCAGCGCGTCGAGCAGCTTGATTGCATTTCTCTCCACCTTGTTGGTCACCACGGCGAGCTTGCAGCCATGTTCCGCCAATTGGTCCAGCGCGGCCAGGCAGCCGTCATAAGGGACGGTGTTATCGGCAATATGCGCTTCGTAATGATCCATCAGATCGTCATGCATGGCGTGCAATTCGGTGTCGCTGGCAGGGACGCCGGACTGTTCCACCGCACGTTCCAGCATACGCAGGGCGCCGCCGCCGATCAGGTGCCGCACCTGTTCGTCCGGCACGACATCCCGCCCGGCTTTCGACAAGGCGTGGTTGATGGCGGGGGCAAGGTCGCGATTGGAATCGACAAGCGTTCCGTCGAGATCGAAACCGACGATGGAAAAAGGAAATTGCGTCATCGCGGGAGCCATTGGCGGAGCTGTATGGAAACCGCAACCGAATGGTGGCATGCCCGCCGGCATGACGGACACCACGAACCCAATTGCCGCCATCGTCCTTGCCGCCGGCAAGGGAACCCGCATGAAGTCTGCCCGCCACAAGGTGCTGCACGAAATTGCCGGGCGGGCGATGCTGGATCACCTGCTGGCCAGCCTGGCGGAGATCGCGCCGGAACGGACGGTCTTCATCGTCGGCGATGGCCGTGACCAGTTACAGGCGCATCTGGGTGAGGGCGCGCAGTTGGTTGTGCAGGAGCCGCAGCTCGGCACCGGCCATGCCGTGCAGCAGGCGGAAGCGGCCCTGGCAGGCTTTGAAGGCGATGTGCTGGTGCTTTATGGCGATGTGCCTTTCGTCAGCCCTGACACGATGCGCGCCATGATTGCCCGGCTGCATGAAGATGACGCGCCGGAAGCAGTGGTGCTGGGGTTCGAACCGGAAGATCCGCTGCAATATGGCCGTGTGGTCGCGCATGGCGGCCGGATCGAAAAAATGGTCGAATTCAAGGACGCAAGCGAGGAGGAACGGACCACGAGGCTGTGCAATTCCGGCCTGCTCGCCGCGCGCGGCCCTGCATTGTTCGAACTCTTGGGCAAGGTCGGTAACGACAATGCGCAGGGCGAATATTACCTGCCCGATATCGTCAACATCG
Organism: Croceibacterium atlanticum; assembly: GCF_001008165.2. Taxonomy (NCBI): domain Bacteria; kingdom Pseudomonadati; phylum Pseudomonadota; class Alphaproteobacteria; order Sphingomonadales; family Erythrobacteraceae; genus Croceibacterium; species Croceibacterium atlanticum. Next base: position 1,165,462 of record NZ_CP011452.2, on the reverse strand, counting down.
CCATTGCCGAAGGCCGCAATTGCGCAGTGATCGTGACAGACGATGCGGATGAGGTTGCCGGTATCAATTCCCGTTCCGAACTGGCCATGGCGGAAGCCCGCTGGCAATCTGCACGGCGGGAACAGGCGATGGCCGATGGTGTCACGCTGATTGCGCCGGATACTGTCCATTTCAGCTTCGATACGAAGCTCGGCCGCGATGTGACCGTGGAACCGAATGTAATCTTCGGCCCTGGCGTGACCGTGGCCGATAATGTGACCATTCGCGCCTTCAGCCATCTGGAAGGTGCCACACTGGCGGAAAATGTCGTGATCGGCCCCTATGCGCGTCTGCGGCCAGGCTCCGTTCTGGAGCAGGGTTCGCGCGTTGGCAATTTCGTGGAAATGAAGAAGGCGGTGCTTGGGGAAGGCGCCAAGGCCAACCACCTGACCTATCTGGGCGATGCCACGGTGGGTGCCGGTGCCAATATCGGAGCGGGCACGATCACCTGTAATTATGATGGATATTTCAAGCATTTGACGGAAATCGGCCCGCGCGCTTTCATCGGTTCCAACAGTGCGCTGATCGCGCCGGTAAAGATCGGGGCGGATGCGATCGTGGCGGCAGGCAGCGCCGTCAGCCGCGATGTGGCCGATGGCGAATTGCGCATGGTTCGGGCAGAGCAATTGGTGAAGCCGGGCTGGGCGGACCGTTTTCACGATGCCATGAAAAAGAAAAAGGCCGGCAGCAAGGAATAGCCCTGCCGCATCCCCTATCCGGGCGATGACGCACGCGGATTAACACTTATATGCACGGCGGCAGTTCTTGCGCGACTGTGCTTTACACGAAATACCAAGGGTTTCCCGGCATCCCAGCCGGGTAATCAGAGATAGGGCAGGGACAGGCCACGCATGTGCGGAATTATCGGAATTGTCGGCAAGGGTAACGTCGCAGACAGGCTGGTGGATGGCCTGAAGCGTATGGAATATCGCGGCTATGACAGTGCCGGCGTCTGCACCCTGCATGATGGCCAGCTTGTTCGCCGCCGCGCGGAAGGCAAGCTGGGCAATCTGGTGGAAGAGCTTGCCGCCAATCCGGCGCCCGGCGATATCGGCATCGCCCATACACGCTGGGCAACCCATGGCGCGCCGACCACCAATAATGCGCACCCCCATGCGACGGAAGAAGTCGCTCTCGTGCATAATGGCATTATCGAGAATTTTCGCCCGCTGCGGGAAGAGCTGGCGGAAAAGGGCCGCCGGTTCGAGAGTGAGACCGACACCGAAGTCGTCGCTCACCTCGTTTCCGAAGGGGTCGAGGCGGGCAAGAGCCCGGCCGAGGCTGTGCGCGATGTTCTGCCGCGGCTGCGGGGCGCCTTTGCCCTGGCCATCGCCTTTCGCCAGCACCCCGATCTGCTGATAGGCGCCCGTCTCGGTTCCCCGCTGGTGGTGGGCTATGGCGAGGGAGAAATGTTCCTCGGTTCCGATGCGCTGGCACTGGCTCCGCTCACCCAGAGGATCAGCTATCTCGAAGAAGGCGACTGGGTCGTTATCACGCGTGAAGGCGCGACCATATTTGACCGGGATAACAAGCAGGTAGAACGGGAAATTGTCACTTCCGGTGCGTCGGTTTCGGCGATCGAGAAGGGCAATTACCGCCACTTCATGCAGAAGGAAATCTTCGAACAGCCGGTGGTCGTGGCGCAGACCTTGCGCAGTTACATCCGCCAGCTGGAACGGCGGATTTCCTTGCCGCAGATCGATTTTGACCTGTCGGAAGTGAAACGCGTGACGATCGTTGCCTGCGGAACCTCCTATTACGCGGGCATGGTGGCGAAATACTGGTTCGAACAATTTGCCCGCGTTCCCGTGGACGTGGATGTGGCGAGCGAATTTCGGTACCGCGAACCCGTGCTGGAGAAAGGCGGGCTGTCGCTCTTCATCTCCCAGTCCGGCGAAACAGCGGACACGCTGGCTGCGCTGCGCCATTGCAGGGCGGAAGGTCAGACCATCGCCGTCGTGGTGAATGTGCCGACCAGCACCATGGCGCGCGAGGCGGATTTGCTGCTGCCCACCCATGCAGGCCCGGAAGTGGGCGTTGCCTCCACCAAGGCCTTCACCTGCCAGCTCGCCGTCCTCGCCGCTCTTGCCGCCAGGCTGGCGGTGGTGAAGGGGCTGATGGACCGGGACGAGGAGAACCAGGTCGTTCAGCATTTGCTGGAATCGCCGGCGGCGCTCAATGCCGCGCTCGGCCATGATGACGATATCGCGGCCATGGCGCATCTGATCGCCCCGGCGCGGGACGTGCTCTATCTCGGCCGCGGCCCGGACTATCCGCTGGCGATGGAGGGGGCGCTCAAGCTCAAGGAAATCAGCTATATCCACGCAGAAGGATATGCATCGGGCGAAATGAAGCACGGCCCGATCGCGCTGATCGACGAAGCAGTGCCGGTGATCGTGCTGGCTCCGTCAGGCCCGCTATTCGAAAAGACTGTTTCGAACATGCAGGAAGTGCGGGCGCGCGGCGGCAAGATCGTGCTGATCTCCGACGCGGAAGGCCTGGCCGAAGCGGGGGAGGGGTGCATGGCGACCCTGGAAATGCCCAAGGTCCACCCCCTGATCGCGCCTCTGGTCTATGCAGTTCCGGTCCAGTTGCTGGCCTATCACACCGCCTGCGCCAAGGGCACGGACGTGGATCAGCCCCGCAATCTGGCGAAATCCGTTACGGTGGAGTGAGGGGGGCGCTCCGCATTTCGGGTGTAGGAAGACAAAAGAGTTTTTCCGCTTACGAAATAGATGTTCCAGTTTTGTGGGTAAGCGGAATAAACTTTTTCCATATTTAAAGGCTGTTTTTGGCAGAAATTCAGGGGTTTCATCAGAAATCCGCATTGCGAGTGATTTGCAATTAGGGTGTGGAGCACCATGGAATGGTGGTTGTGCCTGCGAAGCTCCTCTCATCTCGCCCGCTGGGTTCTCGCTCCTTCGGTCAAACCAACGCACCCAGCTAGTGTCGCGAACATCCGCATGTTCTTGGGATACTGTCTAGATAAGGCAGGGCTGGCTGCTGCCGCCTGATTAGCGGTCATCCACTTGCTCGGAAGAGGACGTCGAAAGCTGCCCTTTGTTCATACCAGCCAAAGGCTGTAACTGGGCCGGCAGGAGACTGTCGGGTTTGCAACGACAGAAGGCGGAAAGCTGCCGAACGGCCGGCCAGGTGCGATCGCGTCTCCGCTAGTGCCCCGATGCGGCCGTCAGGGCTTGATGCGAAACTGCATTTCGTTCAGCGTCGATGAGCCCGCTGCGGCCCGCTCCGCACGTCTGACAGCGTTCTCTTCGAGATGAAGCGTCAGCGACGCTGGCGCTCCATCAATTCGATCAGCTCGTGGAACTTCGTCCGCTGCTCGGCCTCGTCGCCAGAGGCGATCGCCTCAGCCACGCAGGTCGCGGCGTGATCCTTGAGAACTTCGCTCTCGACCTTGGCCAGCGCGGATTTCACCGCCTGGATCTGCGTCAGCACGTCAATGCAGTAGCGGCCGTCCTCGATCATCTGCGCGACGCCGCGCACCTGGCCGGCGATGCGGTTGAGCCGGTTGACCTTGGCCCTTGTACCCTCACAGCCCATCGCGATCATCCTTGATATACCCCTATAGGGTATCTACAACAGTCGCAGGAGATTGCAAGACCATGGCCGATTCCCTCGTTCTTTCGCGTCGGCGGCTGATCACCGGCTCAGCTGCAATGGCTGCTGCCGCCACTCTGCCGATGCCCGGCTGGGCCCGTGGCGATGATATCGCAGCCGCCCGAAAGGGCTTTGGAACGCTCGACGGCGAAGACATCCGCCTGACCATCGCTCGCAGCCACTTCATGGCCGACGGCAGGGCGGGGCACGCGGTGACCGTAAACGGCACGATCCCCGGTCCGATGCTCCGCCTCCGTGAAGGACGCACCGTGCGCCTCCACGTTACCAACCTGCTGGACGAAGACAGCTCGATCCACTGGCATGGTCTGCTCGTGCCCTTCCAGTATGACGGCGTTCCGGGTGTCAGCTTCCCCGGCATTCGCCCGGGGGAGACCTTCACCTACGAGATCCCCGTGCGGCAGGCTGGCACTTACTGGTGGCACAGCCACTCGGGCTTGCAGGAGCAGATCGGCCACTACGGCCCACTGATCATCGACCCGGCGAACGGGCCAGACACCCGCTTCGACCGCGAATACGTGCTGCTGCTGAGCGAGTTCACGCCGATGCACCCGCACCAGATCATGCGGAAGCTGAAGGTCTCTGAAGGCTACTTCAACTATAATCGGCAGACCGCAAGCGAGGGCGAGATGTCCATCGCCGAACGGATGCGCTGGGGCGCCATGCGGATGGACCCGCGCGACGTTTCCGACGTCACGGGCTCCACCTACACCTTCCTCGTCAACGGCCATGCACCCGCAGACAATCTTGAGTTCCTGTTCCGCCGCGGCGAGCGGGTGCGGCTGCGTGTGATCAACGGCAGCGCCATGACCTTCTTCAACCTGCGCATCCCTGGAGTGCCGCTGACGGTGATCCAGGCCGACGGGCAGGACGTGCGCGACGTGACCGTTGATGAGCTGCAGATCGGCGTCGCCGAGACCTATGACCTCGTGGTGCAGCCGGGCGAGGGAGCGCATGCGATCGTTGCCGAGGCGATGGACCGCTCCGGCATGGGGGTCGCCATGCTGACCTCCACGCCCGGCCACCGCGCTGCCGTACCGCCGCTGCGCGGACCGGTTACGCTGACGATGGCTGATATGGGCATGGGCGGCATGGACGGCATGGACGGCATGGGTGGCGCGATGCGGCACGATGCGATGCCGGGCACGGACCGCGCGGCGATGGATCACGGCGCCATGGCGGGGATGGACCACGGATCGGGTGGCGGGACGATGGATCATTCCATGCGCGATCTCTCCAAGCTGCCGCCGGGCGTGAACGGCGCCGGTGTCGACATGGTCGCGCCGATGCCGGTGGATCGGATGGACTACCCCGGCCTGGGACTCGACACCGTCTCGCACCGGGTGCTGCGCTACATCGACCTCGTTGCCGTCCGCCCCAACCCGGTGCGCCCGCCGGAGCGCAGCCTGGAGATCCACCTGACGGGTAATATGGAGCGCTACATGTGGTCGTTCGACGGGCAGAAGTTCTCCGCCGTCACCGACGATCCGATCCGCTTCGCGCATGACGAGCGGGTGCGCGTGACGCTGGTGAACGACACGATGATGGCGCACCCGATCCACCTGCACGGCCATTTCTTCGAGCTGGTCAACGGTGCGGACGAAGCGCACCAGCCATTGAAGCACACGCTGATCGTCCAGCCCGGCAGCAAGGCGACCTTTGACCTGACCGCCAACGAGCCCGGCGACTGGGCATTCCACTGCCACCTGCTCTACCACATGCATGCCGGCATGATGCAGGTGGTGACGGTGCGGCCCTTCCCCGAGGAGGCTTCCTGATGCGCGCCCTGCTTCTCGCCACGGCTGCGCTCATCGCCCACCCGGCGGCGGCGCAGGACCATTCCGGCCATGCGCAGCATGTCGAGCCCGCTGAGCCGCAGGAGGAGCCCCAGGCAACTGAGCAGGGCTCGATGGAGCACATGGATCATCAGGCAACGGAGCATGCGCAGGCCGAGAGTGGTGCCGTGGACCATAATCAAATGGATCATGCCCGGATGAACCACGGCGCGATGGACCACTCGACCATGGGCCACGCGCAAATGAACCACGGCGCCCCCGCACAACCTCCGCCTTCCTCCGGCCCGCCGCCGCGCGCCCTGGAGGGGCCGGAGCACGCCGCCGACGCGATCTACGGCACCGCCGTCATGGCTCCCGCCCGGCAGGACCTCGCGCGCGGGCACGGCGAGTTCACCGGCGGTACCGTCATGCTCGACCGGCTGGAGGCGCGGCTCGGAGACGGCGGGGACCTGTACCTGTGGGATGTGCAGGGCTGGTACGGCGGCGACATTGACCGGCTGTGGGTCAAGGGCGAGGGCGAGAGCGCGTTCGGCGGGAATGTCGAAGCGGCCGAGGTGCAGGCGCTATGGAGTCACGCGATCGGCCCCTGGTTCGACGTGCAGGCCGGCATTCGCTACGATCTCGAGCCCGACAGCCGCGCCCATGCGGTGCTAGGGCTGCAGGGTCTCGCGCCCTACATGTTCGAAGTGGACGCAGCCGCCTTCCTTTCCGATCGAGGCGATCTCACCGCGCGGATCGAGGCGGAATACGACCAACGCATCACCCAGCGGCTGATCCTCCAGCCCCGTGCGGAACTCTCGCTGGCGGCGCAGGACATCGCCGAGCGCGGCATCGGCGCCGGCATCAGCTCGGTCGAGGCGGGCCTGCGCCTGCGCTACGAAATCGTCCGCGAGTTCGCTCCATACATCGGCATCGGCTATGAGGCGAAGCTGGGCGAGACGGCCGACCGCGCGCGCGCCGCCGGCGAAGACTCTGACCGCCTCGCCCTGCTGCTCGGCGTGAAGGCGTGGTTCTGATGGGCCAAGATCACCACCACTGCAGCCACGCCGCACCCGACGCGGTTCAAGGCGACATCGCGACCGATCCGGTCTGCGGGATGAGCGTGACCATCGCGGGTGCCAAACACACAGCCGAGCATCGCGGCGAACCGTATTATTTCTGCTCCGCCGGATGCCGTGAGAAGTTCGTCGCCGATCCCTCCCACTACCTCACAGGCGTGCATAGAAAGGCGCAGGCGGATGTGCCCGAAGGCACCATCTACACCTGCCCGATGCACCCGGAGGTGCGCCAGATCGGCCCCGGCAGCTGCCCGATCTGCGGCATGGCCCTGGAGCCGGAGACCGTCTCGCTCCGTGATGGTCCGGATCCCGAGCTGACCGACATGCGCCGGCGCTTCTGGTGGAGCGCGCTCTTCACCGTCCCGCTGTTCCTCTACGCAATGGGCGACATGGTGCCGGGGCTCAGTCTCAACGCGCTGGTCGAGCCGGCCTGGGCCCAGTGGCTGCAGGCCGGGCTGGCAACGCCGGTCGTGCTGTGGGGCGGCTGGCCGTTCTTCGTGCGCGCCGCGCAATCGCTCCTGACGCGCAACCTCAACATGTTCACGCTGATCGGCTTCGGCGTCGCTACCGCCTATCTGTTCAGCCTCGCCGCGACCATCGCGCCCGGCCTGTTCCCGCCGGCCTTCCGCGACCATTCGGGTCGCGTCGGCGTCTATTTCGAGGCCGCGGCGGTCATCACCACGCTCGTCCTGCTCGGGCAGGTGCTGGAGCTGCGCGCGCGGGGCGCCACCTCCAGCGCGCTCCGCTCGCTGCTGGAGCTCGTCCCGCCCGCCGCGCTCAAGATCTTCGGCTCGGGGGAGGAGCGCGAGGTGCCACTCGACCAGTTGGCCGAAGGCGATCGCCTGCGCGTGCGGCCCGGCGATAAGGTGCCGGTCGATGGCGTGGTCGAGGAAGGCTCCAGCCATATCGATGAATCGATGATCAGCGGCGAACCGCTGCCCGTCGCCAAGAATGCCGGCGACCGGGTGATCGGCGGCACCGTCAACCAGGCCGGCGGCTTCGTCATGCGCGCGGACGCGATCGGCAAGGACACGATGCTCGCCAAGATCGTGCAGATGGTGGCAGAGGCGCAGCGCAGCCGCGCGCCGATCCAGCGCCTCGCCGACAGAGTGGCGGGCTGGTTCGTGCCGCTCGTCATCGCCGTCGCCCTCATTACCTTCGCCGCCTGGGCGGTCTGGGGGCCGCCACCCGCGCTCGCCTATGCGCTGGTCAACGCCATCGCGGTGCTCATCATCGCCTGCCCCTGCGCGCTCGGCCTCGCTACGCCGATGTCGATCATGATCGGCACTGGCAAGGGCGCGCATCATGGCATTCTCATCCGCAATGCCGAGGCGCTCGAGACGCTGGAAAGCATCGACACCCTGGTGGTGGACAAGACGGGCACGCTGACGCTTGGCAAGCCGGAGCTGGTGGCGGTCTCTTCGATGGGCGATGCAGCGGAGGACGAGCTCCTTGCCCTCGCCGCTGCGGTGGAGCGGGGCAGCGAGCATCCGCTCGGCGCCGCCATCGTGGACGGGGCAGAGGCGCGGGCCCTCTCTGTGGAAGCAGCGACGAACTTTGCCTCCACCACCGGCGAGGGCATCGAGGCCGATGTGGCCGGCCGCCGTGTCGCTATCGGCAACGAGAAGATGATGCGCCGCATCGGCATCGCAGACGAGGCATGGCTCGCTTCTGCCGAGGACGGGCGCCGCCAGGGGCAGACGGTGATGTTCGCCGCCATCGACGGCCAGCCCGCCGGGTTGCTCGCCGTCGCCGATCCCATCAAGTCGACCACTCCGCAGGCGATCGAAGCGCTGCACCGGCGCGGCATCCGCATCGTCATGCTCACCGGCGACAGCCTGGCGACCGCCCGGGCCGTCGCAGGCCAGCTCGGCATCGACGAGATCGAGGCCAACGTCTCGCCAGAGGACAAGCACCGCAAGATAGAGGCGCTGAAGGCGGAAGGACGCAAAGTCGCCATGGCGGGTGACGGTATCAACGACGCACCCGCACTCGCCGCCGCCGATGTCGGCATCGCCATGGGCACCGGCACCGACGTGGCGATGGAAAGCGCCGGCGTCACGCTGCTGCGCGGCGACCTTCTCGGTGTCGCGCAAGCGATCACGCTCTCTCGCGCGACGATGCGCAACATCCGGCAGAACCTCGTCTTTGCCTTCGGCTACAACACGCTCGGCATCCCGCTCGCCGCCGGCGCGCTGTTCCCGGCCCTGGGCCTACTGCTGAACCCGATGATCGCGGCAGCCGCGATGAGCCTCAGCTCGGTGTCCGTCATCGTGAATGCCTTGCGTCTGCGGCGGGTCGCACTCGGCTGATCCTGGTCAAGTTCGGAAACCTCGGCGGGCTCACGCATTCGCGAAGTAAAGTAGGGAAGATCGCAGCATGCCGGAAGGTGACCAGAGGCAGCACGATCACGGCGGAGGTGGCATGTAATGGCGCGTCCTGGCGATGATCGCGACCGCCACGGTCGTGATGTTCGTGCTGATGTACCTCACACCTATTCGATCGATCATGTGTTCTGGAGCGAAACCCGCTTCTCGATGGCCTTCGTCATGGGCGCGGCGATGATGGTGATAATGCTACTGTTTATGTGGGGCATGTACCGCAACGTCACCAAGAACATCATCATCCTCGCCGCCGCGAGCTTCATGTTCGCGATGGCGCTGTGGTTGGTGCGTAGCCAGACCACGGTCACCGACTCCGAGTACATCAAGGCGATGATCCCGCATCATTCGATCGCCATCATGACCAGCGAGCGTGCCCACATCCGCGCCCCGCGCGTGCGGGAGCTGGCGCACGACATCATCCTCGCCCAGCGGCGGGAAATCGCCGAGATGGAATACCTGATCGCCGATATCGAGGCGAACGGTGTGCGCACGGCGGAGCGAAAGCCACGACCGGCAGATGCGCAGGAGGATGTGGAATGAGGCGCCTGTCTCCCCTCGCTTGCGCACTCCTTGCAATCGCAATACTCACCGCATGCAATTCGAACAGCGCGCCGGGCAATGATCGCGAGGCGCAGATCGATCCCGCACCCACGCCGGCCCCGCGCATGGGCGCGGCGGAAGCGCTGTCCGGGATCGTCGTGGAGGCGGTGCAGCCCGAGACGATGACCGATGCCGACATCGCCGCTGTGCGCGGGCTGGAGGGACGCTGCTCGATCCGCCTGACTCAGGTGAGCGAGCCATCCTTCCTCTACCGCCCCGGCGGGCCGGCCACGATCAAGCTAAACGGCAAGCTGATCGAACTGTCCGCCGCGGGTGAGCAGCGGTTCGCCGCTGGCGGCCTCACCGTTCAGCTGCGGCCCGTAGAAGGCGAAGGGAACGCCGGCTTGCCCGAGCACGACATGATCGTGATGCTCCCCGGCGTGAAGGACGAGCTCGGCTTCCGCGGCTATCGCCAGTGTGTCGGCACCGGAGAGGATGACGGGTGACGATCGATTGGAAGAGCCTTCTGCTGGGAGCGCTCGCCATGCTCGTGCTGCTCATTCTGATTGCGCTACTGGTGATCCTGACGGGCGGCTACAATGTCGCCGCAACCGAGCGGCACAGCCCGATCACCGCCTGGCGCTCGACACCACGTTCCGCAACTCGGTGCAGGGGGCGCGGGAACGACATCGCCGCACCCGAGCTCACCCCGGCGATGGTCGCGGCCGGCGCGGGCGAGTACAAGACGATGTGCGCCCATTGCCACGACGGCGTCGGCGAGAGAGCCATCGGTGGGCCACACGAATAATGAAAAACTTTATTGTCTCGGAAATGCAGGACTTCGATTGATGTTCTCTATATGATCTGATGGTGAGTGTGAAATGGAAGAACTATTTTGTTATTGTGAGGGCCGACGTCCGCGGAAAGTTCGTGTGAAAACGGAATAACTCTTTTGTCTCACAACAGGGTCAGTTGCCTGCAGGCGCCGGATCTCCGTGCGGGGCATATGGCGGAGGAACGCCTCATTTAGCCGGTGGGTGCGCGCCTTCCCCCGTTTCGCTGTTTTCTTCGAGCATCTTTTCGGCGTGCAGGATCATTTGCTCCACCACGCGCATGGCTGCCGCCAGATCATCGGGATCGATATTCTCGGTCAGGCGGCGGTCCCGTTCTATTGCAAGTTCGGTCATGTCATCGAACAGCGTCTTGCCTTTGTCAGTCAGACCCAATTCGATCTCTGGCCCGCCGGGTTTGCGCCGCCGCGTAACCAGATCGCGCTGGACAAGCGATTTGACAGACCGGCTAAGCTGGCCGCGGTCCTTTGCAAGCAGTTCGGCCAATCCGTTCAGTGAAAGCGGTGCGAAGGGGCCCAATTGCGACAGGATACGCCATTCGGTTTCCGAAATATCGAACAGATGCTGCCGTGTCCGCACACCGGAACGGCGCATGAAGCCGAACAGCACGACCATTCGCATGCTGAGCAGGCGGGCAAGGGGACCTGTTCTCTGCCCGGAACGCAAAGGGTCGGGAATGCGCGGATCATCCCCTGCTTCTGTGTCGCCGCGATTGTTCATCATGTCACTCGGCTTTCGTCATTCGCCGATGACCGGCCTCCAATTCCTGGGTCCACTAACTCCGTAGAGGTTGGCTGGCTAGAGGAAGAGCGTCTCCCCGTGTTCGTTGACGGGATTGCGGTCGTTTTCGGAGCACTGGAATTCGATCAGCGAGCCGTGGCGATCCCGGCGGTAGCGGGCTTCGACCTTGTATGGTTCGGCCAGCGCCAGCGGATCGGTCATGGTCATTTCATTGACCAGCACGTCCGGATCGTCGGGTGACAGGTGGATCCGTTCCACCAGGCGGAACTGGTCGGAATGCACCCCGCCTTCGCCGAACTCCAGCTCGTCCGAGATGCCGATTGTATCGACGACCAGCGTATCGCCTTCCCAATGGCCGATCGAATGGCCGTGAAATGTCGGGTCGATCTCCTCGATCGGGGGATGTTCGCGCCCGTCGGTCCAGATCGTGCGCGTCTGCATCCAGGCTTCCTGGTTGATGGTGACGCGGCCCGGAGTGAACAGGAATTCATAAGGATATTGGGCCAGGCGCATGATGCGCGGCAGGCCGGGGGGGCTGCAATTGGATCGGCTGCGCCTTTCCACCCCGCCATTGGCCAGCACTTCGGCCCGCCAGCGTTCACGCTCTGCCGCGTAATCATCCTTCAGCACCGGCTGCGTTTGCGGCCCGGCGGAGCGGACCAGGAACCAGATGCCGCCCCAGTCGGGCAGCGCGTCCAGCGCGGCATATTTGCCCTTGGCGAAGCCGGCGCTGTCCTGTGCATCGATCCCCTGCGGCACCGGGCTCTGGATCGGCGCTGCCAATTGCGCATGACCTGCGCTTGCCAGCACGAAGGCCAGCAAGCCCGCACCGGCCAGACAGGCCGCCCGCTTGAAAATCATCATCCGTCCCCCTTCGCCGCTCAGGCGATCAATCTACCTCGCCCAGCGTGCTGCCATCGGCCAGCTTCACCCCGGCATAGCTGGCGCCCAATGCGCCATTGCGCAGCGGGTGGACGTAAAGCTGCACCCGGTCGCCGGTCTTGAGCGTGCGCCGCGTCCAGCCTTCCTGGATCAGATTATTGGGGCTGGTCATCTCGATGGACCACAGCTCCGTCCCCTGATCGGTCGGCACCCGCACCCGGATGAAGGCATGGGGATTGGACCAGCGGAATTGCTCCACCGTCGCGTCCAGCACCACGGTCTTTTTCATGTCGAACATCGAATAGCTGTGATGGGCCAGCGCCGTACCCCCGGCGAGCGGCATCAGGCCAAGCGCCGCACCGGCTATCAGAACTCCCAAGCGGGTCATCTCGCGCACTCCAGTCTGTCAGATTTGGGGGACGTTCACGGGCTGCCCGTTCTTGGGCAGGCCGGAATCGAGCACAGTGCCGTCAGCCTTGCGCAGATCGAGGAACAGGCCGCCCGGCTTGCCGTTGCGCAACGGGTTCATGCGCAGGCTTATGTGTTCCCCGCTGCGCAGCGAAACCCGGTTCCAGCCTTGCCGCTTGAGATTGTTTGGGCTGTTCAGTTCGATGCTCCAGTGCCGGCCATCGCCTGCTTCCAGTTCGATGAAGGCGTGCGGATTGGTCCACTGGAATTCGATGACATCGCCTTCGATCGTCATGATCTGGCGCTGGTCGAACATGGCGAAGCTGTGATGGGCGGCAATGGGCGATGCAATCGCCAGCATCAGCACAGGCGCGGCCAGGCGCCGCAGGATCTTACTGTTCATCGCCGGCAACCCCTTCGATATTGCTGGTGCCGCGCTTCTCGGCCTCCTCGCTGCCGAGATCGGTCCCCGGCAGGTTGGCGTTGTAGGCGAGAATGCAGTTCGCCTCGTTGATGTCGGTATAATCCTGGCGGTTGAAGCGCTTGGTCGATCGCCATTCGCCTTCCCACATGACGGGATCGGTCATGATATATTCGACCTCCATCACCGTGCCATCGGACAGGAGGCGGATCCGCTCCTCGATCTCGAATTCGTCGGAAATGGGTATGCCGCGGTCGATCCAGTGATTGTCGGTCTGGAAATATTTGGATTCGACGACCAGCGTATCGCCTTCGAAATGGCCGATACTCTCGCCATTATAGCTGGGCACGACGAGATCGGGATCGGAGAATTCCCGCCCGTCCAGGAAGATCGTGCGGACGGAATTGTTGAAGCCCGAGATCATGTAGATCGCAGTGGGCACCTGGATGAAGGCATGGGGCCACACCCGCGTCATGATCATGGGCATGCCGGGCGGATAACATTGGCCAATGGAATCGCGGTAGGTTTCCCCCCGTTCCTGCGCCGCGGCGGAATCGATCAGCGCACGGGTGCCTTCCTCCCCGAACCGGGGGTAGGGCGGGCCGAACATGAAGTGGCTGAAGCCTTCGGACAAATCGACGAACCACGTCCCCGTGAGGTCGATCGGCGCCGGCGGCCGGTCCGCGTTCAGATTGGCCGGCGCCAGCGCCCCGAGATATCCCGGATGTTTCGGCACCATCTGATCGAGCCGTTCCTGGCTCAGCGGCGCGTCCTCGCGCACGATCTCCGGCTGTTCCAGCCCGCCGGTGGAGGGTGGCCCCTCGTCCTGGGCCAGCGCTGGAGCACAAATCACCAACCCGGCCACAGCGCACGCAGTGCGTGCGATTCGCCTGTAATTACTCATGCCCTCTCCATACCTTATTTTGCATCTATCAAAAAGGTCGCGTCCAGCGGAGCCAAGGCCCGCTGGCAAGCGCCTGTCCCCTAGAAATCATATTGCAGTGTCAGCCCGACTTCCCGCGGCTTGCCGCGCACCACGAACAGCGCCGTCCGCTCCGGCCGGGATTCCGGAATCTGGATGGCAAGTGGCCCACCTCGATCCCAGTAGCCCCCGCCGAAACGGGTGGCGTAGCTCGCATAGGTATTATCGAGCAGATTGTTGGCAAACAGGCTGATCGAGACGGGTGCATTGTCCGGCTCGAACCGGATCCGGGCATTGACGAGGTCGATCGCCGGCAGGCGATATGCCGAATCTCCGGTTTCAGTCGGATGAGTGGGCTGGTCGCTGGTATAGGCATAGTTCGCGTTGAAGGTCAGTTCGCCGAAGCCCAGATCGGCGATGTAAGTCGCGCCCACATTGAAGCTGAATTCGGGCGGTCCGGGGAAGAGGTTGGGCCCGCTATTGGCCACGGGGTCTTTCAGATCGTAGCCGGTGTAGCCGGCCGATCCGTCCAGCCAGAAATCATTGGTCAGGAAGACCTGTGCTTCCAGTTCCACCCCATAGATATCGACATCGCCCGTGTTCTGAATTTCGATCTGGAAGCCCGGCGGTTCGGGGCATCCGACCTGACCGGAGCACTGTGCCTGACGCGCGGCCTGGCGATTGGTCCAGAGCATGTAGAATGCCGTGGGGTTGAAGCGCAGGCGGCGATCGAAGGCTTCGATGCGCATACCCGTCTCGAAATTGACGACCTTCTCCGGGGCGATCGGCAGCAGGAATTCACCGCTCTGATCCTCTCCACGAATGTTGTCGACGATTTCCAGGCCGCCATAGGAACCCGCCTTGTAGGCCTTGGAGGCAGTGACGTACCACATCCAGGTGTCGGTCAGGTGGTAATCGACCGATGCGCGCCAGTCGACCTGGTCCCAATTATGATCGCTGTTGACCGTGGTTCGGTCGGTGCCTGGCGCCGGCGTGAACGTCTCATGGGCGAACTCTGTGGATTCATAGGATTTGTAATCATGGGCGTATCGCAATCCGCCGGTGAAATTCAGGTCTGGCGTGATGTGCCAGGTCGCGCTGGCAAACAGGCCGTAGGAATCGGAGGTCTGGGTGGTTTCTGTATCGCTGCGATGAAACAGGCCCAGATCGGCGTTTCCGTTGGGCTGAGGTATGTTGGCGTTCGGGCCGCCGCGCGGCGTATCGCTGGTGCCGCGGCGGTTTACGACTTCCTGATCGTTGAACGACTTCTCATGAAAATAGCTGCCCCCCACGACCAGGTCGACCGCGCCCGCGAAGAGCGAGGCGTTCAGCTGCAGTTCCTGATAGAAGACCTCTGAAGTGATCTCGTTCAACCGCCTTTCGGTGCCGAGATACTGCCAGTCGAGATTGCTGTTGTTATCGAGCCTGGAAATTCCCGAAATACTCGAGACGCTCACATTGTCAGACAGATCGTAAGCCAGGTTGAGCGAGGCCTGCCAGTATTCGGTGTTATCGAACTGCTCGCATTGTTCGTCGAAATCCGGATCGAAATCGTCGATCAGGCAGAAGCCCGGTGCGGTAAAATCGTCGATCACGATGCGCGGGTCGTTGTAGGCTGCGATCGGGGCCTGACCGTCGAGCTTGAGCGCATCGTTCAGCCAGTCGCCGTAATTCCCTTCCCAGAACCCTTCCAGCCCCGGCCGCATGTCGAATTCCTCGAAGACATGCGGCGTGCCGTTGCTGCGCGAGTCCGAGTAAAGGAAGCCGAGATCAACGGTGAGATCGCTTGTCGGTTCGAAGCGCAGATCGGCACGGCCGATATAGTCTGTCGTCTTCCCCAGTTCCTGTGTGCCGCGAGTGACCCAGCCGCCCTGATTGAGATAGGCCCCCTGGACACGCAGCGCAGCGTCATCCCCGACGGGAACATTGAGCGCCCCGACCAGATCGTGCCGGTCCATATTGGCAATGGTGGCGCGCACATAGCCTTCGGTGACGCCCGGTTCCGGCCTCTTGGTGAAATAACGGATCGCGCCGCCGGTGGAATTGCGGCCGAACAGCGTCCCTTGCGGGCCGCGCAGAACCTCCACCCGATCGATGTCGAGCACGCGCAGGACAGATCCATTGGTGCGCGGAATGTAAATGCCGTCGAGATAAAGGCCTACGCCGCGTTCGCCAGTCGCGCCGCCGCCTCCCGAAACACCGCGGATGGAAAATTGCGGGTTGGAGCCGCCGCTGCCCCGGCCGCCGGTGATGTTCAGATTGGGCGTGAAGGTGGCCAGATCGTCGAGATCCTCGATGCCTTTTGACTCGATCGTCTCCTGCGTCACGGCCACGATGGATAGTGGTGTATCCTGCAAATCGGTCGCGCGGCGTTCTGCAGTGACGATGATTCTTGCCGGACCGGCGCTTTCTTCGGCAATCGGTTCACCGGCATCCGCCGTCACTTCCTGCGCTGAAATCAGCCCCGGCATGGCAATATATGCGCATCCGGCCAGCAACGACGCACAGCGCCGGGATAAGGCCCCCCTCATAATTCCCTCCCCTCAAGTGCCGTCTCTTGGCGACAGCTTATTGACCGGCACAAATGCATCTTTTTTTGATAGAGTCAAACGAGTGATGGTGTCGGGTGCCAATGCGGCAGAAGCAGTCAATGCGAACTGGTACAGGCCGCACGGGGCGGCAGCGTCGCGCATGAGGAAAGCGTCCGGGAAACTGCCGGACCGGACCCGCAGCGGCTGTGCCCTGACGCAATAATCAAGGCTCCGCAAAGTTCTGACCAACGGGGGGCGGGGCCCTGCAAAGGCGGAAAATTGCCTTTTGCGGTAGCGAAACCTGACCATCCCGGCACTGATCCCTGTTGGAATTGCGGTCCGCGGTCCGGCGTGTTTACTGGATTGCGGTGCCTTTGCCGGGTTCCGGAACGATAAGAAAACCGATCGGGATGAGGAGAAGCTTTTTGTCTGTCCGCCGGAAATCATTCCTTGCAGGCATCGCCTGTCTCTGCGCGCTTGCCGCCTGTTCGACCGAACCGGAAGGGGTGCCTGATCCGGGCCCCATCGCGATATATGGGAACACGCAGACTTTCGAGATCGCTCCCGTCCTGCTCGCAGCGGAAAAATATTATCCCGGTGAGGCGAGTGTCCGGATGGGCTCGGTCGCGAACCTGGTGGGGGAGCCCCCGGTGCCGGGCTTCGGCGAGGAGGGCGAGGCCGATGTCGCCACAAATGCCGAAACGCAGGCGCTGCGCTATTCGGTTGAACATCCCGACTTGCGGATTCTGATGACCGTGACCGAAGGGCTGTATCGCGTGGTGGCCCGCCGGTCGGCCGGGATCGAAAGCGTGGCGGATCTCAAGGGGAAGAGCGTTGCGACGATCCCCCAGACATCGTCCGGCTATTTCTTCAAATTGATGCTTGAGCGGGAAGGGCTGAGTTTCGACGATATCGACGCCAAGCCTATCGTTCCGCTTTCCGGCATGACCAGGGCGCTGGAGAATGGCGAAGTCGAAGCCGTGGTCATCTGGGAACCGGAAAGCGAGAATGCGGCGCAGGTCCTCGGCGATGATCTGATCGAGTTTTCGGGCGAGGGCGTATATCGGGAATTGTTCAATCTCAACTCCACCGCCGGCAAGCTGGAAAATCCCGAGAGCCGCGAAAGGATCGTGCGGTTTATTCGCGCGATCCTCGACGCTTCGGAGGAGATCCGGCGCGATCCCTCACATGCTCGTGAACTGATCACGGCTTCCGGTGAATTCGACCCGCAGGATGTGGAAGACAGCTGGGTCCATCACAATTGGCTCGCAGCCGTCCCGGAAGACATGCTCGACGTGCTGGTGAAGCAGGAACAATGGCTGGCAGAGCGCGATGACCGCGAACCGCGCAGCCGGGAGGAACTGGCGACGCTGATCGACACAAGCGCGTATGAAGAGGCATTGGCCCTGGGAAGCGCAGAATGAGTTTGCGGACTATCCTTCTGCCACTTGCGCTCGCGCTGGTTCCGGCTGGCGTTGCGGCACAGGAAACCAGCCTCGCCGTGGAGACCGCGAAGGTGGACGATCTGATCTCCATTCGCGAGATCAAGCTGCTGCAGGCGCGCTGGGGCCACATGGCCATGGCTGGCGACTGGGGCGGAATGGCCGGCTTGGCGACGGAGGACGCGAAATGGCGCGTCCGCCGGGGAGAGGTGCAGGGGCGCGGTGGGATCGAGGCATTGCTGCGCGCATCGCAGGGCCATGGCGAGGATGGAATGCCTGCCGGAAGGATGAACCTGCGGCTGTATATCAGCCCGGTCATCACTCTGGGCAAAGATGGCCAGACGGCAACGGGCCGCTGGCACGAAGTGGCGATGACTGCGCAGGCCGGGACTTCGGCGGGCTGGCAGGGTGCAACCCATGTGATCGATTACCGCAAGGATGCAGCCGGATGGCGTATTTCCTCGATCCGGACCTATGATCATTTCAAGGGCAGTTACGCGGATGGCTGGGCGCATGATCCGTCCACGCTTGAACGTGCGCCCTACCATTATACTCCCGACGAAGCCGGCGAGCTGTTGCCCGGGCGCGCCTCTGCTTCTCCGCGGTCAAGGGACGTGCTCGAAAGACAGGCAACGCTGCTGCTGCTGCAAGGACGTGCGCAGAACCTGGTAAACGCATACGGCTATTACCTGGACCGCGGCATGTATGATGACATGGTCGACCTGCTGGCCGATGATGTCGTTATCGAGATAGCCGGGCAGGGCAGCTGGCGTGGGACCCAGGAAGCGCGCGCTTTCCTTTCCCGTTTCGGCGCCCCCGGCCTCGACACTGGCGAGCTCAATGACCGGCCGCTGCTGATGCCGATGGTCAATATCGCAGAGGATGGTTCCACTGCCCTGATCCGCAATGTCGAGATCGGGATGACCGGGCATCATGGGGACGAAGGCTATTGGCAGGCCGCCATGCAGACTTTCCTGCTGCGTCGGGACGATGACGGGAAATGGCGCATCGCGATGATCCATCGCAACCCGATCATGCGATCCGAATATGAGGCAGGGTGGTCCGATCCTCTGCCGGCGGCGCTGCCGGTGGATTCCGCAGGGCAGGCGACCGGGCAGACAAGCCTTGCAAGTGTCGATTTCCGGACTGCGGGATATGCGGTGCCGCCGCTTGAAGGCACGCTCGTCATCCCTCCACGGTCGGATGCGCGGGCACTCGAACCGATCCCCGGCGCCCTTGCCATGGCGGAGGCGTTCGACGGGGCTGAAAACGTCTCCAACGCCTATGGTTATTATATCGATCAGTTCGCATGGCGCGATACCGCCGCGCTGTTCTCCCGCGATGGGTGGAAGGAACTGAGCTATATCGGAACCTTTATCGGCAAGGACCGCGTTCTCGGCTCGCTCATCCAGCGATATGGCGAGGGTGGACCGAATGATGCTTTCCAGGCGATCCACCAGAAAACACAGCCTTTCGTGACCGTGTTCGACGAGGGGCAGCGGGCATTCGTTCGCACGCGCCTGTTCCAGTTCAACAGTTCGGCGGATGGCCCGGGAAGCTGGATTTCCGGCATCTATGAAAACCAGGTCATCAAGGAAGATGGCATCTGGCGGATCCACGGCATGGATCTCGATTACGTGTGGCTGGGCGATTATGAAGGGGGCTGGACGGAGATCGACCCAGCTGCGTCCTCTCGCTTCGGGCCGTCCGAGGAAACCATTGCCGATTTCGGCCCCGATGCGCCGCTGCGCGGCGAAACATTCGCCCCCTATCCGCGCATCGCCCCGATGGGTTTCCATTTCGACAACCCCGTCACCGGGCGCAAACCGGCAACGCGCCTGACATGGTCCGACGGGCACCGAGACTGATTTCGGAGCAGAACAATGTATGAATCCGACGATCCGAGATCCCGCCTCGCTTCTGCGAAGAGCGGGGCGGGGCCCGCCGCCAATGCAGCAGCGGCTTTCGGCAACAGCACCTATGCCCGTTACTACGCAAGCGCACCGCAGGAAGAACTGGCGAATTCGCGCAACTGGTACACGCGCGGGCAGAATTTCGTGGTCTGCTATTCCGAGGTGGATGATGGCGCAGTCTTCGAAAGGAGGGAACAGGTCGATGAATATGTTCTTCTCCTGCCCGAAGGCGGGCCTGCCGCCACTGTGGAGGCCAATGGCGAGAGGGTGGAGGTCGCGCCATATTCGATCACCATGGTGCCGCCAGGCGACAGCAGGATAATGGTGCATGGGGCCGGTTCGATCGTCCGACTGATTACGAGCCGTTCGCAGGACATTCTGGCGAAGGCGCAAAATGCCGATAGCTATTCCGGGCCGCATCCGCATGTCCCCGAATTCGAGCCCTGGCCCGAACCGGCAGATGGCTACCGAATCCGGTCCTACAGTCTGGACGTGCCGGAAGAGGAAGGCCGCTTCGGCAAGATATTCCGCTGCACCACCTTCATGGTCAATGTCTTCCCGTCACAGGGGCCGCGCGATGTCACCAGGCTTTCGCCGCATCATCATGACGATTTTGAACAATGTTCGCTCGCGCTGGACGGTTTCTACATGCACCATCTGCGCTGGCCGTGGACAGCAAACCAGCATGACTGGCGCGAGGATGAACATGAATTGTGCCTCGCCCCTTCCGTTTGCGTGATCCCGCCGCGCGTGATCCATACCTCGGCGCCGAGCCACGCGGAAGCGAACGTCCTCGTCGATATCTTTTCCCCGCCAAGGGAGGATTTCTCGGACATGCCCGGCTGGGTGCTCAATGCCGACGATTATCCGCGTAAATGATGACGCCTGATCGGGAGGGGGCCATGGCTTCGGCAAATGAGCATGACAAGGAGATCTCGGGAAACCCGGTGATCGATTGCCATGCACATATCTTCACGTCCGACATGCCGGCCTGCGTCGGCGCCTGGACCGTGCCTGACTATGCTTTTACCGGCGATGACCTGCTGGCCCGGATGGATGCGCATGGTATCCATTTCGCGATCCTGTCCGGTCTTTCCATATCCGGCGAATATAATGATTACATGATCCGCGCATTGCGCCGTCACAATCGGCTGCGGGGCACGGCAATCGTCAACCCGCAGGCCGATCTCTACGCGCTGGAACATATGCAGGCTGACGGGATCACGGGCATTCGCCTGCAACTTGCCCGCCGCTCCACCCTGCCGGATTTCAGCTCGGACGAATATCGGCTGCTGCTGCGGCGCCTGCGGGATCTGGACTGGCACGTGCAGCTGGCGATCGAAGGGCCGCAATTGCGCCCCGTTCTCGAACCGCTGATGGAGGCGGGCGTAAAGGTGGTGATCGATCATTTCGGGCATCCCGATCCGGAGGGGCCGCTGGCCTGCGATGGCTTTGCCTGCATGCTCGAAGCGATCGATACGGGACGTTGCTGGGTGAAGATGTCTGCGGGCTTCCGCCTGCCGGGAACCACCGCCTGGCAAGACGATCCCGACGGCAATCTGGATGATATCGCCGATCTCGTTGCGGCAGAATTGCTGCGCCGGGTCGGAACAGACCGGCTGCTCTGGGGCAGTGACGCACCGTTCGTGGGTTATGAAAACCGGGTGACGTTCGAGAGCGTTCTCGCCAGCTATCGGCGCTGGCTACCCGATCCGGCCAAGCGTGCCGAGATTTGCCGCACCGGGCTCAAGCTCTATTTCTCCTGAAGCACTGGCCTTCGCGGGGCCAGTGCCGATTGGGGCATAACAGCGTACCCCTACAGGAAAGCGCAATTGCCGCTTCACTGCGAAGTCCACCCTCGAAGCATCAGCCGTTTGTCCGCCCCGGCGGTCCGCAACGAGAGCGTGATGCGAGACGTGGGAGGATATTGTGCGACTGAACTCCATCGATTTGCGAAGGTTAATGACAGGTGCGGCGCTGGTGCCGCTATCCGCAGGATTGCTGGCCGGAACGCCTGCACTTGCGCAGGACACGGGGCAGGGCGCCGAAGAGGCCGCCCCGATCATCGTCACCGGCACGCGCATCAAGCGCGATGGTTTCAGCGAACCCACTCCGGCGACAGTGTTCGATGCGGAAACCACGCAGGATCTCGGCATCGTCAATGCCGGTGACATCGTCGAACTCATCCCCCAGAACACCGCTTTCCAGTCCGATGCAACGGCTGGCATAACCGCAGGCGCGGATGTTGGCGCCAGCTTCGCGAACCTGCGCGGCCTCAATCCCGATGGCGGCACGCGTACGCTGACGCTGATCAATTCCCGCCGTTTCGTGCCGACATCGAATGGCGGCTCCGTGGATCTCAACATGATCCCGACGGCCATGATCGAGCGGGTGGAGACAGTCACCGGCGGCGCTTCGGCCGCATATGGTTCGGATGCCATTGCCGGTGTGGTCAACATCATCCTCGACACCGATCTCGAGGGATTGCGGCTGCAGGCAGACTTTGGCCAGACCTTCCGCGGTGACGGCAAGGATTATCATGCCTCAGCTGTTTACGGCACGTCCCTGGGGGATCGCGGCCATGTGGTGATTGGCGGCGAATATCAGAGGGTGAAGGGGATCGGGGACTGTTCTGATGTGCGCCTGTGGTGCGCGGAAGGCTGGGACCTGTTCACCAATGAAGGGGACATCCTGCCCGATGGCAGTGTCACGGGCTATAACACGCCCGGTTCGCCCACATACGGATTGCCGAACTACATCATCGGGCCGGATTCCAAGCAGGCATTCAACGATGCCCATGGCGTGGTGCGGAACCGCGGCCCTGCCGATCCTGCCGCACGGAACCTGCGCTTCAATGATGACGGGACTGCGGTGCTCGATTTCGATCCCGGTATCTATGTCAATTCCAACACTTTCGGTCCCCGCAGCGGGGGCGACGGTGAATCCACTTATGCCGATTCCGACCTGCAGACGCCGCAGGAACGGTATGTCGGCTATCTCTATGCCGATTATGAGCTCAGCGATGCTCTCACGGCCTATACCGAACTGACATATGCGCACCGCACCGCATCCAATTCGGGCGTGACGGCGGGGCCGCGTTCGACATTCTTCGTCAAGCCCGACAACGCCTACCTGCCGGATGATCTCGTCGAATTGCTGGATGGCACGTCCTTCAGCCTCGGCAAGGATGTGGACCGGCAAATTCCCGCTCTCAACGAAGTGGAAGCTGATGTCTTTCGCGGCGTTCTGGGCCTGGGCGGCGAAATCGGTGAGAACTGGGACTGGGACATCTACTACCAGTATGGCAGCAACAAGCAGCACCGGGACGGACGATATTCGCGCGTGAATACCGAATTCCAGTACGCGCTGGATGCCGTGGACGAAGGCGAATTCCTGAACGGCACCGCCAATGGCAATATCGTGTGCCGCGAAACACTGGCCAGCAATCCGGACCCGCGTTCACAGGGCTGCGAACCGTTGAATCTGTTCGGCCTCAACAATCTGTCGCAGGCTGCGATAGATTACGCATATCGGCCGGTCGTGCAGGATTTCGATTACACGCAGCATGTCATTGCGGGCGTCATCAGTGGCAATCTGTTCGACGGGATCGGTGCCGGTCCGGTGGGTGCGGCAGCCGGCGCGGAATATCGCAGCGAGGATGGCGACGTCACCCATGGCGATACTCCCAATTACAATGATTATGCCTTCACTTTCGGCACGGATTACGGCGGGACGATCGAGGTTTTCGAAGCCTTTGGCGAATTGAACGTGCCGCTGCTTGCCTATGTGCCGTTCGCCGAAATGCTTGAAGTGAACGGCGCGGTTCGCTGGACCCAGAACACCGCCCAGAATGCCAGCACGGGGGAGGAAAAGACCACCGATGCTGTCAGCTACAAGCTTTCCGCCATCTGGGAAATCGGGGCAGGTTTCCGCCTGCGCGGTTCGCGTTCGCGCGATATCCGTTCGCCCGGCTTCCAGGAATTGTTTGACCAGCAGGTTCCCACAGAGGCCGGATCGTCGCAGGGCGTGGTCGACAATTTCAACATTCCCGGCTCGCCAGGTCTGGGTGATGACGACACGCCGATACTCAATGGCGGCAGTTTTGCGCTGAAACCGGAAAGTGCGGACACGACCACGCTGGGCGTGGTGTTCCGGCCCGATTTCGCGCCGGGGCTGCGCATGTCGGCCGATTGGTATCAGATCGAAGTCACCGATACGGTCACCACGCTGCCGGGCCAGCGGATCGTGGATTTCTGCGGAGAGTTCGATCTCTTCTGCGACCGGATCACCTTCGCTGCGCCGACGGACATCACCTTTGTCGATGCCCGGCAGGTCAATCTGGGCAGTCTCGACGTTCGTGGTTTCGATTTCGAACTGTCTTACAGGCTGCCGCTTTACGACGTGTTCGATGGGGGCGATGGCGCGGTAAGCCTGCGTTTGCTGGCCAATCATCAATATGACTTCAAGGTCCAGGCCGATCCGACCACGCCTGTCATAGACTATGCCGGGCAGACCGGCCCCGTGCTGAATGGCGGGGACTTCAATCCCGCCCCGGACTGGATCTGGAACGCCTTCCTGTCCTACGACAATGGCGGCTTCAACACGACGCTGTCCTTCCGCCACATTCCGGAAGGGATTTATGATGTCGAGAAGATCGGGCCGCAGGATGCGGGCTTCGATCCCTCTCTGCCCGACAGCATCAACGATAACCGCGTGGACGGCGCCACCTATCTGGGTCTTGCAATGTCCTATCAGATTCCGATCGACAGCGCCGGCAATCGCTATGTCGAGCTGTTCGGCGCCATCCAGAATCTGTTTGACGAGAAACCCCCGGTCGCGCCGGGCGGTGGCGGACTGGGCGGATCGAACTATCCGACCAATCCGGTTTACTTCGACACTTTCGGATCGCGTTTCAGGACCGGTGTCAGGCTACGCTATTGAGCGGGAAGGCCGGAACCAGAATGGGCCGGGTCGCATGATGCGATCCGGCCCTTTTCTTGATGTACAATCTGCGAAGATATCCGGCCCGGCTGGTATGGGCACGCCGGGCTTTTGTCAGAAAGCGACCTTGTCGCCGCCTTTCAGGCCCAGCATTGCGCGCGCTTCATCAGGGCTTGCCACCTCGCGGCCCAGCGCTTCGATCACGCTGCGCAGTTTGACGACTTGCTGGGCGTTGCTCTGCGCCAGCTCGCCAGGCGCGATATAGAGACTGTCCTCCAGGCCGACGCGGGCATTTCCGCCAAGCAGGATGGACTGCGTGCAGAAATCCATCTGGTGCCGGCCAGCGGCGAAAGCGGAAAAGACATAATCCTCTCCGAACAGGCTGTCAGCGATAGTTACCATATGCGCCACATTGCGCGTGTCGGGCCCGATGCCGCCCAATATGCCAAATACGCCCTGTATCAGGAACGGCGGATCGATCAGGCCGCGATCGGCGAAATGCGCCAGCGTGTAGAGGTGGCCGATATCGTAGCATTCGAATTCGAAACGCGTTCCGAATTCACGCCCGATTTCCAGCATGATCCGCTTGATATAGGCATTGTCATTATACATGATCCGCCCGCGTGAGCCTTCGACATATTCGCGTTCCCACCCGTGCTGCCACTCTTCCACCCGCCTTCCGGCTGCGGAAAAATCGAAGATGAGCGGCCCCATATTGAGCGAGCACAGCTCCGGCTGGGCTGCTCTTGCACCATCGAGCCTGTCATCCAGGCTCATCATGGCGCTGCCGCCGGTGGAGATGTTGATAATTGCGTCGGTGGCCTGCCTGACACGCGGCAGGAACCGCATGAAATCCTCTGCTTTGGGGCTCGGGCTGCCATCCGCATCGGAACGCGCATGAAGATGCAGGATGGCGGCACCCGCCTGCGCCGCACCTGTCGCTGCGTCGGCGATCTGGCTCGCTGTCACCGGAAGGTGGGGCGACATGGATGGTGTATGGATCGAACCCGTAGGGGCGCAGGTGATGATGACCTTCTTGTTCTTGCGCATCGCGAGCGTCCCTAGAGGCCTGCCTGACAGATATATTTGGTGCTGAGATATTCCTCGATGCCCTGGTGCGATCCTTCACGGCCGACCCCGGACATCTTTACCCCGCCGAAGGGCGCATGCGCGCTGGAGATCAGGCCGGTATTGATGCCGACCATCCCGGTTTCGAGGGCGCGGGATACATGCGCGATCTTTGCCGGATCTTGCGAACAGAGATAGGCGGCCAGGCCAAAAGGCGTGTCATTGGCCAGCCCGATGGCCCGTTCGACGGTGTCGAAACCGATCACGCCTGCCAATGGGCCAAAGGTTTCCTCCTGCGCGAGCATGGCCTGTTCGGGCACGTTGGCAAGCAGGGTGGGCAGGGCGATCCGCCCGCCGGGGGATGCGCCGCCGGCAAGCAGTCTGCCGCCACGGGTCAGCGCATCTTCGCGATGTTCTTCCACCTTGGCGATCGCCGCCTCGTCGATCAGCGGCCCGATATCATTTTGCTCGTCGAAACCGTCGCCTGCCGACATCTGCGAAACACGGCCGGCAAAGGCCGACAGGAAACGATCGCGAATGCCATCCTGCACATAAATGCGGTTGGCGGCGATGCAGCTCTGGCCGCTATTGCGGAACTTGGCGACTATCGCCGTTTCCACGGCAGTGTCCAGATCGGCATCGTCAAATATCAGCAGCGGGGCGTTACCGCCCAGTTCCATGCTGACGCGCTTCATCGTCGGGGCGCAGGCTGCCATCAGCATCGTGCCCACGGGGGTCGATCCGGTGAATGTCAGCTTGCGCACCGCCGGGCTCTGCGTCACCACCTCGCCGATAGGGCCGGCCCGGCCCGTAACGACGCTGAAAACGCCCGGCGGAATGCCTGCTTCCTGGCCCAGAAAGGCGAAGGCGAGGGCGGAGAGCGGCGTCTGACCGGCCGGCTTTGCCACCATCGTGCAGCCGGCGGCCATTGCCGGGGCGGCCTTCCGCGTCAGCATGGCGAGGGGGAAATTCCAGGGCGTTATCGCCGCGCAGACGCCCACGGGCTCCCGCTCCGCCAGCATCCTGCGGCCCGGCTCTGCAGCGGGAATAATCTCGCCCAGCACGCGGGTTGCCTCGTCCGCGTAAAATTCCATGAACTGGTTTGCGTAATCGACCTCGCCCCGCGCTTCTCGCATGGGCTTGCCATTCTCCCTTGTGATGAGGCGGGCGAGGTCTTCACGATGTTGCACGATCAGTTCGAACCAGCGGCGCACGATCGCGCCGCGTTCCTTTGCGGGGCGCGCGGCCCAGGCGGGCAGGGCGCCGGCCGCGGCATTGACGGCCTGCTGTGCTGTCGAAGCGTTTACCGATGCGACTTCGGCGATGGTTTCCAGCGTGAAAGGATCCTCCACCCGAATGGGCGTGTCATCCCCCTCCAGCCATTCGCCTGCCACATAAGCCCTGCTGATCAGCAGATCGGCTTCGTCCAGCTTGCCACGGGCCTGGTTCATTGCTTTTCACCGTCGAGATCGGGGTTCGTGATCGGGGTGTCGCTTTCGAACAGATGTTCGAAGCGGCGGAAGCTGCACAGCCAACGGCCATCGACCCTGCGATAGCGGTCCGTTGCAAGCGAGATCGTGACCGGCACGTGGCTGGTCAGTGGCCGTTCGCCATTGGCAGCATAGAGAAACAGGAAGTTGGTGGCTTCGGCACTATCCTCGCCAATCTGCCAGGCGCGAAAATTCGTGAAGCTGTGGACCGAAAGCCGGGGGCCCTGGCTGCGCCGCCAATCGTAGAATTCCTGGATTTTCGTGCGGCCGATATAGGATGCGAACTGGCCGTGGAACTCGGCATCGGGCGTGTAATATTCGCTTGCCGCGCTGCCGCCGTTGAAATCGATCTCGTGCCAATAGTCGGCGAGTTGCAGCGCAAGCTCCTGCGTCAATCCTGCCCGATCATGCTGCGTCATTCCGCTCTCCAGCCACTTTTCCGATAGCGAGCGCTGGCAGACTTGCCGCATCCGGGCTTGCCTGCCGGGGCATGGCCTCTTGCCCAGGGCGGCGCGCTATCCGATCATGCGGCGCCGATATTCGCGCGGGGCCATGCCGTGATGTTCGTGGAAGGTGCGCGTGAAATGCGCCGCACTGTTGAACCCCCAGGCGAAGGCGATCTCTGTCAGCGTGTGGCCTGCCCAGCTGGGATCGCGGATCTGCTTGGCGCATTCTTCCAGCCTGCGCCGGATGATATAGGTGGAGACTTTCTCCCCGGTGCTGGCGAAAATCGTCCGCAGATAGCGCGGCGAAATACGCAGCCCTTCGGCGATGGTTGCGGGTGAAAGCTGCGGATCGCGCAAATGATCCTCTATATAGCGCACCACCTCGGCATGGCGGCCGCGCAATACGGCCGAAACGTCGCCACCCATGTCGAAGCCCATGGAATATGACATCGAAAGCATTTCCAGCAGGCTCTGCGCGAAGCGTTCCCCATAGATGGAGGTGAAACCCTTCGCGAGCTGGGCATCGAGGCGTTCCACCATGGCGGACATCGCGCCCGTCAGCCCGACCTCGTTCCTGAGATGCAGGCCGCAGAACCGTTCGGGCGTGGGCAGGTGCTGCCTGAGGGTTTTCGCATCTATGCGCAGCATGATGACGACGCTGCCGTCATCCACCGT
Organism: Croceibacterium atlanticum; assembly: GCF_001008165.2. Lineage (NCBI taxonomy): Bacteria > Pseudomonadati > Pseudomonadota > Alphaproteobacteria > Sphingomonadales > Erythrobacteraceae > Croceibacterium > Croceibacterium atlanticum. The sequence continues at coordinate 1,137,278 of NZ_CP011452.2, read as the reverse complement.
GAAACTGTGCGGTGCGGCACTGTCGCAAAGCGCGAAATCACCGGGCGTCAGTTCCGCCTCGTGCCCGCAATGCGAAAGCTGACTGCTTCCCCCGGCCTGAAGCAGGAAGGAATAGAGCCGCTGCTGGCTCGGCAGGATATGCTTCCGCGAACGGAGGATATTCGTGCGATTGGTGCACATGCGTGCGAACTGGATCGGACCGAGCTGGCCGAGGCTGAGGCGGGCGGCAAAATCCTGGCTGCTTGCGGGCGTGAAATCGACATTGTTGAGCTGGCGCGAATACAGCGCATTCCACGCAGCCATTCTGGTTTCCGCGGGCAGGGCGTCGGAATTGTAAGATTGCATCATTCTCTCCCCGGCCGGGCTTCTTTGACGAGCCTCGTGACCGTTCATTCCACACTCCATCATCAATTGATCCGTGGCAAGGCTCGGCTGAAATCACGCTCCTCCGGCTACGGCCAGATTGGCGCCCGTGACATAGGAAGCCTGGTCTGACGCCATGTAGAGCACGGCTTCGGCGATTTCCGCCGGATCGGCCACCCGGCCCATGGCGACCGCCGCGGCCCCCTTTGCCTGCCGTTCCGGACTTAGCATCTCTGTCGCCACGGGGCCCGGGGATACGCAGTTCACGCGGATGCCTTCGCCCGCAACTTCGCGCGCCAGCCCCAGCGAAAGACTGTTCACGCCGCCTTTGCTTGCGGCATACCAGACATATTCACCCGCGGAACCGCGGTCTGCCGCACGGGAGGAGACGAAGGTGATCGAACCGCCCTGGCCGCCCCGTCCCGTGGACATATGCCGGGCAGCTTCGCGTGCGCAGAGCATGGCCCCCGTCAGGTTCACTGCCACCACGTCGCGCAAGGTCCGGGCTCTCGCATCGGCAAGCGGGGAGGCATCGCCTGTAATGCCGCTGGAATAGACCATGGCTGAAAGCTGGCCGAGCACCGCCGCATCCTCGAACAGGCGCAGTATATCTTCCTCTTCGGCGACATCGCAGCGAAAGGCCGCCGCTGTTCCGCCCGCTTCTTCTATTGCTGCCACCACGTCTTCGGCCGGGGCGGCGTTGCTGGCATAGGTGATTGCCACGGCATAGCCCCGGCTGGCGGCGAGCCGGGCAATGGCCGCACCGATCCCCCGATTTCCGCCGATGACAAGCATGACGCGCGTTGGTCTCATGGTCTGTTCCCTGCCTTGTTCTGTTCGCCCACGGCCGACAATGCCCGGCCGGCAGTTTCCGGCAGGATAAGTGTCGGGATCAAGGCGCAGATGATGCCCACGATCCCCAGCGTGGCCATTGCCGCGCTGAGCGGCATGAACTGCGCCACCAGCGGCACGCCCAGGATGAACAGCGCCGCGCCCGCCCGGCCGGAATTATAGGCAAATGCCTGGCCGGAACCGCGCATTTCCGTGGGGAAAAGCTCGGTAAAATAGGGGCCGAAACTCGCATACATGCCGAATTGGAAGAAGCCGTAGATCATCCCGATCGGAACCAGGAACCATAGATTTCCCCCCCATGGGCCGAAGAGATAGATCGAGGCCATGACGAGAAAGCCGAAGCCGAAGATGCGAAAAACCGTCCGCCGCCCGGCAAGATCGCTGATATAGGAATTGGTGATGCAGCCGAAGAAACCGCCAATCGAATTGATGAGCACGAGATAGCCCGCGACGCCCTGTGTCAGCCCTCTCTCCGCCGTCATGAAGGAGGTCAGGTAATTGGCCACTGAATAGGCCGCCCCCTGAACGCCGAGCGAGAGCATCGAGGCGAGCATCGTCACGCCGATCATTCCAGGGCCGAAGATGGCGCCAAGGCTGACAGTGCGATTTTCGGCGCGCTGCTGTGCGCGGGCCAGTTTGTACACTTCGGCATCGTCCGAACCGCGGCGGATGAAGAAGATGAGCAGGGCAGGCGCCAGGCCGATCCAGAAAGCCACCCGCCATCCAAGGTCCGGATCGAAGCTGGCGGCAACCGGCCCGGCCAGCAAAGCCGCGATCCCCGAGCCGATCGGCGCGCCCGCCTGAACCGCGCCCAATGCCTTGCCCCGGTGCCTGGGGTTGATCATTTCACCCAGCAGCACCGCGCCGACAGCCCATTCCGCACCAAAGCCGATGCCGTGCAGCACGCGGATGACCAGCATCTGTTCATAGGTTTCGGCAAATCCGGAAAGGAAGGAAAAGACCGAAAACCACAGGATCGTGATCTGCAATATGCGTGCACGCCCGAAGCGATCGCAGAGCCAGCCGCCAAGCCAGCCGCCCACAGCCGCCGCGAAATAGCTGGCGCTGGCAATGGAACCCGCCTCGGTCAGCGTAATGCCGAGCGAGGTTATCAGAAGCGGGATCAGATATTGATAGACCTGCGCGTCGGCAGCATCCATCACCCAGCCTGCCCCGCAGGTCCAGAAGACCCGCCGGGTTTTGCGGTCTGCCTCCCGATACCAGCCGAACAGGCTGCGGTCCGGCTTTTCCGGGGTCACAATGCGGCCTCGTAGATTGCCAGCGCATCGGCTTCCGAAACAGTTCGTGGATTGTTTTTCAAAAGCCGCTGAACACTCATGGCCGCAGCCGCCATCTTGGGCAGGGCATTTGCACCGATGCCGAGATCGCTCAGCCGCCGGTCAATCCCGACGGCCGCGGATAATCGTTCGATTTCCGCTACGCCCGCCATTGCGTCGCCATGCGGATCGCCGCCGGGAATTACGCCAAGAGCAGTCGCCACTGCGGCATAGCGCCCGGCTTCGTGTTGCGCGTTGAAGCGGATGACATGAGGCAGAAGCAAGGAATTGGCGACGCCATGCGCTATGTGAAACTCTCCGCCGAGCGGATAGGCGAGCGCGTGCACGGCAGCGGTGTTGACCGGGCCCAGGCACATTCCGCCCAGATGGCTGGCGATCAGCATGGCTTCGCGTGCAGCAAGATCGTCAGGCTGTTCGCAGGCCCGTTCCAGATTTGCGGCGATAAGCCGGATTCCTTCCAGGGCCCAGCAATCGACCAACGGGTGCGAATGCCGGTTGGCGTATGCTTCGATACAATGGGTGAGAGCATCCAGCCCGGTCGAGGCAGTGACCCCGCGCGGCATGGAACAGGTCAATTGTGCATCGAGATAGGCAAAATCGGGCACCAGATGGCGGCTGACCACACCTTTCTTGAGTTCGGCTTCCTCGTCCTCGATCACGGCGATGGGCGTCACCTCGCTGCCGGTTCCGGCTGTCGTCGGGATGCAGGCGAGGGGGAGGCCGCGTGTCAGAAGAAGGGCGTTGCCCGCGATCTCGTCAAAATCATGCGCTGATCCGTGCAGGGCGGCGACCAGCTTGGCGACGTCCATCGCGCTGCCGCCGCCAAGGCCGATAACGAAATCCACCTGGGAATTTGCCGCCACGGCCAGCGCGTTGGCCAGATCGCGGCGGGTCGGTTCGCCATCCACCTCCGCATGGATGACTGGCTCGACGCCGGCTTCACGCAAGGCGCCGGCCAGCCTTTCGGCTAGCTGAGCTATCGGAGTGGAGGTCAGGATCAGGGCGCGGCGTGCGCCAGTGGCCGCGCAGTCTGTTGCGCATTGCATCAGGACGCCGGCACCGACTCTGACGCAGGGGACCTGGTACAGGTCGAGTGATCTTTGCAATGCCAACTCCGAAGCTCCTCCCCGCCACCCGGTTGTTCTGCTCTTTCGCTTCCGGGCGCGCGCTGTTCGTTATCGCCGTCTTGGGCCGGACTTTCCAGCATCTGCGGGGCGCCTGACTTGACTCAGACGGCACCATATCGCGGCAAAAACGGCTCGGGCCGCGCTGGCGGCTTTCGCAGGGGAGGAGCCTGTGCAGGATGGAATCATGCATGAACATCCCGGCGCACTCATCCTTGCCCATGGTGGCAGATCTCCCAGGATCCCTCCGGGCGCCTTCATCGCACCCGGTGCCAGGATCATCGGGGATGTCACGATCGGCGAAGGCGCAAGTATCTGGTACAATTGCGTTCTGCGCGGCGATCTGGCCCCGATAGAAGTGGGGGCGCGCAGCAATGTGCAAGACGGCAGCGTGATCCATGTCGAAGGACCGCGAAAGGGCGGCGGGGGCGCGATTCAACCGGTAATCATCGGTGAAGACGTACTGATCGGCCACATGGCGTTGCTGCATGGATGCCGGATAGAGAGCCGTGGCTTTGTCGGCATGGGCGCGATCGTGATGGACGGCGCCTGCGTGCAATCCACCGGAATGCTGGGGGCGGGCGCGCTCCTGCCGCCAGGAAAGACAGTGCCGGAAGGCGAATTATGGACTGGTCGCCCGGCGCGGCCCCGCCGCGCGCTTGGGCCGCAGGAAATCGCGGCAATGGCCGATCAGTGCGACCATTATCTCGAAATGGCGGAGCACCATCGCGGCCTTGCCGCAGAAAGCTGAAGGATGCCGACAATGCAGGACTTCGTCGAATTCGCACATGGTTCAGCCGGTGGGCTGCTTGGCACCTGGGTGAAGCTGCCTTCGCTGGAGACGGTCGAATTGCTGGGCCTCGCGGGTTTCGATTTCGTCGTCATCGACATGGAACACGCCCCGCACAGCCTGGAGACTGCCTATCGCCTTGTTCATGCAGCACAGGCCGCTGGAATGGCGGCGCTTGTCCGGCTTCCCGATTGCAGCGGGGCAAGCGTTCAACCATTGCTGGATGCGGGGGCAGACGGGCTGCTGGTGCCGCGAGTAACAACACTGGCGCAAGCCAGCGCGATAACGCGCAAGATGGTGTTCAGTCCGCGTGGTGAACGGGGGTTGGGTACGACCTCCCGCGCCGGACGGTGGGGGCTGGGCGACATGTCCGCCTATCTCGAACGGGGTGACAAACAATGTCTGCGCATGATCCAGCTGGAAGACTGGCAAAGTCTTGATAGCAGCGCCGATTTTGCGGCTCTTGAACATGTGAACGGGATCTTCATCGGCCATGGGGACCTGATGCTATCCAGCGGCAAACGGCCCGATTCCGCGGACGTTCGCGAACTGACGAGGCGCGTGCTCGATACCACGCGGGAAGCAGGGATCCTGTCTGGCGCGGCGGCCGGCAATGCGGCCGATGCACGGCTTTACCGCCATATGGGCTTCTCGCTCGTAATGGTCAGCAATGATGCCACATTGTTCGGCGCGGCAGCGAAAGACCTTGTATCCGAAGCGCGAAGTTGATCGCGCGCTGCCGCACTGACGCTCTCCGAATGTTTTTTGGGCTGCTCAGGCAAAACCCATAACCGTATCTTTACGATTGATAGGCAAGCCGCTTGCCATTGTGGTCGCGGATTGTCTGACATGATTATGAGAGCGGGAGGCGGCTTTGAAAGGCGCTTCCGCATGCGAGTTCTGTTACCGGGCGGGCTGGTTCTGCTGGCCACTTCCGTGTTGTGCGGTGCCGCATTGATAGCCGCCGGCCGGAGTGCCGATTCACTTTCGGCAATGGCGCAGCAGGCTGAAGTCTGGAAAGCGACGAGCGAAGCCATGGATGAACTGGCGCTGGCCCAGGAATCCGTCGGCATGTGCGAAGAGTGCATCGAGGAAGCCGCCTCTGCGGATCCGGATGGCGCCTGGCTGGACAAGAATATCGGCGAACCCCTGTTCGATCTCTATGATGCGCACGCAACCTATATTCTCGATCCCGATGACAGGCCGGTTTATGCCTCTGTCCAGCGCCAGCGTCTGGCCCCTGCGGCATTCGATCAGGTAGCCCCTGCTTTGCAGCGTTTTGTCCAACTGGCGCGGGGCGAGATCCAACGCCCAAGCGGACAGAGCAACCTCAGTGAGCGCCTGCCCGGATCGCCGCCTGCGCCGTTGGTACTTGCTCCGATGCCTGGCCTTTGGGACGAGCCGGTTACCGCCTACCCATCGGTCCGTACGACGCCGAACGTGGTTCATTCGACCGATCTTGTCCGAATTGGCGATCGAATCGCTGTTGTCAGCGTCATGCAGATGGCCCGTTCTTCCCAGGGGGAGCCGCAGGCGGCCGAACAGCCACCGGTGCTGGTCAACTTGCGGTATCTCGACGACGAATTTCTCCGTGAAGCGGCGCAGCGTAACTATCTGCTCGACGCACGTATTTCGGATTCGCCGACGCCTCTCGACGGAGAAAGCTCGGCCGCATTGACGAACAGCGACAGTGTCCGGCTCGCCTATTTCTTCTGGAAGCCGCAGCCTTCCGGAGCCCTTGTGATCAAGGGTCTGCTTCTTCCGGCTGCCGGGGCATTTGCGGTCATAGCAACGCTGGTCCTGCTGATGGCTCTTGGCATGCGCATCCTGATGAAACGGGATGACGAGCATTTGTCACAGCTCGAGGAAGCCCATGTCGAGCTGCGCGCCAAGGAAGCGCAAGCGCACCATCTGGCATATCACGATGCATTGACGGGTTTGCCAAACCGGGCCTTGTTCAATGATCGCGTCGAACAGGCTCTTATCAAGTCGCGCCACGGTGACGCGGTGGCCATACTCCTGCTCGATCTCGATCGGTTCAAGCATGTCAACGACCGCTTCGGGCATCTTGTGGGTGACGAACTCATCCGGGAAGTCGGCATGCGCCTGTTGCGCGTCTTTCCGGCTTCAAAATCGGTGGCGCGGCTCGGCGGGGATGAATTTGCCATCCTGATCGAGAAAGATGATCTCTCGCATGGCATTGAAGACACGCTCGAGCGCATTGTTGAAGATGTGCAGCGCCCTTACGAAGTTCTGGGCAATCAGGTACATGTGGGGGTAAGCATCGGTATTGTCATTGCCCCGGAATATGGCAGCGACCGCACCGAACTGATGCGCAAGGCCGACATTGCCCTTTACCGGGCGAAAGCGGAGGGGCGAAACTGTTATCGCTTCTTCGACCAGTCAATGGACGAAACGGTCCAGTTGCGCGCAACGATCGAGAGTGATCTGCGCAACGCAATATGTTCTGGAACCGAACTCAGCATACATTACCAACCCCTGGTGGATTCCATATCCGGCGAGGTGAGGCGCTTCTCCGCTGGCGCCACCCGGAACTGGGGTGGGTACCGCCGCAGCAATTCGTACCGGTGGCGGAAGAGACGGGCCTGATTTCCGCATTGGGCGATCATGTCCTGAGTGAAGCCTGCGAAGTCGCGCGCGAATGGCCGCACCTGACGATCGCCATAAATCTCTCGCCGGTGCAGTTCTGTGACGAGGATTTTGCGGAGCGGGCGTGCCGGCTTGTGCGCGAAGCTGGAATTGATCCTTCCCAGATCGAATTCGAAGTGACCGAAGGCGTGGTGCTCGATCAGAACGAACTGGTCAGAGGCGCTTTGCGCCGCTTCCGGAAAGCCGGTTTCCGTATAGCGCTTGACGATTTCGGCACGGGTTATTCGTCGCTCAGCTGTCTGCGCAATTTTGACGTCGACCGGATAAAGATCGACAAGAGTTTCACTCAGGGGCTCGGGCAAAGCCTCGAATCCAGCGCGATCATTACGGCTGTCATCACGCTGGGCCACGCGATGGGGCTTCAGGTCACTGCCGAGGGCGTGGAAACGTCCGGGCAGCACGAATATCTGCGGTCCGCAGGCTGCAATATGTTGCAGGGCTATTTGTTCTCCAAGGCGGTGCCGGCAAGCGAACTTCGCCAGTCGATCGAGCGTTACAAGCAGGGTAGAGCAGCCTAGATCCTCGATCCTCGCATTGGGCAGGCCGGTTTCCGGTCCCGGACAGGCGAGTGAGTGTTCCGAAACAGGACAACTCCTTCCATGCTGCGCCGGGCTGGATGCCGGGCGGGGCGGATTTTTCTTTCGCTGTGACTGTGCCGCGCAGCGCGAAGTCTCGCGCCTGCTGGGTAAAAGCCTGACGCCCCCCTCGTGGCGGGGGCAATCTTCACATGGCCCACACTTTTTCAGCGAAAACGCGATTTCGCTGACCAGCCCGATTGACGGGCGCTTCCGTTTCGACCATTGGCGCAATCAATAATGCGAACAATTAGCAAGAATGGACGAAAATGACTGATCGATTGAGGCGGGCAAGTTGGTTGGTTGCCGGTACGGTTCTGGGTGCCGCAGGATTGGGAGCGACTGCGCCGGCCATGGCGCAGGGGCAGGGGGATACGGAAGTTTCGTCGGAAGACGCGATCGTGGTGACAGCCGCTGGCTTTGCGCAGAAGATCACCGATGCTCCTGCCAGCATCAGCGTCATCCCGGCGGAAATCCTCGCCGAACGTCCTTATATGACGCTGATCGACGCAGTGCGTGACCTGGAAGGCGTCGATGTCGGGGAAACTGCCGACAAGACCGGCCAGCGCACGATCAGCATTCGCGGCATGGGCGCCGACTATACGCTGCTGCTGATCAACGGGAAGCGGCAGAACAATCATGGCGATATCTACCCGAACAATTTTGGCGGCAATGGGTTCAATCACATTCCGCCGCTCGATACGGTCCAGCGGATAGAGGTTATCCGCGGTCCCGCCTCGACGCTTTATGGTGCGGATGCGATGGGCGGCGTCATCAACATCATCACGCGGCCCGTCAGCCGCCGCTGGTCGGGTTCCGCCACGGTCGGGCGCAGCTTCCAGGAAGATAGCCGCTTCGGCGATGACATCACTTTCGATGCGGGCTTGAGCGGACCGATCCTGGGCGATGCGCTGGGCATTTCGCTGCGCGGCTCGATCTATGAACGGATGGCTTCCAATCCGGAATTCCGCCCTGTCACCGATCCCGCGGGTGTCACGCATGTCCGCGCGCTCGGCTTCGGCGGTGGTGGCCGAACCGTGGACAACACCAATTACAGCGTGGGCGGCACGCTCGCCTGGACGCCGTCAGACAAGCACACCATCGAATTCGATTACGACATCTCTCGGCAGAAATATGACAACACGCCGATTACCGATCCCGATACGGGGGAGGTCAGTTTTCCGCTCGGCACGCTCGATAGTATCGACACCATCTGGCAGACCCGCGGCGGTATCGTGGCACCGCGTGTCGGCTACAAGGACGAACAGCGCTTCAACCGCACCAACTGGTCGGTCACGCATAATGGCGAATGGTCGTTTGGCCGCAGCTTCGTCTCGCTCGCCTATGTCGATACCGTCAATCGTGGCCGCACGCGGCCCTTCTCCGTGGCGGAGCGGCTGCTGCTGCAGGAAATCTATGATGGCACGGGCGACTATGCGGGGCTGAGCGAGGACGAGCGCCGCGAGATTGCGGCGGAAACATTCCTGCCGCGTCCTGACCGCGACCTGAAATCCAGCCAGTTCACCGCCGATGCGCGCATGGTGATCCCGCTGGCGGACCTTGCGGGCGATCATGAAGTGGTCGTTGGCGGCCAGTATATCGACGGGGAACTGTTCGATGCGGTCTTCGGCCTGGAACAGAGCGAAGAAGGCATTTCTGCCGTGCAGAAGCAGAAACAATGGTCGATCTTCGTGGAAGACAATTGGTCGCCCCTGGACCTTTTCACCCTGACCGCAGGTGTGCGTTATGACGAGCACGACCTGTTTGGCGGGCAGTTCTCGCCGCGGGTCTATGGTGTGTTCAATGCAACCAGCACTCTGGTTGTGAAGGGCGGTGTCAGCACTGGCTACAAGACGCCCAAGACCACCGATCTTTACGATGGCATTCGCGGTTTCGGCGGGCAGGGGACCTCCCCCTTTGTCGGCAACCCCTTCCTGACGCCTGAAACCAGCGTGAATACCGAAGTGGCGATTTACTGGGATCCGCTTCCCGGCACCGGGATCAATGTCACCTATTTCCACAACAAGTTCGATGACAAGATCGCCAGCGAAACGGTGCAGCCTTGCGAAGTGACCGGCGGGGAACGACCCTGCGCCAATCTGGGCGATTATTACACCATCCTCGGCCTGGGTGGCACGGTCAATCAGCCGGTCAATATCGATGAGGCGAAAGTGGAAGGGGTCGAAGTTGCCGGCCGCATCCGTTTCCTGCAGAAATTCAACCTGCGCGCCAATTACACTTATACGGACAGCAAGCAGCTCAGCGGATCGGATGAGGGGCTGCCGCTCACCAACACGGCACGGCATATGGCCAATGCCACGCTGGACTGGTCACCCACTGACCGGATCAGCGCGCAGCTCAATGCAGAGCATCGATCCCGCAGATATCGCGGAGTGGACGCGGGCACGGGCGAACGGCTTTATTTCAAGAGCTACACCGTGCTGAATCTGGGCGGGCAGTTCCAGTTGAACGAGCACATCACCGTGGGCGGTCGCATCAACAATCTGCTCGACACGGACTTCACCAGCTATCGCACGAGCTTCATCGATAATGGAGATGGCAGTTTCGAGCCGGTTTTCGTGGATGATTACAACAACAAGGACAAGGCACGAAGCTACTGGGTCAATCTCAGGGCGCAGTTCTAAGTCTGTGTTTGGGGGCGCCGGGAGAGCTGGCGCCCCCTGGCCATAGGGCTGGGCAGCCCGGCCGCCATGCCATTCGCCATATTGTGTGATCGGGGCGCAAAAACCTGCTTTTCCCCCTGGCTCACCATCTTGTTTAGACCCATCGCGCGTCATACTTTCCAGGGCGTGAAGCTCGGTTCCGCTCTTCCTGCCTCTTTCAGGCTTCTCGTGCTCGCGATGCTGGGCATTATTGCCTTGCAAGCGCTGCCGACTAAGCCGCTGTCGGCCGAGACGAGATATGGTTCCGCCTTCAGCGCCGATACGGCGGAGGTATCGCTTTCGACGCGCCATGAGGTGAACTCGCGAGCGTCGCTCGTGCAGCTGCCTTCGACATTGTTTGCCCACATTGCGCCGCCCGTCCGCCTGTCGGGCGCCGAAGCGAAAGGGCCATCCCACATATGGCCGGGGCGGCGCCAGACGGCACCGCCTGTTCCATGGCCGCATTCGCCCGCAGAAGGGCCGCGCGCTCCTCCCCTGAAATCCTGATCAAGCGCGCCTCGACGGAGGCGATAATGCCAATTTGCATATAATCAGGATCAATAATGACCAACGAACAGTCCGAGGCATCCAGCCCGGCCGACCGCTACGACCAGGTCGCAGCGCTCCTTCAGGCATATCCGCATATCGACGAACAGCAGTTGCAGGATTTGAAGCAATGGTTCCGCAAGGCCAGCGCATTCGATGTGGCAAGCCTGGCCAGCAATGAAACGATTGTCGCCGGCTATACGCAATTCCGGCGGGAGCATATCGATCGGATATCACTGAAAGAAGCGATCTATGCCATCATCGGCGTGTCGATCTGCTTCTCCTTGTTCGCCCTGGTGGGCTTGTTCGCGCCATGAGGGGGCGGCCTGCTGCCAGCAAGGCGGAATTCACCGCCAGGCAGGAAACAGCAGGCCGGAATATATGCAGGAACAGGCGGGATTACTGATATGCGCTGTTGTTCCTGCAATCATCCGTTACCGTCCGAACCAAGGGCGGTAAGAACGACGTAATCTTGCAGAACGGCAAGATTGGACGGTCAGAAAACGTAGAGGATAATGAAACCGACGATGAAAGCGCTGGTGAACAGCTTCCTGGCCCGTATGGGTGCCAGGCCGGATCGGGGTTGATCATGCCAATCATCAGCCCCGAAGTCGCGCTGTTATCCGTCGGTATTCTGCTGCTTCTGACCGTCCTTGCCGGCACGCTTTCAAGCCGTTTCGGCCTGCCGGCGCTTATTGGCTTTCTCGCGCTTGGCATGTTGGCGGGTGTCGATGGACCGGGCGGCATATCCTTTGAAGATTATCTTCTGACGCAAGGCATCAGCGTCGCCTGCCTGATTTTCATCCTCTTTTCGGGCGGTCTGGATACAGAGTGGCGGGATGTGCGCCGCGTTGCCGCGCCTGCGCTGCTGCTGGCCACGGTCGGCGTATTGCTGAGCGCGGCGATAGTGGGCGGCGCGGCCATGTTGATCCTGGGCTTCGGACCGTTCCAGGGCTTTCTGCTGGGCGCCGTGGTCGCTTCCACCGATGCCGCGGCGGTGTTCGCCATATTGCGTTCAAGCGATATGAAACTGAATGCGGATGCCCGCGCTCTCATAGAAGTGGAATCCGGTTCCAACGATCCGATGGCGATCTTCCTGGTGGGGGCTGCGCTCCTGTTCCTTGCCACTCCGGGAACCTCCGCGCTCTCGCTCGGCGCTGATTTCGTCCTGCAGATGGCCGCTGGCGGCATCATCGGGGCCGTGGCAGGCTGGTTGATGGCAGAGATACTCAAGCGATCTCCCTATGTGCATGGAGGGCTGGCCTTCGTGATATCGGTGGCCAGCGTGCTGATCGCCTATGGCTGCGCGCAGATTGTCGGCGGAAACGGCTTCCTCGCTGCCTATGTGGCGGGCCTGATGGCGGGCAATCGCGATTATACGGCCAGACCCATTGTGGCGACCTTTCAGGATGGCCTGGCTTGGCTTGCCCAGGTTGCGATGTTCCTTACGCTCGGCCTGCTTATCACACCTTCCAACCTTACCCATGTAATCGGGCCGGGCCTTGCGATCACCTTCATCCTGATGCTGGTTGCCCGCCCGCTCAGCGTGTTCCTGTGCCTCTGGCCATTTCGCCAGTTCGGCTGGCGGGCAAAGCTCTTCATTTCCTGGGCGGGATTGCGCGGCGCGGTTCCCATCGTCCTGGCGACCTTCCCGATCGTGGCGGGCGTGCCAGGGGCCTTCGCCATCTTCAATATCGTGTTCTTCGTGGTCCTGTTGTCCAGCCTGATACAGGGGCCGACGATGAACTGGCTCGCCAGAAGGCTGGGCATGGTGCCTGCGGAGGATCCGCAAACTGTGCCGGCGCCACAATAACCAGCATCCACCGGCTGGCGGGCAGAACCCCGTCAGCCGGGCACCGAACCTGATTACGGGGGCGAGGGCCATTCGTCCGGGCTTACATCCGGCTCGTCGAAATCCGGCATATCGGGCTCGGTTTCGGGTGGGGGTTCGGGCGCCGGGTCCGGTGGGGGCGGAGGCGTTTCAGGCGGCCCTGAAGGATCGATCCGGTTGGGCGGTTCGGGCGGTACGGTTGCCATGGCTGCCTTCTGTCAGTCGGCACGAAAAGATTCGCGCTGCGTATTGAAGGCAAAGGTCAGTATAGAAGCGATCCGTAGATTTACGAACAGCGCCCGCGCCGGTGAAGCATCACTATTCACCGGAGGAGCAGGGAAGATGACTTTCCAGACGAGATCGACTCGCAAGGTTGCTTCGGAAGATCTGGTGCAGGCTCTCCATAAAGCGGCGGAGCCTCTGCCTGATCCGGCCAATGCCGACCTGTTCGGCGAAAGTTTTGACCGTTTTGGCAATGCGCAAATCGTTCTTCTTGGCGAGGCCACGCATGGTTCGAGCGAATTCTACCGCGCCCGGGCCGCGATCACGCGCAGGCTCATCGAACATCACGGCTTCAATATCGTGGCGGTGGAAGCGGATTGGCCGGACGCCGCCAGGATAGATGATTACTCCCGCCACAGGGCCCCCCGGCCGAGGAGGGGCGATGTCTTTGCGCGCTTTCCCACCTGGATGTGGCGCAATCTGGAAGTGCTGGAATTCGCCGATTGGCTGAGAACCCGTAACGAGGCACTGCTCGAGGCCGAGCGCACGTCCTTCCACGGACTGGATGTTTACAGCCTGGGGGAATCCATCCACGCAGTGCTGACATATCTTGACCGGGTGGACCCGGAAGAGGCTGCTCGTGCCCGGGCGCGCTATGGCTGTCTCACCCCCTGGCAGGATGATCCGGCGCGATATGGCCACATGGTGGAACGCGGTGGGCGCACCGGCTGCGAAGATGCGGCGGTAAGCCAGTTGCAGGAACTGCTCGACCGCCGCCTGTCATATCTGGCGCAGGATGGTGAAAGCTGGTTCGATGCCGTGCAGAACGCGCGGATCGTTCTCGCCGCGGAACGTTATTACCGGGCCATGTATCGCGGATCTGCGGAAAGCTGGAATTTGCGCGACCGGCACATGTTCGCAACGCTGCAGGCATTGCTGGCTCATCGCGGCGATGGTGCCAGGGCTGTCGTCTGGGCTCATAATTCTCACATCGGAAATGCCTCCGCCACTGCGATGGGATGGCGGGGAGAATTCAATATCGGGGAACTCTGCCGCATGGCGCATGGCCATGAAGCGGTGCTGATCGGCTTCGGTACCGATCGCGGCACGGTTGCGGCTGCGGATGACTGGGGCGCGGATATGCGTGTCAAAACGGTGCGCGAGGCGCGCCCCGACAGTTGGGAACATGCATTCCGCCGGTCGGGTTATGCCCGATCGCTGACAGATTGGCGCGGCCCGGAAAAATCCGGGCTGGCGACGAAGCTGCGCACCTCCTTGCTCGAAAGGGCAATCGGGGTCGTCTATCGGCCGGAAACGGAATTGCTGAGCCATTATTTCGAAGCGGTTCTGGCCGACCAGTTCGACGCCTATGTCTGGTTCGAGGAAACGCAGGCGGTGACGCCGCTCGGGCCGGAACATCCCCATGGCGCACCCGAAACCTATCCGTTCGGACTATAGCCTATGACACGTCCTCCGCCCGAAACCGTGGAAGTCCGGATCGAGCCGCGCGGAATGGCTGCCATTCTCGGCATTCCCGCGGATGCGGGCGGGCTGGTCGTCTTCGCCCATGGCAGCGGGAGCGGCAGGCTGAGCCCGCGCAACAATCACGTGGCTGCCGGGTTGCGGGAAGCCGGACTGGGAACGCTTCTGCTCGATCTGCTGACACCGGAAGAGGAGATGGACCGGGCGAATGTTTTCGATATCGATCCGCTTGCCTCCAGATTGGTTGAGGCTGTCGAATGGTGCGACAGCGAAAAGCAGCTCGCCAATTTGCCGCTGGGCTTTTTCGGGGCGAGCACCGGGGCGGGCGCCGCCCTGATGGCTGCCGCCCGGATACCGGACCGAATTGGCGCCGTCGTTTCGCGAGGAGGGCGTCCCGACCTTGCCGGTTCGACCGCTCTCGCCCGGGTAGAAGCCCCGACACAGCTGATCGTGGGTGGCCGCGATACACAAGTTATCGAATTGAACCGGCAGGCGGCACGGCATCTACGATGCCCGCACGAAATCGTTATCGTGCCCGGTGCGGGGCATCTCTTTGAAGAACCGGGAACGCTGGATCAGGTCATTGGCCATGCAAAGCGCTGGCTGCGCGATCATCTGGTTTTCGGAAATGGGAGCAAGTGATGGATGGACCGCGCAAATTCGCCGATCGCAGGAGCGCTGGACGCCGCCTCGCGGCGGAGCTTGCGCATTTGAAATCCCGCAACCCACTGATCCTGGCTCTCCCCCGCGGGGGCGTGCCCGTCGCCTACGAAGTCGCCCTGGCGCTCGATGCGGAAATGGATCTCATCTTCGTGCGCAAACTTGGCGCTCCCGGCCATGAGGAGTTTGGCATCGGTGCAGTGGTTGACGGGGCGGAACCGCAGCTCGTGCTCAACGAGGATGTCATTCGGCAGATCGCGCCGACCTCGCAATATATCCACCAGGAATTGCAGCGTCAGCTGGCTGAGATCGAACGCCGCCGGGATGCCTATATGGCGGGGCGGAAACCCATTTCCCCGAAGGGGCGCTGCGTCATCGTGGTGGATGACGGGATCGCCACGGGCGGCACGGTGAAAGCGGCCCTGCAAGGCGTGAAGCGCAACGAGCCGGCCCATCTCGTGCTGGCCGTGCCGGTCGCGCCGCGACAAGTGCTGGACGATCTGCGGAAGGAATGTGACGAGGTCGTGGTGCTCGAGACACCCGAACCCTTTCATGCCGTTGGCCTGCATTATACCGATTTCACGCAGACCCCTGACAGCGAGGTGATCGATATCATGGCCCGCTCCTACCGGGGGCACCAAGTAGTCTCTCACGGAGACTGATGGCGGCGGTGCCGTTGAGGGATCCGGAGCGGCAGGGATCCCGGTACCGGGCGCCATATCCGGAATTCTACGGACTGACCGCTCCCGGTTTTCACACGACATTTCGGTGGTCGTATCCGCTCGCCAGGCACAGGCTGGCGCACGGGATTACCGGAGGTGTTCATGAAGATAGAAAATGGCGCGCTTGTCCTTGTCGCGGATGGCCAGAAACTCTTGCTCTTTCGCAACGAAGGCGACGAGAAATATCCGGTTCTCACCACTCTGGTGCATGACGAAGCGCAAAATCCGGCTTCTCGAATGCAAGGCGACGATACGCCCGGCCGCACACGGTCCAGTTCAGGAGAAATGCGGAGCAGTTATCAGGAAACCAACTGGCACGACGAGGGCGAGGAGGCATTTTCGCGCAAGGCGGCAGAAAGCCTGGAAAAATGTGCCGAGGCCAATCCTGAAGGAGAAATTGTCGTGATCGCCGATCCGCACAGTCTTGGCCAATTGCGCCAGCATTACGGCAATGCGACCCGTGCCCGTTTGTGCGGAGAAATCGCCAAGGATCTGGTCCGTCATACGACCGATGACATTGTAAACGCGATAGAGTCCTTCCACCCGTAACCGGCCTCTGAAATCTGCCGGCCGCCGATGCCGGGGAGGAATATTGCCGCCCCGGCAATCGTCACGTCGAGGAATGGTTTTCCCCGTGCCTCTCGCAGCCTTCAGATGTTCGGGTCAGGCCTTGATCTTGATCTTCCGTTTGCGTTTCTGGACTTCCTGGTCCTTCTTGATTTCCAGCTTGAGCACACCTTGGCGGACCTTCGCCTCGATGCTGTCGGGGTCGATGTCGGGCGGAAGCGAAATCCGCCGGTTGAACGAACCATATCTTCGCTCGCTCATCAGATAGCCGGCTTCCTTCTTTTCGCTTTGTTCGCGTTTTTCGCCGGAGATCGACAGAACACCCTCGGAAACTTCGATATCGATGTCTTTTTCTTCCATTCCCGGCAGTTCGACAGCCAGTTCGTAATGATCGCCCTTATCGGCAAGATCGACTGCCGGCATCAATTCGGTGCGTCCTGGAAAAGCGAAGATGCCGCGCCCTGGCATACCAATACCGAAATCGTCGAACAGCCTGTCAATCTCATCGCGCAATCGGCCAATTGGAGTATCCAGAAGCGAGCCGGCGCTGCGTTTCGTCGTTGCCGGGACAGAAGACTGGTCGTTCATGATTGGCCTCCATAATACGGGATCGAAATCGAGAGCCTCCAGCACAGGCATGGCGGTGCTGAAGGTCCGGTGCCGACAATAGAAGCGGGTATTTTTGGCTCGACATTGGGTAAGTTACGTAATTCTTTTCGATTGGGCTGGTGCTTGCTGGCCGGAATACATCATCGGAGGCAATATTCCGTCCGTTCATGCTCCAAGGAGAAGCTTCTCCCATCCGGACCGTAGGGTCTGCCACCGGCAATGTGAGGTCTTTCGGTGATGTCGGCGCGGCCAGAAGCGGCTGATCAATCAAGGGGGTCTGCCTTCCGGGGTGAGGGGCTGCGCAAGATCTACCGCACGGGCGAAACCGAGGTGGAGGCCCTGCGCGGAGTGGACCTTGATGTGGCCCAGGGGGAAATGCTGGTCCTGCTTGGCCCGTCGGGCAGCGGAAAATCCACTCTTCTCAATATTGTGGGCGGGCTGGATCGTCCGACCGAGGGCAGGCTTTTCTATCGCGAGACGGAACTGACCGGGATGAAGGAGGATGAAATGACCCGGTTTCGCCGCCAGAACGTCGGCTTCATCTTCCAGTTCTACAATCTCATCCCCAGCCTGACGGCCGAAGAGAATGTGCAACTGGTGACGGACATCGCCGCCGATCCGATGGATGCAAGAGAAGCGCTCGAAATGGTGGGTCTCGGGGACCGGGCGCATCATTATCCCGCACAATTATCAGGCGGGGAACAGCAACGCGTCGCCGTGGCTCGTGCGGTCGCGAAACGGCCCGGCGTCCTGCTTTGCGACGAACCCACCGGGGCATTGGACAGCCAGACCGGAATCCGTGTTCTGGAAACCCTTGTTCGTGCCAATCGCGAACTGGGCACGACCGTGATCATCATCACGCATAATGTCGGTATCGGGGCCGTTGCTGACCGCGTATTCCATTTCCTCGACGGGCAGATCGCCCGGATCGAGAAGAACGATCACCCGATCCAGCCCGTTGAGATCACCTGGTGAAGGCGCTTGATCGCAAGCTTTTGCGCGATCTGTGGCGCATGCGCGGGCAGGTTCTGGCAATTGCGCTGGTGCTGGGCGCAGCAACCGCAACTTTTGTCCTGTCGGTCGGGGTTTATCGCTCGCTCACGGAAACGCGGGATGTCTATTACGAGCGCAATCACTTTGCGGATGTCTTCGCCAACCTGACGCGGGCACCCCGTTCCGTTGTCGCCCGGATCGCCGCCTTGCCCGGCGTTCAGCGCGCGGAGGGATCGATCCAGCAATATGCGACGCTGGAATTCCCCGGCCGCAACGTGCCTGTGCGCGCGCTTGTCAATTCCGTGGACGAATATGGGCGCGATCGGCTGAACCTCGTCACCTTGCGGGAAGGGCGGATGCCTCGGCCCGGCCAGCCCGGGGAAGTGGTCGTGGATGAAGCCTTTGCGGAGGCCAACAATCTCGTTCCCGGAAGCAGTGTGGCAGCCCTGATCTATGGCAACCGGCAACGCCTGGATATCGTCGGCATCGGGCTTGCCCCCAATTACATCTATTCGATCGCGCCGGGTGACCTCATCCCCGATAATGAGAGATATGGCATCTTCTGGATGGGGCGGGATGCGCTGGAGGCGGCGACCGATCGAAGGGAAGCCATAAATTCACTGGCTCTGACCTTGCGGCGGGGTGTCAGCCGGGCGGATGTGATCCGGCAGGTCGACCGCATTCTGGAACCATATGGCGGCACGGGCGCCTATGGCCGGGAAGATCATATCAGCCACGCCTTCCTTGACAGCGACCTGCAGCAGCTCGACGCGATGACCCGGCTGATCCCGCCGATCTTCCTGCTCGTTTCGACCTTTCTGGTCTATATCGTCCTTGGCCGGATGATCCGCACCGAACGGACCCAGATCGGGCTGATCAAGGCATTCGGTTATTCCAGCCGCCAGGTCGCCTGGCATTATTTCAAATTCGCCCTGGCGATTGCCCTTGCCGGCGCGCTGCCGGGATCAGCGGCCGGCATCTGGATGGGGCAGGAAATGACGCGGCTATATGCCGAATATTACCGCTTTCCCTTCCTTTCCTATCACGTATCGCCCCCGGTCCTGCTTGCCGCCGCTTCCCTGTCTCTCCTGTCGGCGACGCTTGGCGCGCTGGGCGGCATGAGAAGCGCCGTCAGCCTGGCACCGGCGGTGGCCATGTCGCCCCCTCCACCGCCTGTTTACCGGAGCGGCGCGGTAGAGAATCTGGGGCGCTTGGCAGGGTTCAGCGCGATCGGCCACATGATCGTGCGCCACATTGCACGCTGGCCGGGGCGTTCTGCCATCACCGCGCTGGGTGTGGCCCTGTCGCTCGGCCTGCTGTTCACGACCATGCAGTTCATGGATTCCACGAATTACATGCTCGAATCCTATTTCTCGCGGGCGCAGCGCCAGGATCTGACCGTGAGTTTTACCGAAGCGCGCAATGAAGATGTCCTGTATGAAATTGCGCAGATTCCCGGTGTGATGCGCGTGGAAGGCAGAAGGGATATCCCGGTACGGCTGTCCAACGGAAACCGGACGGAGCGCACCGCAATACAGGGCGCTCCTGCGCAGGCATGGCTGACGGCCCGCATCGATAGTGGCGGCGGGGAGATTGCGATGCCAGTATCCGGGCTGATGCTAAGCCGGCAGCTTGCCGACCAGCTTGCCGTCGATACGGGAGACAGGCTGTATGTCGAAGTCTTGGGTGGTCACCGGACCGAGATGAGCTTGCCCGTTGCAAGCGTGGTGGATGAATTCATCGGCGCCAACGCCTATGCCGCCGAGCGCACTCTGCTCGCCCTTGCACGCGATGCGGCGCCGGTCGGGTCGGCCCTTCTGCTGATCGATCCGGCCGCGCGCGACAATATCCTTGCCGAACTCAGGCAGATGCCGGTTGTGCTGGGCGTGACCGAACGGAGCGCGGCGATGGATCTTTTCGAGGAGATGATTGACGAAAACATCTTCACGATGATGTCCTTCTACATTGCCTTCGCTTCGGCGATTGCGGTGGGGGTGGTGTATAACAGCGCCAGGATCCTGTTTTCCGAGCGTTCGCACGAACTCGCCACTCTGCGCGTCCTCGGCTATCAGCGTAGTGAGGTGGGGCTGATCCTGATCGGTGAACTGGCAATTCTGGTCCTTGCGTCCGTGCCGCTAGGCGGGGTTATCGGTTACTGGCTGGCGCAATTGACCATCGCGATGTTCAGTTCCGAATTGTTCCGCCTTCCTTTTGCGCCCACATGGGCATCCTTTGGCTATGCAACTGTCGTCATATTGCTGGCGGCCCTGGCAACGGCGGCGCTGGTGGCGTTGCGCGTGATGCGGCTGGACATGGTGCGCGTTCTGAAGGCGCGGGAATGATGCTTCACTTCCTCAAACGCTGGCGCTGGGCCATTTCGATTGCGGCAATCATGCTGGCCGGGTTTGTCTATGCGTTCTGGCCTACCTCCCTTTCCGTCGATGTTGCCACTGTCTCGCGCGGAGCGATGCATGTCGGCGTGACGGATGACGGGGTGACGCGGGCCGAGGAATATTATGTCGTTTCAGCCCCGGTGACGGGCTATCTCGACCGAATAGAGCTGGAAGCGGGCGACCGGGTGGAGCCCGGAGCGCTTATCACCACCATGCGCGGGCGCCCGGCAACGCCGCTCGATCGGCGTAGCGCGGAAGAGCTTCGGGGCGCGCTGGCAGCGGCGCGGGCCTCTGTCAGTTCGGCAGAGGCCACGCTTGGCCAGGCGAGGCGCGACCTGGCCCGGGCGGAGGAGCTGGCAAGGCGCGGCTTCCTGCCCCGCGCGCAACTTGAGGCAACGCGAACGCGCGTGGCGACTGCGGAGGGCGCGCTGGCCCAGGGCCGGGCAGAAGCAGCGCGGATAAGGGCCGCCATGGGGCAGCCATCCGCCGCGGGCGCAGTGCAGGTTCCGGTTTATTCGCCCGCGGGCGGCTCTGTCATGTCGGTCATCAATGAGAGCGAAGGCGTGATACTGGAAGGCACGCAGCTGATGACGATTGGCGATCCCGATCGGATAGAGGCCGTTGTCGATCTGCTATCCCGTGAAGCCGTGCGCATTTCGCCGGGTGATCCGGTGCGGATATCGCAATGGGGCGGGGCTGAACCATTGATGGGGCGGGTGGAACGGATCGAACCGTTCGGCCGGCTGAAGATCTCGGCACTCGGTATTGAAGAGCAGCGGGTGAATGTCATCATCAGCTTCACCGAAGCATCGCGTTCAGCTGCCGCGCGTCTGGGGCATGGCTATCAGATCGACGCCACGATCATATTGTGGAGCAGCGATGACGCATTGCGCCTGCCAATAGGGGCCATGTTTCGCGGCGGAGATGGCGAATGGCGGGTATTCGTCGATGATGGTGGCCGGGCGCGCGAACGGGAAATAGTCATTGGCCATCTCAATGACGAATTCGCCGAAGTCCTTTCCGGCCTGGATGAAGGCGAGACGGTGATCCTAAATCCCGGAAATGCGCTGGAAGATGGGGATCCGATTTCCATACGCAGGTGATCGGCGGTTGCAGTCGGGCGCGGATATTCATTCCTGCCCGCATCCGGTGACCGGCGGCGGAACGGAGATGCGGCGGTCCCGGTTATAGAGATCACGCAGTGTTTCCACGCCGCCTTGCCCATCGGCCACAGCGGTAAAATAGACGACATAGATTGGCAGCGGGCGCGCAAGATCCAGCGTCGTGGTTACGCCCGATTCCACGATCGCGTCGACTTCCTCGCGCGATTTTACGCCCTGCAGCAATGTCGCGGCATAGCCGATGGCGTCTCCCGTGCGGATGCAGCCATGGCTGAAGGCGCGAACATCCTCTGCGAAGAGATTCTTGTTCGGCGTATCGTGCATATAGATGCTGTAAGGATTGGGCATGACGAGCTTCATCTGACCGAGGGCATTGTTGGGCCCCGGCTTCTGGCGATAGCGGCCATCGTTCCAGACATAGCCCCGCGACCGGGCGAGGGCGGGATTGCGCCGGACCAGGCTGCCGATGCTTTCCCGCACGATGCTGGCCGGGATTTCCCACCACGGGTTGAGCGTCACTCCGGTAATCGTGGTGTCGAAAACGACGCTGGGCGTGCTGGTCTTGCCCACGATGACCGGCCAGGCTCCGGCCTTCATGCCATCGCGCCAGAGATAGGCTTCGAATTTGGGCAGATTGACCATCACGTAATTGCCGCCCAGCGATCGGGGTAGCCAGCGCCAGCGCTCCATATTGCGGCCGATCGTGGTGCGCTTCGCCTCGTCCGGTTCTTTCGCATAGGCCGATTTCAGTGCGGAATATTCCTGGTGGCGCGGACGCAAAGTGGCGAAGAACGCATCCAGCGTGCCATTCTCCACCGCGGCGGCCAGGAGCGGCTCCAGATCCATTTCCTTGTCGGTATCATTAATGTTCCAGCCGCTACGTTCGGCGACGCTGGCGGAGCCGAGAAGATGCATCCGGGCCAACCGCAGGGCGAGTGAAGTGGCCTGTGTTTCCATGGCGTCGGCATCCCCCGCGGTGGTGGCTGCATCGAGACGATCGGTGGGTAATACCGGCAGGGCATCCAGCGGTGCGGCCGATATCCAGCGTTTCAGCGTGGCAATTTCCCCGTGGCCCCAGGCGGGGGCGCTGGCTTGCAGCGGTGCCGCCAGAAGGGCAAGAGTCATGGCGACAGTCATCAATATACTTTTTTTCACGAGAATGATGCCTACCTTGGTAACGTTGGGTTATCTGCTCAATACTTATAAAAAACACTAAGTATCGGGATCGTGTTATGACTTTTGACCGTCGGCGCTTTATCGGTGCGTCGCTTGCTGCGGGTGTTTCCCTTGTTGCTGCGCCGCGCGCCTTTGCCGCGCCCAGACTTGCCAATCGCCCCCCTCATCTGTCGCAGGCAATGGCTGCTCTTGATCGGCATGGCTCCCGCATCAAGCATCGCGATACTTTCGGTATCGTGGATTTTGCCGCGAAGTCGGGGGAAATGCGCTTTCACATCGTGGATGCCGGCAATGGCCGCATCGTGGAATCCCTGTTCGTCGCCCATGGCCGCGGATCCGATCCGGCCAATACCGGGATGGTGCAGCGCTTTTCCAACCGCCCCGGATCCAATGCATCGTCCGAAGGGGCATTCCTCACCGGAGCGGCCTATTACGGCAAGCATGGGCGTTCGCGCCGCCTGCACGGGCTGGAACCGCAGAACGATGCCGCTTTCGATCGTGCGATCGTGATCCATGGCGCGGACTATGTGGACCGCACAATGGCGGACCGGCACGGCCGGGTGGGGCGCAGCCTTGGCTGTTTCACCGTGGAACAGCGGACGATCGGCACGGTTCTTGACCGGCTGGGAAGCGGGCGGCTGCTTTTCGCGGCGAAATAGCTGCATCCCTGTTCCGGGGTCGGGAAGCGGCCTGGCTTCAATCCTGCTTGCCCTTCCTTGCCCGGTGTTCGGCATAGGAATCCAGCACGCCGCGCATCTGTTTCAGCGCGGCCATCCGGCGTTCCTCGTCGCGGATTTCAGAAAGCCTTGTCTTCAGCGAAGTGGCGAATTCGGCATAGGCATTCTGCCAGTCCCTGCCGACTACGTCCTGGATATCGCTGCGGCCGGTGGCCAGGCGCTTTGCCGGTTCGCCGGCGGGCAGCGAATAGACTTCCCCGATTTGCGGCACGCGCACGGACTGTTCCCGGTGCCGTTTCTGCAATTCGCGGCGCATCCCTTCCAGCGCGCCGGGCTCGCCATGGCAGAGGAACAGGCTCCCGCTCACCGGCTGGCGTTCTTCCATCCATGTCAGCAATTCGCCCTTGTCGGCATGGGCGGAATAGGAATCGATGCGGCGGATTTGTGCCCGCACGCGGACATCCGCCCCGGAAATGCGCACGGTTTGCGCCCCTTCCAGAATGACCCGCCCAAGCGTTCCCTCTGCCTGATATCCGACGAATAGAACGGTCGATTCCCGCCGGTGCAGATTGTGTTTCAGGTGGTGGCGTATGCGCCCGGCCTCGCACATTCCCGAAGCAGCGATGATGACTGCGCCGGATACGGAATTGAGCTTGATCGATTCGCTCACATCCGTGGTGAAGTGGAAGGACGGATGTTCAAAGATGTTCCTGCCGCCAGTGTCCTCAAGCTCGTGGGCATAGCGGCCGAATACGCCAGTGACCCTGTTCGCCAGCGGTGAATCCAGGAATATCCGCACCTTGGGAATGGCACCCTCCTGCAACAGGAAGGCCAGGTCGAGCAGTAGTTCCTGCGCTCGTTCAAGGGCGAAGGCTGGGATGACGAGATTGCCGCCACGGGCAATCGCCGCATTGACTTCCACCTCCAGCAATTTGCGCCTCTGCTCGAGCGAAATCCGTTCCCTCTCCCGGTCGCCATATGTGGTTTCGCAGATCACGTGATCGAAACCCGATGGTCCTTCGGGATCGGGCTGGAAGGCCTTGTTTTCCGGGCCCAGATCGCCCGAACACATCACCCTTGTCCCTTCGCATTCCAGTTCGACCGAGGCGGAGCCGAGAATATGTCCGGCATTCCACAGGCGGGCGCGAACGCCCGGTGCCGGTTCGAACCATTCTTCCAGCGGTACGGGTTTGCACTGTTCCCAGGCCGCCAGCGCATCCTGTTCGGTATAGATCGGTTCGAACGGATCTTCCCCCGCGCGGTCGCGCCGCCGATTGCGCCGTTCGGTTTCCGATTCCTGGATGCGCCCGGCATCGGCGAGCATGAATTCGAGCAGGTCACGTGTCGGGCCCGTGCACCAGATCGGCCCCTTGTACCCCTCGGCCACCAGCTTTGGCAGAAGCCCGCTGTGATCGATATGGGCATGGCTGAGGATGACGGCATCCAGCTTGCCCGGCGCGAAGGCAAAATCCTCCATATTGAGGTTTTCCAGCGAGCGACTTCCCTGGAACATGCCGCAATCGACGAGGATGGACTTACCCCGATGCGAAAACTCCATGCATGATCCTGTCACCGTTCGCGCGGCGCCGTGAAAAGCAACTGTGAGGGGGGAACTGGAGCTCATGACAATCCATTCTCGAACATTGTCTTACCATGCGCATCAGCAGGATAAGTAGTAGGGCGGACCAGCGATCCGGGGGAAAGCACCCTCGACACGGTTTTACTAGATGACGGCTGTGATATTCCAATGCAATACATCCCGAAATGCGGCCGCAGCGGCCATTCAGATGGGGGAATTTGCAAATGACCTGGAAGATTGTCCGACTGACCCTGGCCCGCACCCCGGAATATCCGGAAGGATCGGCGCAACATGCCTATGAACTGGTTCTGCCACTTGGCGAAGACGGGCTGATCGACCGTGAAGCTTTTGAACAGAACCGCGGCCGGGCGACAGTCCAGCGCATCTGGCCAGGGGAAGGGGTGCAGCGCGGTGCAATCCTGCACAAGCGCGATGGCTGGGCATTTTCATACCGGCCCGGAGATGCCGATGACGAGGATTTGTTTCATCTCGAACATCATCCCCTGGTGGCGGGCAATTATGTAACCCTGACCGAACCGGACGGCGACCGTCTTCCCTACAGGGTCGTGACGGTCAGATCCGCAGAGCCGGAATAAGCCCCGCAGCGGCCATATGGTGTGGCAGGCTGGCCACGCAGCCGACCGGGAATCCAAACTTCACTTTGACGCTCGCACGCTGATGCGCAAGACAGGCCAAAGAGAATAAGTCGGCCGGCATTCGCACGGCCAGATACCCGGAGCCGCATTTTGGATTTGGTTACAATATCACTCCTCCCGTTCCTGGGGGCCGTGGCGGTTGGATTTGCATCCCGGGCGGGGCGCAAGATTCAGGCCGCAATCGCGGCCGCCTTTTCGAGCGCGGCGCTCATCATGGTTCTCATGCGGGCGCCCGCTGTCCTGGCGGGAGAGGTCATTGCCCATCGGTTCCCATGGGTGCCGGCGCTGGGCCTGGATGCCAGCTATTTCCTCGATCCGCTGGGGCTGCTGTTCGCAGGGCTGATTCTTGGTATCGGCCTGTTGGTAATCATCTACGCTGCCTTCTACCTCTCCGCGGCGGAGGCTTCGGGGCGCTTCTTCAGTTTCCTGATGCTGTTCCAGGGCGCGATGCTGGGCATCGTGATTTCGGACAATATCCTGTTGCTGCTGGTGTTCTGGGAACTGACCAGCCTGTCTTCCTTCCTGCTGATCGGTTTCTGGCGGCATCTGCCCGAAGGGCGCCAGGGCGCGCGCATGGCGCTGGCAGTTACCGGAGGCGGGGGGCTGGCATTGATTGCCGGCATGGTGCTGCTGGGCAATATCGCGGGATCGTATAATCTTACCGAGATACTCTCCTCGCGCGAGATCGTGCAGGCATCGCCGCTCTATCCCGTGGCGCTGGTGCTGATCCTGCTGGGCTGTTTCACCAAGTCGGCGCAGTTTCCGTTTCATTTCTGGTTGCCGCACGCCATGGCCGCGCCGACGCCGGTCAGCGCCTATCTCCACAGCGCGACAATGGTGAAGGCCGGCGTCTTCCTGATGGCCCGGCTTTGGCCCGTGCTTTCGGGGACGGATCTGTGGTTCTATCTGGTGGCGACGACCGGGCTCATCACCATGCTGATCGGTGCCGCGATTGCATTGTTCAGGAATGATCTGAAGGGGCTGCTTGCCTATTCCACGGTCAGCCATCTCGGCCTGCTGACCATGCTGTTCGGTTTCGGAACGCCGATGGCGGCGGTTGTGGGCGTGTTCCACATCATCAATCATGCCACCTTCAAGGCTGCCCTGTTCATGAATGCGGGCATTGTCGATCACGAGGTTGGCACGCGGGATGCGCGGCGCCTGGGCGGGCTTGCGGGCCTGATGCCGATTGCCGCCACGCTGGGCACTATCGCGGCCCTTTCCATGGCGGGCCTTCCTCCGTTCAACGGCTTCATTTCAAAAGAGATGATGCTGGAAGAGGCTGCCCACACAAGCTGGGCGGGCATGGCGTGGCTGTTGCCGGTCATCGTGACCGTCGCCGCATTGCTGTCTGCGGCCTATTCCTTCCGTTATGTGATGCATGTCTATTTCGGGCCCCGGCGCGATGATTATCCGCGCAAGCCGCACGATCCGGGGATCGGCCTGTGGGGGCCGCCTGCCGTGCTGGTCGTGCTGGTGGTGCTGATCGGGCTTTTCCCGGCCGTGATGGCGGATGCGCTGGTCAGATCCGTCTCCGGCGCGGTCACCAGGCAGGAATTGCCCGATTATTATCTCAGCCTGTGGCATGGCTTCACCCCGGCTCTCCTGATGAGTGCGATCGCGGTGGCGGGCGGTATATTCCTGCTCTGGCGGTATGGCGTTGTCTCCCGCATCTGGCGCAGCCTGCCCCTGCCGGTGGCCAAGCGCCTGTTCGATAGCGGGATCTCCCTGCTGGTCGCGGCCAGCCGCAAGGTAACGGACATCGTCCATAACGGCTCCCTGCCGCGCACGCTGTTCGTCTTCTTTGCGGCCGCGCTGCTGCTCGGTATCGAGGGGATGAGCGTGGGCGGCTATATGCCGGGCACGCGTGACACGTTAGCGGCATCACCCGTGGCGATCATATCCTGGCTTGCGCTGCTCGCCGGTGCAGTCGCGGTCATCATGTCCGAAGGGCATCGCTTTCTCGCCCTGGTCTATATCAGCGTGATCGGGCTCGTGGTCTCGCTCTGCTTCGTCTATCTTTCGGCCCCCGACCTCGCATTGACGCAGATCTCGGTCGAGGTGGTGACGATCCTGCTGCTGCTGCTCGCGCTTAACCTGTTGCCGAAGGCGCCGCCTTCGACCTGTTCGGTGCCGCGCCGGGTTCGGGACGGCGTGCTTTCGGCGGCGGCGGGCACGGGGGTTGCCTGGCTCGCTTATGCAGTGATGACGCGCCAGCCGAACGATCCGATCTCCGCCTTCCATTGGGCAGAGGCAAAGCATGGCGGCGGGGGAACCAATGTCGTCAATGTGATCCTCGTCGATTTCCGCGGTTTCGATACGTTTGGCGAAATCATCGTGCTGGGTATCGCGGCGCTGGGCATCTACGCCCTGCTCAAGACGGCGGTATGGGGTGCTTCGGGACAGCGGCTGCTGGCCTGGATTCCCGATCTCATCCGTTCGCCGGAACGGCATCCGATGATGCTGGTCGTGGCCAGCCGCCTGATATTGCCGATGGCGATGGTGGTTGCGCTCTATATCTTCCTGCGCGGCCACAACATGCCGGGCGGGGGCTTCATCGCCGGGCTGGTCTTTTCCATCGCCATGCTGATCCAGTACATGGCATCCGGCTTTGAATGGGCGGAGAGGCGGCGCCGTACGGAACGGCACGCGCTGATTTCCTTCGGCGTGTTGATTGCCGCGGCCACGGGGCTGGGGGCGCTCGCCTTCGGCAAGCCCTTCCTGACCAGTGGCTTTGATTATTTCCACATACCGCTGATTGGCGAGATCGAACTGGCCACGGCGCTGCTGTTCGATATCGGCGTGGCGCTGACCGTGGTTGGCGCGGTCATGCTCGCACTGGCGCAGCTTTCCGGTGCTGCGCAAAGGGCGGAAAAGCTTGAAGGAACGGATTACCCCATGGACATCGACCCCTCACGACCGGGAGGAGCAGGCCGATGAGTGTCGAATTCCTTGTCGCCAGCGCTATCGGTGCGCTGACCGCGGCCGGCATTTATCTGACGCTGCGCGGACGGACCTTTCCGGTGGTGCTGGGCATCGCCATGTTGTCCTATGCGATCAACGCGTTCCTGTTTTCCATGGGGCGGCTCGTCGTCGATCAGCCGCCAATCTACGATCCTGAGGCGGCGGGCTATACCGATCCCTTGCCGCAGGCACTGGTCCTGACCGCAATCGTGATCTCCTTCGGCATGTCCGCGCTCGTGGTTGTGCTCGCCTTGCGCGCATATCTGGAAAGCGGATCCGACCATGTCGATGCAGAGCCGAAGGATCAGGCCATGCCCCGCGATGGACGGCACAAGGGCGAGGGCGACGCCCGATGAACCTGATGATTGTTCCGATTCTGGTTCCGGCGATTATCGCCGCCCTGTGCCTGTTCCGGCCGATCCGCCTGTCCCGCTGGGCACGCAGGCTGTCGCTCGGTTCCACGCTGGTCATCCTGATCAGCGCGCTATTGCTGTTCCTTTCGGCGCGCGACGGCACGATCAGCACCTATGAACTGGGGGACTGGCCGGCGCCCTTCGGCATCGTCATGGTGCTGGACCGTCTGTCGGCGATGATGGTCCTTCTGACGAGCCTGCTCGCGCTGGCTGTGCTCGGCCATGCGGTGATGACCGGGCTGGACCGGCGCGGCTGGCATTTCCACCCGCTGTTCCAGTTCCAGCTTCTCGGCCTCAACGGTGCTTTCCTGACGGGCGATCTGTTCAACCTCTTCGTATTCTTCGAAGTGCTGCTGATCGCTTCCTATGGGCTGATGCTGCACGGGCAGGGGGCGGAAAGGCTCCATGCGGGCGTTAAATATGTCGTGGTCAATCTTGTCGGCTCGACGCTTTTCCTCATCGCGGTGGGCATTCTCTACGGCGTTACCGGCACGCTCAACATGGCGGACATGGCCCAGCGCGTGGCGGAGGCCTCGCCCGGCGATCAACCGCTGATCCGGGCAGGCGCGCAATTGCTGATGGCTGTCTTCGCGCTCAAGGCGGCATTGCTGCCGCTGCATCTGTGGTTGCCGCAGACATATGCGCGCACCAGCGCACCTGTTGCCGCTCTCTTCGCCATTCTGACCAAGGTGGGGGTCTATTCCATATTGCGCGTTACCATCCTGATCTTCGGGGAGGATGCAGGCGCGGTGGCATGGGCGCCGGCAGGCTGGATGCTTCCCGCCTCGATCCTGAGCATTGCCGCAGGGTTCATCGGCGTGCTGGCCGCCCGCAGGATGCGCGTGCTTTCGGCCTTCGCGGTCATCGGATCAACGGGAACGCTGCTCGTCGCGGTAAGCGTCTTCGAACCTGCTGCCACCTCGGCGGCCCTCTATTACCTGCCGCATTCCACGCTCGCCGGGGCCATGCTGTTCCTGGTGACAGACCTCATCGTCCGCGGCCGGTCCGAGGGGGAGGATTGGCTGCGTCCGGGGGCGCCGTTCGCGGGGATGGCGCAGCTTTCGGCCCTGTTCCTGCTGGCCGCGATCGCGATGGCAGGCCTGCCACCGCTGTCGGGCTTCATCGGCAAGCTCCTCATCCTTGACGCCACGGCCGCCAACCATGCCGCGCCATGGATCTGGGGGGCAATATTGGGCGGGACGTTCCTCGCCATTCTGGGGCTGGCAAGGGCGGGCAGCACGCTGTTCTGGAAGAGCGCCGACGGGGAGATGATCCCGGGGGCAAAAGCCCTGCAGCCCCGCGTCTTCGTGCCTGCCTGGGGCTTGTTTGCCCTGCTTGCCGCCCTGACTGTTTTTGCCGGCCCGGCATCCGATTATGCCGAAGCCACGGTGCAGCAGATCTATGACCGGGGCGCCTATATCGATGCGGTGCTTGGCACGGACAGGAGCGGGTCATGATGAAGCGGCTTTTTCCCCATCCCGCACTGAGCGGATTGCTGGCGATTTTCTGGGTGCTTCTGGCCAATTCCCTGTCCTGGGGGGCCGTGATCATGGCGATCATCGTTGGCATAGTGGTGCCGCTGTTCACTTCATCCTACTGGCGCGACAAGCCCGTTCTCCGCTTCGGCTGGCCGATGCTGGAATATTTGCTGATTGTGCTGTGGGATATCGTGGTGGCCAATTTCCAGGTCGCCTGGATCATCCTGACCAAACGCAACAGGAATCTCCGCTCGGCCTGGCTGGTCATCCCTCTCGACGTGCGCCAGCCGGAGGCGATCACCGCGCTGGCGGGCACAATCAGCCTGACGCCGGGCACCGTTTCGGCCGATGTATCAGGTGATGGCAAGGCGCTGCTCGTCCATGCGCTGGACGTGGCAGACAAGGAGGCGGACATTGCCCGCATCAAATCCCGCTACGAAGCCCGATTGAAGAGAATCTACCGATGATCAATTTTGCGATAAGCGCCGGGGCCTTGATGATCGCATTGGCCATCGTACTCAATGCGCTGCGTCTTTTCCTCGGCCCGTCGAGGGGGGATCGAATCCTCGCTCTCGACACGATGTTGATCAACGCGATCGCATTGATCGTCCTGTTCGGCATCTATGAAAATACCGGCTTCTATTTCGAAGCAGCGCTGCTTCTTGCCATGGTCGGCTTCGTGGGGACGGTGGCTTACACCAAGTTCCTGCTGCGCGGCGATATTGTGGAGTAACGCCATGATGGAAACCATCGCCGAAATTCTTGTCGCCTTTCTGATCCTGCTGGGCGGGGCATTCGCCCTGATCGGTTCCTGGGGGCTGTTCCGCCTTCCATCGCTGATGACGCGGCTCCATGGGCCGACAAAGGCCACGACGCTTGGCGTGGGCGGTATCCTGCTTGCCTCGGTGGTCTATTTCCCTGTCTTCGGGGGGCGGTTTTCAGCCCATGAATTGCTGATAACCATTTTCCTGTTCATCGCGGCGCCGATAACGGCCAACATGGTCGCGAAGGCGCATCTGCACAGGCAGACCCATGACATTGATCCCAATCCCGCGGATGATATCCAGGAAGGGCTGCCGGAAAAGGATCGCTGGGCAACATTCTGGAAGGGTGACGCATAGGTCCGTGGCCGCCAGCCGATGTGGCAGGAAAGTGATGGGCCGCTGGTGACCGGGCAATAATCCTAATAATCGCCAGCGCCCCCGGTACTTTCGATTGATAGATACCGAACTACTTTGTTGTTTCAAAACAAAGTGCAGGCCGGATTTACTGGGTGCTAACCATTTTTCACTAGCGCCGATTCCGTGGCGGGAAATCATTCCGACTTGCCGAGCCTGCCTTTGCGGCTGACGCCGCTGCAGATTGTCGGCCTGCGGGACCCTGAAGAGGGCGGCTGGTCGCGCTTGCGCACCTTGCAATATGCCGGTCTGCACCAGATGGGCCTGACGCGGACCATTGCCCACTTGCTGGCTGCGGTCATCGCGCTGGGCCTTTTCATGGGCGATGTGCCCCTCTGGCAGATACTGATCTGGCTGGTCACCCTGGGTCTTGCACTGGCAAATGGCCATCGCATCGATCGAAGCCTAGCCGATATCGGCCGCCGATCCATGACCAGGGAAGATTTCCGGCGTCAGGCCCTGGGCGTTGCCGCCTGCGCATTTGTATGGGCCTTTGCCCTGACGCTGTTTGCACCACACGGGGATTCCGGCGAACAATTGGCGCTCTGGACGCTGATTGCCATGCTGATCGCCGGATCGACTGCAACCATGTCTGCCGCGCCGATCGGGGCCATCACTTTCGCCACGGTGGCGGGCGGTGCGGCTGCGCTCAACTTCCTCTTTCGCGGTCAGATTGAATTTGCCGCTGCGGTCATTGCTTTTCTTGCCGTGGCGATCGGCGGCACGCTGACGGCTGCCAGGACTTATCTTTCCGCGCGCATTGCCGAGGCCGGCGTTGCGGAAAAGGACGAAGTCGTATCGCTGCTGCTGCGTGAATTTCAGGAGAATGAAGCGGACTGGCTGTGGCAGGTCGATGTCAATCGCCGGGTTCGCTCAGCTTCGCCCCGCTTTGCCTATGCCCTGGGCAGCGAACCGGATACGATCAATGGGAAGTCCCTGATCGAATTGATTGCCGGCGAAAGCTGGGCAAGCGGCAAGTTCGCCCCCAGCCTGCACGAACTGACGCAAATGCTGACCCGGCGGGAGAACTTCTCCAACATGCTGGTGCAGGTAGATATCGCCGGCGGGCGTCGCTGGTGGGAATTGTCCGGCACGCCGATTACCGATTCCAAGGGCAATTTCGCAGGTTTTCGCGGGGTCGGGTCCGATGTCACCGAACAACGGGAATCGGACGAGAAGATTGCCTATCTTGCCCGTTACGACACGCTGACCGGACTGCCCAACCGCCTGATGCTGACCGAGGCGCTGGGAGAGGCCATGCGCTATGCCGATCAGTGGAAGACCAGTTGCGCCTTCCTGATGGTCGATCTCGATCGCTTCAAATCGGTCAATGATTCCCTTGGCCACCAGATTGGCGACCGGCTGCTTGCCCAGGTTTCCAAGCGGTTGCAGTCAGTGATGACCGAGAACGAGAAATGCGGCCGTCTGGGAGGGGACGAATTCGCGATCGTGATCCGTGACGCTGCGGACAAGGATCGCATCGAAAAGGTCGCGACCACGGTTATCAAGGCTCTTTCCCAGCCTTACGATGTCGATAATCACACGCTTTACATCGGCGCCAGTATCGGTTCCGCCGTGGGGCCGCGGGATGGCACGACGGTGGAAACGCTGATGCGCAATGCCGACCTCGCGCTCTACCGGGCGAAGGATGACGGCGGCGGCGAATACCGGACATATGAACCTTCGCTGCACGCTGATGCGGAGGAACGCCGTCGGCTTGAACTGGCTCTGCGTCACGCGGTGGGCCGCAATGAGCTATTGCTCAATTTCCAACCCGTGGTCAGCGCGAAGGACGAACAAGTCGTCAGCTTCGAAGCCTTGCTGCGCTGGAACAGTGCGGAACATGGCTTTGTCAGCCCGGGCAAGTTCATCCCACTTGCGGAAGACACGCGCCTGATCGTGCCGATTGGCGAATGGGTGCTGCACGAGGCATGCCGCCACGCCGTAAAATGGCCGAGCGACATGAAGGTCGCCGTGAATGTTTCGGGCGAGCAATTGCTGGAGCCGGGCTTTTCAGAAAGCGTGGTGCGGGCGCTGGCCGACAGCGGGTTGCCGGCAAACCGCCTAGAAGTGGAAGTGACGGAGAGCATCTTCCTGCGCGATGCGCGCACCGCACGGCAGGCGCTTGAAGAAATCATGGCGCTGGGTTGTTCCATCGCCCTGGATGATTTCGGAACCGGCTATTCCTCGCTCGGCTATCTGCGCAAGCTGCATTTTTCGACCATCAAGGTCGATCGCAGTTTCGTGCAAGGGGCCGCGCAGGGCAGCCGGGAAAG
Organism: Croceibacterium atlanticum; assembly: GCF_001008165.2. Taxonomy (NCBI): domain Bacteria; kingdom Pseudomonadati; phylum Pseudomonadota; class Alphaproteobacteria; order Sphingomonadales; family Erythrobacteraceae; genus Croceibacterium; species Croceibacterium atlanticum. The sequence continues at coordinate 1,103,400 of NZ_CP011452.2, read as the reverse complement.
TCTGGCCATCATTCGGGCAGTCGTGGCCATGGCGCAAAGCCTGGATATGGCCACGACCGCCGAAGGCACGGAAACGAAGGAAGAAGTGGAACTGGTCCGCTCCCTCGGATGCGACAAGATACAGGGCTATTTCTTCGGTCGCCCAATCGGTGCGGAAGAGGCGCTGGAACTGGTGCGCAAGCGCAGGATCGTTGCCGCCTGATGGGCGGCGTGGCGATCAGGCTTCGACCAGCCCCTTGATCGCACTTTCAAACAATATCCTGCCATCGGTGCCACCCTGGGCAGGCTCGATCGCCCTTTCCGGATGCGGCATCATGCCCAGCACATTACCCGCTTCGTTCAGGATCCCGGCAATGTCGCGGCGCGAGCCATTGCAGTTTTCCGCATAGCGGAAAGCAACGCGGCTTTCGCCCTCAAGCCGGTCCAGCGTTTCTTCGTCAGCGAAATAATTGCCGTCGTGATGGGCAACGGGGATGCGGATGGACTGCCCGGCCTCATATCCGCCGGTAAACAGCGACTGGTTGTTTTCCACCGTCAGCGTGACAGTGCGGCAGATGAAGGTCTGCACCGAATTGCGCATCAGGGCGCCGGGCAGAAGGCGCGCTTCGGTCAGCACCTGGAAGCCGTTGCATACGCCCAGGACCGGCACGCCGCGTTCCGCCGCATTCACCACGGATCGCATGATGGGGCTGTTGGCCGCCATCGCGCCGGAACGCAGATAGTCCCCATAGGAAAAGCCGCCGGGCAGCGCGATGAAATCCAGCCGTTCCGGCAGATCCGCATCGCCATGCCAGACACGGATCGGCGCAGTGCCCGATACCTGTTCCAGCGCCATCGCCATGTCCCGATCGCAATTGGATCCGGGAAATGTGATCACCGCCGCGCGGAAACCGCTCATCAGGCCGTCTCCAGTTTCTCGATGCGGTAGTTTTCGATCACCATATTGGCGAGCAGCTTCCGGCACATATCGTCCAGCGTTTCATCGCTGGTGCCATCGGCAACTTCCAGTTCGATCAGCCTGCCGACGCGCACATCCTCGACGCCGGTAAAGCCGAGTCCTTCGAGCGAATGATGCACGGCGCGGCCCTGCGGATCGAGAACGCCGGGCTTGAGGCTGACATGAATGCGGACCTTCATCGGGCAGGCCTTTCAACGGAGTAAGCTTACGCCGCCGAGCCTATGGCGATTGCAGGCGCAGCGGACAAGGGGCAGGTGCAGTTCGGGCCGGTCTATTGCGCGGTCTTATCCCCGGCTTGACGAGGCAGCACAACGATCTCGACCCGCTCATGCGGTTGAAGATATTGTTCGGCCGCCGCGCGAATATCCTCTCCGGTGATGGAAGACAAAGTTTCCTTCCCGCTGAGGAATCGTTCCAGCCGTTCGGGTTCGGTCTGCGCACGATCGACCAGGCTCATCCAGCCGGCATTGGTCTTCAGCGCATTGTCATAGGTTTCCAGCAAGGGCTGGCGGGCGCGAAGAATGACATCTTCGTCCACTGGCGCAGCAATCATGTCCCCGATCGTTTCCAGGATCGCCTGCCGGGCAGCGTCCACATCGGCAACGTCCAGCGATGCGGCAATCGCGAAAGTGCCGTAACCGGGATAGGTGCGGGACTGGTCGGCAGCGACGCCGGGGGAATAGGTTTGCCCCAATTGTTCCCGCAATTTGTCGGTCAGTTCCAGACGGATAACCCGCTCCAGCAATTCGAGGCGCAGCAATTCGCGGAAATCACGGTCATCCGTGGTCGGCCATGTCATGCGCAGAACTGCCTGGTCGGCCTTGCCATCATGATACAGCACATATTCGCTGCGATCGGCGGTGAAGCTGCGTTGGCGCGCTTGGTCGTAGGTGCGGAATTCGCCTTCCCGCGGGGGCAGGGCGCCCAGCGTGCGGGCAACCATGCCGATCACCTCGTCCTCGTGGAAATCGCCGACAATGGCCAGTTCCATTGCGCCACTGGCCAACCGGTCAGTAATGACATCGCGCAGGCGGGCATAGCTGAGATCCTGATAGGCCTCCTGCGGTTGCAGGGTGAAGCGCGGATCGCCATCGGAAATGATTCGGCCCAGTTCATTGGACAGGGCGTTTTCCGGCGTGGCAGTGCGCCTGGCGAAGAAATTGGCGATATTGCGTTGATATTGCGCTTCGCCTTCCGGGCGATAGCCGGGATCGCTGATCGCCGCGGCGAACAATTCCAGCTGGAGATCGAGATCGCGCGGCGTTGTGGTGGCGGACAGCCGGAAACGATCCTCGTCCGCGATCATGGAAAAGCCAACGCTGCGGCCGGCCAGGATCGATTGCAGTTCGTCTATCGAATGTTTGGCAAGGCCTCCCAACGGCAGGACATTGACCATTGCCGTGGCCAGCGGGTCCTCCGCCGTGTTCAGCAATTCCCCGCCATCGATGTTCAATTGCACGGAAACCCGGTCATTCTGCAAATCGGTGGGCTTGAGGTTGAGTTTCAGCCCATTGGCGAAGACGATCTTCCGAATGCCGAGCAGGCCCTCCCGCTCGTCCGACAAAACCATTCCGGGAGGGCCGAATTCGCCATAGGCGAAATCCGCGAATTCGGCGGCATCTTCCGGCGCGAGTTCCGCCTTCATCCCTTCGTTCCAGGCCGCGCGCAACGCTTCTTCGCTCCCTTCCGGCGGGGTCCGGCCTTCAAAACGGATCATCGGATTATCGAGCGGGACCAGTTCTTCCTGCAGCGAGGCGAGCACATTTTCCGGCGTAATCTCCGGCAAATGCGCTTCGAACCGGGCGAGGGCGCTGGCCGGGGTGGTCGGCACCTGTTCGTCTTCCAGCAGGGTCAGTGCGGCGATGACAAAGCTGGCATTGTTGCGCGTGTCGGCGCCGGCGGCGTTGTTTTCCAGTGCGGTGCGCAGATTGGCCAATTGTTCGGCCACTTCCGCGTCGCTGAAGCCGAATTCCAGCGCCCGGCGATATTCTGCCTGTGCCGCGGCCAGGGCGCGGCGCCATTCCCCGTCCCCGGCATCAACCACCAGATTGGTCGTCCGCCCGGCCTCGAAGGCTTCGCCCGTAACGAGGCTGGCGCTGCGGAAGGGCGGATCTTCCATGCGCGTCAGGCGCTGAAGCCGCCGATTGATGATCTGGTAGCCCAGCTGACGGCGGACATTCTGCTTGCGGAAGGCAAGGGAATCGACCTTCTCCTGCCACGGTCCCATGCGCGACACGGTGATGCGTTCCGCCAGGGCGGGGTCGATATAGATCCGCGTCTGCCCCTGCAGGTCTGGATCGATCGGGCCGGCGGCGGGCTGGGGCACTTTGCGCAGGGGCTGCCAATCGGCAAAATGATCGCGGATCGCGGCTTCCACCTCATCCGCATCGAAATCGCCGATAACGATCACGGCGGTATTGTCCGGGCGGTAGATACGGCGCCAGAGGCTGCGCAGCCCCTCTGCCGTGGCATTTTCCAGTGTTTCCTGCGTGCCGATGGGCAGGCGGTTGGGGAAACGGGCATCGGGGTAAATGAACTTGAACGCATCCAGCGTGCTGCGCATCGAATAGGTATCGCGCACGCGCATTTCCGACAGGACCACGCCTTTTTCCCGTTCGACCGCTTCCGGATCGAAGGTCAGATTGCTGGCTGTTTCACGCATCAGCATCAGCGCCGTGTCCAGCAGGGCCGGATCATTGCGCGGCAGGTCCAGCTTGTAGAGCGTGGTGTCGAAACCCGTGGAGGCATTGGTATCGGCGCCAAAGGCCAGCCCTTCGCGTTCCAGCAGCCTGATCATCTCCCCTTCGGGGACATTGGCGGATCCGTTGAAGGCCATGTGTTCGATGAAATGGGCGAAGCCGAGTTCGTCCTCCTTTTCATCCAGCGAGCCGCCATGGACCCAGAACTGGACCATGCCCTGTCCGGCGGGCGTGCCATTCGGGCGGATGATGTAGCGCATCCCGTTGTCCAGCACGCCGAAGCGGTAGGCAGGATCCACCGGAAGATCGGTTTCGGGAAATGGCCAGCCGGTTTCCGGTGCCGGGGCGGTGGGCACGCTCGCCTGTTCGCGGGCCAGTATCGGCCCCTGAAGCGGAATGGCGATGGCAAGGAATGCGGCAAGCAGGAAACGGAACATATGTCCCATTCCTTGGCCCACATATTGTGAACGGGCAATGGTCTGTCGCGGAAACGTGCCGGAATCGGCCGTATCCATTGCGGCATGGATGAATTTGCGGCGCGGCAATTAAAATGCCGCGCCGCAACAAAGCAGAAAGAAGCCTATTTCTTCGGCTTGGTACTGGTGCGCAGCTTGCTGCGATGCGCAGTCAGATCGAGAACTTCGCCCGGACCGCCATCATCATTCTGCAACAGGCCCAGCCGCCTTGCGACTTCCTGATACGCCTCTTCCTCGCCGCCAAGATCACGGCGGAAACGGTCCTTGTCCAGCTTTTCGCCGGTCGACATGTCCCACAGGCGGCAATTGTCGGGGCTGATTTCGTCGGCCAGAATCACGCGGCTGTAATCGCCATCCCAGATGCGGCCGAATTCCAGCTTGAAATCGACCAGCCGGATATCGATCGCCGCAAACATGCCGCACATGAAATCATTGATGCGGATCGCCATGGCGGAGATGTCCTGCATCTCCTCGTTATTGGCCCATCCGAAACAGGCGATATGTTCTTCCGCCACCAGCGGATCGTTCAATTCATCCGCCTTGTAATAATATTCGATCAGCGTGTGCGGCAGCGGTTCGCCTTCTTCCAGGCCCAGCCGCTTGGAGATCGAACCGGCGGCCACATTGCGCACCACCACTTCCAGCGGAATGATTTCCACCTGGCGCACCAATTGTTCCCGCATGTTCAGCCGGCGGATGAAGTGAGTCGGGATGCCGATATGGGAAAGCCTGGTGAAGACATGTTCCGATATCCGGTTGTTGATCACGCCCTTGCCGTTGATCGTCCCGGTTTTCTGGGCGTTGAACGCGGTCGCATCATCCTTGAAATACTGGATAAGCGTGCCCGGTTCGGGGCCTTCGTAAAGGATCTTGGCCTTGCCTTCGTAGATCTGCCGGCGGCGTGACATGCGCATGCATCCTGCTTGAAAAAACTGCGCCCCGGCGGTGCGGATCCTTGCTCTATCAGAGCATGAAACGCGTGGCCGGGGCGTTGGTGCGATCATATAGGCGGAATTCACCCCGAAGGCAATTGCACCGCGAAAGGCTTGCGACTAGTCAGCCCGTTAACCATCGGGCCATCAGATCGGGGGCGGCCGGCAATGAATGTCACTATCGCCAGGTTGACCGGCGGAGATATTTTTCGGCGATTGCCGGATCTCGCCACATTGCGCATCACGGTGTTTGCCGATTTTCCCTATCTCTACGCTGGCACGCCCGAATATGAGATGGAATATCTGCGCGAATTCGCCGATGCGCCCGGCAGCGTGCTGATCGCGGCGATGGATGGGGAACGTGTGGTCGGCGCCGCCACTGCATCGCCCATGGCATTGCAGAAAGACGAATTCCGCGATCCCTTCGAACGGCACGGATACGATACGGCGCGGTTGTTCTATTTCGGGGAAAGCGTGTTGCTGCCGGAATATCGCGGGCAGGGCATCGGTCACGCCTTTTTCGATCAGCGGGAATCGGCCGCGCGGGAAGCCGGGGCAAGCCATGCCGCCTTTGCAGCCGTTGTCCGGCCGGAAGATCATCCGGCACGGCCGCGCAATTACAGTCCGCTGGACGGTTTCTGGCGCAAACGCGGTTATGTGAAAGTGCCGAACCTCACCACTGAACTCGCCTGGAAGGAATGGGGCGAGGAAGAGGAAACGGGCAAGATCATGCAGTACTGGATGTGCTCGCTCGGCAGTTGAGATGGCCGTTTGCACTACGGCGAAGTTGACCGCCTTGTCCGGTGGAGGCAATGGCCGGCACCGGGGAGAACCATGAAAAAGCACAGAATTATCTGCGCGGCAGGCGTCGCGGCTTCGGCTATTGCGGCTGCCGGTTACAGTCCGGCCGCTTCTGCCCAGGATGCAGTAGCGGACAAGGGCGATCCGATCGTGGTCACCGGCACGCTGATCCGGGGCGGGCCGCAGGATGCGATTGCCCCGGTCGATGTGATCGGCGCAGAGGATCTGGCACGGCAAGGCTCGCCCAGCATCCTCGATATCACCCGGCGGCTGGCAGTATCGGCCGGCGTGATTGGCGATTCCAGCCAGTTCGATCCGCGCAGCCAGTTCAATCAGGGTTCCGCCTCGGTCAATCTTCGCGGCTTTGGCCCGCAGCGCACGCTGGTTCTGCTGAATGGCCGGCGGATGGTGGCAAGCGGGGCGGGCAATATCCCGCTCGTCGATGTCAATCTGATGCCGTCATCGGCCATCGGGCGGGTGGAAATCCTCAAAGATGGCGCGGCGGCAACTTATGGCTCCGATGCGATCGCCGGTGTGGTCAATTTCATCACCCGGACCGACCAGCAGGGTTTCCTGGCCTCCGCCGATTATCGCCATATCGATGGGTCGGACGGAGACTGGACGGCGGCCTTGTCCTGGGGCGGCGATATTGGGCCGGCGCGGATTTTCCTGTCGGGCGGATATCAGCGGCGGAACGAGCTGCAGGCCGGGGACCGGGATCACGTGCTGCGCCGCTATGCCGAAAATCCGCAAGGCGGCTGGTCCGGTGGCGGCAATCCGGGCAATTTCGATTATGACGCGACGCAGAACGGCGTTGCCTTCACCGCCGATGAAGGATGCGCGGATGCCGGCGCTTTTCTCGCCGCGAATGATCTGTGCCTGTCCAATTATCTGGGTTTCACCAATCTGGTGGAGCCGGAAGACCGTTTCCAGCTTTTTGCCGATATGGAGCTGCCGCTGGGTGAACGGGTCGAACTGCGCGCCACCGCCCTTTATGGCCACACCAAAACCGTTCTCAGCACTTCTCCCAGCTTTCTTCCAACGATTGCGCCTTCATCCGATGCGGCTTTCGGCGGTAGCGGCCTGTTCGTCATCCCCGAATATGCGCCGGCCCTGATAGATTATTGCGCGCGTTATGCGGATGCGAGCTGTTCGACCGATGCGAGTGGGGCGCCGCAAGCCCCGGCGCTGGCCTATCCGGTGCGGTTCCGGCCAATGCTGCTTTCCGGCAACCCCCTGTTCGACAATGGTCGCAACACGGCGCGCCTGCCGCGCAATTCCGACGCATATCAGTTTACCGGGGAGGTGCGGGCAGATCTGGGGGGCAGCCTCGAACTGACAGGAGGCGTCACCTATAGCGAATATGATCGCTATTTCGTTGTCGGTGACAGTTTCGTCGATCTCCTGCAGAATGCCATGGCAGGCTTTGGCGGCGCGGATTGTGCCTATGCCACGGCCGCATCCCGTGCAGGTCTGACAGATCAGGAACTGGCGGCGCTGGCCGGCACCAATGGCTGCAGCTGGTTCAATCCCTTTTCCACCGCGATACCCGCCAACCAACTGACGGGGCAGGCAAACCCGAATTATGCGGGGAATGGCAGCCCGGTTGCCGGGCTCAGCACCCAGCCGGGCGAAGGGCTGGTGAATGACGTTTCCACCATTGGCGACTTCTACAATATGTGGGGCCGGGTGGCGAATACGCGGCAATGGGTCGGCGATCTGGTGCTGGCTGGCGGAACCGGCATCAGCCTGCCCGGCGGCGAGATCCACTTCGCCCTTGGCGGCCAGTATCGGCGGGACCGTTACGCCAGGGCGTATGAGGGCGGCAATAATCTCGACCTCTATCCCTGTCCGGCCTCCGTGCTTGATCCAGATGCCAGCTGCACGCCGGAAACGGGCGCGCTCGGTTTTATCGGTTCCAACCGCGATGTGCGCGTTTCAAGCGATGTGTGGGCTGGATTTGCGGAGTTGCAACTGCCGGTAACGGACCGGCTGGATGCGCAGCTTTCGGCCCGGTATGAAGATTATGGCGGTTCTGTCGGATCCACCTTCGATCCGCAATTGCGCATCCGTTACCGGGCGAATGACTGGCTGGCCCTGCGCGGCGGCGTGGGCACCACCTTCCGCGGGCCGCCGCCGGAAAATACCGCGGCCGATCTTGTCATCCTGACCTTTATCGGCGGCGCCTTCCGCGCGGTGGATGTGCTCGCCAATCCGAAGCTGGACCCGGAAAGCGCCACGACATGGAATGCGGGAATGGTGGCCGATAGCGGGCCCTTCCGGGCAAGCCTGGATTATTGGCGCTATGAATTTTCCGGCCCGATCGAAAGCGAACCCGTCAGCGGCATGGTTGCCGCCATGTTCGGTGCCAGCGGTTCAGCCAATTGCGGCGATCCGGCCTTTGCCGGGCTGGAGGCCCGCTTCACATTTTCCGGCGACATTTGTTCGGCCGCCAATGTCCAGAGGCTGTCCACCTATGCCTTCAATTCCGCCGATGTGAGGACCAGCGGGCTGGATGCCAGCGCCAGCTATGATTTCGCGCTGGGAGATGCGTGGATGCAGATCGGTGCATCCGGCAGCTATGTCTTCGAATATGAAGTGGGCGAAGTGACGGTGGAAGGCATCGCAGTGCAATCCGCCTTCGATGCTGCGGGCAAGCTCAATTACCAGACGACCGCCTATCCGATACCGCGCCTGAAGGGGCGGGCATGGCTGCAAGGCGAATGGGGCGATCATACGCTGCGCCTGCAGCTGAACCATGTGTCCGGCTATACCGATCAGCGCGAAAGCATTTTCGGGCCCGACGCGTCACTGGGCGGCGCGGCACTGACCAGGGGCAAGCATATCGGCGCTTTCGACAGCCTGGACCTGGCCTGGAACTGGTCGCCGGCGGAGCGCACGCATATCTCGCTCGCCCTGTTCAACCTGCTGGATGCGAAACCGCCATTTGCGCGGCTGGATCAGAATTTCGATCCGTTCACAGCCGACCCTATCGGTTTTACGGCCAAGCTGGGCGTCAGCCAGTCATTCTGACGGCGGAGCGATCCGGACGGTTATTCTCCGCCGGATCGCGTTCCGCATCAGAACGGCGCGATCCTGCCAGTGGCGAGCAGGGCCAGCAGGCCGCCGCCCAGCAGGACGCGGTACAGCACGAACAGCATGTAGCCGTGGCTGGATACGATCCGCAGGAACATCACGATCACGGCATAGCCCGTGAAGAAGGAAACCGCCGTCGCCACGATGGTCGGCATTGCCATATCGGCCGAGAAATCCCCCCAGTAACGGATCAGTTCGTAAAAGCCGGAGGCAAGGACGGCAGGAATTGCCAGCAGGAAGGAATAACGCGCTGCCGCCTCGCGCGTGAAGCCGAGGGCGAGCCCGGCCGTTATCGTACCGCCGGAGCGGGAGACGCCGGGCACCAATGCCATTGCCTGGGCGAAACCGAGAAGCAGGCCATCGCGCCAGCCAAGCTGATCCAGCGGACGCTTTTTCGGCCCGTACCTGTCCGCAATTCCCAGCAGGATACCGAAGCCGATCAGCGCTGCCGCGGTCAGATAGAGATTTCGCAGAACGCTTTCGATCGCATCCTTGAACAGCAGGCCCAGCACGGCGATCGGAATCGTGCCGATGATGATCAGCCAGCCCATGCGCACCGATGCGCGATCCGGGTTGGTGCCGGGTTTCAGCGCAATCAGCCAGTTGGAGGCGATGCGCCAGATATCCTTGCGGAAATAGAGCAGCACGGCCGCCTCCGTCCCGATCTGCACCACTGCCGTGAATGCGGCCCCCGGATCCCCCGACGCAAGGAATGGTCCAGCCAGCCGGAGATGCGCGCTGGAGGAGATGGGCAGAAATTCGGTGAGGCCCTGCAATAGTCCCAGCAGGATGGCTTCGAACAGACTCATACGAGGATATGTCTCCGGGAATTCTCGCGGACGCCAGGCAAGGCAAGCCGCATATCGCAGTTCAGCCAAGTTGCAACAACAGGGGGCATATTGTTCCTGAACGGAGAAGGCCCGCACGGATCGTTTGCACCCCGGCGGGGCCGGCCTGCTAGGCCAGCAACTTCTTCAGCGCCTCCAGTTCCTCGCCCGCTTCCTGCGCCCGGGCTCGGTCGGTGTAGAATTCGCCCAGTCCTTCCCAGATTTTGGCCGCCGCGGGATCTTCGCTGGACAGGAAATCGGAAATGCCGTGCATTTCGGAATCCCACCGATAGGCCTTGGGGTACATTTTCGGGATGGCCACACGCTGCCTTTCGATCAGCCAGCCGAGCATCCAGTCCATTTCCTTGCGCAATTCTTCCGCCGCGCCGTGCCGCTGGGCAGCCAGCAACATGGCCGTGGTCAGGCCGATAATTCCCTTGTTGATCGCGCCGAAACAGGTTTTCAGCGCTGCGGCGGTTCCAATCGGCCCCGGCAGGACGCGGGCATCGATGCCGTATCGGCACAGCATGTCCGCAACCTGTTCCGCCCCTTCTCCGCAAAGATGGAGATGCGGCCCGTCATAGCCATCGGCTGGCGGGCCGCCGATAATCCCGCCATCGACCATCTGGCCGCCGAGCCTTTCCACCCGTGACGCCAGATCCTTCTTTGCTTCGGGTGGCAGGGCATTGGCATCGCAGAAGATCGGCCCGTTTCCACCTGCAAAAACTGGCGCGAGAGCTTCCACCACTGCCACGGCCTGGGCCGGGGGGACGATGGACAGGATCAGTTCCGCGCTGGCGATCTGCTCCAGCGTTGCGTCCTGCATTCCGGCATGGGCGGCGCGTTCCCGTGTCGCGTTGCTGCGGCCGCCCAGCAGGGTGAGCACTTCGCATCCCTTGTCATGCAGCCGTTTGGCGACGCCCGAACCCATCGCCCCGGCGCCGATCACCGCGATTGATGCCATGCTTCAATCCCCCCTTGCTTCTGCTGCTATTATTGCGCGGCGATAGGGTTTCAGGGCCAGCCAGGCCATGATCAATCCGGTCGGCCCGGCAAAGCAGGCCAGCGCCGCCATGGAATAGCCCACGCCGCTTTCCCCGAACACATTGTCATTCAGCATCCCCACGATCAGCGGGCCGAGGCCGTATCCGATGACATTGTAGATCGCGATATAGAGCGCCGTCGTCGTGCCGCGCATCCGGCCCGGCGTGATCGCCTGGATGGCGGCATTGGCCGGGCCTGATCCCATCGAGCCGAGGAACAGGGACGCGCCGAAAAGGATGAAGGCGAAAGTCACGCTTTCCACCAGTGGATAGAAGATGGCGACCGGGATCAGCGGTATGGTGACCAGCCAGACCATGCGCATATTGGCATCCTTGTATCCGGCCTGAGCCATGCGATTGGCGATATATCCGCCCAGCAACAGGCCGATCGGGGATACGATCAGCGATATGATCCCCAGGATCGGGCCCGGTTCGCCCGGCGCGAAGCCGAATTTCCGTTCGAAGAAGACCGGGCTCCATATCGCGATCCCGAAGCTGAGCATGGCCTTGATGCCATTGGCCAGGAACATCGGCGCATAGGTCGTGCGCAGGCCCCAGAGATAACCGATCACCGATGTGAAGCCGGGCGTCTGCGTGCCGGCCAGTTCGCGGCGGGGCGGTTCAGGAACGGTGGCGAGCAGCAACAGCGCCCAGAACACGCCCGGCAGGCCAACGATGATGAAAGTCATCTGCCAGGGCTTCAGCGTGCCCACCAGCGGGAAGCTTTGCGGTCCGATCTCGGTCAGCCAGGTGATAAGCCAGCCGCCCACCAACAGTGCCATCCCGCTGCCTGCCACAACGCCGATGCCGATAACCGACATGGGCTGGGCCAGCCGGTCGCGCGGGAACATGTCCGATGTCATGGAATAAGTGGCCGGCGCGTTGCAGCTTTCACCGATGCCCACGCCCATGCGGGCCAGCGCAAGTTGCCAGAAACTGTGCGCCAGGCCGCAGACGGCGGTCATCAGGCTCCAGAAAAAGATGCCGAAGCCGACGATCCATTTGCGCGGCCCCCGATCGACAAGGCGCGCCACCGGAATGCCGGCAAGAACATAGAAAAGGACAAAGGCAAAACCGACCAGCAGGCTGATCTGCGTGTCGGAAACCTGCAGATCCGCCTTGATCGGCGTGACCAGCAGGGTCAGCAATTGCCGGTCCAGATAGTTGAACATCAGCGCGATCATGAAAACGAAGATCGCCCACCAGCTACGCGCCGGTGACAGTGCCGCCGTCGATCCAGTCATCTCTTTCCCCTCTCCGCCGGGCATTAGGCCCGAAACCGCGGCGCGCGGCAAGAGGCGGGCGGTTTTGACCTTGCTCAAGGACTTTGCGCTGCCTGCGGAGCATGTCAGCCTCGACAAATGGAGGCAATCATGACCGTTTTGGGCAGTGGGGCGCGCAGGCGTCTGATACCGGGGACCGACCCGTTCGATGGCGATCTCGCCATGCGCGGCTTTGCGCTGAACGACATGTGCTATTCGTTCAATCATGCCGAAAATCGCGAGGCTTTCCGACAGGATGAGGAAGCCTACATGGCCAGATACAATCTGACCGAAGAGCAGAAGGACGCCGTGCGCCAACGGGACGTGCTGGCCATGCTCGAAGCTGGCGGCAATGTTTATTACCTCGCCAAGCTGGCCGGCATTCTGGGCCTGAACGTGCAGGATCTCGGCGCATTGCAGACCGGCATGTCGGTCGATGAATTCAAGGCCATGCTGCTTTCGCATGGCGTCACCATTCGCGAAGGAGAATTCGCGTGAGCACTATCAGCGGCGGCATTTTTACCAGCCACGTTCCCGGCATCGGCAACGCAATTGCCAAGGGCCTGCAGCAGGATCCCTACTGGAAGCCCTTTTTCGATGGTTTTCAGCCGGTCCATCGCTGGCTGGATCGCGTGAAGCCGGACGTGGCCGTGGTGTTCTACAACGATCATGGCCTGAACTTCTTCCTCGACGCGATGCCGACTTTCGCCATTGGCGCGGCGCCGGAATATCGACACGAAGATGAAGGCTGGGGCATTGCCTTTCCCAAACCTTATCCGGGCATCCCCGAACTTTCATGGCAGATTATCGAAGAAGTGGTCGAATCAGAGTTTGATCCGGTGATGTGCCAGAAGATGCTGGTGGATCATGCCGTGGCCGTTCCCTTCGAACTGGCCTGGCCGGATGCGGAAGCCTTCCCGGTCAAGCTGGTGCCGATTGCCATCAATACCGTGCAGCATCCCTTGCCCAGCCCGAAACGCTGCCGCGATCTGGGTCTGGCCGTCGGCCGCGCCCTGCGCGCGTGGGAAGGCGATGAAAAGATCGTGGTGATGGGCACTGGCGGCCTGTCGCACCAGCTGGAAGGCAAGCGCGCCGGCCATCTGAATGTCGATTATGACAAGTTTTGCATGGATAATCTCGTGTCTGACCCGGATGCCCTGCTGAAGCATTCCACGCTGGAAATCGTCGAACTAGCGGGTAGCCAGGGCGTTGAAATCCTCAACTGGATCGCCGCACGCGCAGCGCTGGGCGATGATTGCCGCGAGATTTCACGCAATTATCACATTCCGATTTCCAATACGGCGGCGGCGACCATGCTGGTCGAAACGCGCGAAGCCGTCAGCGCGTGATGCGCATTGCCGGCGGGCCATGTGTCCGCCGGCAGTTTCCCGGTTCAATTGATCGGGGTCAAGGAATCTCACCTGTGCGACTCGTATCATAACGATCGTTACGAAGGAGAGGCTCCATGGTCCATTTTCCGCAAGAACCGCTATACAAGGATGTGCTCCGGCTCGTCCGTCTCGAAGGCGATATCGCCGATCTCGAGATTGAAGGCGAAGTGCCGCCAGAGCTGGACGGGGCCTTCTACCGCGTCCATCCCGATCCGCAGTTTCCGCCGAAATATGGCAATGACCAGTTCTTCAACGGCGATGGCATGGTTTCCATGTTTCGCATCAAGGACGGCAGGATCGCCTTCCGTCAGCGTTATGCGAAGACGGATAAGTGGAAACTGGAAAACGAGGCGGGCAAGAGCCTGTTCGGCCAGTATCGCAACCCGCTGACCGACGATCCCAGCGTGAAGGGCAAGATCCGCGGCACGGCGAACACCAATGTCCTGGTCCATGCCGGCAAGCTGTTCGCCATGAAGGAGGACAGTCCGTGCCTGCTGATGGACAAGAACGGTCTCGATACCGAAGGCTATACCGATTTCGGCGGCGTGCTGGGGGACAAGCCGTTCACCGCCCATCCCAAGATCGACCATGAAACCGGCAATTTCTGCGGCTTCGGCTATGCGATTGACGGGCCGCTGACGGAAGCCTGCCACTATTTTGAAATTGATTCGGCCGGCAAGGTGGTGCGCAAGGCGGAATTCTCCGTGCCGTATTACACCATGCTGCACGATTTCTGCATCGCGGGCGATTATGCGGTGTTCAATGTCTCCCCCTATCATTCGGACTGGCAGACGCTGGAAGAACACCGGCCGCATTTCTATTACGACCGCGAACTGCCCTTCTATCTCGGCGTGCTGCGCCGTGACGGGGATGGCAGCGACATCCGCTGGTTCAAGCTGGAGCCGAGCGTTTGCGGCTGCCACGTGATGAATGCCTATCAGGACGGCACGAAGATCCATTTCGACCTGCCGATCAGCAAGACCGGCAGCCTGCCGTTCTTCCCGGAAAAGGATGGCCGCCCGTTCAATCCGGAGGAAGCCGTCACTATCCTGACGCGCTTCACCGTGGACCTTGCCGCCAATAGCGACGAGATCACCAGCGCCGAACCGATCGGCCGGATGCCGGGCGAATTCCCTCGTATCGACGATCGCTTTGCCGGGAAGAAATATCGCCACGGCTGGATGATCACTTATGATTTCGACAAGCCCTACAACGGCCCTCCGGGACCCTTTGCCGGGGTGATAAATTCGCTGACGCATTACGACCACGAAACGGGTGAAGAAAAGACCTGGTGGTGCGGCCCCGATGGCGCGATACAGGAACCATGTTTCATTCCGCGCAGCGCGGATGCGCCGGAAGGCGATGGCTATCTGATCGCCTTGGTGGACAATCACGTCACCAATTATTCGGACCTGTGCATCTTCGATGCGCTGGATGTCGCGAAAGGGCCGATTGCACGGGCCAAGCTGCCCATCCGTCTGCGCCAAGGCCTGCACGGCAATTGGGCGGCCGGAGACAAGCTGGCCGCCTGACAGACAAGCTTCCCTCCCTCCGGCGGTGCGTCACAAGGCGCGCCGCCATTCTTTTTGCCCGGATTGTGCGGGCCTGTGCGCGATTGTGCGCAAGCAAAAACCCCGCTGCGCCAGCGGGGTTTTCTTATCCCTGGTTGGGGCGAGGTGCCTAGACCGCCGAGCTGAACCGGCGCAGTGAGTGCTGGCGATAGGGATCGAATGAAGCGGCGATGCTGCGCGCATAAGGCAGGCCGCGCGGCACGATTTCGAGCGTGCCATCGCTGGCCACGCAAAGCCCGGCATCAAGATAGGGCTGAAGCCGGTCCAGCGCCGAATTCAGCATCGCCGGCTCCACATCCGACTTGCCGGAGCAGAGCAGCGCCTCGATTATTGCCCCGCGCCGCTGGTCATCTGCCGAGCGGACCTTGCCGACGGAGGTCGGCAAACGGTTCTGCGACAGGGACATGCGATAGCGGCCGGAATTCTTGTCATTCTGGACGAGTAGTTCGGGAAAACTGCTGATCGCGGATGCGCCCAGACCGATCAGAACCTTGGCCGGATCTTCGGTGAAGCCCTGGAAATTGCGATGCAGCCGGCCGGCTATCGCGGCCTGGGCCAGTGGGTCGCCGGGCAGGGCGAAGTGATCGAAACCGACGGCGACATAGCCTTCATCGACAAGCTGATCATGCCCGCTTTCAGCCATGTGGAATCGCTCGTCCGGCCCGGGCAGGGCGCTCGCATCGATCTTGCGCTGGCGCGGCAGGAGATGGGGCACATGGGCATAACCGAACAGGGCAATGCGATCCGCCTCGAAGCCGGCCGCGCGTTCCAGCGAGTCGCGCAGATCCTCGTCACTCTGGCCCGGAAGGCCGTACATCAGATCGAAATTCATTGAATTCACGCCGCCAGCGCGCAGGATTTCCACGCTCTGTTCGATCATCTGCAGTGGCTGGACCCGGCCGATTGCCTCCTGAAGATGCGGGGCGAAGGTCTGCACGCCCAGGCTGGCATGCGTGGCGCCCACGGCGCGCAATACGGCAGTCCATTCGCGTGTCAGCGTTCGCGGATCCAGCTCTATGGAAACGGTCGGATTGTCGAGCGGGAGTTGCAGCAGCAATTCATCGAACAGCCGCGCGAAATCGGTCGGGGCGATCGCATTGGGGCTACCCCCGCCAAAGGCGATCCTGCGAATCCGGGCATCGCGTGGCAGCATGTCGGAAACCAGCGCAATTTCCGTGTGCAGCGAATCGAGATAGCTGGCCAGCCTCTGCTTGCGATTGGCCGCGCCGGTATTGCAGCCGCAATACCAGCAGATCTTCTCGCAGAAGGGGATGTGGAGATAGAGCGATATGTCGCCATGTGCATTGGCGAGCGCCCGCGCATGATCTTCAGGCGTGATGCCGGGTCCGAACTCGGCAGCAGTCGGGAAGCTGGTGTAACGCGGAACGGGCGTTGCAAGCAGTTCTGGATGATATGGCCACATGAGAGCGAATTTGCAGGGCTGGGCGGAAGACTCATTGCGCTCGATCAATCCGGCGCAGACGCGCGCCCCGAGACCGACAAATTATTAATTTACGGCATTAAATCATGATGCCCGGACTTTGCGCCGGATCAATGTGCGATGGCGCTTCCCGGCGCATTTGCCGTCCAGCCGCACAGGAATAAGGGTCTGCAGAGGGCAGTCCTCGCGGCACGAGAAGGATAGAAAAATGCGCAAAGCCATCGCTCTTGCCGCCATCGCCGCGGCGACTTGCCTTACTTCCCCCGCTCTGGCGCAGGACGGCAAGGTGCAGGTCAAGGTTCTCGCCACCGCGGTTCTGCCTGATGGTGAAATCGACAAGGTGAAGATCGATGAGATCGGCCTTCCGTCCACGTTGCAGACCGAAGCGAACGACAATGTCGTTCCGACCGTCGCAATCGAATATTTCTTCACCCCGGAAATCTCGCTGGAAACGATCTGCTGTGTCACGCAGCATGATGTGGATGCCACCGCCGGCGTGCCCGGTGCGGAACTGGTTTCCGATGCGAAGCTGATTCCGGCGACCTTCACGCTGAAATATCACCTGAATGCAGGCGGGATCTCGCCCTATATCGGCGCCGGCCCGGCCTATTTCATCTGGGTCGATGAAAAGCCCGGCGCCGCAGCCGTGGATCTTGGCGCCGATCGCCTGAAAATGTCGGACGAGCTGGGCCTGGCGCTTCAGGCCGGCATCGACGTTCCGGTGAATGACAGCTTTATCGTCAGCCTGGACGCCAAGCGTTATTTCATCGGCACGACGGCCACATGGTATGCTGCGGGTACGAAAGTGATCGAAACCGACCACAATGTGGACCCGTGGGTTCTCAGTGCCGGTGTCGGTTTCCGCTTCTGAGCTAGCCGGCCAGAGCTTCCAGCGTCGCGCGGTCACGTATCACGACCGCGCGGCGTGACGGAAGTTCGACAATTCCATCACGCTTGAGCTGGGTGAACTGCCGGCTTACCGTTTCGATCGTCAGCCCGAGAAGATCCGCGACCTGCTGGCGCGAAAAGGGCAATTCAAACGATTCCAGGGCACCGCTCTCACTCTCGCAGCCCGGCTGGACGAGCCGTTCGGACATGTCGAGCAGGAAGGTCGCCAGCTTTTCCGTCGCGCTCTTGCGGCCGAGAAGCAGCATCCAGTGGCGCGTGCGATCCAGTTCGGAAAGGGTGCGTTGCAGCAGCTTGTGCTCAAGCGCAGGATGTTCGCTCGCAAACCCGTCGAAATCCGCGCGTGAGAATACGCAGACATTCGCATCAGTCAGTGCCGTCACCGAATGGCGCGTGGTTGCGCCAAAAGGCCGGCCGATGAAATCGGAAGGATAGACGACGCCGACGATCTGTTCGCGGCCATCTTCCGTGCCGGTCGACAGTTTGAGCACGCCTTCGATCACATTGGCGACCAGAACCGAATCGTCGCCTTCCCAGATCAGGGGTTCGCCGGCTTCCAGCTTGCGCCGGCGACCGATCGCGCTCAACGCCGCGATCTCCTTGTTGTCGAGGGCGGCGCAGATTGCCCGGTTGCGGACAACGCATGTATCGCAAGAGCTCATGAAATGTCCGCTAGCAGAGCCGGGCGCTTACGACAATCGCGGCTGACGCGCGGATATTGTGCAGCGCAATATATCAGGCCGTCTGCCTGATCTGGATTGTCATGATCTTGGGAGTGGTGCCCAGGGGCGGAATCGAACCACCGACACTGCGATTTTCAGTCGCATGCTCTACCAACTGAGCTACCTGGGCGTCGCTTCGGTCATTGCCCCGGAAGGGCTACGATGCGGTTGGAGGGGCGCCTATGGCGAAGCGGAGAGCGCTTTGCAAGCCCGATTTGGCAGGAGTGTTTACTCATCCCTCACGATCTCTTCCGGATCGGCGGGCGGGCCCGGCACGGAGTAACCTTCATTGAACCACTGCGCGAGATCGCGGTCGCGGCAGCGGGCGGAACAGAATGGGGCGAATTCTTCGCTGCGGGGCTTCTTGCAGATCGGGCAGGGACGTTTGCTCATGGCGTTACAAGCTGGGAATGGGGCGCTTCGATGGCAAGCCCCGGATCGGCGTGCCAGCGGATCTCCCGCCCTGTGCGCCGGGCAAGTTCTTGCAGCCATTCCGGCTTGAGATAAGCTTCCAGAGCCGGATGGCCGCGCAATTCAACAAGGCCTGCACCTTCCAGCCTTTCGGCGCGGCGCAACAATTGGCGCACGGCAAGGGATTTTCGCCGGAAACGGGCCAATTGCAGGATGGATGGCCGCTCCAGCCGGGCGACAAGCTGGACGAAGCCGAAACCGTTCATGGCGGTGCGTTCATGCGGCCAGTCGGCCAGGGCGCTGCCAAGTTCAGCATCGACAGCGCGGCGATCTTCCTTGGCGGAGAGAGTCGGAAAATCCACGCCGACCGATCCCCCCACATCGAAACGCCGCAGGCTGCGGGCGAGGGGCGCGATGGCGGCAATCGCCAGCTCGCGCGGTGGAAGGTGGCCGTCAATATCGACCAGAAGCATGGCCGGGGTGGGGCTGAACAGCAGCGATCCGCCCGGGAAAGCCACTTCTCCTGCCAATGCTTCGCCCACGAGTTCATCCCAATCATTGCCGGGGAACTGGCGCACGGTGCGGACCGGCAGATCCTGCCGCCGCAATTGCTCCGCCAGTGACGGGGCAGGGCTGGGGTCGAGCGTGGTCGGGCGCGCCTGGGCGAGTTTGAATCGCCCGCTCTCCCCGATTGCCGCACGAGTGACTTCCAGACGGATTGGCGCGCCTTCGCGGGCGGAGCCCGGCAGGCGGCTGACCAGCGCCTCCTCGCCATTGGCGAAACGGGCGGTGCCGCGAGAGGATTGGGCACGCCGGGATAGCAGAACGGCATCTTCCACCTGGCCTGCTTTCAGGCAGCCGGGCCATTCTATCCGGGCCGCGAGAATCTCGTCATTGTGGAGCAGGATCGCGCGTTCTTCGGCAATCCCGTCCTCGACAAGCCATTCAGCCAATGGGAAAACCCGCGGATCGGAGCAAGGCACGGGTTTCGAACAGAGGCAGGCCGACCACGCCCGAATGGCTGCCGGAAATCCACGCGATCAGGCCTTCAGCACGGCCCTGGATCGCATATCCGCCGGCTTTGCCATGCCATTCACCGCTCTCGATATAGGCCGCGATTTCCTCGTCAGAGAGGCGTTTGAAGCGCACCTGCGTCTCGCTCAATCTTTCGCGCAGGGTCCCGTCAGGGGCGAGCAGGGCGATGGAAGAGAACACGCGGTGGCGGCGGCCGGACATCAGCCGCAGGCATTGCCTCGCCGTTTCCTCGTCCTCCGCCTTGGGCAGGATCCGGCGCCCTACGGCCACTGCCGTGTCTCCGGCGAGTACATGGGCTGAAGGGTCGGCGGCGGCCAACGCCTTTTCCCGCGCCATGCGCTGGGCATAGACGCGCGGCAATTCAGCCTTGTGCGGCGTCTCGTCAATATCGGCAGGTGCTATGCGCGCGGGTTCGATCCCGATCCGGGCGAGCAATTCACGCCGCCGTGGACTGGCCGAAGCGAGGGTGAGCGCCTGCTGCGCACCGTTTTCCATGGGCGCTGTCACGCCCGCTTGATCAGGATGGCCCCGGGCCGCCCCGGCCGGGCATGAAGCGATAGGTGATGCGCGCCTTGGTCAGATCGTAAGGAGTGAGTTCGCAGAGAACTTCGTCTCCTACCAGCACGCGGATGCGGTTCTTGCGCATACGCCCGGCAGTGTGGCCGAGCACTTCATGGCCATTTTCGAGCTCCACCCGGAACATCGCGTTCGGCAGCAATTCCACCACCTTGCCGCGCATCTCGAGGAGTTCTTCTTTAGCCATTAAGTCCCTGTATCCGTATTTTGCAGTTGCTGTTGGCCGCGCGCCATAGCCCCCGACTCGGAAAAAGGGAAGCCTGCCCGGCAACCCCGGCAATTGAATCTGCGCAGCGTTACAATTGCGACACTTTATTACCCGAGAAGCCTTGCGAGAATTCCGCACCGCAGCAATAGGCGCCGTTGCGGGGGCTGGATCGAATACCATCAAGGAAACATAGATTTGCGTCTGACCCCGTGTACGAGCCTGACCGCACTTTCGCTCGCCATCTTTTTCGCTGCCAGCCCCGCCGCCGCTGCCGAGGATACCGCGCAGCAGGAAACGGTCACGCCCGATAGCGCCACGCCCGCCGAGCCGGAAACCACCGGTGACGAGATTCTGGTCATTGCCGAACGGCTGACCGGCACGGTTGATGCGCCGCAACCCCCGCTTCTGGAGCTGGGGGAAGAAGATATTGCCGCCTATGGCGCCGGTTCGATCCAGGAATTGCTGGAAGCGCTCGGTCCGCAGGTCGGTTCCTCACGCGGCCGGGGCAGCGGCGGCCGTCCGGTAATCCTGGTAAACGGGATGCGCGTCTCCTCTTTCCGCGAGATGCGCAGCTATCCGCCGGAAGCGATCCAGAAGGTCGAGGTCTTTCCCGAGGAAGTGGCCCAGCGTTACGGCTATTCTCCCGATCAGCGCGTCGTTAATTTCATTCTGAAAGACAGCTTCTCCAGCCGCGAGATCGAGGCTGAATATGGCCAGCCCTGGGAAGGCGGCTATTCCACGCAGGAGGTGGAAGGCACCTATCTTCGGATCGACGGGCCGTCGCGGCTGAACCTGAATCTCTCCTGGGAAAATTCCAGCCTGCTGACCGAGGCGGAGCGTGACCTGGTGCAGGCCAATGCGCCCACTCTGCCGGGCGATCCCGATCCGGCCCGCTATCGCAGCCTCGTTGGCGATTCCGCCGGCTTTGAAGCGACGCTTAACTGGACGACCAAGCTCAACGATGTCGGCGATTCGCTGAGCGTCAACGGCAGTTTCGAACGCAGCGACAACCTCACTCTGCAAGGGCTGGATTCGGTTGTTCTGACTGACCCTGGCGGCGCTTCCGTCTTCCGCACGGTCAATGCTGCCGATCCGCTCACGGTGGACAGTCGCAGCGAGACATATTCAATCGGCAGCACGCTCAACATGAACCTGGGCGACTGGCAGGTGACGGGCACGCTGGATGGCAGCCATTCCACTTCGCGCAGCCTGATCTCGCGCCGGCTCGACCTGACTTCACTACAGGACGATGCGGCAGCCGGTACGCTGCCTCTCGATGCCGATCTCGGCCCGTTTGCCGAAGCGGGCGTTGAACGCGCGCTGACCAAGACGGACACGGCCGCGGCGCTGATTACCGCCACCGGCATGCCGATTTACCTGCCTGCGGGCGATGTCAGCGTAACGCTGGATGCAGGGTTCGACTGGAACCGCATCACCAGCGATGACACGCGCAATCCGGGCCTTTCCACCCAGCTTACCCGCGGTGATCTGACGACGGGCATCAATGTCGGCATCCCGATTACCAGCCGGCGCGACGATGTTCTGGGCGCGGTGGGCGATATCAGCCTGAACGCGGCCGCCGGGATGGATCACCTGTCCGATTTCGGCACCTTGTATGACTGGTCTCTGGGCGTCACCTGGGGGCTGACAGACACGCTGACGGTCAACGCAACCTATATCAATCGCGACAGCGCACCCAGCCTGGCGCAATTGGGCAATCCGGAAATCGAAACGCCCAATGTCTCTGTCTTCGACCTTTCGTGGAACGAGACAGTGCAGGCGACGGTGATTACCGGGGGCAATCCCTTCCTGCCTGCCCAGAACCAGAGCGACTGGAAAATCGGCGCGGTCTGGGAACTGCCGATCCTCGACCGGGCGAACTTCTCCGTCGATTATATTCGCAACCATTCGACCGATGTCGCCACCGGCTTCCCGGTCCTGACGCCGGCGATCGAAGCGGCCTTTCCCGATCGCGTGACGCGTGACGCCAGCGGCCGCCTGATCCAGCTCGATCAGCGTCCGGTCACATTCGCGGAACAGGATGTTGAACGGCTGCAATTCGGCCTGAACCTCTCCGGTCAGATCGGCTCGGCGGACGAGCCACGGGGCGGCCCGTCGGGCGGTTTCGGCGGACGTCCTGGTGGCGATCGCGGCGGCCCACCGGCCGGCGGTGCCCGGGGCGGCGGCGATTTCGATCCCGCGCGTTTCCAGGCGATGCGGCAATTGCTGTGTGGGGATAACGGGCAGGATGTGGCGCTCCGCCTTGCTCGCGGGGAAAGCGTTACCGGGCCTGACGGGCAGGAAATCACCCTGCCGCCGATGATGCTTCAGCGGATGCAGCAGAATGGGGAGGTCACACCTGAACAGGCGGAGCAGATGCGCCAGCGGATCTGTTCTTCCGATGGCCCTCCGGCTGGCGGCCCGCAGGGCCGTTCTGGCGGCAATGGTGGCGGCGCGCCGGGCTTTGGCCCTCCGGGTGGACCGGGCGGCGCGGGGCGCTGGTTCCTCAACCTGCAATATACGCGCGAGTTGAAGAACCGGACGCTGGTGGCCGATGGCGGCCCCGTGATCGATCTGCTTGATGGCGGCGCCTTGTCGGGCGGCGGTCAGCCGCGCGATACCGCCAGCATGCGTCTCGGCATGTTCTACCGCGGATATGGCACTTTCATCAGCGGCCAATATACCGGCTCTTCACGCATAGATGGCAGCGGGCAGGCGGGAAGCACCAACCTGTTCTTCGATGATTATGCGACGCTGGATATCCGTTTCTTCGTGGATCTCAGCCAGCGTGAAAAGCTGGTGAGCAAGGTTCCGTTCCTGGACAATGTCCGCATCAGCTTCGATGTCGAAAATATCTTCGACGCGCGGCAGACGGTCACCGATGCCAGCGGCGCAACGCCGATCCGTTATCAACCCTATCTGGTCGATCCGATCGGGCGCAGTTTCGAGATCGAATTCCGCAAGCTGTTCTGATCCAGCGCGCGGCCGCCGGTCAGATGGCTGACCCGGCGGCCGCGCCGCTCGCCCAGGCCCACTGGAAATTATATCCGCCCAGCCAGCCGGTGACGTCCACCGCCTCGCCAATGGCGTAAAGACCCGGGATCTTGCGGGCTTCCATCGTTTTGGAAGAGAGTTCCGCGGTGGATATTCCCCCCACGGTCACTTCCGCCTTGGCGTAGCCTTCGCTGCCATTGGGATGGAATTCCCATTTCGCCAGCCGGTTTTCGGCAGCGATCAGCGCCTTGTCCGGCAGATTGCCGATATCGCCCTGCAGGCCGATCCTTTCGGCCAGCGCAGTCGCCAGCCGTTCCGGCAGGGCGTGGGACAACAGGGATTTGATGCTGGCGCGGGGATTGGCGCGTTTTGCCTCGGGCAACCAGCCATCTGGTTGATCCGGCAGGAAACGGATGAAGACGGGATCGCCGGGCCGCCAATAGGAAGATATTTGCAGGATCGCGGGGCCTGACAGGCCGCGATGGGTGAACAATGCGGCCTCGCGAAAGGCATTCCTGCCCGCTTGCGCGATCACTTCGGTTGAAACGCCGGACAATTCGCGGAACAGCACGTCCTCTCCGCCAAGTGTCAGTGGAACCAGGGCTGGGCGCGGCTCCACCACTTTCAGGCCGAATTGCCGTGCGAGATCATAGGCGAAGCCGGTGGCGCCCATCTTCGGGATGGAGGGACCGCCCGTCGCAATCACCAGCGCTGGCGCGGACCAGCTGCCGGTCTGCGTCCGCACGGCAAAGCGCCCATCGGCATGGTCCACTGCCGTTATGTCTTCTCCGCAGCGGATCTGCACATCGCCCTGCGCGCATTCATCGAGCAGAAGATCCACGATCTGCCGGGCCGACCCATCGCAGAATAATTGCCCCAGCGTCTTTTCATGCCAGGCAATGCCATGCCGTTCGACGAGATCGAGAAAATCGCGCGCCGTGTAACGGCTGAGCGCTGATTTCACGAAATGCGGATTGGCCGAGAGATAGCGGTCCGGCGCGGTATGGATATTGGTGAAATTGCACCGTCCGCCGCCCGAGATCAGGATCTTCTTGCCGACTTGATCCGCCCGTTCCAGCACAAGTATGCGCCGGCCGCGCTGGCCGGCGGTAAGGGCACACATCAGGCCGGCCGCGCCGCCGCCGAGGATAATCGCATCAAATTCGGACATTGGACCAGCGCGGTAGTGCCTGATGCGGCCCGGGCCAAGGGCGAATAGGCGTGGCGCTTTTCAGACGCGCCCGCGCCGCCTATCTGACCGGCATGAGCCGCACCCCCGCCGGAACCCCAAGCCACCCCAAGGGCGCCGAACGCTTTAACGAGGAGCGGGCGTCCAATACGCTGCGCGGCGATGCCCAGCCGGATATCGAGGCGGGCGTCATGGCGATCCGTGACGTCGTGAAGTCGTTGCGGCCGCAACCCGGCGTCTATCGCATGACGGATGCGCGAGGCGATGTGCTGTATGTCGGCAAGGCACGGGCACTGAAAAACCGCGTTTCCAACTATACCCAGGTCGAACGCCTGCCGATCCGCTTGCAACGGATGGTCAGCCAGACGCGCGGCATGGAGATCGTGACGACGGGGTCAGAGGCCGAAGCGTTGCTGCTGGAAGCGCAGCTGATCAAGAGATTTCGCCCGCCTTACAATGTGTTGCTGCGCGATGATAAGAGCTTCCCTTTCATCCTGTTGCGCGAAGGGCATGACTTCCCGCGGATCATGAAACATCGCGGCGCGCGCAAGGCCAAGGGCAGCTATTACGGGCCTTTCGCCAGCGCGGGTTCAGTCAACACCACGATTAACGCGCTGCAAAAGCTGTTTCTCCTAAGGTCTTGTACAGACAGTTTTTTCAGCCGGCGCGATCGGCCCTGCCTGCTTTATCAGATCAAACGGTGTTCGGCCCCATGCGTGGGCCGCATCGACCGGGAAGGCTATGCCGAACTGATCCGTGAAGCGAAGGATTTCCTCGGCGGCCGGTCCGGCGCGGTGCAGAAAAAGATCGAGGAGCAGATGAAGGAAGCTGCCGAAGCGCTCGATTTCGAGCGGGCGGCGATGCTGCGCGACCGGCTGCGCGCTGCCACTTTCATCCAGGGAAGCCAGGGTATCAATGCGGGCGGCGTTGGCGATGCCGATGTCTTCGCGCTGGCCGCCAAGGGCGGGCATATCGGCATTCAGGGCTTCTTCGTGCGTGGCGGGCAGAACTGGGGGCACCGGGCCTTCTTCCCCAGCCACACGCAGGATATCGACAAGGATGAGGTTCTGTCCCGCGTATTGATGCAATTCTACGAGGAAGTACCGCCACCGCGCACCATATTGGTCGATCGCGATTTGCCGGAACGGGAATTGCTGGAAGTCGCCCTGGCGGAAAGTGCGGGCCACAAGGTCGAAATCAGCGTGCCCCAGCGCGGCGATCGCCGCCGGTTGATGGAACAGGCCAAACGCAATGCGGTGGAAGCGCTGGATCGCAGGCTGGCAGAAAGCGGCACTCAGGCAAAGATCATGCGGGAACTGACCGAGTTCCTGGAACTGCCCGAAGTGCCGGCGCGGATCGAGATTTACGATAACAGCCATATCCAGGGCGCCAAGGCAGTGGGCGCGATGGTGGTGGCGGGACCGGAAGGCTTCCTGAAAAACCATTATCGCAAGTTCAACATCAAGTCGGCGCAGTCCAATGACGATTTCGGCATGATGCGCGAAGTGATGCACCGCCGTTTCTGCCGCGCGCTGGAGGAAGATCCGGATCGCGATGGCGGCTTGTGGCCCGACCTTGTCCTGATCGATGGCGGGAAGGGGCAGATGTCTTCCGTGCGCGATACGCTGGAGGAACTGGGGATCGAGGATGTTCCGCTGATCGCCATTGCAAAGGGCCCGCATCATGGGCGTGAAGGGCGGGAAATCTTCCATTTCCCGGATGGCAGGGAAAAGACACTGCCGGTGAATTCGCCGGTCCTGTTCTATCTCCAGCGTTTGCGGGACGAATCGCACCGCTATGTCATCGGTGCGCATCGGCAGAAACGCAGCCGTGCCATTTCCGCATCTCCGCTGGACGAGATCCCCGGCATCGGCCCTTCGCGCAAACGTGCACTGCTGCTGCATTTCGGCACGGCCGGGAAAGTGCGCGCGGCCGCGCTGGATGATCTGAAACGCGCGCCCGGCATCAGCGAAGGCGTGGCGCAGAAGATATACGATTTCTATCACACCAGCGGATAGGGCGCGAAAAAAGCTGGCGACCCATCGGAAGGGTAAGGGTTCGGCAAAGGGCCGCCAGCAATCATCGGGAACACCGGAAGAGTGATGTTCCGGGAATTTGCCGGTCAATGCCGGATGGCCCGGCCGGCAGATCCCCTTGCTCGCCGGATGATACTCTCACGTGGTTGAGACGCGGCCTATCGCCCGGCAGGCACGGCGATTTCTAGCGGCCAATCCTGTTCATATTCCTGCATTTTCCCTGCGTAGAATTACTCGGAAGAAGGGCAGGTATATTTCTGGAATCAGCGGTTTACGTCAGGCTTTTTGCGGGACTTCCCGGATCATGCCTTCCTGCGCAACGCTGGCCACCAGGCGGCCATCGCGGGTGAAGATCTGGCCGCGTCCGAAACCGCGGGCCAGGCCGGACCACGGGCTTTCCGTTACATAAAGCAGCCAGTCATCCGCCCGGAAGGGTCCATGAAACCACAGCGCATGGTCGAGACTGGCGGCCTTCATCTGGCCGAGATGAAAGCTCAGCCCATGCGGGCGGATCGCCGTCGCCAGAAGCTGGAAATCGCTGGCATAGGCGAGGACGGCGCGATGCACGGGCGGATCGTCCGGCAGGGCCGAAACGGTGCGAAACCAGCAATGCGATATGGGTTCCGCCTTTTCCGGGCTGAGCCAGTCGCGCGGTTCCACCGAACGAATATCGATCGCGCGCGCCTGCAACATGCGGTTGCGCAGATGGCCTTCCGGCAGCTGTTCGGCCACGCGTTGCCGCATCAGCGCATCGGATTCCAGATCTTCCGGCTGTGGAACGTCCGGCATCTGCGGAAATTGATGTTCCAGCCCGACCTGCGGTTCCTGAAAAGAGGTGATCAGGTTCAGGATCGGTTCGCCATTCTGGCTGGCGACCACGCGGCGGTTGGAAAAGCTCCGCCCGTCGAAATCCCGTTTTACCCGGAATTCGATCGGCAGATCATCGCTGCCGCCACGGAGGAAATAGGCGTGGAGCGAATGTGTGTGGCGGCTGTGCGGCACTGTCCGCCGCGCGGCCCCGAGGGCTTGCGCGATGGCCTGTCCGCCAAAGACCCGGCCTATGCCGTGCCTGTTCTTGCGGCCGATGAAACGGTCGCCGCCACGCGGTTCGAGATCGAGCAACAGGGTGAGCTCTGCCACCAGTTCCTCGGGAGTGGGCTTGTACGGGGACATGGTCGCCATTGTAGAAGCCCAATGCGCGGCTGTGCGCCTACAGTCAACTAATCCCGGGAATTCTGCGCAGGATACGCCACGTAATTGCCTTGCCCCTGTTGCTTGCAGGCCACCGGCCCGGCGCTTTCGGGTTGAGGCCGATCCTGCGCAGCAAGTGGTTGAACGCCCGCACATCGGCTTCGGCATAGCTCCATTCGCTGCGCCAGGTGATCGACAGCGAAATGGATGTGGCCGGGCCATTGCGCACGAAATGCGGTGCCATCACAGGCACATAGACTGCTTCGCCCGGGGCAAGGTGATAGGTGTTTCCGGCAGTGCCGAGCCCATCATCCCATTTGAGTTCGCGCCCGCCACCCGTGTGATAGGCTTCGTGCACGCGATCATCGGCAAAGCGCGGATTGCCGGCCGGGAAAATGGTCATGGCCTTCTGCCCGACCAGCTGGAGCAGGATATTATGTTCCGGATCGAAGTGATAAGGCGTTACCGCATCCGGGCTGGAGACGAAGATGAAGCCCTGCGGTGTCAGCATCCGTCCCGTCTTGGGCACGATATCGGGTTCGATTTCTGCCAGCAATTCCTTCAGCAAGGCTGCATAGGCCGGGGACTGTTCGATATTTTTCAGCACGGCCCAGCTATTGCTGGTCGCTATGTTGCGGATCGTCTCGCCAATGGTCAGGCCGGTCGCGCCGGGCTTGCCCTCGATCCCGATTGGCAGATCGCCGCGATTATATTCGACGGAACTTTCCGGCAGCGTCTCACCCAGATCGGCCAGCGCATCCAGCGCCAGCAAGGGGTGTTCGGGCAGATTATGCCGTAACTTATGCGGCTCTTCCGGATAGGAGGCGGCAAAGCAGGCGCGTGATTGCGGCGGGAAGATGATCGCGCCGTTCAGGGCCGTATCCGCTTGCAACTGGCGATGTTCGGTCATGCAATACCTTTCGGCAAGGTGTTCGTTTCGATCCTGGCCAGCACGCGAAAGGCCATGCGGCGCAAGCTTCCGCCAATGCCGATATTGTGGCTGGCGACATTGCGTTTCTCGCGCCAGAAATGATCGATCATGGGGTGATCGGCGGCCGCGCAGCTATCCGTCCAGGCAATGTCGGAGCGCGTCAGCAGGGCAAGATTTTCCCGTTGCAGCAAGACGCCCGGGGAATAGCGGGCAAAGCTTTCGTCAAAAGCCGTCTTGTAGGAAAAGGCGCCCGGCGGGCAGAGGAAATTGACCAGCATCGCCAATGGCTTGCCGTCCAGCCTTATGGCTATGCGTTCAAGCCTGCCATGTTCCGCCGCACCTTGCAGTGCATTGCGGAAAAGCGCGCGGGTCTGGTCCGTGCAATCGAGCGCGGATTGCGCCTCGCCCTTCCAGCCAGAGCGTTCGAGATCGAGGAATTCAGCCGTCCATTGGGCCAGCGCATCTCCGCCCGTCTTGCGTTCCACTGTCAGATCGCCTTCTTCGGACAGGCGGCGATGCTGCCGCCGCAATTCCTTGCGCTTCTTTCCGGATAGCGATCGTTCCAGATATTCTTCCGGCGACAGGTCGGAAATCAGCGCGGCGCGTTCTTCCCGCAGGACTGTTGCCGCCGGGCGGGCGGCCTCGTCCACGTATTGAACCAGCGCGCGGTGCAGCGGGCCCTTTTCCGCCATCTGCGCCATGTGGAAAAACAGGGCGGTTCCGGCGTTTTCGTCCGCCCAGTGGAACAGGCACTGCCAGAACTGCCTTTCGAAACCGGGGGCGACAAGCGGCGTGCCGAGAAACGCATTGGCATGAATCCAGTTGCGCCAGTGCGGGATGGGGTGGCCGTAATAATCGCGGGCCCGCTGAACCGGCAGCAATCCGGCCAGCTGGCCCTCCGCCTCCAGCAGCAGCATCGCCACCGATCCGCCGGGGTCCAGCGCACGCAGCGAAGGCAGCAGATACCAGCTTTCAAAAAAGGGGTTGGGTTCCACCGCGTAGCGGGAGAGCGCATCCCAGCGCACCAGTTCCGCCGGATTTTCCAGCTGCCGCCAATCGGCGCGATACAGGCGCAATGCGGGCGCGCGCACCGGCCGCGCCGCAGCGGGCGCTTCGGGGGGGAGTTGATGGGGCGCGTGGCTGGCCAAAAAACAGGAACCTTCGCATTTCACGGCGATGCGTTTCGCCGCCTGCCGGGTAACGCGATCCGGCGAAGAAATGCTTAATCCGGGCGTGAAAAGCCCCGCACGGCGCCAAACCGTGCGGGGCCTTGTTCGTGGCAGATGCCGATCAGTGCGAAGCGGCGAGAGCTGCCAGCAGCAGCAATGCGACGATATTGGTGATCTTGATCATCGGGTTCACGGCCGGGCCAGCCGTGTCCTTGTAGGGATCGCCAACCGTATCGCCAGTCACCGCGGCCTTGTGGGCTTCGCTTCCCTTGCCGCCGTGATTACCGTCTTCGATATATTTCTTGGCATTATCCCATGCGCCGCCGCCGGATGTCATCGACAGGGCGACGAACAAGCCGCCCACGATCACACCCAGGAGCAGGGCGCCAAGAGCGGCAAAGCCGTTTGCGGCCCCGGCCACCGTGGCAATCACGAAATAGACCACGATTGGCGTCAATACGGGCAGCAGCGAGGGAACGATCATCTCCTTGATCGCCGCCTTGGTCACCAGATCCACCGTCTTGGCATAGTTCGGGCGGCTGGTGCCGGCCATGATGCCCGGATCGGCGGCGAACTGGTCCCGCACATCCTTCACCACGTCACCGGCTGCGCGGCCCACCGCCGTCATGCCCATGGCGCCGAAGAGATAGGGCAGCAGCGCCCCCAGCAACAGCCCGACGATGACATAGGGATTTTCGAGGCTGAAATTGACTTCCAGCGTCGGGAAGAACTCCCTGAGATCGGTGGTATAGGCCGCAAAGAGAACCAGCGCGGCAAGGCCCGCCGATCCGATGGCATAGCCCTTGGTCACGGCCTTGGTCGTGTTGCCCACGGCATCCAGCAAATCGGTCTTTTCCCGGACGCTGTCATCCAGCCCGGCCATTTCGGCAATGCCGCCGGCATTATCCGTCACCGGGCCATAGGCGTCCAGCGCCACGACCATCCCCGCCAGCGCCAGCATGGCAGTGGCCGCATAGGCAATACCGATCAGCCCTGCGAGCTGGTAGGCGATGACGATGCCCGCAACGATCACCAGCGTGGGCAGGGCGGTTGCTTCCAGGCTGATCGCCAGGCCCTGGATCACATTGGTGCCGTGCCCCGTTTCCGAAGCCTTGGCGATGGACCGTACCGGGCGGAACTGCGTGCCCGTGTAATATTCGGTGATCCAGATGATCAGGCCGGTAATGGCGAGCCCCAGAAGCGAGCAATAGAACAGTGTCTGGCCTGTGAAGCCCTGATCCCCGATCGGATCCGTCATATTGCCCAGCGCATAGGCAGTCACCAGCCATATCGCCGGTATCGCCAGCAGCGCCGTGACCAGGAACCCCTTGTACATGGCACCCATCACATTGTTCGACCGGCCAAGCCGGACGAAATAGGTGCCGATGATGCTGGTGACGATGCAGGCCCCGCCGATCAGCAGGGGAAGCGCCATCAGCGGCAGCAACAGCCCGCCCACGTCCTTAACCAGCAGCGCCGTCAGCACCATGGTGGCGCCCACGGTAACGACATAGGTTTCGAACAGATCGGCGGCCATGCCCGCGCAATCGCCGACATTGTCGCCCACATTATCCGCAATCACGGCCGGGTTGCGCGGATCGTCTTCCGGAATGCCTGCTTCCACCTTGCCGACAAGGTCCGCGCCGACATCGGCCGCCTTGGTGAAGATGCCGCCGCCAAGCCGCGCGAAAATGGAAATCAGCGAGGCGCCGAATGCCAGCGCGACCAGTGCATCCACCACGATGCGGTCATTCGCCGCATGGCCCATCGGCCCGATCAGCACATAGAAGAATACCGAAATCGCCAGCAGGGCCAGGCCCGCCACCAGCATCCCGGTGATCGCGCCTGCGCGGAAGGCCAGGGTCAGGCCCTGTTGCAGCCCTGTTTGCGCCGCGGCCGCTGTACGGACATTGGATCGGACGGAAATATTCATGCCGATAAAGCCGGCCACGCCCGACAGGATCGCGCCGAGCACGAAACCGATGGCGCTGGTCGTCCCCAGAAATATGCCGACGACGATTGCCACGACCACGCCGACCATGCCGATCGTGGTATATTGCCTTTTCAGATAGGCCTGGGCGCCTTCCTGAATGGCGCCGGCTATTTCCTGCATTCTTTCCGTCCCGGCTGCTGCGCCGAGCACCTGGCGGCTGGTGACGAAGCCGTAGAGCACGGCAAGCAGCCCCAGGCCGATTGCTATCAAAACAAGGTCCATGATCTGACCTCCCCTCTCTCCATGATCGCGGCCCGAACTTTTGCCGGGTCCACGTATGACTAGGGCTATCCCTCAGGGGAGGGGGGAGCAAGCGCAATCGATTCGCAGGCGATGCGGTCCGGCGCCACGGTCATGTGCCTAATGCTGGTAGCCGAGCCCTTCGGAATTGGTCACCGGTTCCCCATCCACGAATAGCGAGGCGAAGCCGGCGGGCTCAACCGTGCCGATCCGCGCGGCGGGGACCGGCGGTTCCGTTTCCGGCGGCAGGGTGAAGAGCAATTCGTAGTCGTCGCCCCAGCGCAAGGCGTCCCAGCGCCGTTCTTCCGGGGCGGCGATGGGCACTGCGGCGCTGTCTATCGCCAGCGACACGTCGCTGGCCTTCGCCATGCGCCAGCCATCGAGCAGCAATCCATCCGATATGTCCATCATCGCACTGACGAACGGGGCAAGGGCCTGCCCTTCTGCCAAGCGTGCTTGCGGGCGGCGATAGGCTGTGCTGTCCGCGCCGGTGCCGTCGCGCAATGCCTCGAAACCCATCATCGCCGCGCCCAGCGGGCCGGTAACGAAGATCTGATCGCCGGGCTTCGCACCGCTGCGCGATGGCACCGGAATATGGGTGGCGCGGCCGATGGCGGTCAGCCCGAAGGATCGCGGCGGCCCGCCGGATACCGTATCTCCGCCAAGCAATGGCAGGCCGAAATGGTTCAGCGCCTGGCCCAGGCCCAGCGCAAAGGCTTCATTGCCGGATCCCAGCATGGCCCCCACCAGCGCGCCGACCGGGCGTGCGCCCTTCGCCGCAAGATCCGACGCATTGCAGGCGACCAGTTTCCAGGCGACATCGGCCATGTCCTGATCGGGCAGGTAGTGCACGCCTTCGACCATCATGTCATGGGTCAGGATGAGTGTTTCCGTGCCGATTTCCAGCACGGCAGCATCGTCCGACAATCCGCGCGCGGCGGGATGGTGCGCAAGTGCGCGCATCATCTGGATAAAGTCGGTTTCCCCTTCCATCATTCTGTCATTGCGATAGGCGAAGGGCAAAACGCAACCGAAGGATCGCATCGGCCATGAAAACTCTTTCCGCATTTGCCGCCACCACGGCATTCGTCCTGTGTGCAGCCAGCCCGGCTGGCGCCTGGGGCCCGATTGGCCACCGGATCACTGCACAGATCGCGCAGGACAATATCAGCGGCCGTACGCTGGCGCATGTCGAGGAGATTCTGGGGACGGAGGGCCTTCCCGAAGGATCGACCTGGCCGGACGAGCAGCGATCCAACCCGGCCCCTTTCTGGCAGAAGGAATCGTCCGCCTGGCACTATGTGACGCTCCCCGACGGGACCGATGCTGATACGTTCCCGCATCCGCCGGAAGGTGATGCCGAAACCGCACTGGAAAAATTCGCGGCTGTTCTGCGCGATGACAATGTAAGCCGGGAAGAAAAGGCGCTGGCCCTGCGCTTTGTCGTGCATCTGGCCGGGGATCTGCATCAGCCGCTTCATGCCGGGAACGGAAACGACCGGGGCGGCAATGATGTGAAAGTTATCTGGTTCGGGGAACCCAACAATCTCCACTGGGTGTGGGACGAAGGCTTCATCGCTCGCCAGCAACTCAGCTACAGCGAATATGCCGCACGGCTGGCGCAGCGGACGACGCCGGAACAGGTGATCCAGTGGTGGGAAACCGATCCCAAGGTCTGGATCGCGGAAAGCGCCGATCTACGCGCCAGGATCTACCCCACGGCGGAGAACAGCCGTGGCGGGACCGGCACGCAGGAAGACCCCTATGTCCTGTCCTGGCAGTATAATTATGACTGGACGCCGGATGAGGAATTGCGCCTGCAACAGGCGGGTATCCGCATCGCGGCCTATCTCGACCGGATCTTTGCCGGGGAGTGAGCGCCAGCCGCGCGGTCAGGGCGGTGCGCCTTATTTGCGCACTGCCTTGGCCACGCCATCCAGCACGCCATTGACGAATTTCGCCTCGCGCTCGTCAAAAAAGGCGTGGGCGACATCGACATATTCGCTGATCGCCGTGCCCACCGGCACATCGGCGCGGGCCAGCAATTCATAAGCCCCGGCGCGCAGGATCTGCAGCATGGTCTTGTCCAGCCGCTTCAGGCTCCAGCCTTCGGAAAGGCGTTCGCTCAGAACCGTGTCGATCTCTTCCAGCCGCGCGTCCACGCCGCTGACGATATCGTCGAAAAAGGCAACTTCCGCGTCGGCATATTGCGCGTCTTCGATTTCCCGGCCCAGCCGGTGCTGGTGAAATTCATCCAGCAGGCGGGGCAGGGAGATGGATTCCATCTGCCGCTGATAAAGCGCCTGCACGGCGGCGAGACGGGCGGCAGAGCGCGAACGGGATCGGGCGGACATGTTCATTTCAGGCGGAATTCCACGGAATTGGCATGGGCAGGCAGCCCTTCGACACGGGCCAGGGCAATTGCCGCCGGGCCGATCCTGGACAGGGAATCCTTGTCCAGCGAGATGAAGCTGGTGCGTTTCATGAAGTCGAGCACGGACAGGCCGCTGGCAAAGCGTGCCCGGCGGCCGGTCGGGAGGACGTGATTGGGCCCGGCGACATAATCGCCCACCGCTTCCGGCGTATGGCGGCCCAGGAACACGCTGCCCGCATGGCGCAATTGTGCGAACAGCGCCTCCGGATCGTCCACGGCCAGCTCGACATGTTCGGCGGCCAGGCGATTGGCGAGGGCAGGGGCTTCCGAAAGATCTTTCACCACCAGCAGCACGCCATGCGCATCCCAGCTCGCCCGGGCCGATTTCTCGGTCGAAAGCTGGGAGCACTGCACGTCCACAGCATCTTCCACTTCGCTGGCGAAAGTCGCGTCATCGGTGATGAGAATGGATTGCGAGCTGGGATCGTGTTCCGCCTGGCTAAGCAGATCGGCGGCGATCCAGTCCGGATCGTTCTTGTTGTCGGCGATGACCAGGATCTCGCTCGGCCCTGCGACCATGTCGATACCGACCACGCCGAATAGCTGGCGCTTTGCCTCGGCAACATAATCATTGCCGGGGCCGGTGATCACATCGACCCGGCTGATCCGTTCGGTGCCATAGGCGAGCGCGGCCACGGCCTGCGCGCCGCCGACCCGCCACAATTCATCCACCCCCGCAAGATGCGCAGCAGCCAGGACCAGCGGATTGGTTTCTCCCCGCGGCGTTGGGGTCGTGACCACCAGCCGCTCCACCCCGGCCACCTTGGCGGGAATGGCGTTCATCAGGAGGGAGGAAGGATAGGCTGCGCGCCCTCCGGGAACATAGAGACCGGCGGCATCGACAGGGCGCCATTTCGCGCCGAGCCTGACGCCCGTTTCGTCCGTATAGTCCCGATCGGCCGGGAGCT
This sequence comes from Croceibacterium atlanticum, assembly GCF_001008165.2. Lineage (NCBI taxonomy): Bacteria > Pseudomonadati > Pseudomonadota > Alphaproteobacteria > Sphingomonadales > Erythrobacteraceae > Croceibacterium > Croceibacterium atlanticum. The sequence goes on along the minus strand of NZ_CP011452.2, from coordinate 1,067,960 downwards.
GTTCCGCATGATAGGCGCGGATACGGCTGGCCGCGAGTTCAAGCGCTTCGCGAAGCTCCGTGTCCAGCGCATCGAAGGCGGCGGCGCAGCTTTCGGCCGAAATGCGCCAATCGTCTTCCTTGCCAAGCTGGTGATGATCGAACCGCTGGGTAAATTCGGTCAGCGCCGCATCGCCGCGCTGGCGCACGGCGGCCAATATATCGCTGACCGTATGGGCGATATCGGCTTCGCTTTCGCGCCTTTCATCGACAAGGCGGGCAAATTTCCGTTCGAAATCGGCGTCACTGGTGGAAAGGCGCTGCATTCAGGCTGCTTCCTCATTGGACATTGCGCGAAAACGCTCGACCAGTTCGGCCACGCGTGCATCGGTCTTCAACGCGGCGCGGTTGACGATCAGGCGCGCGGAAACCGGCATGATGGTTTCCGTTTCGACCAATCCGTTCTGCTGAAGGGTCCGCCCGGTGGAGACGAGATCCACGATTCGGCGCGACAGGCCGAGCGAGGGCGCCAGTTCCATGGCACCGTTCAGCTTCACGCATTCGGCCTGGATGCCCTGCTGTTCGAACCAGCGGCTGGTGATGTTCGGATATTTGGTTGCCACGCGCATATGGCTGGCATTGCCGGGATCATCCGCCCCGTCGCCTTCGGGCACGGCCACGGAAAGGCGGCAATGGCCGATATCCAGATCGACGGGGGCATACAGTTCTGAATAATCGAATTCTTCAATTACGTCAGAACCCACGATTCCGGCCTGCGCCGCGCCAAAGGCAACGAAAGTCGCCACGTCGAAAGCGCGCACGCGGATTATCCGCAAATCGCCCCGTTCGGTCGCGAAACTCAGCGATCGGTTGGCCTTGTCGTGGAACGCGCTTTCCGGCACCACGCCTGCGCGCGCCATGACCGGCAGCGCTTCGTCAAGAATTCGCCCCTTGGGTACGGCGAAGGTCAGCTGTTGTGTGGGCATTCCATCCATGGCGCGGGCATGTAAGCGCGGGCAAGGGAAAGGGCAACGGCGATGGCCGATCAGCCGATCATGGAAATTACCAATGTGCGGGAAGCAATCGCCTGGCAGGCCGATCATGCGGAACGCGCCTTCGCGCCCAGGACGGCGCGGGTGATCCGTGCGGAACTGGCCATTCTGGATACCGATACCGGCCTCGCGCGGCGGATGAACAATTGGCACGGACTCAGCCTGGAAGATGCCATGCCCTTGCGCGTGGCGGGCGGGCTCCATCATCTGTTCCTGTCGGGCGAAGACCGGCGGCTGGAGCCGGTTTACGCCGGACTGACCACCGACCAGGGGGCGGTGGACGCCATCGTGGCCGAACTGGCGCGGCAATATGACGCGCGCCTGATGCCGTGGCTCGACTCGCCCCCGCAGACCAATGAGGCAGGCCGTTCGGCCAGCATCATGGCAGGCCTGCTATGGCTGTCCGATCGGCTCGGGCCGCGTTTCGAACTGAACGAGATAGGCGCCAGTGCAGGCGTCAACACAATGATGGGCCGTTATTTCTACAATCTTGGCGGGGTCAAGGTCGGGCCGGGCCTGTCCCGCATGAAGATCGTGCCGGAATGGAAGGGCGGTCCGCCCCCTTCGGCGGAGGTGCAGATCGAATCGATCCGTGGCTGCGATATCGCCCCGGTCGACCTTGCCGATCCGGCGCAGGCATTGCGGCTGAAGGCCTATGTCTGGGCCGATGCGACGGAGCGGATGGCGCGGCTGGATACGGCGATCGCCATGGCGGAAACCGCGCCGCCTGAACTGGTGCGGCAGGATGCGGGCGAGTTCGTGAAGGAAATGCTCGCCCGCCCGCAGGACAAGGGGGTGACGCGCGTCCTCTTCCATTCGGTGATGTGGCAATATCTGCCCGGCGCGACCCGTGACGCCATCACCCGTGCCATGGAGGAAGCAGGGGCGCAGGCCACTGCCGACAAGCCGCTTGCCTGGATCCGGCTGGAAACCAACCGCCAGACCTTCCGGCACGAACTATCCGTGCGCTACTGGCCGGGCGGGGAAGAGGCGGTGATGCTGGCAGAGGCACATCCGCATGGCGCCTGGGTGGAATGGCACGGCGGCTGAGCAGGGCAGGCGCCCGAAGATTTGCTGAATTGTATCAGATGTAACTGTCCAGGCCGCGCCCGCAAACACGATTGCCCGCCGCAAGCCGCATAAAAGCTGCCTTTGCGGGGAAAAGGCACGTCCGGCGCGATCTACACAAAGTGACAATTTGCGGCAGCGCCGGGAAACGGGTGCGACGAATGGGGCCTAAACCGGGGTTCAACGCGATGATGCGTAATTCAGTTTCAGCAAAGGAAGCCCTCATGAAGACCATTGCTCTCAAGGCCGCTCTTGTCGCCACCCTCTCTGCCCTGACGATCGCCCCGGTCGCGGCCCAGGACGTGACGCAGACGATTGAACTCGGCGATATCGACATCAATTCCGCCGAAGGCATGAAGGAACTCAACCACCGCCTTGCCACTGGCGTCAACGCCGTGTGCGAACGCCCGGTTTCGCGTAGCCTGAAGGAGTTTTCCAGCTGGCAGGATTGCCGTGATGCGGCGCTCGATTCGGCTGCGGAGCAGCTGTCGCGCAGCGGCGTGGCGGTTCGGGCCAACTGACAGAATTAAACCGGCCAGTCCCTGGAGCGGTCGCGCCAATCGGCCCGGCCGCTCCTTTTTTGTCAGGGATAGGATACTGTCTTGGGCGTTTTGGGCAGGGGGATAAATTCCTTGTCGTCGCCAGGCACAACCGGGAACCGGCGCATCCGCCAGTCTTCCTTGGCCTGTTCGATCCTGTCGCGGCTGGAACTCACGAAATTCCAATAGACATGCCGCTGGGCGGAAAATGCCTCCCCACCCATCAGGAAGATCAGCCCGCCTTCGGTGGAGGACAGTTCCATCGCCGCGCCGGGTTTCAGCACCACCAGATCATAAGGCAGCATGGTTTCCCCATCGAGCGTCGCCTGCCCCCCGACCAGCATCAGCGCACGTTCTTCCGTTTCGGCGTCGATCGGAATCATCCCGCCGGGCATAAGCTGGATCTCCGCATTGATCGTATCGCAATAGGTCGTGGTGGGTGCTGTTTCGCCCCACAGCGTGCCCATGATGATGCGGGCACGCGCGCCGCTATATTCGATCACCGGCAGATCGCTGACCGCTTCGAATGCCGGTTCGATCTCTTCCTTGCCATCGGGCAGGGCCAGCCATGTCTGCATGCCATACAGGGCGGGGCCATCCTTCCGCTCCGTCTCCGGACTGCGTTCGGAATGGACGATGCCCTTGCCCGCGGTCATCAGGTTTACCGTGCCGGGACGGATGACGGAATCCGTACCGAGACTGTCGCGATGCTCGATCGCGCCTTCGAACAGCCAGGTGACCGTGGCCAGCCCGATATGCGGGTGCGGGCGGACATCCATGCCCTGGCCGGGATCGAGCCGGGCAGGCCCGAACTGGTCGATGAAAACGAAGGGGCCAACCATCCGGCAACCGACACTTGGCACGGCGCGTCTCACCTGGAAATTGCCAAGGTCGTGGGTTACGGGTGTGACCGTCTTCAAAATGCTCATGCCGCGTCAAGCTCCGGATAGTGGCGGAAGATGCCATCCTCATTGAAGGAGAGCCGGCGACCGGAAGCCAGATAGGCCTTGATCCCGTCGATCCCCGTCACTGCTTCGCACAAGGCGTAAAGACGCGGATAGTTCCCGCCAAGCGCCGCCATGCGCTGCGGAAAGGCATAATTCAGCCCTTCCATCATCTGGAACAGGGACGTGTCCACATGGGTCCATCTGTCGCCGAGAGCGAAGGGGCCAGGATGCACACCCAAAGCCGCTTCGAAATAGTCGCAATATTTGGGAATGCGGCTTTCGCGGAAATCCTCCGCCTTGCGGGCGGCGGCGTCTTTCTGGTCTTCGTAATAGAGATTGCCCGACACCGGATGGTGCACCGAATGCATTTCCTCCACGATGTCGGTCACGGTCAGTTGCAGTTCGATCAGTTGCAGATCGGTGGCAAGATCGCCCCCGCCAAAACCATGCCGGTCCGCCAGCCAGGCGAGGATATGGGCTGTCTGGCCGATCACCATGTCGCCCGCGACGATATAGGGCGGGGCGAAGGGCACGAAGCCATCGCGCGCCGCCATATCCGCCATCAGCGCGTCGGCGCCTTTTTCATTACCCATGTCGCGATAGGCCACGCCGGCAGCTTCCAGCGCAAGGCGGATGAATTCGCCGCGGCCCTGAATGCCCGGCCAGTACCAGAGCTCGTAAGTCAGGATGCCTGTGCTCCTGCTTCTTCCGGGGCGTGGGCGCTGATGGCCACGGCGTGCACGCGGTTGCCGGGAATATCGCCCAGGGCGCGATTGACCGCGCGCTGCCGTTCCAGCCTGCTCATGCCGGAAAAGGCGGGGCTTACGATCACAATGGTGAAATGCGATTCGCCGCTGCCGTCATCCCCGGCATGGCCGTGATGCTTCGCACTGTCATTGATGACTTCCAGCCTTTCCGGCGCGAAGGCGTCCTGCAGCAGTTTTTCCATCTCTTGCTGAAGCGGGCCGGCCATTTTCTGTCCTCTCGATTGGAATTCAGGGGTTCTCAACACGGCGATGTATCACCATCCTTACGCGAATGCGCAGAGAGAAGTTCCACGGCAGATATGAAGGCGAAGGGCGCGAATGCGAAGCGCCGCATTGCAGCGAAGCAGGTGAATTCCGCGCCCCCGGCAATCGGGGGCATGGTTTTGACGGGCCGGGCGACTGGCGCTGGTTCTGCCTGGAACATGTGCGCGAATTCAATGCCGGCTATGACTGGTTTGAAGGCATGAGCGCGGAAGAAATACTGGAGGCGCAGTCCCCCATTTCCGGCTGGAGCAGCGAAACCCGCGCCTTTCGGTCCGATGCCGGTGCGGACGGGATGCCGCGCTGGGCCGATTTTCCGGATCCGCTGGATGCAATCGGTGCGCGTGCGGGGGACATCAAGGCACGTGCTGCCGGACGAAATGCCGAATTCAGCCGCTTTACCCCGCGCGAGCGGGAGGCGCTGAACGTGATGGGCCTGACCCCGCAGGCCGACCGGCCGATGCTGCGCCGCCGATATTCGCAACTGGTGCGCAGATACCACCCGGATCGCAATGGCGGGGACCGAAGCCATGAAGGCCGGCTTCAGCGCGTGGTGGAAGCCTATCAGCTCCTGCGCCGGGCAGACGCTTTCGGCTGAGCCCTGCCAACGCCCTTCGGTCTAGGAATTCGAGAGCCACACCACCATCAATCTTGCCCAAGGCTCGATGGCCCTGACGATAGGGGGCCGGTCTTGAATCTTGATAACGAGCTTTCGCTTTTCGTGCGTCGCAGGCTTCGCGTGCCGGGTGGCTCAGGCTTCCTTCCAGACCAGCGGTTCGAAGCCGCCATAGACCATGCGGACACCGTCGAAGGGCATGTCCTTGTCGAAATTCTTCATCCGTTCGTCCGCCATGACCTTTTCGTGGCTGGCATCCGCGGTTTCCTTGTCATCCCAGAGAACCCAGGCGAAGACGATCTTCTCGCCATCCTTTGCCTTTACCGCCCGGCGGAAATCGGTGGTCTTGCCATCCGGTACGTCCACTTCCCAGCATTCGACCTGCGATTTCGCGCCGTAATCCTTCACGATTTCCCAGAAGCTTTCCGCCACTTGCTTGTAGGCCTGCTTGTTTTCTTCAGGCACGGCGACGATGAATCCGTTCACATACATTTCTACTCTCCCCAATTCGGTGCTTCGGCAGTGAAATCAGCCAGTTGTGCATCCAGCGCGCGGCGATATGCGGACCGGCTTTCCCCGCGCTGCCTGTAAGCGGCGAGGCGAGGGAACTCGGCCACCATGTCTGTATGCCGCAGCACGTTGAGCACTGTGACCATGGCGATGTCGGCAATGGAGAAATCGCCCGCCAACCATTCATTGTCTCCGAGCGCGTCATTGACACGCAAAAGCTTCTGCCTCGCCAGCTTGGCCGCGGGTTCGCGCGCATCCCTGGCCCAGGGCTGATCTGACTGGAACACATCGAAACTGACGATGGGGGTGAATGCGGGTTCGACACTGTTCAGGGCCGCAAACAGCCAGGAGATGGCGTTCCACCGCATCTGGGGATCGGCGGGGAGGAGCTGTTCTTCCTCTTCCGCAAGATACAGGAGGATGGCCCCGCTTTCGAAGAAGCGCAGTTCGCCATCGGCAAAGGCGGGCACCTGATCGAAGGGCTGCCACGCGAGGTAATCGTCCGGTCTGGGCGTCGCCGCGCCGAACAGCTGCGTTCGGTATGGCTTGCCGATTTCTTCGAACGCCCAGCGAACGCGGAGGTCACGCACAAGGCCCCGGGCAAAATCGGGCACCCAGTCAAAGGCAGTAATAATGGGCGCAGGGGTGGTTTCGGCCATCGGCAATTCCTCCGCTTGCAATCCAGCGGTCCGATGCTGCGAATCGCTGTCTTGAGATTGGTGCCTTAAGAGGTTACTTAAAACAACCATGAAGTTACAAAAAGAAACTGCGGTGCATGGCAAGTGGTATCAGGATGCTTGCGGTGCTGCCTTTGCCTTTGAATTACTTGGAGAAAGATGGTCGCTGCTCATCGTGCGGGAAATGATGCTGGGTCCGCGCCGGTTTTCCGAATTGCGCGCCAGTCTGCCGGGGTTGAGCGCCAGGGTCCTGACGGAACGGCTGGAAGGGTTGCAGGCATCGGGCCTGTTGCAGAAACGCATGTTACCGCCACCGGCATCGGTGCAGGTCTATGAACTGACCGAATGGGGCTACGCCGCGCAGCCGGCCATGCTTGAACTGTGCCGCTGGTCGGTGCGGTCACCCGCGCATGATCCGACCCTGCATCTATCGCCCACCGCGCTCATGCTGTCGCTCAAGGCGATGTATGATCCGGAGGCAGGGCAGCATTTCACCGGCCAGGTCGGCTTTGCCGTTTCCGGCAGCGAGTTCGTGGCGGAGCTGGGGGAAAAGGGCATGAGCGTGCGGCGGGGCGATGCGGAGCAGGGGCGGGTGACTTTCCGCGCCGAATTGCCCTTGCCCTTGCTGAGAGCCTTTTACGGCAAGGCACCGCCTGAAATGCTGGAACAATCGGGCCAGCTGGAAATCGGGAAAGAACGCTATCTGGCTGAAGCAGTCATTTCCAAGTTTGTCTTCCCGGAAAAGATCGTTCCACCCGAATGATCTTCGCCATGGGCGCCATTGCCAGTTGCAGGGTTTACGCGGCCCGTATAGGGCACCCTGCGCGATGAATGAACTGACCAGCAATCCAGACGAATCCGGCACGGTCCTGGCCGCGCCCGACATCGAACTTGACGTTCGCGAGACTTTCGGGATCGATATCGACATGAAAGTGCCAGCCTTTTCCAAGGCTGATGCGCGCGTTCCCGATCGTGATGAAAGCTATGTGTTCGAACCGGACACGACGCTGGCCATCCTGGCCGGATTTGCCTTCAATCGCCGGGTAATGGTGCAGGGCTATCACGGCACCGGCAAATCGACCCATATCGAACAGGTGGCGGCACGGCTGAACTGGCCCTGCGTGCGCATCAATCTGGACGCGCATATCAGCCGTATCGATCTGGTCGGCCGCGACGCGATCGTGCTGCGTGACGGATTGCAGGTGACCGAATTCCGCGAAGGCCTGCTGCCCTGGGCGCTGCAGCACCCGGTGGCCCTGGTATTCGATGAATATGATGCCGGCCGTCCGGACGTGATGTTCGTGATCCAGCGCGTGCTGGAAACCGAAGGCAAGCTGACCTTGCTCGATCAGAACCGCGTGATCCGGCCGAACCCGTTTTTCCGCCTGTTCGCCACCGCCAATACGGTCGGCCTCGGCGATACGAGCGGGCTTTATCACGGCACGCAAGCGATCAACCAGGGCCAGATGGACCGCTGGAATATCGTGGTGGGCCTGAATTACCTGCCCGAAGAGACCGAGCGGGAAATCGTCAGCACCAAGACCAAGCTGGACGAGCAGACCGTGGCGAATATGATCCGCGTGGCGGATCTTTCGCGGCAGGGCTTCATCAATGGCGATATTTCGACGGTGATGAGCCCTCGCACGGTCATCACCTGGGCCCAGAATACCGAGATATTCGGGGATATCGGATTCGCATTCCGGTTGAGTTTTCTCAACAAATGCGATGAATCCGAACGGATGCTGGTGGCTGAATATTACCAGCGCGTCTTCGGTGAGGAACTGCCGGAAAGCGTCGTCGCCAAGGCCTGATCCCCGGCCAAGGGGGCCATTTCCGTTCAGCCTGCTGCTTGCTGATGATCCGGTCCTTCACGGACCGCATCGTCATACCTAGATAGGGCGGCAGACAGCGCTGGCAGCAGGCCTTATCGGATTACCCTCTCGCCAAAGCTGTATTGTTCAGTTAATACAGCATGGCGATGGACATATTGTCTGGTCAATCGGGGGGTAAGCGCGGTTTGCGGCGCTGGCCATGGTCGCGCAAGAAGCGGCCGGGCCCCATTTTTGACGATCTTGATGACGAACGGCCGCTTTCGCCGCTCTACGATACCGTGCCCGGCGATCCGGAGAGGCGGCGTATTCATGACTGGCCCTATCCCGATCCGGAAGATGGAGGCGGGCCACTTCCGCCCCGCAAACATACGCGATGGTGGTGGGTAAGCCGCGGCTTTGCCGTGCTGCTGTTCCTGTTCATCCTGCTGATCGGCTGGCTTGCGGTCACCGCGCCCTTGTCCAAATCGTTGGAGCCGATCGCCCCGCCCGAGATCACCTTGCTGGCCGCGGACGGCACCCCGATTGCCCGCAACGGGGCAGTGGTGGATCAGCCGGTACAAGTCGCCGATCTGCCACCTCATGTCGTGGATGCCTTTCTGGCGATAGAGGACCGGCGCTTCTACGATCACTGGGGGGGCGATCCGCGCGGCATCGCGCGTGCGGCATGGAGCAATCTGACTACTGGCCGCACCCAGGGCGGCAGCACGATTACCCAGCAGCTCGCCAAATTCACATTTCTCACGCCGGAACAGAGCCTGACCCGCAAGGCGCGGGAGGCATTGATCGCCTTCTGGCTGGAAGCCTGGCTGACCAAGGACGAAATCCTCGAACGCTATCTTTCCAACGCCTATTTCGGGGACAATACCTATGGCCTGCGCGCCGCGTCCCTGCATTATTTCTACCGCCAGCCGGAAAAGTTGCGGCCTGAACAGGCGGCAATGCTGGCGGGTCTGCTCCAGGCGCCTTCGCGCTATGCACCGACGCGGAATTTCACCCTCGCGGAAGAGCGGATGGGAACCGTGATCGGCGCCATGGTCGAAGCGGGATATCTGACAGAAGCGGAAGCGGCGGCAATGCCGGTCCCGAAACTGGATGTGCGGGATGGCTCCACCCTGCCGACCGGCACCTATTTCGCTGACTGGGCGCTGCCCGAGGCCCGCAAGCTGAGCGAAATCGGCTATGCCCGGCAGACCATTACCACCACGCTGGATGCGCGGTTGCAGAACGCCGCCCGCCGGGCGGTCGAACGGGCGCCGCTGGGCAATGCGCAGGTCGCGCTGGTGGCCATGCGCCCCAATGGCGAAGTCGTGGCGATGATCGGCGGCAAGGATTATGCGCAATCCCCGTTCAACCGCGCCACGCAGGCCCATCGCCAGCCTGGATCCACCTTCAAGCTCTTCGTCTATCTTGCCGCGTTGAAAGACGGGTGGAATCCCGATGACCGGATCGAAAACCGGGCGATCGAACAGGGTTCCTATCGGCCGCGCAATGCGAGCGGCAACTATTCCGACAGCCTGACGCTGGAAGAAGCCTTTGCGCGGTCCAGCAATGTCGCGGCCGTGCGCCTGTTCAACGAAGTGGGCAGCGAAAAGGTGATAGAGGTTGCGCGCGAATTCGGCGTTACCTCCCCCCTGCCGGAAGGCTATCCCAGCCTGGCGCTGGGCACTTCGACCATGACCCTGCTGGAACTCACAGCCGCGTATGCAGGCATTGCCGCGAATGAATTTCCGGTCGTGCCGCGCGCATTCAGTGCGGAAGAACAGGGCTGGTTCGACTGGATATGGAACCCGACCGGCAGCCTTTCTGCCCGCGAACATGGGGCAATGGAAAAGATGCTGCGTGCCGCGGTCAATCGCGGCACCGGCAGGGCGGCCATGTTGCGCGTCCCTAATTATGGCAAGACCGGCACCAGCCAGGACAATCGCGATGCGTTGTTTGTCGGCTATGCCGGAGATCTGGTGGTCGGCGTGTGGGTGGGCAATGATGACAATTCCCCGCTGGCCGGCGTCCATGGTGGCGGCCTGCCGGCGCGGATCTGGCGCGATTTCATGCGCCAGGCACTGGGTGAACAGGTTGCCCCGCAACGCGCGCAGCCCCGGCCCGATCCCAGTGGCCCGGTCCAGCCGATGGATGTGCCAAATCTCGGCGATCTTCCGCTGGGCGATCTGAGGCTGGAGGAAATCCCGCTCGACGATCAAGGCACACGTCTGCGCATCGGGGAAGACACGGCGACCATATCGACGGAGATTGACGGTGTTCCGGTCGATATCCGCTTCGATGAAACGGGTATCAGCCTGCAGGAAAGGGGCGAGTAGGGGGCGGCTTACCCGGCCGGGTAGATCGCCTCTACGAAATACAGCCCTTCCGCCGGGGCATTGAGGCCCAGCGCCTGCCGGTCGCGCGCGGCGAGTGCCTGGGCCACCTGTTCTTCCCGCCACTGGCCAAGCCCGACTAGCGCCAGCGTTCCCACCATGGAGCGCACCTGGTGGTGCAGGAAGCTGCGCGCATCCGCTTCCACCAGCACGAGATCGCCTTCGCGCCGCACATCCAGCCGATCCAGCGTCTTCAACGGATCCTTCGCCTGGCAGTGGGCGGATCTGAAAGTGGTGAAGTCATGCCGCCCGACAAGGAATTGAGCGGCCCGGTGCATCGCCTGTTCGTCCAGAGGGCGGGCGATCTGCCATTCCTGCCCCTTGGTGAGAGTGAGCGGTGCCCGGCGGTTGCGGATGCGATATTGATAACGCCTGCCAATGCAGGAAAAGCGGGCGTGCCAATCCGCCGCCACCACTTCGCAGGCGGTAACTGCCACCGGATCGGGCCGCATTTTGGCGTTAAGCGCTTCCATCAGGCGGAATGGATCGAACGGCTTTTCGATATCCACATGGCTGCGCATGGCCAGCGCGTGCACGCCGCTATCGGTCCGTCCGGCGGAATGCATGGTTACCTTTTCGCCCGTGATGGCGAAGGCGGCATCTTCCACCGCCTGCTGAACGCTGGGGCCGTGGTCCTGCCTCTGCAGCCCCATGAATGGGCCGCCGTCGAATTCCAGTGTCAGCGCGAAACGGGTCATGCGGCCGCCTTCTTTCATGCAGCCGCGCGGATCAAGTGAAAGGGCGGCCAATGGGTTCGCCGCAGATGCAAAAAGGCCGGCGGCACCCGTGGATGCCGCCGGCCCGTTGGTGCGATTATTCGCCCTTAGAAGCGGATGCCCAGGGTCGCCTTGCCGCCATGAGACTGGCTGACGTCCGACCATTCGCCATTGTAATCGACGGAGATCTGCACGCCGTTCGATGCCTGAAAGCTGAGTCCCGCATCGACGAGGCCGACATCGCCGGCCATCGGCGCGCCGCTGACCCGGAATGCCTGGCCGCCTTCGAGGAAGGCGAGATCGGCATTGATTGCCTTGCCATCCAGCGCATGTTGCCAGCGCGCCGCCATGTTCAGGGCGAGCTTGCCCTCAGCCGCCAGCGGCACATGAGCGCGGGCACCCACGGTCGACCAGCTCCAGCTACGTTCCTGCGTGTGAGCGTAAAGGCCCGCATCCGCTCCGGTTTCGACGAAATTATCCTGGCTCAGCCACATGCGGTGCACGCCGACGAAGGGTTCGATCGTGCTGGCGCCTTCACGCAGGGGCAGACCGATCTCGGCGAAGATTTCGGTGGTTTCCGCCGAATAGGATGCCGTCGCCGTTTCCGCGATGGAGCCGGCCGAAATGCCGCGATCCGTATTCACATCGAAATCGGAATAGGTCGCCCCGAAGCTGACATTGGCAATGGCGGCATTCACCTTGCCATACAGACCAACATGGGTGCCTTCGACATTCCCCTGCGATGCGCGGGCGGCAACATCCAGATCGCCGTCGGTATAGCCGCCGGCAATGCCAAGCATCATCCCGCCCGCATTGAATTCCGCACCGCCGAAATAGGACATGGTGTCGCGCTTGTATCCTGCCGCGTTCCCATCCTGGTCCACATCGTCGCCGGCGACGGCCACCTGCAGCCACAGGTTCTGCCGCGGCGATGCCTGCATGTCCGTGCGGCTGGTGATCGAACGACGGAACCGATCCGTGTCCTGCACCATTGCGCGCCGTGCCGAGGCGTGGATTTCGCCCGACATGCTGTCATAGGCGGTACGGGCATCCTCCGCGGTCTGCTGCACCAGTTGGGCATAGAGAGCGCTATCGGCGCCGAAGGCATTTTCCAGCGCGCCGGAGGCTGCACGCTGGTTGGCCGTGGAGGCAACGTCGCTGAAGGCGATATCGTTACGCAGCAGGCCAAGCGTGACGCTGTTCGCGCTGTAATCCAGCGTGGGCAGGAGGAATGCGAGATCGGAGGTGACATTATCGAAAGTGCCGTCGATCGCGCCGCCCGTGATGATCGTATAGGTGGTGAAGGGCGCATATTCGCCATTCTCCGCCAGCACCGCCACGGTGCCGCCTTCGATCGTGACCGTGCCGCCGGCATTCAACCGGTCAGCATCGCCAGCGGCATTGACCTCCACCTCGTAGAGCGAACCCTGTTCGAACAGCACCGAGCCGGTGACGTTCAGGGTGTCGATCGAATTGCCCGGGGCAAGTGTACCCTGATTGCGCACGATCATGCCGCCGATCGTCCCGGCGCCCATCATGCGCGCACCCCCGCGAACATCGACGTCGGACGTGATAGTGCCGTTGACGACGAGCGTGCCCCCTTGGACCACCGTGCCGCCGGTATAATTGTTCTGGCCAGTCAGGATCAGCCTGCCGGTTCCGCTCTTCACCAGCGAACCGCTGCCGGTGATGTTATTGGCGAAGGTGCCGTCGCCATCCTGGTCGAAGTTCAGCGTGCCGCCATTGTTGACATCACCATGGACCGAATTCGTGGACCCGATCAGCAAGCCACCCAGGATCGTCGTGCCCCCGGTATAGCTCTGTTCCCCGGTGAGGGTCAGCGTGCCGGCGCCGCTCTTGATCAGCGAGCCAGCGCCAGAAATCGCACCGGCAAAAATGCCGTCCTCGGCCTGTGCGAACTGTATCGTGGCGTTGTTGATGATGTCGCCGGTGAGCGTATCGGAATTGCCGACAAGCGTGCCGCCGGAGATCGTGGTTCCGCCGGTATAGCTGTTGCTGCCGGTAAGGGTGAGCGTGCCGTTGCCGGTCTTCACCAGCGCGCCGGTGCCGGAGATATCGCCGCCGAAGGAGCCGTTGCTCGTCTGCGCGAATTGCAGCGTGGCATTGTTGGCAATGTCACCGGTGAGCGAGGAGGTATCGCCCACGAGCGTGCCACCGGAGATGGTGGTGCCGCCGGTATAGCTGTTGCTGCCGGTAAGGGTGAGCGTGCCGTTGCCGGTCTTCACCAGCGAGCCGGTGCCGGAGATATCGCCGCCGAAGGAGCCGTTGCTCGTCTGCGCGATTTGCAGCGTGGCGTTGTTCGTAATGTCGCCGGTGAGCGAGGAGGTATCGCCCACGAGCGTGCCACCGGAGATGGTGGTGCCGCCGGTATAGCTGTTGCTGCCGGTAAGGGTGAGCGTGCCGTTGCCGGTCTTCACCAGCGAGCCGGTGCCGGAGATATCGCCGCCGAAGGAGCCGTTGCTCGTCTGCGCGATTTGCAGCGTGGCGTTGTTCGTAATGTCGCCGGTGAGCGAGGAGGTATCGCCCACGAGCGTGCCACCGGAGATGGTGGTGCCGCCGGTATAGCTGTTGCTGCCGGTAAGGGTGAGCGTGCCGTTGCCGGTCTTCACCAGCGAGCCGGTGCCGGAGATATCGCCGCCGAAGGAGCCGTTGCTCGTCTGCGCGAATTGCAGCGTGGCATTGTTGGTAATGTCACCGGTGAGCGAGGAGGTATCGCCCACGAGCGTACCGCCGGAGATGGTGGTGCCGCCGGTATAGCTGTTGCTGCCGGTAAGGGTGAGCGTGCCGTTGCCGGTCTTCACCAGCGAGCCGGTGCCGGAGATATCGCCGCCGAAGGAGCCGTTGCTCGTCTGCGCGAATTGCAGCGTGGCATTGTTGGTAATGTCACCGGTGAGCGAGGAGGTATCGCCCACGAGCGTACCGCCGGAGATCGTGGTTCCGCCGGTATATGTATTCGCGCCCGAAAGGGTCAGCGTGCCGTCGCCTTCTTTCGTCAGGCCACCGGCCCCGGAGATGGATCCTGCCCAGTCCGCATCCTTGTCTTCCGTATCGATTGTTCCACCGGCGGCATTGATGGTCAAATCTGTAGAGTAGGTGCCTGCCTGGTCTATCAGGAGGGTGCCGCCATCAAACACTGGAAGCAGATCCCCGCTTTCTACTTCGGAGGCCAGATAATAGGGCTCCGATCCATCGATAGAGGGAAGGCCCGGCGTGGCGGGATCCACCACTTCGCCATCGGCAAGAAGCGTGCCCAGACCGTCATCGAGGTAGAGGATCGGATCTACACCCATATCGTCCCAGTTATATGCGCCGAAGCCGAGCTGGTAGGTATCCGCTACTGAAATTGTGAATGTGCTGATTCGCCAGGGCGTGGAGCCATATTCGCCCACGATCAGCGTATCTTCCTGGCCGGTAAAATTCGAAGCAAGCACGGTAATGCTGGAGATGCCGTTGCCGGCGAGGGAGAAGAAAACGCCGTCATCGTAAGGGGCATAATCCTGGGCAGCATAGGACCAGCCGAAGCTGTAAGTGCCGATATCCAGAAAGGTGGACCGCGTGATCAGGCCGAAATTCGTGCTGGTGGCCAGGCCGGCCGCGCCGCTGCTTTCCACCGTGCCCGCCGTCAGGCCAAGCAAGGCATCAACCTGGTTGCGCATTACGCTGGAATTTTGAGGCAGGATTTTTGCGAGGAAGTTTCCTTTGGCCCCTATCTCAAAGGTGGTGCCGCCGAGGTCCAGCGTATCGTCGGAAATCGTTGATGCGCCGCCATAGATTTCCCAATCCGCCAGCGAGCCGTCTTCGAAGCCCACCAGGTCGAGCGGTGTGGCTTGCGCGTGAGCAGGGGTGGCAACCACGCTGAAAGCACACAAGGCGGATACACTGAGCAGGCGGGCACGAAAATTGGGCAAGTGAAACTCCTTCGGAGACGATTGCGCAGGAGGCTGAAAAACCCGGCGCAAGGGCATGAGAAACGATCATGCCGCTTAGTTTTCGAAGGTTAATGGAAGGTAGGCTTTTGCCGAGAGATCATCACCTATATCCGAAGGTTTCTGCGGTGATCCGGGCGGGGAAGGACACGCTCGAATACGGATAGGCGAGTGCGAAAATACGATCTTGCCGGAGGGAAACAGACGGAGCGATCAGCGCAGAACGGCACCGGCAGAAATCTTTTTCCCCCTCAGGAAATCCTCGGTCTGCATCGCCGATTTTCCTGCCGGCTGGATTCGCACCGGTCGAATCGCCCCATGCCCGCAGGCGATCGTCAATTCATCGTCCAGCACGGTACCGGGGGCCCCGTTCAAACCGATCACATCGGCGCGCAGGATCTTGATGCGTTCGCCTTCCAGTTCGAACCACGAGCCGGGGAAGGGCGCGAAGGCGCGGATCTCCCGCTCGATCTGTTCGGCGGGTTTGTGCCAGTCTATCCTCGCCTCGGCCTTGTCGATCTTGGCCGCGTAAGTGGCGTTGAGGCTGTCCTGTTCCTGCGCTTGCAGGCTGGCGATCTGTTCCAGCGTTTCCACCATCAGGCGGGCGCCGATCTCGGCCAGTTCGTCATGCAGTTCGCCGCTGGTCTTCCTGTCCACCGGCACGCTTGCGGTGGCGAGCATGGGGCCGGTATCCAGCCCGCGTTCCATCTGCATTATGGTGATGCCGGTCATTTTGTCGCCAGCCAGGATCGCCCGCTGGATCGGCGCCGCACCGCGCCAGCGCGGCAGCAGCGAGGCATGGACGTTGAGGCAGCCAAGTTCCGGCCCTTCAAGAATCGGCGTGGGCAGGATCAGGCCATAGGCGACCACCACTGCCACATCCGCTTCCAGGGCGAGGAATGCAGCCTCCGCTTCCGGATCGCGCATGGAATGCGGGGTGCGCACTTCCACGCCCATTTCCAGCGCCGCCGCATGAACGGGGGAGGGGCGTTCCTTCTTGCCGCGGCCCGCGCGGCGGGGGGGCTGGCTATAGACGGCGGCGATCTCGTGACCGGCCTCGTGCAGGGCCTTGAGCGTCGGAACCGAAAAGTCGGGCGTGCCCATGAAGATGATGCGCATTTCCGGCCCTTTCTATCGTAGCCGCTTCGCACTATCTCCGGCGCCATGGCATCGCAAGAGATCGAGGCGCTTGGTTCTGCATTGGCGCGGCTTCCCGGCCTGGGGCCCCGTTCCGCGCGCCGGGCCGTGCTGTGGCTGGTGAAACGGCGGGAAACAGCGTTGCCGCAATTGCTCCAGGCGCTGTCCGCCGTGCAGGAAACGCTGGTCGAATGTTCCACCTGCGGAAATGTGGATACGCGCAATCCCTGCGGCATATGCGCCGATCCGCGCCGCGACCAGCGGCAGATCTGCGTGGTGGAAGATGTGGCCGATCTGTGGGCGCTGGACCGGGCGAAGCTGTTTACCGGCCTGTATCACGTGCTTGGCGGCAGGCTTTCCGCGCTGGAGGGTGTCCGCCCGGAAGATCTGGCGATCGGCACATTGCTGGACCGGGTGGCCGAAGGCGGTATCGACGAGGTCGTGCTGGCCATGAATGCCACGCTGGAGGGGCAGACCACGGCCCATTACATTGCCGAAAGGCTGGAAAATTCACCTGTGCGGGTGACTCAACTGGCCCATGGCCTGCCCGTGGGCGGGGAACTGGATTATCTCGATGAAGGCACGCTGGCGCAGGCGCTGCGTGCCAGACGGCCGATGAGCTGATCTGTTCACTTGTCGTTCCGGCAGAAAATGCCTATTTGCCAGCCATGGCTATTCGCGAAATCCTTGAAGTGCCGGATCCCCGGCTGAAGACCGTATCCGAACCCGTCGAAACCTTCGACGCGGAACTCAAGTCCCTTGTCGAAGACATGTTCGAGACGATGTATGCCGCAAATGGCATCGGTCTCGCGGCGATTCAGGTGGGTGTGCCGCAGCGCGTGCTGGTGATCGACCTTCAGCCGGAAGATCCGGATGCGGAACCCGAACCCTGCAATCATGACGGGCACGAACACACGCATCAGCCGGTGAAGAAGGAGCCGCGCATTTTCATCAATCCGGAAATCCTGGATCCGAGTGAAGATGTCAGCACCTATCAGGAAGGCTGCCTGTCCGTGCCGGAAATCTATGCCGATGTGGACCGGCCGAAGACCTGCCGCGTGCGCTGGCACGATCTGGACGGCAATCTTCATGAAGAGGATATGGAGGGCTTGCTCGCCACCTGTATCCAGCATGAGATGGACCATCTGAACGGCATTCTCTTCATCGACCATCTGTCGCGTCTGAAACGCAACATGGCGTTGAAGAAGCTGGAGAAATTGCGGAAGGCGGCCTGATGCGGCCGATCGCCAGGCTGGTTCTGGCCGCGCCGCTTCTGTTACTCGCCGCCTGTTCGGCGGAGCCTGCATCTGAAATTTCCGCCCAAGCCGGTCAGGATGCCCGGTTGGAAGCGAACAAGCAGCTCGTGCTGGATATGTGGCACGAAGTGATCGACGGCCGGAATATCGATGCCGCCCGCAAATATATGGCGGAAGATTACCGGCAGAACAGCCCCAGCGCGCCGGACGGGCTGGAGGCACTGATCGCGTTTTTGCACACGGAATTCCCGGATTCGGAACCGCTCGAACCCGGCACCTATCCGCTAACGAATTTCGAATTCGTGATTGCGGAGGGGGATCTGGTGCAATTGATGTTCCAGCGTGAGATTCCCGATCCCGATCAGCCGGGGGAAACGGTGCCGGTATGGTGGTACGATACCTACCGCGTGCAGGACGGCAAGATTGTGGAGCATTGGGATTCCGCCATCCACTAGGCGCTATTCCGCTTCATCGACTTCCGCGATGACCTGGTTCACCTCCGCCCCCAGCAGCAGGATATAGGCCGATAGATAGAGCCAGGTGAGCAGCACGATAGCCGCGCCCAGCGCGCCATAGGTCGCGTTGTAGCTGCCGAAATTCCTGACATAGAATGAAAAGGCCAGGGTCGCCGCGATCCAGACCAGCGTGGCGATGGCCGATCCCGGCGTCAGCCAGCGTTTGACCTTGTCCGGGCGGTCCGGCGCGCGGGCGTATATCTGTGCGATGCCGATACTGGTGAAGACTGCGGTTCCAATCCAGAAGGCGAGTTGCGCCATCGGCAACAACCCGCCGAGATCCGGCAGCAAGTCCGCCAGGAAATTGACCACCGAAAGGGCGAGGCTGGCCAGCAGGAACAGGGCGACCATCGTGACGGTAATGCCCAGTGCAACCATGGTCTGTCGCAGGAAACTGCGCGTTTCTTCCGTGCGGCACACCTGGTTCAATGCCGTCATGACGCCAGTTGCACCGCGCAATGCGCCATATAGCGCGATGGCCAGTGAAAGCAGCAGGCCGAAACCGGCTGCCGTGCCAGCCGTCTCAACCATGCCGCGCAATTGGTCACCCACCAGGCTGGCGGCATCCCGCGGCAGGAATTGGGCGAGCCGGGCGATGTCTCGCGTTACCTGTTCAGGCGATGCGACCAGGCCGTAGCTTAGCACGACCGTCGTCAGCAGCGGCACCATGGCGAGGAAGGCGTTGAAGGCGATTCCGGCGGCGATGATGCCGAGATTGTCTTCACCGGACCGTGCCCAGCTGCGCATCGCGATCCGCCAGGCGCGGCGGGCCTTATTATCGGCTGTGTCTTTTACCGGGCTGTCGGTCATTTGCGTCCCCCTTCAAATAGGAAGCCCGCAGGCCGCGGCCGGTTCCGCATTCGCCATACACATGGAAAAGGGGCCGCCCCGACATGCGGAGCGGCCCCTTTGCTTGCCCGGTTTCGGGAAGGCTTAGAACAAACCTTCGATCTGGCCGTTTTCGTCGAGGTGGATGGCCTCTGCGCTCGGCACCTTGGGCAGGCCCGGCATGGTCATGATGTCACCGGCGATGGCGACCACGAAGCCGGCACCGGCCGAAAGACGCACTTCGCGGATGGTCACTTCGTGATCTTCCGGCGCGCCCAGCTTGGTCGGATCGGTGGAGAAGCTGTACTGCGTCTTCGCCATGCAGACCGGGAACTTGCCATAGCCCATTTCTTCCCACTGCTTCAGCTGCTTGCGCACGGCAGATGAGATGGTGACGGAACCGGCACGGTAGATTTCCCGGCACACGGTTTCGATCTTGTCGGCCAGCGGCATGTCATCCGGGTAGAGCGGAGCGAAGTCCGGTGCGCCGGCGTCAGCCTTGGCAGCCACGATATGGGCCAGTTCTTCCGCGCCTGCGCCGCCATCGGCCCAGTGCTTGCAGATCACGGCTTCCGCGCCGAATTCTTCAGCCATTTCCTTGATCACGGCGATTTCGGCATCCGTGTCGAGATAGAAGTGGTTGATGGCGATGGTCGGCGTGATGCCGAACTTCTTCACGTTTTCGATGTGGCGCTTCAGGTTCACGGCACCGGCGCGAACGGCTTCCACATTTTCGCCATTGGTCAGTTCGGACTTCGGCACGCCGCCATTCATCTTGAGCGAGCGCACAGTGGCGACCAGCACGATGGCATCGGGCTTCAGGCCGGCCATGCGGCACTTGATGTCCATGAACTTTTCCGCGCCAAGGTCGGCGCCGAAACCGGCTTCGGTCACCACGTAATCGGCCATGACAAGCGCGGTCTTGGTGGCGATCACCGAGTTACAGCCATGGGCGATATTGGCGAAGGGGCCACCATGCAGGAAGGCCGGGTTGTTTTCCAGCGTCTGCACCAGGTTCGGCTGGATCGCGTCCTTCAGCAGCACGGTCATGGCCGGATCGGCCTTGATGTCGCGGCAGAAGACCGGGCTCTTGTCGCGGCGATAGCCGATGATGATGTCGCCCAGGCGCTTCTGCAAATCGTCCAGATCGCTGGCGAGGCACAGGATGGCCATGATTTCGGATGCGACGGTGATGTCGAAACCGGTTTCACGCGGGAAGCCGTTGGAGACACCGCCAAGCGGGCCGACGATCTGGCGCAGGGCGCGATCGTTCATGTCCAGCACGCGGCGCCAGGTGACGCGGCGCAGGTCGATTTCCAGCGAATTGCCCCAATAGATATGGTTGTCGATCATGGCCGACAGCAGGTTGTGGGCGCTGGTGATGGCGTGGAAGTCACCCGTGAAGTGCAGGTTGATCTCGTCCATCGGCATGACCTGGCTCTTGCCGCCGCCGGCGCCGCCACCCTTCACGCCAAAGCACGGGCCCAGGCTCGGTTCGCGCAGGCACAGCAGCGTCTTCTTGCCGATGCGGTGCAGCGCGTCGGACAGGCCCACGGAAGTCGTGGTCTTGCCTTCGCCGGCCGGGGTGGGGTTGATGGCGGTGACGAGGATCAGCTTGCCCGGCGCGGATGCGGGGGGCAGGGCATCGCGATCGACCTTGGCCTTGTACTTGCCATAGGGGATCAGCGCTTCGTCCGGCACGCCGGCCTTGGCGGCAACTTCGGTAATCGGCTTCAGCGTAGCCTGGCGTGCAATCTCGATATCGGTAGGCATCGGTGTCCTCTCCGGTCTGGACGGTTAGCAATCGACGTAGCGGATGATCCCGCAAAATTTCGCAATCACGAAAATTTCGTAACTCCGAATTGTATGTGGCTCTTACAATCTTCCGGGCGGGATGCTCAAGCCCGATTCTTTCGCTGGTTGGACTGTCAGGGTGAGGAATGTTGCCGAAGGCGGCTTGTGTCCTCGGAATTCGCGGTCTAGGTTCTTGCTTCGTTCTCCCTGATGGATGGTTGGTATGGATCCCGTTTACGCTGCCTTTCTTATTGCCGCGCTGCTGGCCGGTGCCGCGCTGGGCTGGTTTTTCGGCACGCGCCCGCTGGCCGATCTGCGCCACCGCCTTTCGCGCGCGGAGGATGAGGTGAAAGAGCTGGACGCGAAATATCTGCGCAGTTTCGCCGATCTGGAAGCCGCGCGGGAACGGGCAGGGCGGGTGGACGAACTGTCCGCCCAGCTTGAAACCGTCCGGGCGGAACGGGAAAGGCTCGGCTCCGAACTGGCGACGCTGAAGGCGAACGCCGCCAATTTTGAAGAGCAGAAACGCCTGCTGGTGGAAGCGCGGGAGGAATTGCTGAAGGAATTCCAGCTCACCGGATCGAAAGTGCTGGGCAAGGCGCAGGAAGAATTCCTGAAAAATGCCAGCGAACGCTTCGGCAATGCGGAAAAGGCGAACAAGGAGGCCGTGGCAGCCCTGTTGAAGCCGGTGGATGAGCGGCTGAGGAATTACGAGAGGCAGGTGAACGAGCTGGAGGCGAAGCGCGTTGATGCCTTTGGCCAGCTGACCGGCCTGATCCAGTCCATGCGCGAAGGGCAGGAACAGGTCCGGGCCGAAGCGATGAAGCTGGGCAGTGCGCTGACCAATGCGCCCAAGGCGCGCGGCCGCTGGGGTGAACAGCAATTGAAGAATTTGCTGGAATCCTGCGGCCTGTCTCAACACACGGATTTCCTGCTCGAACATTCGATCGAAACCGAAGAAGGGCGGCTGCGGCCCGATGCGATCGTGCGGATTCCTGGCGGCAAGGTGTTGGTGATTGACGCCAAGGTGTCACTCAACGCCTATCAGGAGGCATTCGGCGCGGAGAATGAGGAAGCGCGCGATGCGGCGCTGGCGGCCCATGTCCGCTCCATGAAAACGCATATCCAGCAGCTTGGCGCCAAGAGTTACCAGAGCCAGTTCGAGGACGCGCCGGACTATGTGGTCATGTTCGTGCCGGGCGAACATTTTGTGGCCGCCGCGCTGGAACATGATCCGGGTCTGTGGGACTTCGCCTTCGAAAAGCGGGTGCTGCTGGCAACGCCAACCAATCTTGTCGCAATTGCGCGCACCGTGGCGCAGGTGTGGCGGCAGGATGCGCTGGCGCAGGAAGCCAGGGCGATTGGCCAATTGGCAACAGATCTCTATGATCGTATCGCAATCGCCGGCGATCACCTCAAACGCGTGGGTTCGGGTCTTGAAACCGCGGTCACGAATTACAACAAATTCGTTGGCAGCTATGAACGCAATGTTCTGTCCTCTGCGCGCAAATTGCGCGACAAGGGCATTGAAACCGGCAAGCGCGAAGCTGACGAGGTTCAGCTCGTCGAAAGTGCGCCGCGTTATACGGCTGCCGATATGGAGGAGCCGCAAGCTCCGCATCTGGTCGAGAGCGGCGACCGGTAGAAACTGGAAGGATCGGGATGAGGTTGGGGATCGTAGGTTGCACGGCGCTGGCGCTTTCGCTGGCCGCATGCAGCCAGCAGAGCGCGCCGTCGGACAAGGTTGAACAGGCCGCCACCGAGATTGTGGAGGCGGCACAGGGCGAAGTCCCCGAAAC
Organism: Croceibacterium atlanticum; assembly: GCF_001008165.2. Taxonomy (NCBI): domain Bacteria; kingdom Pseudomonadati; phylum Pseudomonadota; class Alphaproteobacteria; order Sphingomonadales; family Erythrobacteraceae; genus Croceibacterium; species Croceibacterium atlanticum. Next base: position 1,045,349 of record NZ_CP011452.2, on the reverse strand, counting down.
GCCCCGTTTGGCGGATGGCCCCTTCGCCCCGCGCGATGAATGTATCGACCTCAAGGATGCCGATGAATTTCGCCAGAAACTGGCCGAGGCGGTGGAAGCGCGCGATCTTAACGGGCTGATTGCGCTCGCCGCCAGCGACATCAAGCTGGATTTTGGCGGCGGCAGCGGAACGGAAGAATTGCGCAAGCGGCTGATTGCGGAAGATTCCCCATTATGGAGCGAACTTGACCAGCTGATGGCACTGGGATGCGCGGCCAATGCGCAGGGCGGCATCACCATCCCCTGGTATTTCGCGCAGAACGTGCCCGGCGATCCGGCCAGGACAATGATCGTGACCGGGGAGCGTGTTCCGATCCTGTCTGCGGAGACGGGTGAACCGCTGGACAGGCTTTCATGGGAAACGGTTACGCTGGTCGATGGCTGGCATTCTGACCGCCCGTTTCAGCAGGTTTCCCATGGAGAGATCGAGAGCGGCTATATCGCGACGCCCAAGTTGCGCAGCGTGATCGACTATCGCCTGATCGCCTCCAGTCGCAATGGCAAGTGGAGCATTACGAGCTTTATCGCCGGGGATTGACCCGTTGTCCCGGCTGATCTGCCAGGTTTGAGCTCTACGCCTCCAGCGTGGCCAGCACCTCATAGGCGAGCACGGCGCCGGCAATGGCGGCATTCAGGCTGTCCGCGCGCCCGCGCATGGGCATGGTCACGCGCAGATCGCAGGCCATTTCGTATTCTTCGGGCAGCCCCCGCGATTCATTGCCGACAAGGATGAAACAGGGCGCGACATAGGGGGCCTGGCGATAGGGCCGGGCATCGCGCAGGGACGCGGCAACCAGCTGGCCTGCACCCGATCGCAGCCATGGCAGGAATTCCTCCCAGCTCGCCTGGGCGATCTGCTGCGTGAAAATTGCGCCCATGCTGGCGCGCACGGCTTCGACAGAGAAGGGGTCGGCGCAATCGTCGATCAGGATCAGCCCGCCCGCGCCGACAGCATCGCCCGTCCGCAACATGGTTCCCAGATTGCCGGGATCGCGCAAAGCCTGTGCCACCAGCCAGATCGGCGCCCGGCTGCGATCGATCTTGTCGATCGACGTATCGAATTCGCAGAATACACCCGCCACTGCCTGCGGATTGTCCTTGCCGGTGATCTTGCTGAGGATTTCAGGCGGGGTTTCGACAATTTCGCCGCCTGCATCTTCTACTGCGTTTTCAAGCGCTTCCAGCAATGGATGCGGATCGCGCGCGGCAGACATCACCAGCATTTCGGGCAGGCGCCCGCCTTCCCGCGCATCGGTCAGCAGGCGCAACCCTTCGGCCAGGAACTTGCCTTCGCGCTTGCGGTGCTTCTTTTCACGCAGGCTGCGCAGGTATTTTACTGTCGGGTTGGAAAAACCGGTGATCGTGCGGCGCATGCGGGCTTGCTTCATTAACGGCGCCATGCAGGCGGGTGGGGGTGATGTTGCGGGATGGTAGCGGCAATATCCGTTCCTGCCCGCGCTGTCGAAGTTCAATCGCCGCCGGCGGTCAATCTTCCCCGAAACCATCCTCGATCAGGGAAGCCAGTTCTTCCAGGCGTGTATCCGCGGCGTGGCCGGAAACGGCGAGTTCTACCGTGTCGCCCTTGGCCGCGCCCAGCATCATCAGGCCAAGGATCGATCCGCCGGAGGCACTATTGCCATCCTTGCTGACCGTAACCTGGCAATTTTCCATCGCGGTAACCGTCGCCACGAATTTCGCGCTTGCCCGTGCATGCAGGCCGCGCTTGTTGACGATGGTTACTTCGCGGCGTTGCTCCTCCACAGACGCCTCTCCTGCCTTCATGCCTCCTGCCCGAGAAATTCGGAGGCGATTGTTATATAGTTACGCCCCGCATCCCGCGCGGCAACCGTTGCCGCACGAAGATCCATTTCTTTCCGCGCGCCTGCAAGCCGGATCAGCATTGGCAGGTTGATGCCTGCGATCACTTCCGTCTTGCCGGGCTGGAGGAGAGATATCGCAAGATTCGAAGGGGTTCCACCGAACAGGTCGGTCAGGATGATCGCGCCATTGCCGGAATCGACCTGTTCGATCGCTTCGGCGATTTCCTTGCGGCGCGCTTCCATGTCGTCATGCGGGCCGATGCATACGGTGGCGACATCGTCCTGTCCGCCGACCACATGCTCCATCGCATGTACGAACTCCTGGGCCAGTTGGCCGTGAGTAACCAGGATCATTCCGATCATGAAGGGTTGCAGCTCATCGGTGCGGGGTCCGCAAGCACGCCATCCGGGCGTGTCCGTCGATCAAAGGTGCAGGTCACGGCTGTTGCGGCCCTTCTAACATTTCGGAAGCGCGCGACCCCAGGTTGCGGTGCAGCACAGTGGGGGAAAAGCCCCCATCGCGCAAGGCCCCGGCCATGCGTTCCGCTGTATAAACAGAACGATGTCTCCCCCCGGTACAACCAAAGGCGATGTTCACATAGCTCTTGCCCTGCGCGGCATAGCGCGGGAGCAGTTCCAGCAGCAGGTCGCGAATCCGCGCAAATACGGACGCGAAGGCCGGATCCTTTTCGATATGATCGCCAACCCCCTGATCCTTTCCGGTGAGCGGGCGCAGTTCCGGATCCCAATGCGGGTTGTTGAGAAAACGCATGTCGAAAACCAGATCGGCCACGGGCGGCATACCCCGGGAAAATCCGAAACTGGTGATCGTCACCGTCATTTCCTGCGGTGCGGTAGGGGCGAAATGTTCCCGAATGCTCTGCTTCAGGTCGTTGGTGGAAAAATTGGACGTGTCGATCAGCACATCGGCCCAGCGGCGCAGCGGCCCCATCAATTCACGCTCTGCCGCGATGCCGGTGGCGACGGGCATATCCTGCGCCAGAAAATGGCGGCGGCGGGTTTCGTTGAAGCGCCGTTCCAGCTCGTGCCCCGAACAATCGAGGAATAGCGTGGTCAGCACCAGATCTTCACGATTGGTGAGTTTCTTGACCCGTTCGATCACATCGGCGGGCACGAAGCCGCGCGTTCGGCAATCGAAACCGATCGCCAGCGATTGCTGGCCGACATCGCCGCCGATCAGCCGTTGCAGCAGGCGGATCGGGAAATTGTCGATCGCTTCCCAGCCAAGGTCTTCCAGTTCGCGCAGGGCAGTGCTTTTGCCCGCGCCGAGCATGCCGGTGACAAGAAGAATCCGCTGACGATTATCCGCATGCTCGCTGCTCATGGCGGCGATTTGCCCTCGCTATGGGGAAAATGGAAGAGGGGCCCTCAGGGCAAACCGTGGATTTTCAACGCCTGTTCCGCGCGCAGGTGCAGGACGGGACTATCGGGCCAAAGCCGGATCATCGGCAGTTCCATTCCCGTTCTTTCAACGATTTCAGCAGTTTCGATAAAACGCGGGGCCGCTGGATCAAGGCAAATGACCAGCGCAACCGGCGCGCTGACGGCTTCCATGCCGATCAATCCGACATTGCGAACTTCCAGCAGTCCCCGAATATTTGGCGGCGGCGAGGCATGGAGCCGGTCCATCCTGCTGGCAAGCGTGACGCCGTCATCGCCGACCAGTTCGGCGCCGCGATCGATCAGGGCAAGGGCGAGGCTGGATTTTCCGCTGCCCGGCCCGCCTTCGATCAGCACGGCCCGCCCGCCAATGGCAACGCAGCTTGCCTGGTGTAGCAGGCCGTTCATTCCGCAGCGGGCAGTTCGAGCACGAGGCACGCGCCGGGATGTTCGTCTGGCCGGTCGGATACGCGCAGGCTGCCATCATGTGCGACGGCGATGGTGCGCGCAATGGCGAGGCCAAGCCCGCTGTGATCGCCAAAATCCTCCGCTTCCGGGCGGACTGAATGGAAACGGGTGAAGACCTTTTCCCGCGCCTTTTCGGGAATGCCCGGTCCCTCGTCGCAAACGCTGGTGCGCACGATATCCCCGTCCCGTTCGATCGCCACGGAAATGACGCCGCCGTGTGGGGAAAACGACACCGCATTGTCGAGCAGGTTTTCAATGATGCGTTCGATCCGCAGCGGCACGCCCATTATACGCGTCGGGTCGCTGCTCCGTTCGATCAAGATCCGGCGGCCATCATTGAGGCCGCGCCCTTCGCGCACCCGCACTACATTGGCCACCAGCTCTGCCATGTCGACGCTTTCGAAAGTCGCGCGGCTCAGTTCGGCATCGATGCGGCTGGCATCGGAAATCTCTGTCACCAGCCGATCGATCCGCAACACGTCATGCGCGGCGATTTCGGTCAGCTGGGTGCGTAATTGCGGGTCATCGACGCGGGGCAGCGATTCCAGCGCGCTGCGCAAGGATGCCAGCGGATTCTTGATTTCATGCGCCACATCCGCAGCAAAGCTTTCCACCGCGTCGATCCGCTGGCGCAGGGCCGTGGTCATGTCCGACACGGCACGGGCCAGCACGCCGATTTCGTCCCCGCGGGACTGCATGCGCGGCACTTCCACTTCCCGTCCACGTCCGAGCCGCACCCGCACCGTGGCCCGGACCAGGCGCCGCAATGGTTCGATAATGGTCCGCGCCAGATAGAGCGAAAGGACAATGGATAGCGTCAGGGCAAGGGCCATCAGCCCCAGCAGTGATGTGCGCGCATCGCGCACGGCCTGGGTGATATCCGCCGCATTGCGGGTGGTCAGCAGGGTGGAACCGTTAAGCCCCACCGGCGCGGCGGCAGTGATGACGGGGGTGAGATCGGGCGCGCGGCGCAATTCGATCTGCGAAAGGCCCTGTTCGCGCGCGCGCACCAGTTCGGGCCAGGCGCTGGCTTCGTCGCTTTCCGGGTCGGCAAAGGGGGGCGGGGACGGGGCGTTGACGGCAATGTCCACCGCCCGGTCGATCCAGCGCGCCAGATCCTGCGGCCATGGCGCGGCGACGGGATCGCCCAGGGTGAAGGAAGGCGCGTCCAGCTTGAAGCTGTCGGCCGTCAGTTTGCCCTGCGGATCGAACAGGCGCAGCCGCAAATGCTGTTCCTTGCCGATCTGCACCAGCAAAGCTTCCTGCCTTTCGCGCGTGGCGCCCGCCAGTGCCTCTGCCGTGATCTGCGCTTCGATCCGCGCCAGCTTGAACCGTTCGTCCAGCAATTGCCGGCGGTAGGAATCGAGGAAGAACAGGCTGCCCGCCAGCAGCATCAGCGGTATCAGGTTCACCGCCAGAATGCGGACGGTCAGCGACGTGTCGAGCGGGAAAGCCAGCCGTTCGAGATGGCGCGGAGCCGCGGATTTCTCAGCCATCGGAGAAGCTGTAGCCAGCACCGTAAAGGGTCGAAATCGCGCCGAATTCCGGATCGGCAGCGCGGAACTTGCGGCGCAGGCGCTTGATATGGCTGTCCACCGTGCGATCATCCACGAAGACATCGTCCGGATAGGCCGCATCCATCAGCTGGTTGCGGCTCTTGATCACGCCGGGACGCTGGGCCAGCGCTTCCAGGATCAGGAATTCGGTGACGGTCAGCGATACGGGTCTGCCATCCCAGGTCACCTGATGGCGCGCCGGGTCCATGGCGAGCCGTCCGCGTTCCATGATCGTGTTTTCAGCCAGGGGGGAGGGCGCGCCGCCCGGTTCCACTTCGCGCACGGGGCCGGACCGGCGCAGTATCGCACGGATCCGCGCCAGCAGCAGGCGCTGGCTGAAGGGCTTGGCGATATAATCATCCGCCCCCATTGCGAGGCCGGCTTCCTCGTCCTGTTCCTGATCCTTGCTGGTCAGGAAGATCACCGGCAATTGCGAATGTTCGCGCAGGCGCTGAAGCAGTTCCATCCCGTCCATCCGCGGCATCTTGATGTCGAACACGGCCAGGTCTGGCGGGTTCTCCGTGAGCGCCTTCAGCGCCGCTTCGCCATCGGAATATACGCGCGTGGCATAACCTTCTGCCTGCAGCGCGATGGACAGGGTTGTCAGAATGTTCCGGTCGTCATCGACCAGGGCAATGCTGCGCGGCGCGTCTTTCGGCGCCGGGGCGATCTCCGGTTCCTCATTCATGCGGAAAGGGGGCTCGTGCACGCGAACATGCGCGTGCCCTACCGCGAACGGGATGGATAGACAATCTGCCGAAGTAGTGCCCTTGGTGCTGCATCGCAGCAAAGAAATGCTGCAATGCAAATAGCTTCGTTCGTGCACTTTATCCCTTTTGGGACACTCTTTCTGGCAAATTGACGGGCGCGCTGATGCCGTTTATGCGATTGAGAAACCCCCGTCAGCCGCCGTTTTTCGGCCTTTTCTCATATTTCGAGGGAGACCTCCGTCAGTGACCGCCCAGCTTTCCGTTCCGCTCTCCGCCAAGGGTATCAAAACCGAGGCTTCGATTTATCCCAATCTGGGCACGTCTGCTCTTGTCGAACACGCGATCTCGAATGGCGAAGGCAAGCTTGCGAAAGACGGCCCGCTGGTTGTTGAAACCGGCAAGCACACTGGGCGTAGCGCGAAGGACAAGTTCATTGTCCGCGACGCGGAAACGGAAGACACCGTCTGGTGGGGCAAGGTCAATGTGCCGATGACGCCGGACCACTTCGCCGCGCTGAAGGAAGATTTCCTTGCCGAGCTGGCGAAGAAGGAAAAGCTGTATGTCGCCGATCTGTTCGGCGGTTCGCAGCCGGAACATCGTGTGAAGGTGCGGATCATCAACGAACTGGCCTGGCACAATCTGTTCATCCGCACCCTGCTGTGCCGCCCGACCAAGGATGAACTGGAAGGCTTCGATCCCGAATATACGATCATCGACCTGCCCAGCTTCAAGGCCGACCCCGAACGGCATGGCAGCCGCAGCGAAACCGTGGTTGCGGTCAATCTGTCCGAAAAGCTGATCCTGATCGGCGGCACCAAATATGCCGGCGAAATGAAGAAGAGCGTGTTCGGCATCCTCAACTATCTGCTGCCGACCAAGGGCGTGATGCCGATGCATTGTTCCGCCAATATCGGCGAGGACGGGAAGAGCGCGGTGTTCTTCGGCCTTTCCGGCACCGGCAAGACGACTTTGTCCGCCGATGCCAGCCGCACGCTTATTGGCGATGACGAACATGGCTGGTCGGATACGGCGGTCTTCAATTTCGAAGGCGGCTGCTACGCCAAGATGATCCGCCTTTCGGAAGAAGCGGAACCGGAAATCTTCGCCACCACGCGCCGTTTCGGCACCGTGCTGGAAAATGTGGTGATGGACGAAGAAACCCGCGAACTGGATTTCGACGACAACTCGCTCGCCGAAAATAGCCGCGGTGCCTATCCGATCGAATTCATCCCCAATTGTTCGGAAAAGAATCTCGGCCCGGTGCCGTCCAATGTCATCATGCTGACGGCTGATGCCTTCGGTGTGCTGCCTCCGATTGCGCGTCTCACGCCGGATCAGGCGATGTATCACTTCCTGTCCGGCTACACGGCCAAGGTCGCCGGCACGGAAATCGGCGTGACCGAACCGGAAGCGACCTTCTCCACCTGTTTCGGTGCCCCCTTCATGCCGCGCCATCCCAGCGTCTATGGCAATCTGCTGAAGGAACGCATCGCCAAGGGCGGCGTGTCCTGCTGGCTGGTGAATACCGGCTGGACCGGCGGCAAATATGGCGTTGGCCAGCGTATGCCGATCAAGGCGACCCGCGCCCTGTTGAACGCGGCGCTGGACGGTTCGCTGAACAATGCGGAATTCCGCGTCGATCCGAATTTCGGTTTTGAAGTTCCGGTTTCGGTGCCGGGCGTGGACGATGCGATCCTGGATCCGCGTTCCACCTGGGCCGACAAGGAAGATTATGATCGCACGGCGCAGAAGCTGATGCAGCTCTTCATCGACAATTTCGCCCAGTTCGAGGAGCATGTTGACGAAGGTGTGCGCAAGGCGGCGCCGCAGTCGGCCTGATCCGGATTGCGGCGGGCATGGCTCGCCGCACCGATCCGCGGACGGATAGAAAAGCCCGGCAGTCCTTTTCAGGGGGCTGCCGGGCTTTTTCTGTTTAAGCGCGCCGGCGCGTCTCGCCGGTCAGCCGCTGCCATACAGCATGTTGGACACCGCCTGTTCCGCCATGCGCGAACCATTGCGCATCGCGCTGGGCGGCAGGGCAGGGCGAAGGCTGTCGGCGCTGCCCGGTTTCGGCGGGTTCATGGTGAAGCAGGCCGTTTCGATACCCTCCATCGCCGCCAGCGCCTGGCAGAACAGATCGAACCGGCGGCGGACGATCTTGTTGATCCGTCGCCTGTCCCGGCACAGCAGTTCGAAACTGTGGGACACCAGGGTGAAGTCCGCCAGCCCGGCATCCATCGCATGGCGTGCGGCGGCGACCAGTTCCACCAGCGAAAGCGCGGTCAGTTGCGCATGGCGCAGGCCCGTGATGACATCACCGACGCAGCCGATCGGAACTTCTGTAATGCCGAGATGATCCATCGGGCGGCGATGGTCCGGGCCGAGCGATATTTCGCAAGCCGATCCGGCCATGCCCGGCGTATGGCTGCTGTCATGCGTGAAACCAAGTTCGGCCAGCGCGCGCAAAGTATCGTCATTCGCGCCGTAATTACCCGCCCGGAAGGCGAGGGGGCGGGGCGCGCCTGCCGCCTGCAATTGTGCCCTGGCCCAATCGATCAGGACACATTGATCTTCAAAATGGAAGTCCTTGATATTGGTGCCCCTGCGGGAACCGAGCGGATTGGCGGATCCTGCCAGGTCGAGCCATTCGGTATGGATGTGCAACTGCACGTCATGCCCGCGTTCCACCACCGGTCCGACAATGTCGGCGATAGCCGCTGTGCCCCATAGCAATGCCGGCATCGGATCGATGAAGAACACGCCCTTGAGCCCGCAGCGGTCAAACATGTCCATCTGATAGAATATGCCGACATCGCCCGCATCAGTGCGGCCGCAGATGGAACGAGTGAAATTTTCGGCCCTGCCTGCCTTGCCATGGCGCATGGCATGGCCCGCCTCATATTCGGTGTCGATTGTGAAATAGAACCGGGTCATGTCTGTCTGGCGGCTGGACCGGCGGGCGGACCGTTGTTTCCCTGATGAAGTGGCGTGCGGTTTTTGCAGTCTTGTTGCGCCCTCTTATTGTTCTTCAGGCAAACAATACCGCCAAGGGGTTACCAAATAACGCATGCTGCCCGGCGCAGGTGCGACTAGTGCTTTCTGCTCTTGCTCTTGCATCCTTGGAGGCACAGTGTGTCACCGCTCAATGGATGGAGGAATCGATGAGCCTGTTCGATGGGATAATGAAGAATATCGGCGGCGCGCCGGACGATGTCGCCAATCTGGCCGCTAAGCTGGGAATTGACCCGGACATGGCCGAAAAGGCGATCGCCGCCCTGGCGCATTCACACCAGATGGAAGGCGATACGGTGGAAGGCGCCGCCGCGAAAACGGGCCTTCCCATGGGCACGTTGAACCAGATCGTGGAAGCGATCGGCGGCGAAGGTTCGCTGATGGAATTCGCCAATCTGCTGGACCGCGATGGCGACGGCAATCCGCTGGACGATATTGCCGGCATGGCCAGCGGGCTGTTCGGCAAGAAATAAGCGGCGGGAAACGGGCGGAAACAGCGCTTCCGCCCGCTTCCATTCAGGCAGATGCTGCCGCGATATAGCGGTCCACATTCTTCGCGAGCACGTCCAGCGGGACATTGCCGCCCAGCACGACCGCATCGTTGAAGGCGCGAAGATCGTAATCGGCGCCCAATGCGCCTTGCGCACGGCTGCGCTGGCGGGTGATTTCGCTATGCCCGACCTTGTAGCCGCAGGCCTGCCCCGGCCAGGAGCAATAGCGGTCCACTTCGCTTTCCACCTGCGCCCGTTTGTTGCCGTTCCTCTCCGTAAAGAAGCGGATCGCCTGTTCGCGGCCCCAGCGTTTGTGGTGAAGGCCCGTGTCCACGACCAGCCGGCAGGCCCGGAAGGCCTGATCCTGCAGATAGCCGAGCTGCCAGGCGGGATGATCGGCATAGGCGCCCAGTTCATCGGCCAGTTGTTCGGCATAGAGCGCCCAGCCTTCCGAATAGGCGTTAAATGCCAGGATTGACCGGATCAGCGGCAATTTGTTGGCATATTCGCCCTGCCAGACATGGCCCGGGATGGTTTCATGATGGACCAGCGTTGGCACGTCATATTTCCGGTGCAGGTCCGTGGTGTGCAGGTTGATCCACATCTTGCCCGGGATGGTGCCGTCCTTGGAACCGGCGCCGCCGTAAGCGGTCGGTGCGCCGGGTTCTTCCGCCGGGGGCAGGCGGCGGATTTCCAGATTGCCCGGCACCAGAGTGCGGAAGGCACGTGGCATCTGCGCCTTGATCCAGTCGACCCGGTCCCGAATGAAAACCATGATTTCCGCACGGCCGGCATCGCCTTCCGCGAACTGGAAACGCTTGTCCGTGCTCAGCTGGTTCATCCGGTCGCCAACCGTGCCGCTGGTATAGCCGAGATCACGGAGGATCGGATCCATCCGGCCGTGGATCTCTTCGAGTTGGGTCAGGCCCATTTCGTGGATTTCGTCCGGCGTCATGCTGGTGGTCGTGCTGGCGCGCAGGGCCCATTCATACCATTCCGGCCCCATTGGCTGGGACCACATGCCCGGATCGCCATCGGCCGCGGCGCGCTGCGTCCTGAGTTCGGCCAGCTGACGTTCCAGCGCATCGGCAACAGGCCCGGAAATGATCGGAAGGGCCCGCCGGGACCAGTCACCCGAAATATCGGATTCGCTGGTGCGGTGGACCAGGGATTCCACCATCGCGCCGCCGCTGCGCGCATCGGCAAGAGAGGCATCCATTTGCGGGATCGCCTTGTCGAGCAGGAAATCTGGCGGAACCAGCCCCATTTCGCGGGCAGAGCGGATGCGCTGCAATTCACCGTCCAGGTAAGCGGGGACCTGTTCCAGCCGGTCGACATAGGCTTCGGCATCGGCAGTTTCGCGGATCGGGTGATCGGAATCCAGGAAGCGCGGTATGTCGATATAGCCGCCGACATTCTGAATTACGACATAGGGCGTGTTGCGCCAGCCGCCCACGGCGACATCGCCATAAGGCATGGCCAAGCCTTCCAGCGCATTGGCATAGGCGCTTTCGACGACTTCGAAACTGGTCCGCGTGGAGGCATCCAGCCCATCCCTGGGATAGAGCCGTGCTTCTTCCAGCCGGTGCCGCAGGCTGGCCGCATAATCGCGCTGCCCTTCGGGTGACTGGTCTTCCAGCCGGGACCGCAGATTGGCATGCTGGCCAATATCCACGCCCAGCGCGGTTGCCCGTTCCGGCTCGTTATCCAGCAATGAATAGGCGAACTGGTCCAGCATCTCCTCCGGCGAGAGCGTGACCGGAGGGGCGGCGCCAGCCGACAATGCCTGACGGGCGCAGCCGGGCAGGGCGAGCAGGGATATGCCTGCACCCAGACCTGCGATGGCCTGGCGGCGGGTGATGGTTTCAGATGGTATCGGCATAGGGAAGGAGTGGGCCGCGGCCCGCGGCCTGTCAATCTGATGGCGCTTCCCCGGCGGGCGCAAAACGCCTAACCACCGCTCATGAACACGGTTCTCTCTCTGCTCGTTCTGGCCGCCATCGCCATGATTGGCGGCGCCTATTTCCTGTGGCGCAAGGTCGGCGCGACCCAGCAGGTCTGGCTGATGCTGATCCTGGCCGTCGTGATGATCGTCAATGTGCTGATCTGGACGCTTCCGGATGAAACCGGCACGGCTCCCGTGGACCGTGCCGGCGAAGTGGAATGATCGGTCAGTCCGGGATCTGCCAGCGCACGGTGCCGGTGTAATCGCCCACGATCTTCGTGCCGCTGCCATCCGTGGCCGGTTCGAACCGCGCCCGGCGGGAAATCAGCTTGCAGGTCGCCTCGTCCAGCATCCGATTGCCGGAACTTGCGGTGATCTCGCACGCATTCACCCGCCCGTTCGTGCCGATAACCAGCCGATATGCGGAAACACCCTCGATATTCCGGCGCAGGGGAACACCGGGATAATCATCGGCCGTGATCCAGCGCGCGGCATCATTGGCCGGTGCCGCGCGAACCGGGGCAAAGCTCGGCAAGGGTCGCGGGGGCAGGGGCGGGATAACGGTCGGATCGCCGAAACCGATATTGGAGGGTATTTTCACGGTGACTTCACCGGGATCGAATTGCGCGACTTCCGGGGTTGTGGGTTGCGACAGATCCAGCGGGGGAACCGGCGCCGTGGGCAGCGTGACAACACTTGTTGGTGGTTGTTCCGTCGGAACGGGTTGGGGCGGCGGTGGCGGGGCCGTGGGGAAGCTCTGGGCGATCAGAGGCCCATCCTCCAATTCGATCACCCCGCTCACCGTCAGGCCCGTAACCACGGCAAGACCGATGGCGGCATGAATTGCCCCGACGGAGGCAATGGCAATCGCGCGGCTTTTATTGTCCTGGGTGCGGTTCAGATAAGTCATGGTCGCATCCTCTCTCGTTCGGCCGCCCCGCAGCGTAACAAGAGGGGCGACTGTGTAATGATGCAACATTACACCAAAGGGGTGCGAAGCGGCAAGCCCGGGGCTGGACCCCAAGGGCTTGCCGTTCAGTACTGCCGAATCACTTGATCGGGCAGTTCGGATCCAGACGGAAATCGAGATAATTGTCGACCGCGCCCATCAGCTGGTCGAGTTCATTCTCGAAGAAGTGATTGGCCCGCGGAATCTCTTCGTGGTGAATGGTGATGTGCTTCTGCGTGCGCAGCTTGTCGACCAGCTTCTGCACGGCGGCAGGTTGCACCACCGTATCCGCCGTACCCTGGATGAAGATGCCCGAAGCGGGGCAGGGCGCGAGGAACGAGAAATCATACATGTTCGCCGGCGGTGCGACGGAGATGAAGCCGCGGATTTCCGGGCGACGCATCAGCAATTGCATGCCGATCAGCGCGCCGAAGCTGACGCCGGCGACCCATGTCGTCTGCGCTTCGGGGTGGATCTGCTGCACCCAGTCCAGCGCGGAGGCGGCATCGCTCAATTCCCCGATGCCATTGTCGAAGCTGCCCTGGCTGCGGCCGACACCGCGAAAATTGAAGCGCAGGGTTGCGAAACCGCGATCCACGAAAGTCTTGTAGAGGTGCTGCACGATGCGATCATTCATCGTGCCGCCGCCCTGTGAATGCGGATGCAGGATCATGGCCACGGGCGCACGGGGGCGCGGGGCAGGGGAAAAGCGGCCTTCGAGACGGCCTTCGGGACCGGGAAAAATGACAGAGGGCATTCTGGCGTTGCTCTTGTAAGTTGAAATTGGCGCACGGGTGGCACTGCGCAAGTCACCGGCTATATAGTGCCAAAGCTTGTTTTCGCAATTGTTGAGACGTGACCCGAATTTACCTCGATCATGCGGCCACCACGCCGCTGCGCCCCGAAGCCGCCGAAGCCATGCGCCACGGATTTGAAATCTGGGCGAATCCTTCGAGCCCGCATGCGGAAGGACGCAAGGCCCGCGCCGCGCTGGAAGATGCGCGGGCGCGGGTGAAATCGGCTCTGGGTTGGGACGGCGAAGTGATCTTCACCTCCGGCGCGAGCGAGGCGGCCGCTCTGGCGCTGGGCCAGGCGAAGGCGGATCGGCGGCTGGTATCCGCGGTGGAACATGATGCGGTGAAGAAGGGCGCAGCTCAGCTGTCCATCCTGCCCGTCGATACTGGCGGCTCGCTGGACTTGGCAGCGTTGGAACAGTCGCTCGACGCGGAAGGCAGCGTGCTGCTGGCGGTGCAGTCGATCAATTCGGAAACCGGCAACCGGCAGGATATCTCGGCCATTGCGGCGCATGTGCATGAACATGGCGGACTGGTCCTGGCGGATTGCGCGCAGAGTGCGGGAAAATACCCCCTCCCGGCGGAAGCGGACATGGCGATCGTTTCCGCGCAAAAGCTGGGCGGGCCGATCGGGATTGGTGCGCTTCTGGTGCGCGATTATGCCATGCTCGCGCCGACAGGCGGGCAGGAGCGGGGCTATCGCCGGGGGACCGAGAACCTGCCCGGCGCGATGGCATTCGCAGCTGCGCTGGAGGCATGTGCCGAGCCCTGGGCGGGGCGCGAGGTTGTGGAGCCTTTCGATATGCTTGCGCAGGAAGTCCGCTCTCTGGGCGGTTGCTGGCTGGCGGACAGGCTGACTGATCCGACCCCCTATGTGCGCGCCATCGCCATGCCGGAGATTTCCGGCAGTGCCCAATTGATGCGCTTTGACATGCAGGGCATCGCCGTAAGCCAGGGCAGCGCCTGTTCATCGGGCACGATGAAGACCAGCCCTGTTCTTGAAGCGATGGGCGTGGATGCGGATCTGGCCTCTCGCACTATCCGCGTCAGCATCGGCTGGAACACCACGCGCGGCGAAGTGGATCGCTTTGCCCAGGCATGGATGGCGATGGCCCGCGATGCGCGGGACAAGGCTGCATGATCTATCTCGATTACCAGGCCACGACACCGCTCGCCCCCGAAGCGCGGGAAGCGATGCTGCGCTGGCTGGACGGGCCGGATGGCACCGGCTTCGGCAATCCCCACAGTTCGCACCGGCTTGGCCGACAGGCAGAAGCGGCGGTGGAGATTGCGCGCGAAAGGGTGGCGGCCCTGCTGCCGCCGGGCGGCACGGTTATTTTCACTTCCGGCGCGACCGAATCGCTCAATATCGCATTGCGCGGTTGCGAGCCGGCACTGGCCGGCAGGCCTTGCGCGGTGAGCGCGATCGAACATTCCGCCGTTTTCAACACGGCGCAGGATATTGCCGGCGAATGCCACATCTTGCCGGTGGACGGGGATGGGCTGGTCGATCCGCAAGTCGCCCTGCCGGAAGGCCTGGGCATTCTTTCCGTGATGCAGGTGAATAACGAGATCGGGACCATCCAGCCTGTCGCCGATCTATATGCGCGGGCCAGGGCGCAGGGCGCATTGTTCATCTGCGATGCTGTGCAGGCGGCGGGCAAGATACCCATTGCCGAAGCAGATGTGATCGCCATCAGCGCGCATAAATTCCACGGGCCCAAGGGCATCGGCGCCTTGTGGCTGCGTGACGGAGTGGAACTGCGCCCGCTGATTACCGGCGGCGGGCAGGAGAAGGGCCTGCGTTCGGGTACGCTCAGCCCGGCATTATGCGCCGGTTTCGGCGCCGCAGCGGAACTCGCAGCCAGGTGCATGGAAGAGGACGCGGCCCATGCCGCCGCATTGTGGCGCCGCGCGCGCGAATTGTTCTCCGGCTGGGAACTGAATGGCAGCGCCGAAGCGCGCTATTTCGGCAATCTCAACATTCGCCGTTCGGGGCTGGATGTCGCCCGCCTGATGTCGGATGCCAGGCAGGTCTGCTTCTCCGCAGGGTCAGCCTGTGCCAGCGAATCGAAGAAGCCCAGCCGGATCCTGACGGCCCTGGGCCTGTCGCCGGCAGAGGCGCGGGGTTCGATCCGTCTCGGATTTGGACGCTACACCACGATGGCAGAGCTTGAAGAAGCGGCGCATCTGATTAATATTGCTGCGTCGCAACAAGGATAAAGTCCATCCGGGTCAAATTCATTACACGCGACGGGGAAACCGTCATGGCCGAGGCTCAGCCCGGCGATAACCTGCTGGAAGTGGGGCAGGCCTGCGGCATGCCGCTGGAAGGCACGTGCGAAGGGCAGATGGCCTGTTCCACCTGCCACGTGATCATCGCCCCCGAATGGTTCGCCAGACTGCCCGAAGCGAGCGAGGAGGAAGAGGACATGCTCGACCTCGCCGCCGATGTCGCCCGCACCAGCCGCCTGTCCTGCCAGATCGACCTGACCGACGATCTGGACGGCATGGAAGTGCGCATGCCCTCTGCCAGTCACGACATGCAGGGGCGTTAGGGCAACGCCGCCCACCCCGGACGGCGCCGCTAGGGTCTGATCTTGCGTTAAATCAGGCCGGTTCGGATGCGCGGACCTTCTCCAGGGCCGTGATGATGGCCTGGCTGAAGGCTGGGATATCGTCCGGGTTGCGGCTGGTGATGATATTGCCGTCCACGGCCGCTTCCTTGTCCACCACATTGGCGCCGGCATTCTCCAGGTCCTTGCGCACGGACGGCCAGCTCGTCGCCGTCTTGCCGCGCACAATATCCGCTTCGATCAGCAGCCATGGCGCATGGCAGATTGCCGCCACCGGCTTGCCGCTGGCGTTGAAATCGCGGACCAGCTTGATTGCCTTGTCTTCCAGCCGCAATTTGTCCGGGTTGATCTGTCCGCCGGGCATGACGATGGCGTCGAATTCACCGGCCTCGGCTTCGTCCAGCGGCAGATCGACCTTCACCTTGTCGCCCCAGTCGCCGCCATTCCAGCCGCGAATCTCTCCGTCCTGCGGGCTGACGACCACGGTTTCATAGCCTGCCTGTTCCAGCCTTTCCTTCGGGCCGGTCAGTTCAGATTGTTCAAAACCGTCGGTTGCGAGGATCATGACACGTTGGGCCATGGCATTTCTCCTTTCATCTGCATGATTTGCCTTTGACCGTGCAATGAATGGGGAAAGCAGTGCGTTCCTTGCTGTCCCGCCAGCCGTGCCGGTGATAGGGCAGGCCGCATGGCAACCATCGATGACGAAAAGGATCCGTTCGACGCCATTGTCGACGCTCCCTTCGACAGCGCGCTGAGCGAGCGTTATCTCGTCTATGCGCTGTCCACGATTACCGCGCGTTCGCTGCCGGATCTGCGCGACGGGCTGAAGCCCGTCCACCGCCGCCTGCTCTGGACCATGCGGCAATTACGGCTCAGCCCGGATAACAGCCCGAAAAAGTCCGCCCGCGTCGTGGGCGACGTGATCGGCAAATATCACCCGCATGGCGATGTCGCCGTTTATGACGCGATGGTGCGACTGGCGCAGAATTTCACGCTGCGTTACCCGCTGGTCGAAGGGCAGGGCAATTTCGGCAATATCGACGGCGATAATGCCGCCGCCTATCGCTACACCGAATGCCGCCTGACCCGCACCGCGCTGCAACTGATGGACGGGCTGGACGAAGGCACTGTCACTTTCGTCCCCACCTATAATAACGAGGAGGAAGAGCCGGAGCTTTTCCCCGGCCTTTTCCCGAACCTGCTGGCCAATGGCGCCAGCGGTATCGCCGTGGGCATGGCAACCAGCATCCCCAGCCACAATGTGGCGGAAATCATCGATGCCACGCTGGAACTGATCGACAATCCGCAGGTCGAACACCGGCGGCTGATGGAATTGTTCCACGGTCCCGATTTCGCGACTGGCGGGCTGATCGTGGACAGTCCGGAGGCGATTTCCCACGCATATGAAACCGGGCGCGGCAGTTTCCGTGTGCGCGGCCGGTTCCACGCGGCGGAAGCGGAAAGGGAAGAGGATCGCGAAGCCGGGATCGAACGGCTGGGCGGCGGGCAATATCAGCTCGTGGTTTCCGAAATCCCCTATCAGGTGCCCAAGGGCAAGCTGATCGAACAGATCGCGCAGGCGATTGCCGACAAGAAGCTGCCGATCCTGGAAGATGTCCGGGACGAGAGTGACGAACAGGTCCGCATCGTGCTGGTCCCGCGCAGCCGCAATGTCGATCCGGAACTGCTGAAGGAATCGCTCTACAAGCTGACCGATCTGGAAACGCGTTTCGGCCTCAATCTCAACGTGCTGGATTCCACCCGCACGCCGATGGTGATGGGGCTGAAGGAATTGCTGGGCCACTGGGTCACGGCCCAGATCGACATATTGCAGCGCCGCACCCAGCACCGGCTGGACAAGATCGCGGCCCGGCTGGAACTGGTCGAAGGCTATATCGCGGCCTATCTCAATCTCGACCGCGTGATCGAGATCATCCGGACCGAGGATGAACCCAAGCCGATCATGATGGCGGAATTCGAACTGACCGACCGGCAGGCCGAAGCCATCCTGAACATGCGGCTGCGCAGCTTGCGCAAGCTGGAAGAGATGGAACTGCGCAAGGAGCGGGAAGATCTGCTGGTGGAGCGGGACGAGCTGGAAAAGCTGCTCTCCAGCCCGGCACGCCAGCGCACGCGTTTGAAGCGCGATCTCAACGCCCTGCGCAAGGAATATGCGGAAGATACCGCGCTGGGCCGCCGCCGCACGACCATTTCCGAAGCGAAACCGGCGGTCGAATTCAGCATGGATGCCATGATCGAGAAGGAGCCGGTAACGGTCATCCTCTCGCAAAAGGGCTGGATACGCGCGGCCAAGGGGCATGTCCCGCTGGACAGCGAATTCAAGTTCAAGGAGGGTGACGGCCCCGCCTTTGCCGTCCATGCGCAGACGACTGACAAGCTTCTGCTGGCCGGCGATGACGGGCGTTTCTTCACCATCGGCGCGGATAAATTACCCGGCGCGCGCGGTTTCGGTGAACCGATCCGCAACACGCTGGATATCGATGCCGCCGCCCATATCGTGGCGTTGATCGTCCACCGGCCGAACCTGCAATTGCTGCTGGCCTCCACGCTGGGCAAGGGCTTTGCCGCCGTGACCGATGAATTGCTGGCCGAAACCCGCAAGGGGCGGCAGGTGGTGAATTTGAAGGGTGACGCCAGGCTGGCCGTGGTGCGCCCGATCGCGCCGGAACATGATCACGTTGCGGTGGTGGGCGATAACCGCAAGCTCGTCGTCTTCAATCTGGAAGAATTGCCGGTGATGACGCGCGGGCAGGGCGTGACCTTGCAGCGTTACCGCGATGGCGGCCTGTCCGACGCGACCACGCTGAAACTGGAAGAGGGGCTGTCCTGGACCATGGGCGGTGAAAGCGGCCGCACCCGCACCGAAGAGAATGTGTGGGAATGGAAGGTTGCCCGCGGCGCTGCCGGCCGCCTGCCGCCGCGCGGTTTCCCGAAGGACAACAAGTTCCAGTCATGAAAAAGGCCGGGTGCGGCTGATGCGCACCCGGCCTATTCATTAAATTTTTCCGCGGCTTAGCCGGGGTTCTGGGCAGACACGGCGGCCATCAGGTCAGCCTGCGTTGCCAGGAAGGTCAGCTTTTCGCCAGCCATGGTCATCTGTTCCTTGGGCAGCTGGACCGGATCGGCATCGGTCAGCGCGACGACGACCATGCCGTCTTCACCCACGCTTTCCACGGTGCCGAGCAGGATGCCGTCCACACTGTAGATTTCATGGCCCGGGACCAGAGCCGCTTCGAATGCGGCCTGCTGTTCAGCTTCGGCGGACTTGATGGCATTTTCCAGATCGGCCTTGTTCCAGCCGATGGTCGGGCCATTTTCGCCTTCACCAAACACGTTTTCCGGCAGGGTTGCAGTCAGATTGCCGGTATTGACGATGACATTGCCGCCTTCGATCTTCTCGACCGTGCCGACTTCGCCGCCCTGGGGACCGTAAACGGTCGCACCGACAGTCATGCCGGCATCTTGCGCAAGGGCCGGGGCAGATACGCCAGTGAGGGCGAGAGCGGCGGCCGCTGCGAGACTGGTAAGCTTCATCGTGAAATTTCTCCGTCTTTCAACACATTATTTGGCGCCGGAGCTGGCGCGAAGGGATCCGGGCGAGGCAGATGCGGGAAGGGGCCGACCAATGGCCAGGGCCCGGAAATGCAACCACGTTGGTTGCGACCCGCTGGGTTCAACCCGGCGTCAGCCGGCACATGCGGAATGCGCCGGCAATTCGTTAACAAACTTAGCCAGGGGGTTATGAAGCCGGGATGAAGGGGGCGCAAGGCCCCCATTCAGGCGTTTTTAGCGCAAAAGCGCATCTTCCAGAAATTGTTCGACCCGGTCGCGGCCGGGGAACGCTTCTTCGATCCAGCGATCTTCGCATTCGCGCAATATGCGGGCAACTTCCGGCCCGGCCGATACGCCGCGTGCCACCACTTCTCCGCCCTTGAGGGGGAAGACAGGGATTTGCCAGTCCCGCAGCGGCTCGATCCTGCCGCCCTGCAACAGGATCCTGTCTTCCGCCCAATCGCGCCCGATGCGATAGGCAAGGGCGCGCGGATCGCCGGTTCCTTCCTCTCGCAATGCGGCGCTGATCAACCGCTTCTTCTGCACGGAGGACAGGCGCAGGCGCGCTGCGACCTGTTCGGCCACCCGCTTCTGTGCGGGCAGTAATGCGGCCAGCCTGCGCAGGGATGCCGGGGATATGTCCGCCTGCCTTTCCCTTTCCAGCAGGGTTTCAAAAGTGGCCAGCCCTTCCGGTTCCACCTCAGGCAGAACGATCTGCAACACGCCGCGCCGATACATGCGCACCACCGTCCCCAGCGGATCGGGCAATCGCAGCAGGTTTAGCAGTTCCATTGCCACGCGTTCCCGGCTCAACCCTTTCAGCATGGGGGCCAGTTCGGCGCAGGCTTCTTCCGCTTCGCCATCCAGCAGGCTGCCGAAACGTGCCTGGAAACGGTAATATCTCAGGATGCGCAAATGATCTTCGCGGATGCGCTGGCGGGCATCGCCGATGAAGCGGACATGCCGCGTTTCCAGATCCTTCAGCCCGCCGAAATAGTCTGAAATCTCCAGCGTGACCGGGTGGGCATAAAGCGCGTTGATGGTGAAATCGCGCCGCGCGGCATCTTCGCGCCAGTCATTGGCAAAGGCGATCGTGGCGCGCCTGCCATCGGTGGAAACATCATGCCGCAAGGTCGTGATTTCCACATTGCCCTGCGGCAGGACGGCGGTGACCGTGCCATGTTCTATGCCCGTGGGGATCGGCTTCAGGCCGGCCGATTTCAACCGCCGCATTACCTCTTCCGGCATCAGGACGGTTGCGGCATCGACATCGGCGACTTCCATGCCGAGCATGGTGTCGCGCACCGCGCCGCCGACCCAGCGCATCGTATCCGCGCCCAATGCGGCAACAAGCTGCGCCAGATCGGTGCGCTGCGTCCATGGTGCGGGGGGAAGTTCAGCCATTAATCAGTTCCTGCCAGGCGAGACGCCGCGAGAGATTGGAGATGATCGCCGCAGTGATTCCCCAGATTCGGTGCCCCTGCCATTCGATCTCGATATAATGCCGCGTCCGCCCCTGCCATTCCCGTTGTTTCTGCACATGATTGGCCGGATCGAACAGATACCGCAGGGGCGGTTCGAACCAGGCGGACACTTCCATCGGATTGGGCCGGATCGGCAGGTCTGGCGGAACAAGGCCGAGCACTGGCGTCACGTCATAGCCGGAGCCGGTGATATAGCGGTCGCTTGCGCCGATTATCCTTACCGAAGAAGGCTCTACCGCCAGTTCCTCATGCGCTTCGCGCAAGGCGGCTTCGACGGCATCTTCGCCTGGATCCAGCTTGCCGCCGGGAAAGGCCACTTGCCCCGGATGGGCGCGCATGTCTTCCGGGCGGTGGGTCAGCAACACGCCCGGTTCCGGGCGGTCTGTCACGGCGATCAACACCGCTGCCGGGCGAATTTCGGGCGGTGCGAAGATTGCATCGCTCCGCAGATCGGGCAGTTCGACACCGTGGCCTTCATCGAACAGTTTTTGCAGGCGGTCGAAAAGCACGCTCATGCCGGCAACAGGCTGAAACGGGCGCCCTGGCTGGTGACTGCCGGATCATCGCCTTCGCCGGCCAGCGCGTGTTCGGCCAGCTGGAGCCAGGTGGACCGATCCAGCCGCGCTTCGCAGCCGCGCCGGACAGACAGGTAAATCGCCGGAGTATCGGGGGTGCCCGCCGCGCGCAGCGGATGGTCCGGCCCCGCCAGCACCAGCTCGTCAATATTGAGGCGGAATGCCAGCGCGCCATCCTTCACCTGCATGTCGGTGGCAATGAAGGCGGCGTCTTCCACTTCGATCGACTGGCGGCATTGCGGCGTGACCAGCCAGTATCGGCCGTCCCCGTCCCGCGTCAGCAGCGATGCGAAGGCGCGAACCATGGCCTTGCGCGCGATGGGGCGGCCTTCGTGAAACCATGTGCCGTCGGCGGCGATGCGCATATGGCTGTCGGCCGTTTCGGCGGGATTCCATTGCTCCACCGGCGGCAGGCGCCGCTGTTCCACCGCTTCGGCAATCTCCAGCAGGGAGAGAGAGGCAAGGTCGGAGGGGGCATCATATGGCATGGCGCCAGTGCGATGCCAGATCGGTTCAGCCCTTCCAAGGCCCCAACATGCCCTTTGCCGGCAGCACGGCAGGGTTGGCGCCGCGTATCAGCAGGCGTTCGGGCTTCCACGGGCCGGGGCAGGTCCAGCCGCGCGGCGCCTCGACAAAGCCGAAGCGGCCGTAATAGGAGGCATCGCCGATCAGCATTTGCGGAAGCGGCGCCTGCGGGTCGAGCGCGCTTGCCTGCGCCGCCATCAGCGCACGGCCATAGCCCTGATCCTGCCTGCCGGGCATCACAGCCACGGGGCCGACCATTATCAGCGGGTGCGCGCGCCCTTCCGGATCGGTCAGCGCGACCGGGAAAGCCTGGATCGTGCCGACGAGGTAATCATCCTCGTCCAGCGCGGCGAAGCTGAGCATGGGCAAATAATCGGCATCGCCGCGGATTACATAGGCCGTCCGCTCATGCCGATCCGGCCCGAATGCGAGATCGAGCAGTTCTTCGACCAATGCGGGGTCGACATCCGCAAAGGGAATCAGCGTGGGAAGCGCAAGTGCCATGGGCGCGCGCCGATAGGGGCAGGGGGGGCAAAGGGCAATCTTTCTTCCACATCTGCCCCGGCTGCGATCATTCCGGCCTTAGCTGCAACAGCCGGCCGCCGGGCCCGTCTTCCGCGATCCAGATCGTGCCGTCCGGCCCCTCCACAATGTCGCGCAGGCGCTTGCCGAAATCATAGCGGGCCTGTTCCGTGCCGTTGAACTGATCGTCGAAGGAGATGCGCACCAGTGCCATGGTGGCAAGGCCGGTGGCCAGCGCCTGATCCTTCCATTCCGGCCACAGCCTGCCGCTGTAGAAGATGAAATCTCCGGGCGCGATCACCGGGTTCCAGCTGATTGCCGGGGCGGTGAATTCGGGATGGGTCGGGTGATCGGGGATCGGATCGCCATTGTAATGGACGCCGTTGGAAACCACCGGCCAGCCGTAATTGGCGCCTTCGCGCACCAGATTGATCTCGTCCCCGCCGCGCGGGCCATGTTCCAGATCCCACAGCCGGCCTGCGGAATCGAATTCCAGGCCGAGCAGATTGCGGTGGCCATAGCTCCAGATTTCCGCGCTGACCCCGCCGCGATCCGCGAAGGGATTGCCGGGCGCGGGCGTGCCATCCAGGTTGAGCCGCAATACCTTGCCCAGATTGGTGCCCAGATCCTGCGCCGGATCACCCTTCTGCCGGTCCCCCGAAGACAGGAACAGATATTCGCCATCGGGCAAAAAGGCGATCTTGTGCGAATAATGGCCGGCGCCCGACACCTTGGGCACTTGCCGCCAGATCACGCTGAAATCTTCCAGCGTGCAGGCCGTTTCGCTCTCGCAGGCCAGTGTCCCGCGCCCCATGGCCGCGCCGCGCGTTTCGCCTTCGCCCGGTTCGGCCCATGTCAGATAGATCGTGCGGCCCGCCAATGGCCCATCCTCGCCCGGCAGGAAGGCGACATCGCCAAGTCCGCCCTGTCCGGCATAGGCGACTTCGGGCAGGCCGGTGACGGTGCCCAGCGTGCCGCTCGCCGTGTCGAGGAATTTCATCGTCCCGGCTTTTTCTGTGATGAAAAGCGTATCGGTCCCCGGGGCGAATGCCAGCGCCCACGGCTCGGCAAAACTGCCATGTTCGCTTACTGCATAAGGCTGGCCGGAACCGGCCGCCGGCGCGCTATCCCCGGACTGGGTGGCGCCGCAGCTTGCAAGGCCGATCAAAGCTGTGGAAAGGATGATGGCGGAATTGATGGTCGGTCGCATGCTTTCCGGAACTCCCTCTCGCGAATTTTGTGCCTCGCTGAATGGCGGGCTGATTGTCGGCGTGGACGAGGCTGGCCGCGGCCCGCTCGCCGGGCCTGTTGTGGCCGCCGCCGTGCTGCTGTGCAAGCCGCGACCTGCCGGGCTGGACGATTCCAAGAAACTGGCCGCATCGCGCCGGGCAGAGCTGGAACGGACAATCCGCCGCCGCTGCGCCTTCGGGATCGGCGTGGTCGATGTGGAAGAGATCGACCGGATCAACATCTTCCAGGCGACCATGCTGGCCATGTCGCTCGCCGTTGCGCGCCTGTGCGAAGCCATTGCGCAGGAACCGGGGGAAGTGCTGGTGGACGGAAACCTGACGCCGCATGGCCGCTGCGCCGACTGGCGCTGGCCCGCCCGCGCGATCGTGGGCGGGGACGGGCGCGAACCCTGCATCGGCGCGGCCTCCATCCTCGCCAAGGAATATCGCGACCGGCTGATGGTGGAAGCCGCGCGTGAACATCCGCATTACGGCTGGGAACGCAACAAGGGCTACGGCACCGCCGACCATTTGGCGGCCCTGCGCACCCACGGCCCGACCCCGCTCCACCGCCGCAGCTTCGCGCCGGTGGCGCAACTGGAGTTGTTTTAGGCGGTTGAGCTGAACGCCCCCGCCTTCAACTGGTCGATATATTCCCGCGCGAATGCTTCCAGTTCCGCCGGATCGGCGGGCAGGCCGCCATGTTCGTCCGACTGGCCGCCGAGTTCGTCACGGCTGTTGACGCGGGGGAAGGGTTCGGGCGGCACCGGCACGCCAAGGAAGCTGCAAAGCGGTTCCCAGCCTTCCTTCGGATGGAACACCAGCAGGCGTTCGGGCGGCAGCGTGTCCACCACTTGCTGGTTCCGCTGCCGGAACCAGTCGGTCATGAAGGCGCGGTCATTTATCCTATTGCCGAACACGTCGAAGATCACGCCCCGCATCAGGCCGCCGAAAGGCGTTTCGTGGATCTGTGAGTTCATTCGTTCGGAAAAGATCGTCTCGCTGACGGAATCGAACCAGCTGTCGGGATCGCGCGTCGTCAACACGATTTTCGCATCGGGATAATGCTCTGCCAGTTCATGCCAGAAATGGGCGGCGGGATAATCCGTGGTGGAATGGAAACCGGCAAAGATCGCGTCCCAATCCGGTTTGTCCGCCACGGCATCGAGCCAGAGCGGCAGGCTGCGCCGCGCACCCGCCAGCACTTCCGACATGTGGTAGCACGGGCCGAAGCCAATATGTTCAAGCGCGAATTTGAGCGAGAATGTCGCCGTACGGCCAAGCCCTGCGCCGATTACCTTCAGTGCCATCGTCACCCCCTTTTTATGTCGCGCAGATTATCAGATGATCGGCTGCGCGCGGCATGATTAATGGCGGGCGGCAAAGATCGGCGACAAATTTGCCATTCGAGTCCTGACGGCAACACCCCAACATATCGAGTCCGGCAAAGCGAGCGTGACTCCAGATGATGTGGAGGACTCGTTTCGTTCCGCTCTAAATGTGGAGAGTGGGCAGAAGGCTGCGGCAAAATGGCCGCTTGACCTTGGGACTCGCCTGACTCACCCTGTGGATAACTTCAGGGGACAATACACGACATGGGCGAAGTACTCGAAATCACCAGGCCGAAGACGCGCGCGAAGAAGCGGCTGGCCGTAAAGCTGGAAGATCTGCCGCTGGGCCAGATCCTGCCCGGCGATTGCATAGAGGCGATGCGCAGCCTGCCCGATGCCAGTGTGGACGCCGTTTTCGCCGATCCGCCCTACAACCTCCAGCTCGGCGGCGATCTGAACCGGCCCGATGGCAGCCATGTGGATGCCGTCACCGATCATTGGGACCAGTTCGACAGTTTCGCCATCTATGACCAGTTCACCCGCGACTGGCTGACCGAGGCGCGGCGCGTGCTGAAGCCCGACGGGTCGCTGTGGGTCATCGGCAGTTACCACAATATCTTCCGCGTGGGCGCGATCCTGCAGGATCTGGGCTTCTGGATTCTCAACGACATCGTCTGGCGCAAGAGCAACCCGATGCCCAATTTCCGGGGCACGCGCTTCACCAATGCGCATGAAACGCTGATCTGGGCCAGCCAGGGCGAGAAGGCGAAATATCACTTCAATTACCGCGCGATGAAGACGCTGAATGACGAATTGCAGATGCGCAGCGACTGGGTGATCCCGATCTGCGCCGGGCAGGAACGGCTGAAACAGGATGATGGCCACAAGGCCCATCCGACGCAGAAGCCGGAAGCGCTGCTTTATCGCGTCTTGCTCGCCACGACCGAGGCGGGGGACGTGGTGCTGGACCCGTTCTTCGGCACGGGCACGACCGGCGCGGTGGCGAAACGCCTCGGCCGCCACTGGATCGGCTGCGAGCGGGAGAAGGCCTATCGCGATGTCGCGATGAAGCGGATCGACAAGGAACTGCCGCTGGATGAAAGCGCGCTGAAAACCATGCAGAGCCGCAAGAGTGCGCCGCGCGTGGCCTTTGGCGCGCTGGTGGAAGCGGGCTTCCTGAAACCCGGCACGGAACTGTTCGACAAGAAACGCCGGTGGTGCGCCACCGTGCGGGCCGACGGGTCCATTTCATGCGGCAAGCAGAGCGGATCGATCCACGGCGTGGGCAAGGATCTGCAGGAAGCGCCAAGCTGTAATGGCTGGACCTTCTGGCATCTCGAACATGAGGGCAAGATCGAACCGCTGGACACATTGCGGCAGCTCTATCTGCTCGCCGTGGAAGATTGAGGGCCGATATCTGTCCTACGCCGGGCGATGGGTGTAGGCGCGCCCGATGCACCCCGCCATGCCACCCCTTTCGATCGCGATTTGCGGGTGGCTTGCGCGGGGCGTGAATTCTTCCCCAGAACAGTGTTCCAACTGTTCCAGAGAGGTGGGACATGCCTGACCAAGTCTATATCCAGCCGCTGACATTCGCCCCCGCGCCGCAAATGGTGGATGGGGATGCGATCCGCCTTGCCGGCGGCATGGTCTATGCGCGCGAATTCGCGGTCATGCTGCGGCGGGATGGCGAACTGGTGCAGCGGCAAGTGGTAACGGCTTCCGGCATCCTGCGGGCTTTTGAAAACCTGCCCGGCGATCTGGCGGCAGCGGCGGAGGCGCAATGGGCAAATCTGCGCAAGGTCCACGAACCGCTGCAACTCGGCGAACGGACGATCCGGCTGGACCAGCCGCAGATCATGGGCATTCTCAACGTCACGCCCGACAGTTTTTCCGACGGCGGCAAGTTTCTCGATAATCCGGAAGAGGCGCAGGGCCATGCCGCCGCCATGCTGGAAGCCGGCGCGGCCATTGTCGATATTGGCGGTGAAAGCACACGGCCGGGAGCGGCCGCCGTGTGGGAGGGGGACGAGATAAAGCGCGTTGTCCCTGCAGTGGAATATTGCGCTTCCATGGGCGCGGCGATCAGCGTCGATACACGCCGTCCGGCCGTGATGGAGGCGGCGCTGGAAGCAGGCGCGCATATCATCAATGACGTATCGGCGTTGCGGCACGATGTGCGCAGCGTGGAATTCGCGGCGGCCAGCGGCAAGCCGGTGATCCTGATGCATGCTCCGGGGCAGGGGGATGACCTCCATGCCGACGGCAGTTATCGCAATGTCGTGCTGGACGTGTTCGACTGGCTGCGCCTCGCGCGGGATCGGGCAGTGGAGGGTGGAATTCCGGCGGAACGGATCATCCTTGATCCCGGCCTGGGTTTCGGCAAGTCCATGGCTGAAAACCTGCTGCTGATGAATGCGTTGCCGTTGTTCCACGCGCTGGGCCAGCCATTGCTGCTGGGTGTCAGCCGCAAACGGATGATCGGCGCCCTGTCCAACGAAGCGCCGGCCCACCGGCGGCTGGGCGGTTCAGTGGCGCTGGCGCTTGCCGGGATGGATGCCGGATGCCAGCTGCTGCGCGTGCATGATGTGTTTGAAACCGTGCAGGCGCGCAATGTCTGGCGCGGCCTGCGGGACTCCGCCTTGACGGATTTTTCGGCTGCAATCGACTGACTGCCCGCCGTTCAGTGGCTTAGCTTGGACACACGCAGGCCGCTGACCACGGCGGTAATCGCCTTGGATGCACGGCCAAGACCGGGACCGGCCTGCCGCATCAGCATCAATGTCCGCCCGGAAACAGGGACGAAGCGATATTCGGTCGGCCTGCCGTTTTCTTCCGTATTATAGGCGAAACCCACCTGGCCGGCGATTTCCGTCGAACCAAGCTGTTCTTCGCCGAACCCGTTTTGGGCAAAACTGTCTCGATAATCGGTGATCGGGCGTTCCAGCATGGCCAGGGCCAGGCCCGCTTCATCCGCCACGTTGCATTCCTGATCCTTCGTGGAATCGCCGTAGCGGCACGCGATCTTGCCGAGCATGTCGGCCCGTTCGGTCGGGATCAGCTTGATGGCCCAGACACGGGTCTTGTAATCGGGAGGAATGGGCAGTTCCACCTCGGCCCGGGTCAGGCGGCTATCATCGAAACTGTAACTTACCGGGCCGATCGTGCCGTAGCCCGTTTCTTCTTCCACTGACGGATCGGGAAGGGAAATGTCCCCGAAATCCTCAGGCGGCACATCCTCTGTGCCGCTGCCACCGCATCCGGCAATTACAAGTCCCAGGGAAAGGGGGAGGAGAAGACCAATCCGTAACATGGTCAACACCAAGCGAGTAAGCTGCCCAGAGGTTCCAGCGTAATCGTTTCCCTGCGCCTATGTGGCACAGATCCCACAGTCGCGCTCGCGGATATCGTCATCGGGCGCACCTCACACCAAATCGCCGCCAATTTCGCAACCCCTGCGGGCGGGCGATCATGCGTGAGGTGTCAGGCCGCGTTGTCGATACCCAGGTCACTTAACTTGCGGTAAAGCGTTGATCTGCCGATGCCCAGGCGGCGGGCAACCTCGGTCATGCGGCCCCGGTAATGGCCGATGGCAAGGCGGATCACATCGGCTTCGATCTCTTCCAGCGGGCGGAGATTGCCGTCATTGGTATAGATCTGCACCCCGCCGCTTTCATGGCGTGGCTGCTGGCCTTCTTCCATGTCGCCCACGATTTCGCGCAATTGCGGGAAATCCTCGGTGGTCAGGGCATTGCCATCGCAGAAGACCGCAGCGCGAAACAGCACGGCCTGCAACTGGCGGACATTGCCCGGCCATTCGAAGGCGGCGAGCAGGTTCAGCGCACCGTCGGTAATGCCCAGTTCACGCAGGCCCGGCTGTTCGCCGATCCGGGCAAGGAAATGCCGGGTCAGCGCCGGTATATCGCCCACCCGGTTGCGCAGCGGGGGCAGGGTGATGGAAGTGGCCGCCAGCAGATCCAGCAATTCCTGCCGGAAATGGCCGGTCGTCACGAGATCCGCCAACGGCAGATTGCTGGCCGCGATGATGCGGACATCGATCTTGAAGCTGTGCTTCGCGCCGATCGGGCGGACCTGATGCGTGGACAGGCATTCTGTCAGACGGTCCTGCAGGTCGAGCGAAAGACGATCCACCTCGTCAATCACCAGCGTCCCGCCGTCGCAATTCTGCAAGGCGCCCACCTGGCGATCGAACGCACCGGCAAAGGCACCCTTTTCGTGGCCGAACAGGACCGATTCCAGGCTGTTGGCCGGAACCCCGGCAATATTGATCATGCGAAATGCCGTCTTGGCGCGCGGGGATGCGCCGTGCATCGCGCGCACCAGCATTTCCTTGCCCGTGCCGCTTTCGCCTTCAATCAGCACGCAACCATGGCCGCGCGCCGCCTTGGCCGCCTTGGCCAGCGCATCGCGGAAGGGGGAGGCCGTGCCCACCATCGCATCGAAATCGAGCACGGCGGGCATTTTTTCGGTCAGCGGCGTCAGTTCGTCCTGCGGCGCTTCGCGCGTTGTCGCATTGCGCAGCGCCTGCATCAGCCGGTCCGGGGCGATGGGCTTGACCAGGTAATCGGTTGCGCCGGCCCGCATCGCTTCCACCGCGAGCAGCGGCGATGTGCTGGTGGTCAGCATCAATATGGGCAGGGCCGGGCGGCGGGATTTCAGTTCCTCGATCAGCGAGGCGGCCTGGTCGCCCGGCACCCATTGATCCAGAATGATGGCCGATAATTGCATGCCCTGGCGCGTGCCCAGCGTGGCAATCGCCGTTTCCGAATCCTTGATTACCAGCGTGCGCCAGCCTTCCCGCGCGGCAAGCGCGGTGATCAGCCGGCTCTGTGCCGGCTCATCGTCAATCAGCATCAACAGTCGTTGCTCGGGCTCGGCCATTTATCCCCTACCTTCAGGCCTAATGGAGAAGCCCCCGATTAGAGCAGACCGGTAAAGACCACCTTAAGCAGGCTTGAGCGGTTCGCTTTGGGAAGATAGAGCGGTATCGAAACAATTACATTGCAAGGAACACACGCATGGCGGCGAATGATATCAAGTCTGCCGAGAAGACCTATGAAGGCTTTGTCGGCATGGTCAAATGGTCCACCGTGGCTGTCGCACTCATCGTTGCGCTAGTGATCTATCTGATCACCTGACCGCAAGGTGACGGGGGGATGAGGATAGCGGTATTGAAAGAGCGCGCGGCGGGTGAACGCCGCGTTGCCGCGACACCGGAAACGGTCAGGAAATTCATCGGACTGGGTGCCGATCTTGCCGTGGAATCCGGGGCCGGGGAAAACGCCGCTATTCCCGATTCGGCATATGCCGATGCCGGTGCGCAGATCGGCACAGCCCCTCAAGTGGTGAAGGATGCCGACATCGTGCTCGGCATCCAGGCGCCCGATCCCGCCATTTTGCAGGGCGCCCGGAAGGGGGCCTTTGTTGCGGCGCTGTTCGATCCGTTCGGCAATGCGGACCTGGTCCAGGCATATGCCGAGGGCGGTTTTGAAGCGCTTTCGATGGAGTTCATGCCGCGCATCACCCGGGCGCAGAGCATGGATGTGTTGTCCAGCCAGTCCAACCTTGCCGGTTACAAGGCGGTCCTTGCCGCCGCGGACACTTACGGCCGCGCCTTTCCGATGATGATGACGGCGGCCGGCACAGTATCTGCCGCAAAGGCCTTCATCATGGGGGTAGGCGTCGCCGGATTGCAGGCGATTGCCACGGCGCGGCGTCTCGGCGCGCAGGTTTCTGCCACCGATGTTCGCAGCGCCACGAAGGAACAGATCCAGTCGCTGGGCGCAAAACCGATCTTCGTGGAAAATGTCGCGGGGATCGAAGGCGAAGGCAGCGGCGGCTATGCCACTGAAATGAGCGAGGAATATCAGAAGGCGCAGGCCGAACTGGTTTCCAGCCACATTGCCAGGCAGGATATCGTCATCACCACTGCGCTGATCCCGGGCCGCGCCGCGCCCCGCCTGATCAGCGATGCGCAGATTGCCACCATGCGCCCGGGCAGCGTGATCTTCGATCTCGCCGTGGCGCAGGGCGGCAATGTCGAAGGCTCCGTGCCGGATGAAATCGTGGTCAGACACGGCGTGACCATCATGGGCTATTCCAACACGCCCAGCCATCTGGCGGCAGACGCATCGGCGCTGTTTTCCCGCAACCTGTTCAATTTCCTGTCCGCCTTCTGGGACAAGGAACAGGGCAGGCCCTTGCTGGACGAGGAAATCGGCAATGCCGTGCGGCTCACACAGGACGGCGCGATCGTGAATGACCGGCTGAAGGGATAGGTCATGGATTTCATCAGCATCCTGTCGATCTTCGTCCTGGCCTGCTTCGTCGGTTACTATGTCGTCTGGTCTGTCACCCCGGCACTTCACACGCCGCTGATGGCGGTGACCAATGCGATCAGTTCGGTGATTATCGTGGGCGCGCTGATCGCCGCGGCGGCTGCCGGTGTGCCGGGCGCCAAATGGCTGGGCCTTGCCGGTGTCGTGCTGGCCAGCATCAATATCTTCGGCGGATTCGCGGTCACTGCGCGCATGTTGGCGATGTACAAGAAGAAGGAGCGCAAGTGATGGCGCTGTCCTTCCTCGCTGCCGGTGCAGCAGCTGCCGAACATGCGGTGAATCCGTGGGTTGCGCTGGCCTATCTGGTCAGCGGCGTGCTGTTCATCCTCGCCCTGCGCGGCCTGTCTTCCCCGGCAACAAGCCGGGCGGGCAATCGGTTCGGCATGATCGGAATGCTGATCGCCGTGGTGACGACGCTGGTCACGCATATTCCAACGAACGATTTATTTCCGGCCTCGGGGCTACCAGCTTACGATACGTCGGTTCTCGATTTCGCGACTATAGGCGAAATCCTCGCCGCCATCGCAATCGGCGCGGTGATCGGCCTGACCATCGCCCGCCGCATCGCGATGACGGCGATGCCGCAACTGGTCGCCGCCTTCCATTCGCTTGTCGGTCTTGCCGCGGTTCTCGTCGCGGCGGCAGCTTTCCTCAATCCGGGGGCGTTCGATATTCTCGGCGCCGGGGGCGATATCCTTCCGGTCAGTCGGGTGGAAATGATGCTTGGCGCGGCGATTGGCGCGATCACATTCTCCGGCTCCGTCATCGCTTTCGCCAAGCTCAACGGCAATATGTCCGGCTCCCCGATCCTGCTGCCGGGACGCCATCTGATCAATCTGGGCACGCTGGCGGCCATCCTGATCCTGACGGCAATCTATGCGCTCTCCGGCGATGCAGGTCCGGGGGAAGGATGGATCTTCTGGATCGTGGTCGCGCTGGCCTTTGCAATTGGTTTCCTGCTGATCATCCCGATCGGCGGGGCGGACATGCCGGTTGTCGTGTCCATGCTGAATTCCTATTCCGGCTGGGCGGCAGCGGCGATGGGGTTCACGCTGCATAATTCGGCGATGATCATCACTGGCGCGCTGGTCGGTTCTTCTGGCGCCATTCTCAGCTACATCATGTGCCGCGCGATGAATCGCAGCTTCATTTCCGTGATTGCCGGCGGTTTTGGCGCCGATGCTGCGGCTGGCGGTGGGGAGGCGAAGGAACAGCGGCCCTACAAGCAGGGCAGTGCAGAAGATGCGGCCTTCATGCTGAAACAGGCGGAAAAGGTCATCATCATTCCCGGCTATGGCATGGCCGTGGCACAGGCGCAGCACGCGCTGCGCGAAATGTCCGATCTGCTCAAGGAACATGGCGTCAGCGTCAAATATGCCATCCACCCGGTCGCCGGCCGGATGCCTGGCCATATGAACGTGCTGCTGGCCGAAGCGAATGTCCCCTATGATGACGTGTTCGAGCTGGAAGATATCAATTCCGAATTCTCCCAGGCGGATGTCGCCTTCATCATCGGCGCGAATGACGTGGTCAATCCAGCCGCCAAGAATGATAAATCCAGCCCGATCTACGGGATGCCCGTGTTCGACGTGGACAAGGCAAAGACCATCATGTTCATCAAGCGCAGCATGGGCGGGGTGGGCTATGCCGGCGTCGATAATGACGTGTTCTATATGGACCAGACCATGATGTTGCTGTCCGACGCCAAGAAGATGGTCGAGGAAATCAACAAGTCGATCACGGACTAGCGGAACGCTGGCGGCACGGCCGCGGGAGACCGGAAATATGGCCAGTTTTATCGAAGCCCAGCGGGGCTGGAACCTGCATTATCTGGACCGGAAAACCGGCCTGCCATTCGATGGCGATTATCGTCCGGATCCGATCATTGCCTGGAAAATCAGCGAGAACCCGGAAACCGTCAGCGAGCCGGTGATCGTGGGGCAGCTGGCCGAATATGACTATGTTTGCATCTCTCCCGAAGGGCATGTCATCCATCCGCAGATCGCGGTATTCACGGATATATCAGCGTTTCGCCGGTATATATTGCGAAAGCGCGAGACGGCAGGAAACGGAGAATAGGGTTTGCGCAAGCTGGGGCTTATCGGGGGCATGAGCTGGGTTTCGACCCGGACTTATTACGAACATATCAATCAGATAATCCAGCAACGCACGGACCGGCACACTAGCGCGCCCCTGTTGATAGAGAGCCTGGATTTCTCGAAATTATGGGGGTTGAGGGACGATGCCGACTGGGATCGCGCCGCCGCCATACTGATTGATTCCGCCCAGCGGCTGGAAAGGGCCGGTGCCGAAGCGATCATCATCGGCGCCAATTCCATGCACCGCGTTTATGACCGGGTGGTGGAAAGCGTTTCCGTGCCGATCCTGAATATTGCGGATTGCGTGGGCGAACGCATGGCCAGGGACAAGGTGAAGACGGCGGCCGTCCTGGGCACCAGCAATGTGATGACGGAAAGCTTCTATCGCCGCCGCCTGGTGGCGCATGGGGTCGATCTGCTGCCGCCGGACATCGGCAATGCCGAAGCGCTTGACGAGATTATCTATGGTCAGCTGATCGTGGGCAAGCCCACGCGCGATGCGGAACGGGCGCTGAAAACCATGATCACCGTGCTGGAGCAGGAAGGGGCGGAAGCCATCGTGCTTGCCTGTACGGAACTGGAAATGGTCGTGGATGTCGATGCCAATGTCCTGCCCATCTATGACAGCACGCGCATTCATGCCGAAAAGGCGGCAGACTGGATCTTGCAGGCCGATTGAAGGTGCGAAAGGCCGGAATTTCCGGCTGTTCCGTTAGTGTTCTCGTTGTAAAATCAGGGACCGGGGCTTAGCGAGCGGACAATGTCTCGCGCCCCCTTTGCCGCCGATCCTGCCGCCTCGCGTGGCCGCGAATTTACCGAGCAGCATGATGGAGTTCGCGGACCGCGCAGCGAATTTCAGCGTGACCGGGACCGGATCATCCATTCCATCGCCTTTCGCCGGCTGGCTGGGAAGACACAGGTATTCGTCGCGCCGGATGGCGACCATTTCCGCGTTCGCCTGACCCACAGCCTGGAAGTGGCGCAGATCGGCCGTGTGGCCGCGCGGGCGCTCGGCCTGGACGAGGACCTGGCGGAGGCATTGTGTCTTGCCCACGATATCGGCCACCCGCCCTTCGGCCATGCCGGGGAAAATGCGCTGGACGCGGCGCTGCAGGGGCAGGGCGGTTATGATCATAACGAACATTGCCTGCGCGTGCTGATGCGGCTGGACAGCCCCTATTGCCCGTATCCCGGCCTCAATCTGACATGGGAAGTGCTGGAAGGGCTGGCCAAGCATAACGGCCCGGTCACTGCCCCCGGCTGGGCGCTGAGCGCGCTCGATGCCGATTTTCCGCTGGAGCTGGACCAGTGGCCATCGCTGGAAGCGCAGGTGGCGGCGCTGGCGGACGATATTGCCTATGACAATCACGATATCGATGACGGGCTGCGTTCCGGTTTCCTGCAACTGGATGACCTGCTGACGCTGGATTTCGTGGCCGATCAATGGCGTGCCATAGAGAAACGTTTTCCCGGCCAGCCACGAGAGGCATTGCTGCGAGAGCTCGTTCGCGGTCAAATCGGACTCATGGTTAACGACCTGATCGAAAATACGCGCAGGAATGTGAGCGGGATCTCCTCGCTGGAGGAAATTCGCGCAGCCGGCCGTGCGCTGGCGGTCTTTTCGCCAGAGATGGCCGTGCTGGAACGCCGCCTGAAGACCTTTCTTTACGAACGGCTCTATTACCACCCCGAACAGAAGGCGACGGCAGAACGGGCGCATTCGGTTATCGCCCGGCTTTATGCCACCTATCACGATGATCCCGCGCTGCTTTCTTCCGGCTGGCGTGAACGCCTGCCGGAACAGGAGCCTGCGCGCAGCCGCCATATCGCCGATTTCATCGCGGGCATGACGGATCATTATGCGATGGAATGCTATCGCAGGATCTTTGGCCAGGTTCCTGATGGATTGACCAATGTCTAGGCCCCGGCGCGTCCTTCTGGTGGGCGCGACAGGCCTTGTCGGCCGCCTGGCGATCGAGGCGGCGATGAATGTGCCGGATGTGCACCTGATCGCGCTCAGCCGTCGGATCGTGCCGCTGCCCAAAGGGGCGAAGATGGAAATGCTCGTGGCCGATGTGACCGGCTGGGGCGAGATGATCGCGGGCGTGCGGCCGGAGACGGTGATCTGCGCATTGGGCAGCACATGGCGGAAATCCGGCGGGGACGAGGCGCGCTTCCGCGCTGTCGACAAGGATCTCGTCGGCGCGGTGGCGCAAACCGCGCGCAAGGCCGGGGCCAGCAATTTCGTGCTGGTTTCCTCTGCCGGGGCGGATCGGCTTTCCAGGCGATTCTATCTGCGCGTGAAGGGGGAGGCGGAGGCGCTGGTCGATCAATTCATGTTCGACCGTTATGATATCCTGCGCCCCGGCCTCCTGCGTGGGGAGCGGGGGGCGGATCGGCGGATGCTGGAAAGGCTGGGTGTTGGGGTGAGCGGAATTACGGACCTGTTCCTGCAGGGCAAGAACCGGCAATATCGATCCATCGACGCCCGCGCGGTGGCGCAGGCGGCGCTGAAATGCACCCAGATGCGTGCGCCCGGCCGTTTCATTCACGATAATGACGCGATGCTCCGCCTTGCCCGGCAGCTGGAGCAGGGCCGATGAAGCGATCCGCCCCGGCCGCCTTGCGCAATCGCGGGCCGATTGCCGATATACTGGCCGAAGAATTGCCCGCGCGTGGCCGTGTGCTGGAAGTGGCCAGCGGTACGGGCGAACATGCCATATTTCTGGCGGAGCGATTTCCCGGCCTGGAATGGCAGCCGAGCGATCCTGATGCGGAGGCGCTGAGTTCCATCGAGGCGTGGCGGGTGGAAACCGGCCTCGTCAATCTGCATCCCCCGCTGACGATTGACGCGGCAAGTGAGGATTGGCCGATTGACCGGGCCGTTGCGATGCTGTGCATCAACATGATCCATATCAGCCCGCCCGCGGCGACTATCGGCCTGATGCGGGCGGCCGGAAAATTGCTGCCCGAAGGTGCACCGCTGATACTCTACGGGCCGTATATCGAAGACGATGTGGAGACGGTGCAGTCCAATCTCGATTTCGACGCGAGCCTGAAACAGCGCAATCCGCAGTGGGGGCTGCGCAATATCAAATGGGTGGATGGATTGGCGGCGGAAAACGGGCTGGCGAGAACGCGGCGTGTCGCCATGCCAGCCAATAATTTGCTGCTGATTTATCGCCGCGGCGCCTAGCGCAAAGGAAAGTGCCCGCCGGAGCAAGTCCGACGGGCACCCTGCGACCCTGCAGGTGCAGCTCGTCAGATTGCGCGGTCGCCCGCCTCGCCAACGGATTCGATATCCTGGCCGGCGCCCTTGACCGTGTTGCAAGCGCTGGCGCCCAGAGTGAGCGCGGCCAGGCCCAAAGCTAGTGTAATCTTTCGTAACATGATGATTTCCTTCGCTTCAGCCGAATGGATATTACGAAGGGTCAACTGTCGTGGACGGTCTGGGTTCCCTGCTGGGCAATTTTTGCCCTTTTTCCCCGGCGGGCGAGCAGATGTTCGCGCCATGCAATCACGATACCTGCGGCAACGATCAGCGGCGCGCCGATCCATGTGCTGGCCGGCGGAAGCATGTCGAACAGCATCCAGCCGTAAAGCGTTGCCCAAAACAGGGCCGAATAATCCATGACGATCACGCTGGCGACCGCACCGAAACGCAAGGCGGCGGTCAGCAGCAATTGCCCGATCGATCCGAAGACGCCGATTGCCAGCAGCAGCAGCCATTCAAAACCGCTATGCGGCGTATAAGTGAAGGGCAGGGCGATCGCCGCGACAGGCGTGGAAATTGCGGCAAACCAGAACACGATGGTAATCGGCTTTTCCGTCCTGTTCAGATCCGCGATCTGGATGGAGATCAGCGCGATCATGAAGGCGCCGCCCAGTGCCACCATCGCGCCCAATATCGGGATATGGCCGCTACCCGGCTGGGTGATCAGCAATATGCCAGCGAAGCCGCAGGCCACGGCGGACCAGCGCCAGATGCCGACCTGTTCCTTCAGCAGTAATGTGGAAAGGATCACCGCGAAGATCGGCACGGAAAAATTGATCGTCGTCGCCTCTGCCAGTGGCAGAAGGATCACCGCGCCGAAATTGAGGATCATGCCGACCAGACCGTAAAGCGCGCGCGCGGCATGAGTCCCTGGCCGGCGCGTGCTCAATGTGGCCAGCCCACTGGTCGCCAGAACCCAGATCAGCAGGATCGGGATGGTGACGAATTGCCGCCAGAAAATGATCTCCGGCAATTGGATCCCGCGCGCGGATGCCAGCTTGATCAGGGCCGACATGGTGGAAAGCGCGGCAATGGCCCCCAGGCGGATCAGCAGTGCCAGAAGCGGGCGATGGCCGGTATTGGCTTCCATAAGGATGCAATAGGACGCTTCACGGACCGATCAAGCGTTGCCGTATGCGGGGCGGCGAACCATATGCACGCCCCGTGGAAGAACCCGATTTCCTGATTTTCGCCAGCGACGCCACTCTCGCCGCCCTGTGGGCGGGCGCCTTGCTGCTGCTGGCGCTGGTTGCCCTGCTGGCGGAACGCCGCCGGCTCAGGCGCCAGCGGATTGATGCCGTGGGTTGTATGCCATGGACGGCGATTTTCCTGACGGCGGCCTTTGCGGCGACCGTCCTTCTCACGCTTGCGCTGAAGGGCTGGATCGCCGGCTAGGGCCGTGATCCGCGCTGGTTAGAGGCAGGCTTCCAGATAGGCCTGATCGAAACCGAACTGCCGGGCCTTTTCCAGCGTGTAGGGGCGCAGGCCCGAACTGCGGAATTCGCCCAGGATCTTTCCATCCTCGGTCTCGTCCAGATATTCGAAATTGAACAATTCCTGCGTCACGATCACGTCGCCTTCCATCCCGATCACTTCGGTGATGTTGGTTGTCCGGCGCGAACCGTCGCGCAGGCGCTTCACCTGCACGATAAGATCCACCGATTCCGCGATCTGGCGGGAAATGGCTTCCTTCGGGATCTTGATGTCGCCCATCAGGATCATGTTTTCCATACGGCCAAGGCATTCACGCGGGCTGTTGGCGTGCAGCGTACACATGGACCCGTCATGGCCCGTATTCATGGCGGCCAGCAGGTCGAAACATTCCGCGCCGCGAATTTCGCCCAGGATAATCCGGTCCGGCCGCATACGCAGGGCGTTCTTCACCAGGTCGCCAATGGTGATGGCGCCCTGTCCCTCAAGGTTCGGCGGGCGCGTTTCCAGCGGCAGCCAGTGCGGCTGTTGCAGGCGCAGTTCGGCCGCATCCTCGATGGTGAGCACGCGTTCGCCCGGATCGATCATCTTCGACAGGGCATTCAGCATCGTCGTTTTGCCCGAGCCGGTACCGCCGGAGATCACGATATTCATGCGGCAGGCGCCGGCAATCTTCAGCGCGGTCGCCATCTTGTCACTCATCGAGCCGAAACCCTTGAGCATGTCGATGGTGATCGGTTTTTCGGAGAATTTACGAATGGAAATGGCCGTGCCGCGCAGCGACAGCGGCGGCACGATCACGTTGACGCGGCTGCCGTCCTTCAGGCGGGCGTCGGCCAGTGGCGTCGTCTGGTCGACGCGGCGGCCAACCTGGTTCACGATGCGCTGCGCGATCTGGAAAAGATGCTGTTCGTCGCGGAACTTGATCGGGGCAAGCTGCAACTTACCCTTCTTTTCAATATAGGTCTGGTCCGGACCGTTGACCATGATGTCGGACACGTCCGGATCGCCCAGCAATTCTTCCAGTGGCCCGAAGCCGAGCAATTCGTCGATCAGCACCTTTTCCAGCGCGAATTGTTCGCGCCGGTTCAGCGTGACCTTCAGCTCGGTCAGCACTTCCATGATGATCGGGCGGAATTCCTCGGACAGTTCTTCCTTGGAAAGCGTGGCGGCCGCTTCGGGATCGACCCGTTCCAGCAGGCGCGGCAGCACCTGTTCCTTGATCTTGTGCACGCTGGCTTCGAAACCGCCAATTTCGGCCGGACCTTCATTGATCGCATTGGCGCGATCGGCCAGGCGGGCCATGGCATCGGAGTTGGGCGCTTTGGTCGCGGAAGGTGTCTCGCTCGGCCGGTTGCCTTCCGGCACTGGCGGGAATTGTTCGCCGCCCTGGGACGCGGATTCGCCGGACCCCGAAGGTCCGCCCTTCATGGGCCGCGCAACGCCAAAACTCGGACGTGCGCCTGGCTTCATGCCTGCCACACCGTTCTTGCGTCCGAAAGCGCTCATGTTCCCCCAGTCCTCCAATGCGTACTGTGATATTGATGGTACGCGGCGATGCGTCTGGCAGTTAGTAAGGTTGAAACTTTGATAACTTCCTAACCCACCGGGTCAGGACCGTTTTTTCCTCCCGGTGGAGGGCGGGGGCCGAGCCCGTATCATCATCAGGTAATGACGAATTTGCAGGCTTTTCCGCCGTTTCGCGACCAGTAGCGGTCAGCCGTTCGGCAGCTGCAAAACACGCATAGGCGAGTATCATTCCGATCGGCAGATCAACCAGATAGTGCCAGCGAGACGCCACGGCAGCGATGCAGAGATAGCTGAATAGCGGGATATAGATCGGCAGCAATTCGCTCGCATAACGCCGCGCGAAAAGCAGGAAGAGCAGGCTGCCACCGGCATGAAGTGAAGGCATGGCCGCCAGCCCGGTGGTCAGATAGGCTCCGCCATTCTCGGCCAGCCAGTTGTGACCGCCCGCGGCATTGTCTTCCCACACGCCCAACATACCCAACTGGGTTGCGGTCTGGCGCGGCTCGATCCCCGGTTCATACAGGAAGGGCCCCAGTGCCGGCATCACGAGATAGGCCAGCGCGCCCGTTCCTTGAAGGAATAGCGCACCCAGGAAGACCGAACGAAAGCAGTCCGGTGTGCGCAACGCATGATAGCAGAAGCTCACATAGAACATTGTTATGAACGCGATGATGTAGAAATTGCCGTCCAGAGGCAGGATCGGCGCCACCAGTTCCCTGAGCTGGAAGCAGGCATCCACCAACGGACGCAGGGCGGAATCTATCTCCCAATAGAAACCATCCCACAAAGCGGGATTGATGTGGGGCGCCCAGAGTTTCAGATTGAAGTGGCAAGCCATAACGATCGCGTAGCATGGCAAGGCGACGAGAAATGTGGATCGAAGGCGGCGGCGCTGGCCAATCACGGCTATGCCTGCCCACGCTGCCAGCCCCACCAGCGGATAGAGATAATGAACCCCGACAAAGGCCGCTTCGGCCTGGCTGGGAAGGCTGAATGGCAGGTCCAGCAATAGCGAGAAGCCGAGAGTGATGGCCGCAATTGCGACGCAGAAGGCCACGTCCGGCCAATTACGGATCAGCTGTCCCATGCGGCTGCGGCACTAATCCGGCTTGGTTAAGATTGCGTGTGCGGCAAGCCTGACGGCTCAACTCGCAG
Organism: Croceibacterium atlanticum; assembly: GCF_001008165.2. NCBI lineage: Bacteria > Pseudomonadati > Pseudomonadota > Alphaproteobacteria > Sphingomonadales > Erythrobacteraceae > Croceibacterium > Croceibacterium atlanticum. The sequence continues at coordinate 1,004,498 of NZ_CP011452.2, read as the reverse complement.
CAAGGCCGATTAGCCGACAATTAACCAAGCTGTGCCACCGCTTCGCCATGGCGCGCAATGGGGATAGTTTGGCATCCGGACCTGGATTGATTCCGCCGGAGCTTGCGCGAACATCGCAATGGCTGCGCGATAACTGGATGCTGGTCTTTGCAGCGCATCCCCTGCTTCGCCTTGCACTGCTGGCGGAGCCGCCGGGCGAGATGTCCGTCTTTCAATTGGCAGAAAGATTCCTCTGGGTTTCGTTCTGGATCCTGGAAGTCGGAACATTCCTGGTGGCCAATCGCAGTGGATTGGACGTGCCGCGTTTCTTGCGGGAGATCGCTCCCGGCGGGAAGGCCCTGTTGCTGATCTGGTTGGCGGCCCTTGCAATCTCACCCATCTTTGCCGCCTATCCCAGCCAGGCGATCCGCAATTCCCTGGAATGGTGCGTGCACGGATTGTTCGTTGCTTCTGCCTGGCACCTGTTTCGCCGTGACAAGGAAAAGGCCCGGTGTGCGTTCGGCCTGTTTGCTGATTACCTGCCACGTTTCACGGCGTTAACCGGCGTTCTGGTATTGCTCTCCGTCTACTCGATCGGGTTGGAGAGCGATTATATCTTCGGATATGAGATCTATGGCTTCGCCCATATTCGCCACACCGGCTATATCTTCGCTCCGGCAATGGCGCTTGGCCTGTACCGGATGGCGGGCCGGAACAGGCAAACGCGCGAAGCGATGCTGCTGTTCGTTCTCAATGCGGCCTTGTGCCTCTGGTTCGGTTCTCGTGGCCCATTTCTCGCACTGATCTGCGCGGCCATCGCCGGGTATATCCTGTTTCCGGAATTTCGATCGCCGGCCTTTGCTCTGCGTTTTGGCCTGGCAAGCGCGATGGCGGCCGCTTTATCGATACTGGTTCCTTCGCCCCAATCGGGCTTTTTCAATGCCGTATTGCGTTTCTGGCACGGATCGGCGGATCCACAGGAATTCTCATCCGGCCGGACCGAGCTGTGGAAGGATGCCATGCATTTTATCTGGGAGCGGCCATTCTTCGGTCATGGCGGCAGCCAGTTCCAGCATGTCAGCCCGGCGACCAATGGCATGTTCCGGCACCCGCATGATTTCCCGCTTCAGGTTCTGTTCGACTGGGGGATTGTGGGCGGCGGCGCGTTTCTGGCCCTGGTCGCTGCCTTGCTGTGGGCCTGCCTGAAACAGAGGGGAACTGCGCCGCCTCAGATGCGCATGTCGATCATCGCCGCCTTCTGCATGCTGGGTTTTGCCCTGATAGACGGCATCATGTTCTATCCCTACACCGTTGCCCTGACGCTGCTTTTCCTTGTCTATCCGCTTGCGATGCGATCCGGAAATGCCGGTAAAGACACGCTGCAAGCGCACCCGGGCACTTAGCAAGCGAAGCGCCAATTGCTCTCCCCTTCCGGCTACTTTAGGGGTTTTCCGTTTCAAGCGGGGAAAGGGCTGAATTGTCGATACATAACGACCGCGCCGGTCTGCTCTATGCACTTGCCGGGTTCGGCACACTTTCTATCGGGGATGCCATTATCAAGGGGATGGGCGGCATGTGGCCGCCCACGGCGATGGCCAGCACGCGCTATGTGCTGGCGGCAATCGGGCTGAGTGCGATCCTGGCTGCGCGGGAAGGGTGGGGCGCTGTGTTCCATATGCCCCGGGCGCGGATTCAGTGGGTTCGCGGGCTGTCCGTATCCATCGCCACCATTGCCATGTTCACCGCCGTATGGCTGATGCCGCTGGCCGAAGCGACGACGATAACCTTCACGCAACCGATGATCACGGCTCTGTTCGCGGCGATGATACTGGGGGAGAGGCTGCGTCCGGCGGCGATCGGGGCGACGCTGTTCGCCTTTGTCGGGGTGGTGATCGTGCTGCGGCCCAATTTCGCCGAACTGGGCTGGGTGGCGCTGTTCCCGCTGCTGGTGGCCAGCGCCATGGCCATGCTGATGATCGCCAATCGCGCGGCCGCGCATTCGGCCAGCATATTGGCAATGCAGGTCTATATATCGGTAACAGCGTCGGTCATCCTGCTGGCGGCGACGACAATCGGCCATTTCAGCGGTGTCGAAGAATTGCGGATGCACTGGCCGGCCTGGCACGTTTTCGCACGCTGCGCCTTCATTGCGGTCAGCGCCAGCATCGCGCACTGGCTGATCTATATGGGCACATCGAAAGCCGGGGCGGCCACCGTCGCCCCCATGACTTACGGCCAATTGCTGGTGGCCGTGGTGCTGGGCTGGTTGTTCTTTGACGAAGCGCCCGATGCCATCGCCTTGCTGGGCGCGGCAATCATTGTCGGGTCTGGGCTATTTCTGTGGCGGATCAACCGGATGAAGCGCCCTGCCAAGGCCGCGCCATGAACTGCGCATGGTGGCGCCGCTGACCGGGGAAGCAGACAAGGCTTGCTGGCTGTGCGGGCGTCCGCTGGGGCGCCGGGTGCAATGGCACCACACCGTGCCCAAGGCGAAAAAGGGGCGGGAAACCGTTGCCGTGCACCCGATCTGCCACCGGACGATCCATGCCAATTTCACCAATGCCGAACTGGCCCGCATCGGGGCTGATCGTGCCGCGCTGTTGCAGCGGGAGGCGATCGCCAAATTCGTGCGGTGGGTGGCTGACAAGCCGCCTGATTTTCATGCTCCCACCCGCCGCAGATTGAGCTGAGGGCAGGGCGGCGGATACAAAAAGGCCGGCGCATCGCTGCAGCCAGCCCCTATGAACCCTATACGGGCTGAACGCTATGCGGGCGGATCAGTCTTCGACATGCTCCGCAAGAACGGTCAGGCCCTTGTCGCCCACTTCCGCGAAACCGCCGCGGATTTCGATTTCTTCAGGCGCGGCGCCGGCGGTCTTGAAGACCTGAACCGTGCCCTGGCTGATCGTGGACATGAAGGGCGCGTGGCCTTCCAGCACGCCGAAATCCCCCTGATCGCCGGGAACGACGACCATATGGACATCTTCCGAGCGGACCAGCTTGGCCGGGGTTACGAGTTCGAAATGCAGTGCCATGTTCTATTTCCTAACACCTGGACCTTCGACCTGGGTCCGGTCCGGGCCATGAGTTCAAATCGCGGGGGGCGCTGCTTCCGCTTCCATGGCAGGCGCCGCAGCACCCGCCATGATCAGGATCGGAAGCGATGCGCCCCGGCGCATCGGCTCAGGCCTCGTCAGCCATCTTCTTGGCCTTCTCGACCGCCTCGTCGATCCCGCCGACCATGTAGAAGGCAGCTTCCGGCAGGTGGTCGTATTCACCTTCCACAACCGCCTTGAACGAACGGATCGTGTCTTCAAGCTGGACGAACTTGCCCGGAATGTTGGTGAACACTTCGGCCACGTGGAACGGCTGGGACAGGAAGCGCTGGATCTTGCGCGCACGGGCCACGGTCAGCTTATCCTCTTCGGACAGCTCATCCATGCCGAGAATGGCAATGATGTCCTGCAGCGACTTGTACTTCTGCAGCGTTTCCTGAACCTTACGAGCCGTTTCGTAATGTTCCTGGCCAACGACGCGCGGTTCCAGAACACGGCTGGTGGAGTCGAGCGGGTCAACGGCCGGGTAGATGCCCAGCTCAGAGATCGCGCGGCTCAGCGTGGTCGTGGCGTCGAGGTGGGCGAAGGAGGTTGCCGGTGCCGGGTCGGTAAGGTCGTCCGCCGGAACGTAGATGGCCTGCACCGAGGTAATGGAACCCTTGGTGGTGGAGGTAATGCGTTCCTGCAACTGGCCCATGTCGGTCGACAGGGTCGGCTGATAGCCCACGGCCGAAGGAATACGGCCGAGCAGGGCGGACACTTCGGCGCCGGCCTGGGTGAAGCGGAAGATGTTGTCCACGAAGAACAGCACGTCCTGGCCTTCCTGGTCGCGGAAATATTCCGCCATGGTCAGGCCGGACAGGGCAACGCGGGCACGGGCACCCGGCGGTTCGTTCATCTGGCCGAACACCAGCGCCACCTTGGAACCGTCGGAGGTCGCATTGCCTTCCGCGTCCTTGGCGATAACGCCTGCGTCGAGGAATTCGTGATAGAGGTCGTTACCTTCGCGGGTACGTTCACCCACGCCGGCGAAGACGGACACGCCGCCGTGACCCTTGGCGATATTGTTGATCAGTTCCTGGATCAGCACGGTCTTGCCCACGCCGGCGCCGCCGAACAGGCCGATCTTGCCGCCCTTTGCATAGGGGGCGAGAAGATCGATGACCTTGATGCCTGTCACGAGGATGGCGGCTTCCGTCGACTGGTCGATGAATTCCGGCGCTTCCGCGTGGATCGGGGCAGTCTGCTCTGCGCCGACCGGGCCTCTTTCGTCGATCGGTTCGCCGACGACGTTCATGATACGGCCGAGCGTCTTCGGGCCGACCGGCACGGAGATCTGCTTGCCCGTATTGGTCACGGGCTGGCCGCGGGTGAGGCCGTCAGTGCCGTCCATGGCGATGCAGCGCACGGTGTTTTCACCGAGGTGCTGGGCAACTTCGAGAACGAGCGTGGTGTCGCCATTCTTCGTTTCCAGCGCGGTGAGGATCGGCGGCAACTCGCCTTCGAAGGTCACGTCGACGACAGCGCCGATGACCTGGGCAACGGAGCCGTTGGTGGTCTGGTTGAGCACGGGTGCGGTGGCCATGGTGATTTCCTTGCCTTGAACTCGCTTACAGCGCTTCTGCGCCGGCGATAATCTCGATCAATTCGGTGGTGATCGCGGCCTGGCGGCTGCGGTTGTACTGGATGGTGAGCTTTTCGATCAGCTCCCCGGCATTGCGCGTCGCATTGTCCATTGCGGTCATGGATGCGCCCTGTTCCGAAGCCGAAACTTCGAGCAGCGCACCGAACAGCTGGGTCTTCAGGTAGCGCGGCAGCAATTCTTCGAGGATTTCCTCCTCGCCCGGCTCATATTCCACCACGGCGCCACCGGCATCGGCGGTAGCTTGCGGGGCGGGGACCGGGATGATCTGCTGCACGGTCGGCTCCTGGACCAGAGCGGACTGGAAGACCGGATAGACCAGATGGGCAATATCGAACTTGCCCGCTTCGAACATATCGACCAGTTCGGCGGCGACCTTCTCGGCTTCCTCGAAACCGGGATTGCGGACTTCCGAAGTATCGAAATGATGGCCGATGCTGTCCGGAAAATTCCGGCGGATAGGGGCGCGACCCTTGCGGCCGACGAGGTAGAATTCCACCGTCTTGCCGGCTGCGATCAGTTCGCGCGCCTTCTTCACCGCCGCGCGGACGATGTTGGAGTTGAGACCGCCGCACAGGCCCTTGTCGGTATTGACCACCACCAGCAAATGGCGCTGGTCATTGCCCGATCCGCGCAGCAGCAGCGGCGCGTTGTCCTGGCCCGCAACCTTGCCGGCGAGCGAGGCCATGACATCGGCCTGCCGTTCGGCATAGGGGCGCGCGGCTTCGGCCGCGGCCTGCGCCTTGCGCAGCTTTGCCGCCGCGACCATCTGCTTGGCCTTGGTGATCTTCTGGGTCGATTTGACCGAGTTGATCCGGCCCTTGAGTTCCTTGAGTGAAGCCACTCTCGTTCCCTTCCTAATTCGTCATTCCCGCATTGGCAGGAATGACGAAGTTGGATTGCCTTGCTGACCTTACGCGAACTGCTTGGCGAAAGCGTCCAGCGCGGCCTTGGTTTTTTCGGCCACGTCGCCTTCGAACTTCTGCGTGCTGCGGATTTCCTCGAGGATTTCCGCATGCTCGCTGCGCATACAGCTCAGCATGGCAGCTTCGTATTCGGTCACGCGGTCCACGGCCACGCTGTCGAGATAGCCATTGGTACCGGCGAAGATCGACACGGTCTGTTCTTCGAACGGCATCGGGCTGAACTGCGGCTGCTTGAGCAGCTCGGTCAGGCGTGCACCGCGGTTGAGCAGCTTCTGCGTCGCCGCGTCGAGGTCCGAACCGAACTGCGCGAAGGCAGCCATTTCACGATATTGCGCCAGCTCCAGCTTGATCGAGCCGGCGACCTTCTTCATCGCCTTGGTCTGGGCCGAACCGCCCACACGCGACACCGACAGGCCGACGTTAATGGCCGGACGGATGCCCTGGTAGAACAGGTTGGTTTCCAGGAAGATCTGGCCGTCGGTGATCGAGATCACGTTGGTCGGAATATAGGCCGACACGTCACCGGCCTGGGTTTCGATGATCGGCAGAGCAGTCAGCGAACCGGCGCCGTTTTCGTCATTCATCTTCGCCGCGCGTTCAAGCAGACGGCTGTGAAGATAGAACACGTCGCCCGGATAGGCTTCGCGGCCCGGCGGACGGCGGAGCAGCAGGGACATCTGGCGATAGGCCACGGCCTGCTTGGAAAGGTCATCATACACGATCACGGCATGCATGCCGTTGTCGCGGAAGAATTCGCCCATCGCGGCGCCGGTATAGGGCGCCAGATATTGCAGCGGGGCCGGCTCGGAAGCGGTTGCGGCGATAACGATGGAATATTCCATCGCGCCGTTTTCTTCCAGCTGGCGGACGATCTGCGCCACGGTCGAACGCTTCTGACCGACGGCGACATAGATGCAGTAGAGCTTCTTGCTCTCGTCATCGCCGGCATTGACGCCCTTCTGGTTGATGAAGGTGTCGATGGCGACGGCGGTCTTGCCGGTCTGACGGTCACCGATGATAAGTTCGCGCTGGCCACGGCCGACGGGAACCAGGGCGTCGATCGCCTTGAGGCCGGTCTGCACGGGTTCATGAACCGATTTACGCGGGATGATGCCCGGCGCCTTGGCTTCCACGCGCGAACGCTTGTCAGCCTGGATCGGGCCCTTGCCATCGATCGGGTTGCCCAGCGCATCGACCACGCGGCCCAGAAGGCCCTTGCCGACCGGGACGTCCACGATGGTGCCGGTGCGCTTGACGCTGTCACCTTCCTTGATGTCGGAGTCGGAACCGAAGATCACGACGCCGACATTGTCGGCTTCGAGGTTCAGGGCCATGCCCTGCACGCCATTGGCGAATTCGACCATCTCGCCGGCCTGGACATTGTCGAGGCCGTGGATGCGGGCGATACCGTCGCCCACGCTCAGAACGGAGCCGACTTCGCTGACTTCGGCTTCGCTTCCGAAACTTGCGATCTGGTCCTTGATGACCTTCGAGATTTCTGCGGCGCGGATTTCCATGTGGTTTTGCCTTTCGTGAGCCTTTGCGGCGTCAGCCCTTCATGGCCTGGGCGAGAGTATTGAGACGGGTGCGGATCGAACTGTCGATACGCTTGGAACCGATGGTGACGACGAGCCCGCCCAGAAGGTCGGGATCGACACGCGATTTCAGCTTTATGGTGCGACCTTCGCGAGCGCGGAGCTTCTTCTCCAGCTCGGTCAGCTGCTCGTCGGAAAGCGGGTGGGCGCTGGCCACTTCCGCGCTCACCTCGCCACGCTGGGCGGCGGCGATGGTGTGGAAGGCGCGGATCATCGAGGGCAGATCGCCCATCCGACGGTTCTCCGCGAGAACGCCCAGGAAATTACGGGTCAGCTCCGCAAGGCCCAGCAGCTGGGCAATGCCCGTAGCCACCTTGGCCAGCTGGCTGCGGCTCACTTCCGGATTGCGGATGAGCGAACGCAGTTCAGCCGATTCGGCCAATGCCGCGTCGAGCTTGTCGAGATCGCTCTCGACAACGGAAACATTGCCCGCCTCGCTAGCGAGGTCGAACAGGGCCGATGCGTAACGCCCGGCTAGGCTTGCCTGAATACCGGCGGAAAGCTCCACGCGCTAAGGTCCTTTTGGGTCCGAGGAAACGGTAAACTGAGGCCTGCCGAAAAGGGCGCAGAAACTGCACCCCGGCATGGCTGGCGCGCGACTAGCATCGGGGGGCGGGGGATGCAAGCCAGTGGTCAGCGAACAGTGTCGCACTTGTAGACAAGCCGTTCGTTAGGCTGTTCGGGAAGCAGCGACAGGATCGCCGATTGCCGCGCGCCGAAACTGCGCGCCGCGTCTTCCCCGCCGCCGCAGGCCGGGGCCTGATATTCCGCGCGTGCCTTTCGCGCATTGGCCATTTCGGCATGCCCCAGCAGATAACGATCTATCCGATATTCGCCTTCCTGCGGGTCAAACCGATTGACCGATACGGCGGCTTCGTTGCCCGGCACGAACACGCGGGTCCAGTCGCCATTGGTCAGGCCATATTGGGTGGACCCGTTGACGCAGCCATCATCGCTCCATTCCAGCGGCAGATCGTCGGTGGGGGAACTGGTGACGCGGCTGCGCTGCGTATCGAGCACGCATATATATTGCCCGTCGGTGGGCTGCGGCGCAGGTGCGATGACGCCGTTATCTTCGGCATTCATTTCCGCACGAAGCAGTTCCTGCAGGCGATCTTCCACTTCGTCGAAACCGGGGCGGGAGAGCCAGCCGATTCCCGCGCCGAGTATGGCGATCACGGCAATGCCGCCCGCAATGCGGACCTGTCCGCGCTCTCCGCGTCCATTGGCCAGAAGGGCATAGCCGCCTGCGCCCAGTGCAATGAACGCCAGCAACATGGACAGAGCCATGCGATTGTCCCGCTCGGCCAGAATCGCGAATTCTATATCACGCCGTGCTTCGGCGCTGCGGCGGGCCAGCGCTTCCTGCTGCGCCTGCGCCTTCTGTTCGCGGGCAAGCCGTTCCCGCTCGGCGCGCTGGCGTTCCTGCTCGTCCAGATCGTCCAGGCTGCGGCAGGGCAGGCCGTTGACCTGCGGGGTGATATCGTTCGCGCGGAGGAAAGGAAGCAGTTCGCGAGTGGAAACGGCGAAGAAGAATTCCGCATCCGCGCCGCCGCTTTCCGCGCCGAAACTGTTCACCCCGACCACGCGCCCGCAATCGTCCACCAGCGGGCCGCCGCTATTGCCGCGCGCGATGGGGGCGGTGTGCAGAAGCGAATCGAAATCGCGCGTAGGCCGGCTGCCGGAAAGGAAGCCGGTGCTCGTCACCGGCGGTTGCGACTGGAATATCTGGGTGATGGAAAGGCCCTGCGCCCGGTCCACATTCATCGGATAACCGATGGAGGTGACCGATCCGCTGTCCCTGGGCGGGTTGCCGGAAATGGTCAGCGGCGCCAGATTCATCGGGCTGGTCGTGGCAAGCAATGCCAGGTCGTTCCTGGGGGAGACGGATACCAGCCGGCCGTAAACGGCGTTCTCTCCGTCAGACGGAACGATGCCGATTGCGAGATCGGGGTCGTCGATCGCTTCCTGCACGACATGGGCATTGGTGATGATCCGTTCCGGCGAAACGGCGAAACCCGTGCCGTGCGAAACCGGGATGACTTCCGCGCCGTCATGTTCGACGATGACCACGCGCACTACTCCGCGTGAGGCGGCTTCTATGTCCGCCGGGCCCGCACTGGCCGCAACCGGGGCAAGCAGGATCATCGCGGCGAACAGCCGGGCAAGCCAGAAGGAGGTTATCGGAGACTGCGCCATCGGCGCGCCTTGTCGCGTTCAATTGCTTTGAACGCAAGACACAGGAAGCGCTGCCTTCTCTGGCCGGTTATCGAAAGCGTGAACGGATCGGCTGCGCTGGATGCGTGGACCAGTCGGCCCTATGATCGGCAATGGCATGAGAGATGGCACATGGCGCTCGAACAGATGAAGGTGGCGGGCATCGACCCGGAAGAAGCATGGGCAGCCGTGCTGCGCCGCGACCGGGCGTTTGACGGTCGCTTCGTCACCGGCGTGCTCTCCACCGGAATATATTGTCGCCCCTCCTGCGCCACGCGCCATCCCCGGCGGGAAAATGTCCGCTTTTTCGATTGCGGCGCCGATGCGCGCGAGGCGGGCCTCCGGCCATGTCTGCGCTGCCTGCCGGACGATGTCTCACGCGAAGGAAAGGCCGTGGGCAAGGCGATCGAAGCGATCAAGTGCGCTGCCAGCGTGCCTACGCTCGCCGATCTGGCACGGTTGACCGATTATTCGCCGAGCCATTTCCAGCGGATGTTCAAACGAAGCACTGGCCTTTCCCCCGCCGAATATGCCCGCGCACTGCGGCGGGAGCGGGCGGGCGAGGCGTTGAGCGGCGGGGACAGCGTGACCGGCGCCATATATGAAGCCGGATATGGCGCGGCTTCCCGCTTCTACGAAGACAATAAGGGGAGGATGGGCATGGCACCATCTGCGTGGAAAAATGGCGGGCGCGGTGTGAGCATCCGCTGGGCGGTCGTGGAAACCACGCTTGGGCCAATGCTCGTCGCCGCGACGGACAAGGGTGTGTGCCGCCTGTCCTTCAATGAAGGGGAGGAGCATTTGCGGGCCCGTTTCCCGCAGGCGGAACTGGTGCCGGGCGGGGCGGAATTCGCGGGCTTGCTGGACAAGGTGGTTGCCGCTGTCGAGCAGCCGGGCAGCGGCGGGGCCGATGTGCCGCTGGATGTCCAGGGCACGGCGTTTCAGGAAAAAGTGTGGCAGGAATTGCGCCGCATCCCGCCGGGCGAAACCCGATCATACGCGGAAATTGCCGCGGCCGTTGGCAATCCGGGGGCGGTGCGGGCGGCGGGCAGTGCCAATGGCGCGAATAATGTCGCCGTCCTGATACCCTGCCACCGCGTAGTGCGCAGTGACGGAACGCTGGGCGGCTATGCCTATGGCCTGGATATCAAGCGTGAATTGCTGGCGCGGGAGCGGGATTAGAACTGCTGCATCCCGAACGCCGCCTCAACGCGTCTGGTCCGGCTTACCCGGCTTCGCTTTCTTGCCGTCGACAAGAACCGCCTGTTGCCAGCGGCCCGGCGCCTTGTCGGTCCGGTGGATGCAGCCGGCCCAGCAGCACGGACGCTTCTTTCCATCACGCAATTCGTCGCAGGTTCGGGCGATGCGCCGGGCACGCGTCGTTTCCTTTTTTGCGTCTTCGATCCAGCAGATGAATTCGTTCCGGCCGAGAGGCGTAAGGCTTTCCCAAAGCGTCAGCAAAGCCGGATCGGAACGGATCGCGACCTGAAGGTCATCGCTTGCCTGGTGGACGGTGCCATGAGGGAAGCTGTTGGCCATGAAGCTCCTTATACAAAGCTGTAAGGATCGATATCGACACTGACCCGAACACCCTGGGGGAAGGAAAGTGCCCCCAGCCAGTCCCGAATGACATTCTGCAATTCGGCGGAACGGCGGGCATTGAGCAGAAGGCGATAGCGATAGCGCCCGCGCAGCAACGCCATGGGCGCGGGGGCGGGGCCTAATATCTGCACATCGGGCAGGTTGGGCCTTATCGCGCCGATGCGGTTGGCGGCTTCGCGGGCTTCGGGTTCGTCCTCGCTCGACACGATGATCGCGCCCCAGCGGCCGAAGGGCGGGGCGCCCGCATGGCGGCGCGCCTCTGTCTCTGCGGCATAGAAGGCATCCCGGTCCCCTGCGGCGAGCGCGGCGATCACTGCGGCATCGGGGTGGCGCGTCTGGATCAGCACTTCGCCCGGCTTGGCCCCGCGACCGGCCCGGCCAGCCACCTGCGCGACTTGCTGATAGGTTCGTTCCGCCGCGCGCAGATCCCCACCTTCAAGGCCCAGATCGGCATCGACCACGCCCACCAGCGTCAGTTCGGGGAAGTGGAAACCCTTGGTTACAAGCTGCGTCCCCACGATCACGTCGATTTCCCCGGCTTCGGCCATGGCCACGAAGGCGGCGGCCTTTTCGGGGCTGTTCAGCGTGTCTGATGTTGCCACGGCAACCCGCGCTTCGGGCATTATCTCCGCCACTTCATCCGCGATCCGTTCCACGCCCGGACCGCAGGCGACCAGGCAATCGGGTTCACCGCATTCGGGGCAGCGATCGGGTGTTGCGGTTTCATGCCCGCAATGATGGCAGGCGAGCCTGTGCGACAGGCGATGTTCGACCAGCCATGCACTGCAATTGGGGCATTGGAAGCGATAGCCGCAATGGCGGCACAAGGTCAGCGGGGCATATCCACGCCGGTTGAGGAACAGCAGCGACTGTTCCTTGCGCTCCAGCCGGGCGAATAATTCACGCGCCAGCCGCGGCGCGAGCCAGCGGCCCTTTTCTGGCGGTTCCTCGGTCAGATTGACCGTTTCGATATGCGGCAGGCTCGCCCCGCCGAAACGGCTTGGCAAAACAAGCCGTTCATAAATCCCGCTTTCGGCCATTTGCAGGCTTTCCAGCGCGGGCGTGGCACTGGCCAGGATTGCGGGGATCTTCTCGAACCGGGCGCGCATCACGGCCACGTCGCGCGCATTGTAACGCACGCCGTCATCCTGCTTGAAACTGATCTCATGCGCTTCATCGACCACGATCAGGCCCAGCCGCGCATAGGGAAGGAACAGGGCGGAACGCGCACCGACCACTACTTGCGCTTCCCCGCTGGCGATTGCCCGCCACGCACGCCGCCTTTCGGTCGATTTGAGCGAGGAATGCCACACGATCGGGGCGGCGCCGAAGCGATTCTCGAACCGGCGGAGAAAAGCCTCCGTCAGGGCGATCTCGGGGAGGAGGACGAGGGTTTGCCGATTATTTCGCAGCGCTTCGGCGATGGCTTCGAAATAGGTTTCCGTCTTGCCCGAGCCGGTGACGCCGTCCAGCAGGAAGGGGGCAAATCCGCCATCGCGCATCGCCTGCACCAGTCGCCCTGCCACCTCGCCTTGTTCGGCGGACAGGTCCGGCTGGTCGAAATCGGCGCGGGCCTTTTCATATGGGCGATCGCAATCGACCACGACGGGTTCCAGCACGCCCTGATTCACAAGGCCTCTCAACACGCCTTCGCTGACGCCTGATATATCGGCCAGTTCCCGCATCGTGGCCTGTTCACCCTCCAGCGCGGCGATGGCCAGTTCACGCTTGGGCGTCATCCGTTCGGGCATTCCGCCGGACAGGCGATATTCGGTCATGGTGGCCGGGCCTTTCAGCGCACCGCCGCTGGACAGCACCATCCGCGCGACCGACGCCAGGGAAGCGCAGTAATAATCCGCCGTCCATTCTATCAGCCGCCGCAATTCGGGCTTCAGCGGGGGAACCGGCAGGACGCCCAGAATGGGGCGCAGCCTGGCATCGGGAACCGTATCGCCCGGCAGCCGTCCTTCATCCCAGACGATCCCCACGATCTGCCTTGGCCCAAGGGGCGCGATGACGACAGAGCCCGGTCCGACATCCATCCCTTCCGGAACGCGATAGTCGAGCGGGCCAAGCGCGGCGTTGAAGATGATCAGTCGGACGCGGTTCATGACGGCGCCTGCTATATGGGCGGCCAGCAATGCGCGCGGCAAGCGCGGGGACAAGGAAAATTGGGATTCTTATGCATCAGGCCGATCACATTCACCGTCGTTCCTTCCTCATCGGATCGCTGGCCGCGGGCGGGTCGTTAGCGCTGGCGGGCTGCGCATCCTATGGCGGGGGGATCAGTTTCACCGAAGCGATCCGGCGGCTTCTGCTGCTTTCCAGCGAACGCGCCTTCGCCCGGATGACGGCGCCGGGCGGCTTTTGGGACGAATCGGTGGCGACGCTCGGGCTCAATGAATTTCTCGGCACGCGCGGAGATGTGCTGTCCGGCATATTGACCTCGGCCCTGTTCAAGTCGCGGCTGGAGGACGCCGTGGCCGATATCGCGGTGGAAGCATCCTATCGTGCGGCGCCGATCGTGGCCGATACGATCCGCACGATCGGCTTCGAAAATGCGGTGGCCCTGATCCGCGGCGGGCCGACTGCGGGGACCAGCTTCGTGCGGCAGGAAATGGGCGTGCGGCTGCTGGATGCGCTGGTGCCCGAAGTGGGGGAGGCGCTGCGCGTGGCGGAAGATCCGTTGATGGGGCAATTGCTGTCCGGCCTTGCCGGTGTGGATGTGGCGGGCGTGGCCCGCAATTTCTCGCAGGAGGTCGAAAATGTAGTCTGGCGGGAAATCGGCCGGGAAGAGGCCGCGATCCGCGCCGATCCGCAATCCACGCGCGATCCGTTGCTGATCGGCGCGCTGGAAGCTGCAAGGGCGCTGTGATTCCGGCGCGGTGATTCCCGCGCATACAGGGGTGGCACGGCGCGGAACCGGCACCTATAGCCGCCCACGAGATTCGCTACCGACCGGAGCAAGTGATGAAATTCTTTGCCGACACCGCAGAAATCGAAGACATCAAGGAACTGGCCGAAGCCGGTCTGCTTGATGGCGTGACCACCAATCCTTCGCTGATCCACAAGTCCGGCCGGGACTTCATGGAAGTGACGAAGGAAATCTGCGGCCTCGTGGATGGCCCGGTCAGCGCCGAAGTCGTGGCGCTGGATCATGCGACCATGATGAAAGAGGCGGAAGTGCTGCGCAAGATCGCGGACAATGTCTGCATCAAGGTGCCGCTGACCATCGATGGCCTGAAGACCTGCAAGGCGCTGACCGATGACGGCACGATGGTGAATGTCACATTGTGCTTTTCCGCCAACCAGGCGCTGCTGGCGGCGAAGGCCGGCGCGACTTTTGTTTCCCCCTTCGTTGGCCGCCACGACGATAACGGCTTCGACGGGATGGAACTGATCCGCGATATCCGCCTGATCTACGACAATTACGCCTTTGAAACGGAAATCCTGGTTGCCAGCGTGCGCCATGCGACCCACATTCTGGAAAGTGCGCGGATCGGTGCCGATGTCGCCACCGCTCCGCCCAAGGTCATCAAGGGCCTGGTCAATCACGTGCTGACCGACAAGGGGATCGAGGGTTTCCTTGCCGACTGGGCAAAGACCGGCCAGACCATCATTTAAGGCAATCCGGACAACAGGCAGCTTTTGGCAGACGAAACTCCACTCGATCGTTTCAAGCTCGCGCTGACCGGCGCGGCGCGTGCCATCGCGCGCGAGCCCGAAATCGAGCTTAACTGGTCCAGCGATGGGCCGGGGCTTCAGGGCACGTCCATGCGCGTGCCGATGCCGGGCCGCGCCCTGCCTGCTGCCGAAGCGCGTGAAGCGCGGGGAATGGCGGACAGCTATTCCCTGCGTATGCGCCATCATGACGAGGCGCTGCATCGCCGCAACATGCCGGCGGAACCTTCCGCCCGTGCCTGTTATGATGCGATCGAACAGGTCCGCTACGAAGCGCTGGGCGAAAACAATTACGCCGGAATGCGCGATAATCTGGAAGCGGCGACCGAATTGCGGATGCGGTCGGACCCGATTTCACGCGCCACCACCGCCGACGAAGTGCCGATGCAGTCCGCATTGGCGCTGATGCTGCGCGAACAGCTGACCGGCCAGCCGATCCCCGCCAGCGCGAAGCAGGGCGTGGAGATGGTGCGCGAATTCATCGAAAGCCGGACAGGGGACGATTTCGAACGGCTGGCCCTGTCGCTGGACGACCAGAAGGCGTTCCAGTCGCTCTCGCTCGACATGTTGCGCCATCTCGACATTACCCGCGCGGAAGAGGTGGACGAACCCGGCCCTGAGGATAGCGAAGACGACCAGGACGGTCAGAACGAAGACCAGGGCGACAATGATCAGGACCAGGGCGAGCAGGAACAGACCCGCCGCGAACAGACCAGCGCCGAAAGCGGCGAGGGCGAGGGGGATGACGAGTCCACCCAGGAGATAGAGCAGGAGCAGGAAAGCACGCAGGGCGATGTCGGGGACGAAGGCGAAGAGGGCATGATGCCCGTCCGCCCGAACCGGCCCTGGACGGACTTGCCAGAAAGCTTCGATTACAAGGTCTTTACCGAGGAATATGATGAAGTCGTGGAAGCACAGGAACTGTGCGACCAGGACGAACTGGGCCGCCTGCGCGCCTATCTGGACAGCCAGCTGACCGGGCTGCAGGGCGTGGTCACGCGGCTGGCCAACCGGCTGCAGCGGCGGTTGATGGCGCAACAGAACCGGAGCTGGGACTTCGACCAGGAAGAAGGGATGCTGGATGCGGCGCGGCTGGCCCGCGTGATCATCAGCCCCGGCCATTCGCTCAGCTACAAGGTGGAGCAGGAGCAGGACTTCAAGGATACGGTCGTCACCCTGCTGATCGACAATTCCGGTTCCATGCGCGGCCGCCCGATTTCCATCGCGGCGATCAGCGCCGATATCATGGCCCGCACGCTGGAACGCTGCGGCGTGAAGGTGGAAATCCTCGGCTTCACCACCCGCGCGTGGAAAGGCGGGCAGAGCCGGGAGAAGTGGCTGAATAGCGGGAAACCCGCCAATCCCGGCCGCCTGAACGATCTGCGCCACATCATCTACAAGAAGGCGGATGAACCGATGCGCCGCGCGCGCCGCAATCTCGGCCTGATGATGCGCGAAGGGCTGCTGAAGGAAAATATCGACGGTGAGGCGCTGCTCTGGGCGCATACGCGCCTGCTCGCGCGGCCGGAAGATCGCCGGATCCTGATGGTGATTTCGGATGGCGCGCCGGTGGACGATTCAACGCTCAGCGTGAACAATGCCGGCTATCTGGAAACCCATCTGCGCAAGGTTATCGACTGGATCGAACGGCAAAGCCCGGTCCAGCTCGTCGCCATCGGTATCGGCCATGACGTGAACCGCTATTACCGGCGGGCGGTGACGATCATGGATGTGGAACAGCTGGGCGGCACGATCATCGAACAACTGGCCGATCTGTTCGAGGTGGAATAGGGCCCACGCCACCGCGTAGCGGCGCGGGCGCTATTGCAATTCAGGGGCTGACAGCCTCGTCATCATCATCGCTGACGACGACTACGATCGTGGCCAGGGCCACGATGAAGCCGGCCATGATAGCACCGCCAGCCAGGCCTTCGCTCTTTCCGACAGGCGCGCCCGAACGGGCGCCCTCCACCGTGGCGGCTTCGGCCATGGCCGGGCTTGCGGCCAGTGCCATGGCGGCCGCAGTTGCAAGTGACGTTCCGATCCGTTTCATAGTGCCGTTTCCCTCTTTGTTGCACTGCAGCAAAAGGTATCATCAACCGGCGCTATGGCGCAAGTTTATAAGGATTGGCTGTTAATAACCGGCCAATCATTTCTCAATTATCGCAGAAATGCTTGGGTTTGATGCTTCAATATGGGGAACTGGCGGGCAATATCTGGCCCGTTCCTTCACAATAGCAGGGCGAGGATCGACAGCAGGCTGGCCGTTGCCAGCGCGTTGAGAGCCATTCCAAGGCTGGCAAAGGCACCCGCCGTGGGATCGACCTGAAAAGCGCGCGCAGCACCGAACCCATGCGATGAAACGCCAACGGCAAAGCCGCGGGCCCGGTAATCGGTAATGCCCATGGCGTTGAACAGCGGTGTCACCGTCACCCCGCCGGAAACACCGGCAATCAGCACAATCACTGCTGCCAGGGCGGGAATGCCGCCCAATTGGTCTGCCATGGCCATTGCAACCGGCGTGGTGGATGCGCGCGGGGCGATGGATGCCAGGATTTCCTGCGGCGCGCCGAACAGCGACAATATGCCCACCGCGCTGACGATGGCGGTAATGGATCCGCCCAATAGCGACAGGGTAATGGGCAGGGCCAGCCGCCGGATAAGCGCGCGCTGATGCCAGATCGGCACCGCCAGGCCGACCACGGCCGGGCCAAGCAGGAAACCGAGAAATCCGGTCCCGCTGAGATAGACGGGATAGGGCGTGTCGGTTGCCAGCAATATGCCGATCAGCACCGGCACGGACAGCAGCACGGGGTGGCACAGCGGATGGCGTTTGCTGCGTCTGGAAATCCGTTCCGCCATGTCGAAGACAACCAGCGTCACCGCCAGCCATAGCAGCTGGCTTTGCAGGATGGAGGCAAGCTCGCTCATGGCTCGTTCTTGCTTTCCGAGCTGAAACGGCGCAGTGCCCACAGGAATACGAGGACGGAAACGACCATGGTCAGGATGGTGGACACCGCCGTGGCCAGCAGCAGGCCGATGCCATATCTGGACAGCACGGGCCCTTCGTCGATCAGGCCGACGGCGGCGGGCACGAACATGATGGAAAGATGCGCCGTCAGCCAGCCGCTCACTGCTGTCAGCGATGGCCTCTCTCGCTGGACGCTGGCCAGCCAGCCGATCAGCAACATCATGCCGATCACCGATCCGGGCAGGGGAATACCCAGTCCGCGGTGGATGATCTCCCCCGTCAACTGGCAGATCAGGAGCAGGGCGATGGCATCGAACATGGCGGACCTGTCTATTCAAATATTGCGGTGGCCCGCATGAACAGGCCGCGCCGCTAGCATGTGGGCAGCAGCGACACTACCGCCTGGCCGGGCATGATTCCTGATTTCGCGCCCGCCTTCGCTTGACCTGTCGCGTACCGGGCGTAAGTCCCGCCCACCATGAGTGATATGCCCCTCAAGCTGTTCAACAGCCTTACGCGCAAGCTGGAAACCTTCGAGCCGGTCCATCCGGGGGAGGCGCGGGTCTATAGCTGCGGGCCGACCGTCTATAATTATCCGCATATCGGCAATATGCGCGCCTATGTCTTTGCCGATTTGCTGGGCCGGGTGCTGAGCTGGAAGGGTTACAAGCTCACCCATGTGATCAACATCACCGATGTCGGCCACCTTACGGACGATGCCGATGCGGGCGAAGACAAGATGGAAAAGATGGCGGCTGAAAAGGCCCAGTCCATCTGGGACATCGCGCAGCATTATACCCAGGCTTATTGGGAAGATGTGAAGGCGCTGAATATTCGCCAGCCGGCGGAATGGTCCATCGCCACCAGATATATCGACCGGATGATCGATTTCGCGAAACAGATCGCGGACAAGCACTGCTACGAACTGGAGAGCGGGCTCTATTTCGATACTTCCACCGTGGCCGATTACGGACGGCTCGCCCGCGCCGGGGCGGAAGACGGTGCCGAGGAGTCCAGGGGCCGGATCGAAACGGTGGAGGGCAAGCGTAATGCCGCCGATTTCGCCATCTGGCGCAAGACCCCGCCGGGCGAGAAGCGGCAGATGGAATGGGATTCCCCATGGGGCCGGGGTGCGCCGGGCTGGCATCTGGAATGTTCAGTGATGAGCGGCGATCTGCTGGGCTTCCCCTTCGATATCCATACGGGCGGGATCGACCACCGGGAAATCCACCACCCGAACGAGATCGCCCAGAACCAGGCATTCTGCTGCACCAATGGCCTGTCTGTCGCCGCCAATTCCGGCGCGCGGATCTGGATGCACAATAATTTCCTGGTCGAACGCAGCGGCAAGATGAGCAAGAGCGCGGGCGAATTCCTGCGGCTGCAATTGCTGATCGACAAGGGTTATCACCCGCTCGCTTATCGCCTGATGTGCCTGCAGGCGCATTATCGCAGCGAGCTGGAATTCAGCTGGGACGGGCTTGGCGCCACGCTGACCCGGCTGAAGCGGATGGTGATGGCGGCGGAACGGCTGCAAGGCGTGGAAGAAGGCGATCCCGCCCATCCCAAGTTCGCGCCCCTGCAGGAAAAATTCGACGCCGC
This sequence comes from Croceibacterium atlanticum, assembly GCF_001008165.2. Taxonomy (NCBI): domain Bacteria; kingdom Pseudomonadati; phylum Pseudomonadota; class Alphaproteobacteria; order Sphingomonadales; family Erythrobacteraceae; genus Croceibacterium; species Croceibacterium atlanticum. The sequence goes on along the minus strand of NZ_CP011452.2, from coordinate 985,227 downwards.
GATCAGCGACGATCTCAATACGCCCGTGGCGCTGACCGCTTTCGAAGAAGCATTGGCCATGAAGAAGGTCGATGCCGGGGTGAAACGCGCCGTGGTGGCCAGGATGGATGCGGTGCTGGGCCTCGGCCTGCTGGACCTCACCCGCGCCGATCTGCGCATCCGGCCCAAGGCTGCCACGATCTCCGAAGCGGAAATCGAAGATGCGCTGGAACGCCGCAAGGCCGCCCGTGCGGAGAAGGATTTCGCCACTTCCGACGCCATTCGCGACGAACTTGCCGCCAGGGGCGTGGACGCGATGGACGGTGATCCGCTTGGCTGGGAGTGGAAGGCGGGATAAATCCTTTCGGCGGTTGCGGTATGGGGGATGGGGCGGCATGTGATGGGCCATGTTTGCTCCAGCCAGCCCGAAAACAGCCGCCTGTTCGCCTGAACCGACCGGGAGCGTCACCCGATGATCGCCGTTCTTCCCGAACATATCCGTCCCATGCTGCAAGACCGCCTGCCGGACTGGATCGAACCCATATGGTGGAGCGATCCGGATAATCTGGTGGAAATGGCCCCGCAGGCGGAAATTGGCTGGTTCGATCTGCATCTGAAGCCGCCGGCGCTGCGTTCGGTGCAGCTTGCGCGCGATCTGCGCTGGCTCAACACCTCCTATTCGGGCGTCGACTGGCTGCCTCTGGCCGATCTGGAAGCGCGCGACGTGTTGCTGACCTGCGGGTCCAATCTCACTGCCACCCAGGTTTCCGAATTCGCGGTGATGAGCATTCTTGCCTTTGCCAAGGATTATGCCGCCCTGGTGCGGGCGCAGGATGCGCATGAATGGCTTTCCGTCCCGCCGGGCATTCGCGATCTGGCGGGCAGTCGGGCGCTGATCCTGGGCTATGGCGCCATTGGCCGGGCTATTGCCCGCGCGCTCGAAGGGTTCGGCGTGGAAGTGTCCGTCGTGCGCAGCAAGGCGGGCGACGGTGCGATGGGGCCCGATGAATGGCAGGACCAGCTCGACAGTTTCGACTGGGTGGTTCTGGCGCTGCCCGGAACGGCGGACACGGCCGGCCTGCTGGGGGCGAAGGAATTCGCGGCGATGAAACGCGATGCCGTTCTGGTCAATTTCGCCCGTGCCGACATCGTCGATCAGCGCGCCCTGATCGAGGCTTTGCGTGAAAGGCGGGTCGGCGGGGCGATCGTGGACACGGTCGATCCGGAACCTTTGCCCGAAGATCACCCCTTCTGGTCGCTGGAAAATGCGCATGTCACCATGCATCTTTCCGGCATCCCGACCCCCGCCAGCCAGCAGCGCGCGGCGGACCGTTTCCTGCGCAATTGCGAACATTTCCGCGTTGGCGAGAAGCTGGAAGCGCAAGTGGACCTGCAACGCGGATATTAGGGCAGGCGGGCCTCACCGATCCTCCAGCAGCAATAATTCGCACATGATGCGAAGGCATGGCGGGTCCATCCGGTGATCGACTTCGATCACGGCTGCATCGGCCACCAATTGGCCGGGGATGGCGAATTCATGCTCCGGCAGGAAGGCGATGAAGCTTTCACCCGCTTCCACGCCCTCGACACCGGCGAATTCCAGTTCCAGCCGATGGCGCGTGCCGGCAAAGGTGATGCTGGCCCAATCGCGTTCCTCATGCGTCAGGATCCGGGCCTTTCCCTCACCCAGTTCCAGCAATGCGGAGCGGAGTTTTTCCACCGGTCCGCGGCGCGCGGGCGCGGGGCTGCGGGGCAGGGCGGGGTCAGAATACATTGGCGGTCTCCATATATTTGTTCATGAAATGTTCCACCCGTGATTCTGTCTGGGGCCGGGGTGTGCGGCCATTGCGAAGATCGAGCACGAAACGCGGATCATGCGCGGCCAGGCGCCCGAACCTGGTGGCGGGCATTCCGGTGTGGCGCAGGAAGACTTCGATCTTGCGGATGAGCATGATGGTGGCTCCTCGGGGCAGCGAACAGGCGAATCGTCAGGGCCGTTTGCTCGCGCCTGAAATCCTACTTGTCTAGGAAAAATACTACGTGTAGGAAGAAGTCGTGAGATTATCGCAGGATATTTGCCATGAATGCGCGTGAACGGCTCGCCACTATGGCGCGGGAGCGGGGCAGCAGCCTGGCTGCGCTTTCCCGAATGTTAGGGCGTAATTCCAGCTATTTGCAGCAATATATTACCAAGGGTAGTCCGCGAAAACTGGAAGAGGATGATCGCCGTCATCTCGCGCAATTCTTCGGCGTGGCCGAATCGGAATTGGGCGGACCGGAGGAAATGTCCTACATTGCAACAGGCGGGGACTGGGTGGATGTGCCGCGCCTGCCGCTCGATGCCTCGGCGGGGCCGGGTGCGTTGGGTGCGGCGGAAATTCCCTTCGACGCATTCCGCTTCTCTCGCCGCTGGCTGCGCGAACAGGGCCTCGATCCCGCCATGCTCTCCTCGATCCGGGTGATGGGCGATTCCATGGACCCGCTGCTGCGCGATGGTGACGAGATCCTGGTGGACCGTACCCCGCGCCCCTTCCGCGAAGGCGTGCACGTGCTGCGCATGGGCGAAGTGCTGCATGTTAAACGCGTCCAGTCCGGTGCGCCGGGTACGCTACGCCTGATCAGCGCGAACGAGGCTTACGATCCGATCGAGGTCGGGCTGGACGAGGTGGACCTGGTGGGCCGAGTCGTGTGGAAGAGCGGGCGGATGTGATTGTGGCGCTATAGACGGGTGCCCGCGGCCTGGTGGATTGCGTGCCTGGTCAGGATGATCAGGACCGGTCCCGCTTTCCTACAGGCCCGGCGCCGTGCTTCCTGCCCGCCATGGTCCGCATCACCGCCAAGCTATTGTTCGCCCTCCCAAGAACCCCTCCGCGCGGCCCGCGAGATTTCGTGCACAGAACAGTGTTCCAAGTGTTCCAGGCCCCCGCTTGCAATCGCCCATCCGCGCCGCCACTTTCAACCCCATGACAGCTACCCAGGAATCCCCCCTCCGCGCCGCGATCATTCCCGTCACCGCCTTCCAGCAGAATTGCTCGCTGGTGTGGTGCAGCAAGACCATGCGCGGCGCGCTGATCGATCCGGGGGGAGATCTCGACAAGTTGAAGGATGCGGTGGCGCGGGCAGGGGTGACGCTGGAAAAAATCCTGCTGACTCATGGCCATGCCGATCATTGCGGGCAGGCGGGAATGCTTGCGGCCGAACTGGATTTGCCGATCGAAGGCCCGCATGAGGATGATCGGTTCTGGATTTCCCGGCTGGAGGATGACGGGCCGCGGTTTCAGATGGCCACCAAGATTTTTGAGCCCACGCGCTGGCTGACGGATGGCGACAGGGTCAGTTTCGGGGAAGTCGAGCTGGAAGTGATTCACTGCCCCGGCCACACGCCGGGCCATGTCGTATTCTTCCACCGCCCGACCAAATTCGCCTTTGTCGGGGATGTGCTTTTTTCCGGCTCCATCGGGCGGACCGATTTTCCGATGGGGAATCACCAGGACCTGCTCGATGCGATCACGCAGAAATTGTGGCCCTTGGGCGATGATGTCACTTTTATCCCCGGCCACGGCCCCCACAGCACTTTCGGTAAGGAGCGGCAGAGCAATCCCTATGTGGGGGATGCGGCAATTGGTGCGGCCGGATAGGTCGTGCAGCTTGCAAGCTTCGGAAAATTCGCTATAGGCCGCGCCTTCGCCGCATGGTCGGACCAGCAGCTACAGCCCTTGCACAGGCAAGAGGCTTGGCCTAGGGCGACCGCAAAAGACGACAGAATTTTCAAGGAACAGGTGCCGAAATGGCTGTCCCTAAAAGAAAAGTATCGCCGCACCGCCGGGGCAACCGTCGGTCGCATGACTCGCTCAAGGCAGAAGCATTCCATGAATGCTCCAACTGTGGTGAACTCAAGCGCCCGCACATGCTGTGCAACGCTTGCGGCCACTATAACGGACGAGAGATCGTCTCGGTCGGGCTCTAAGCCCCTTCGTCAAGGAATGAACGCATGAGCCTGCCGCGTATCGCTGTCGATGCGATGGGCGGCGACGAGGGCGTGCGCGTGATGATTTCTGGCGCGGCGCTTGCGCGTCGCCGCCATGAACAATTCAAATTCCTGCTTGTGGGTGATCAGGCGCGCATCGAACGTGCGCTGCAGGCTCACCCCAATATGCGCGAAGCATCCGAGATCCTCCATTGCGAGGATGTGGTGGGCGGCGATGAAAAGCCGACCCAGGCGCTTCGTCGCGCCAAGACCACATCCATGGGGCTGGCCATCAACGCGGTAAAACGCGGAGATGCCGGGGCTGCCGTCAGTGCCGGCAATACCGGCGCGCTGATGGCGATGAGCAAGCTGGCCCTGCGCACCATGCCGGGTATCGACCGGCCGGCACTGGCCGCGCTGATGCCCACGCTCAGCGATAATGACGTGATCATGCTCGATCTGGGCGCGAACACGGAATGCGACGCGCGCAATCTGGTGCAATTCGCCATCATGGGCGCCGCCTATGCGCGGATCGTGACCGTGGAGGGGGCGCCGCGCGTGCGCCTGCTCAATATCGGCACCGAAGAGACCAAGGGCACGGACCGGCTGCAGGACGCGGCGCAAATGCTGCGCGAGGCGACCGGGCCTTCCTTCAGTTTCGATGGCTTCGTGGAAGCCGACAAGATCAATCGCGGCGACGTGGATGTGGTCGTGACCGACGGGTTTTCCGGCAATATCGCGCTCAAGGCGATCGAGGGATCGGCCCGTTTCGTGACCGATCTGCTGAAGGATGCCTTTCGCAGTTCGGTCCGGTCCAAGATCGGTTTCCTGATTTCGCGCCCGGCAACGGAATTGCTGCGGCACCATCTCGATCCCAATAATCACAACGGGGCCGTATTCCTCGGGCTCAACGGCGTGGTCGTGAAATCGCATGGCAGTGCCAATGCTGCCGGCGTCGCCAATGCCGTGGCTGTGGCGGCCCGCTTGCTGGAGGAGAATCTGACCGAACGTATCGCTGCGGATCTGGCCGAACTCGGTGAAGCCCGCCTGCGCGAAAACGGAACGGTCGGGGCGGAAAAGTGATTCGATCAGTATTCAAGGGTGTAGGGTCTGCCCTGCCGAAAAGGGCCGTTTCCAACGAGGAACTGGCCCAGCGCGTCGATACGAGCGACGAGTGGATTCGCGAGCGGACCGGGATCGGCAACCGCTATATCGCCGGAGAAGGCGAGACGACGGGCACTCTGGCGACAGAGGCGGCACGGGCCGCGCTGGAAAATGCCGGGATAACGGCCGATGAGGTCGATCTGATCGTCCTGGCCACTGCCACGCCCGACAGCACTTTTCCTGCAACCGCCACAAAGGTGCAGAGCGCGCTGGGCTGCAAGGGGGCGGCCTTCGATGTCGCCGCTGTCTGTTCCGGCTTCCTTTATGCGCTGGGCACGGCGGATTCCATGATCCGTGGCGGCATGTTCAAATGCGCGCTGGTGATCGGGGCAGAAACCTTCAGCCGGATCCTGGACTGGGAAGACCGCACCACCTGCGTTCTGTTCGGGGATGGTGCCGGCGCCTTCGTGATCAGGGGCGAGGATGTGCCCGAGGACGGGCCGGGCATATTGGCCACCCGCCTTCATGCCGATGGCAATCATGGCGACTTGCTGTTCGTGGATGGCGGGCCGTCAACCACCGGTACGGTCGGCAAAGTGCGGATGAAAGGCCGGGAAGTGTTCCGCCACGCCGTTGTCAATCTGGCCAGCGTTTTGGAAGAAGTGCTTGAAGAAACAGGCGTTTCTGCTTCCGATATCGACTGGGTCGTGCCGCATCAGGCCAATTTGCGAATTCTTGATGCCACCGCCCGCAAGCTGGGCCTGCCGATCGAAAAAGTTGTCGTCACGGTGGACCGGCACGCCAACACATCGGCTGCTTCCGTGCCGCTGGCTTTCGATACTGCCGTGCGCGACGGGCGGATCAAACCGGGCGATCTGGTCATGCTGGAGGCGATGGGCGGTGGCTTTACCTGGGGCGCCAGCCTGATGCGCATCTGATTGCGCTAAGGATATTACTGCAAACTTGCCAATCCCGCGGCAATCCGTCATCAAAGCAGGGGGTTGCTTTAATGAATGGGAAGGGGCGCAATCAGATGATGCGATCCGTGGGAACATTGACCCGCGCTGATCTGGCTGAGGCGATCAATCGCAAAATGGGGCTTTCACGTGCGGAGAGCCTGGATCTTGTCGAGTCAATTCTCGCCAAGATGTGTGATTCGATGGCTGGTGGCGAGAATGTGAAGATTTCCGGCTTCGGCAGCTTCGTGCTAAGGGACAAGAAGGAACGCATCGGCCGCAATCCGAAGACGGGTGTGGAAGTGCCGATCACTCCGCGCCGCGTGATGACGTTCCGCGCGAGCCAGAAGCTCAAGGACCGTATAGCCGAAAGCTGATCCGATGACTGACACTCCCAGGCAATTGCGCTTCGACGACGGCAAGGAGCCGGAAGCGTTGCGCACGATCGGGGAAGTGGCATCCGCATTGGATATCAAGCAGCACGTCCTGCGGTATTGGGAACAGCAATTCCCCATGCTCCGCCCGCTGAAGCGGAGCGGGGGGAGGCGCTATTACCGGCCTGAAGATGTTGAACTCGTGTCGGAGATCAACCGGCTGATCAACAAGGAAGGCTATACGCTGAAGGGCGCGCGGCAGGCACTGACCAGCGCCCCGGCAGATGAAAGGACCATATCCGCCCCTGCGCAGGCCGGGCCGGATGTCTCCGATCTTTTACCGCAACTTCGTGCAATCCGGGACAGGCTGGCCAACGCGCTGGCCTGACCACCGGCCCTGACCGACCGAGCTTTTTTCAGAAACCGAGCCGTTCCGGCCCCAGTTCAGGATCGAGATCGCGCGGCCGGGCGAAATGGATCAGCTTGCCGCAGCCCGGCGCGATATCGGCCCAGTCATCAATCGCCAGTTCCAGGACTGCATAGGTGGCCGTCGGATATTTGCGGGCGGCGGCATCATATAATTCATCCTGCTCGCCATCGCCGACCAGCAGGAAGATCAGTTCCTGCAGGCCGGGATTGTGCCCGGCCATCAACAGAGAACGCGGATCGCCTTCCGTCTTGCGCAACAGGGTCAGCAAAGTGTCGGCATCGGCCAGATAGGCATCGCGTTCCCATTCGACTGGGCCGCCGATTCCGCTCGCTTCCAGTGTCAGCTTGACCCGTTCCGCCGGGCTGGCGACCAGCCGTTCCCACTTTACGCCGTGATTGCGAATATGATCGCCCATCAGGGCTGCGCCGCGCCGGCCACGCGCGTTCAGTCCGCGATCGAAATCGCGCAGCGAAAGATCTTCCCAATCAGATTTCGCATGTCGCAGCAGGCCAAGCAATTTCACTCTAGTCGCGTTCCTGTTCCTCTTCCCGCAGCGCAGGGCCTCCGGTGTTTTTGCCGGGCAAGCAAACACCCGCCGCGACGCGTTGTAAAGCCTCGTCAAGCGTAAGCCGCATGACAGGCGTGCCGGATGGGAAAGCCGATAGCAGGCGCGAAGGAAACGCGGGGGAGAGGACGACGAAATGCCCGCTATCCCCGGATGATCGGATAAGCCTGCCGAAGGCCTGGGCCAGCCGGGCGCGAATGATCCGGTCGTCATAGGCGGAGCCGCCGCCTGCCGCCCGGCGGGCGCGGTGGAGGATGCCGGGCTTGGGCCAGGGCACTTGTTCCATGACCACGCAGCGCAGCGAATGGCCGGGCACGTCCACCCCGTCGCGCAAGGCATCCGTGCCCAGCAGGCTGGCCTGGGGATCGTCGCGGAAAATATCGACCAGCGTGCCGGTGTCGATCGGATCGACATGCTGCGCGTAAAGCGGCAGGCCCGCACGGGCGAGCCGGTCGGCAATGCGCCCATGTACGGCCCGCAGCCGCCTGATCGCGGTAAAAAGGCCCAGCACGCCGCCGCCCGATGCCTCGATCAGACGTGCATAAGCGCCTGCCAGACCCGCCAGATCGCCCTTCTTCACATCCGTCACGATCAACACTTCGGCGCGATTGGCATAATCGAAAGGGCTTTCCGCACTGGCCAGCAATGGCCGCCCATCCAGATGCAGCGCGCCGGAACGGGCGAGGGCGCTGTCCCAGTCCTCTCCATCGCGCAATGTGGCACTGGTCAGCATCACACCATGAGCGGGTTCCAGAACCACCTTGGCGAAGGGCTTCATCGGATCGAGGAAATGGCGGTGCAGCCCGATATCGAATTCGCGCGCATCGGATCGGTCAACCGCCAGCCAGTCCACGAAATCGGGATCGGCCGGGCCGCCCATCCGCCCCAGCATCGCTTCCCATGCGGCGAGCGTATCGACCCGCCATGCGAGCGAATGCCGGGCGCCTTCGATCCGGGCGCGCCCCTGCGCGTCGAGCCAGTCAGGCGCATCCTCGAACAGAGCCTCCAGCCGCAGGCCCAGCCTGATCAATGGCAGGCGGATCGCGGCAAGGGCTGCTGCCGCTTCCTGCGCGCGTTCCACGAAATCGCCATCCAGCTGGGCGGCTTCGGTTTCGATGCCGTAACCTGCCTCCTGCCCGCCGCTTTCGTCGCGGGCATAAGTGACGGCACGAACGGCGGCGAGCAGTTCCTCCACCGGGCCTGACGGTTCGCCTTCGGCCAGCCTTTGCAGCCAGCCCGTGCTCGGCAGGGCTTCCGCGGCATGGCAGGCTGCGGCAATCGCCTTGCTGCCTTCCTCGTCATAGCTGGATATGTCTGCCAGCCGGGCGGACAGGCCGCGGCGTCGCCCGCGCGATCCTCGCTCCGGCCCCAGGACCCAGCGGCGAAGCTCGATCGCTTCCTGTCCGGTCAACGCAGCGGCAAAGGTGCTGTCGGCTGCCTCAAAAACGTGATGGCCTTCGTCAAAGACGATGCGGGTCGGGCGCTGCGCATGGTCCCGTCCGCGCGCGGCATTGATCATCACCAAAGCGTGATTGGCGATCACCAGATCGGCCTGGGCGCTGGCCCGTGCGGCACGTTCGATGAAGCATTTGCGGTAATGCGGACATCCGGCATAGACGCATTCGCCGCGCTGATCGGTCAGGGACCGGATCGCGCGATTGCGGAACAAGGTGCCCAGCCAGCCGGGAAGATCGCCGCCAATCATGTCCCCATCCGAGGAATATGCCGCCCAGCGCGCGACGAGTTGCGCCAGGATTGCCGCGCGCCCGCCAAAGCCGCCTTGCAGCGCATCTTCGAGGTTGAGCAGGCAGAGATAATTCTCGCGCCCCTTGCGCACCACGACCGGGCGGCTGCCATCCGGCCGCGTGGCTGGCCAGGCGCGGCTGCTCTCCCGCCGTAATTGCCGCTGCAGATTCTTGGTATAAGTGCTGACCCAGACCGTACCCTGCGACTTTTCCGCCCACACCGATGCCGGGGCCAGATAGCCGAGCGTCTTGCCGATACCGGTTCCGGCCTGTGCCAGCAGCATATGCGGGGCACTGCGTTTGCCGCGCGGGGCGAATATCCGGCCCGCCTCCCGCGAATAAAGCCGCTGTCCTTCCCGCTGTTCGGCCCCTTCGCCCGTCAGCCTTTGCAGTCGCGCCTCGATCTCGAACTCGTCAATCGCGACCTGGCCGGGCTGGGCCCTTTCCGGGGTTTCTTCCCATTCCGGGAGGCGGGAGAAGAGCCATTTCTCCGCCCTTTGCGGCTGGCGGATATGAGGGGCCAGAACCTGTGCCCAGGGCCAGCGCAATTTGGCGAGCGATTGCAGCGCGCTCCACGCCCCTTCGCGTTCCGCCCAGTCATCCGCTTCGCAGCGGGCGAGAAGTATAGCAGCCGCCTGCTGCAACAATGCGGGTACCTGATCATCGCTGGCGGGGTCTTCCAGCCCCAGCGCATGGGCCAGCCCGCGCGGCGTGGGCACGACGAATTGCGCCGGGTGAATGAAGGCGAAGAGTTCCAGCAGATCAAGGCCGGACAGGTCGGGATAGCCAAGCCTGGTCGCCACCAGCGGCGCATTGACCATCAGCAGCGGCGTATCGGCCGCGGCCATCACCGCTTCGCCCTTGCCAAGTCCGCGGGTCCCGCCATCGGCACCGCGCAACCAGGTTCCGGCATGGCTGGCATGCAGCGCGGGAAGGGCGAGGGAAGGCATGGCGGGCACGATGGACAAGCTGGAACGAAAAGTAAACGAGGGGCTGATCAGGTCGTTGCAAACTAAACGGTTTGTCCCGGCGGCTCATCAGACTGCCGCATTTTCGACACATTAATATATCGAAAAAACAACGGGTTGGGATTTTTCTGAACGCGCATTCAGGGAACGCAATTTCGTTAACGCGGATTTTTTATGCACTATGCAAACGAAACCGCACACTGTCCGCAGCACCGGCACCGCGATCGCCGCGGTCCTGGCGCTTACTGCAACCCCGCTCCTTGCGCAGGAGGCCTCAGCACCAGTCGAAGCACCGGCCGAAACGGCGGGACCTCCTCCAATCGACCAGCCGGAATCGATCAGTGGTCCGGGTTCGATAACGACCCCGCCTAATTCGAATACGGGCGTGGTCAGCCCGCTGACCAGTGGCATTGCGCCGGGCGTCACCCCGCCAGCAAACGTGCCGCAGCAGCCTGTCCAGACCGAACCGGCCATCGTTGTGCCGGAAAGCGTGACTTCGCCGGTCCCCATTGCTGCGCCTGAGCCCGAACCGGCTCCTGAACCTGTTGCAGAAGCTGCGCCTGAACCCGTTGCAGAACCAAGTCCGGCAGAGGAAACCGCCGCTCAGCCGGTCGTACGGCAATCCGCCGCCAGCGAAGTAGCTGCCCCGACCGAAGCCACCGGTGCCGATGGAACCGAAGAAGGCGTTGGCGAAGGTGCGGTGGATATCGCTCCGCTGGCAGCTGCCGATGAACCAGTTGCGGCCGAACCTGTCGCTGCTGCCGATGAGGGTGTGAGCGACGAAGCGCTGGTTACCATTCTTGGCTTGCTGCTGGCCTTGGGGGTCGGCGTCTGGGGCGTTACCGCGCTGCAGCGCAGCCGCCGCCGCAAGATCCACAAGATGGCGGTGGATAGCGGCGTGAAGCAGACGCGGCCGGAGCCGGTTCAGCCCGTTGCTACCCCGGTGCAGCCCGTTGCGGATGAAGAGCCGGAGCGCGATATTCGCGAATGGGCCCAGCCTGCTGCGCTCAAGCCCGTCACGGCCAGCGCTGCGCCCCGTGCCGATAGTGCTCGTGCCAATAGTGGTGGGCTGGCCAATGCCGGTGCTGCAATTGCCTTGCCCCGGACAATGCCCGCCAGCTTCGAAGAGCGTGACGCGCTGATCAAGCGAATGATCGCTGCCAGGCCGGACAGGGCCAACCCCTTTACCTCGCCAAAGGCCCGCCGCCGCCGCGCCCGGCTGATCCTGCAATCGCTGGATCGCAGTTTCGAGACGCGCGCCCCGTGGATCGACCTGAGCCAATATTCGCGCAACTGGCCGGCACTTGCCCGCCATGGCGGGAGCGCTGCCGCCTGATCCCGCCGGCAGTCGATAGAGGGGCGGCCTCCCTCCCTGGGCCGCCCCTCCTTTTTTGCGTAAATCTAGAAGCCCGGCGGGAGTTCGGATCCCTGCGCAGTCATCCCTTCCGCTAGGTTGCGCATCGTGCGCTGCGGATCCTGCCTGGTGGCGGCATCCAGCATGGCGTCCAGCGCGGCCCGATCCAGATATTCGCCATTGCGAATAACGGCCTGCGGTTTGGCGGTGCAGGCGATTTCGGCCAGAGGATCGCAATCATATAGAACGAGATCGGCACGGCACCCTTCTTCCAGGCATCCGGCCAATCCGGCTTCGCCCAGAACAATCGCGGGATTGGCAGTGGCAGCCTTCAGAACCTGTGCCGGGGTCAGGCCCGCTTCCGCCAGCAGGGTCATCTCGTCAATCAGCGATAGTCCCGGAGGATTGACGAAGATCCCGGCATCGCTGCCGGTCACCAGCATGACGCCGGCATCCTGCATCATGGCCGCCATCGTGCCGAGAAAGCGGATCGAGTCCGCATAGGGCGCTGCATCGCGCATGGCCCAGCTGGCGACATTGTCAGCCTCTATCGGGCGGAGGACCGGGTTCATCCATTCGGTGCCGGGCCGCTGGGCATAGGCGCCATTGGTTTCCGCCACGTGGATGAGGTTGCGATAGGCGACCAATGTGGGGGTTACCGGCACCCCTGCCGCGGCAATGCGCCCCGCGAGTTCCCGGGCGCCAACGGGATCCTGCCGGTCGTGCAAACCGTGCCACAGAATGGATTCATTATGTTCGATCGTGGTGAATCCGGCGGCCAGCACCTCGTCGAACGGGATGACGAAATCGCGTTCTGCGGGGATGCCCGCCAATCGCTCGCCCTCGGGCGTATGGCCGGTCATGGTCATGCCCAGTTTTCCGGCTTGGTCCACCACGGCGTGGAAGGCATCGCGCCGGAGGTTAGAATAGAGCTTCAGATGGCGAAAGCCCGCTTCATGCTGCCAGCGGACCGCTTCGCGGGCGGATGCGGCATCTTCCACCAATTGATGATTGATCTGCGCATTGGGGCCTGCGCTGTTCAGGATGGGCCCCGTTGTCATGAGCCGCGGGCCGGCCAATTCCCCGCTTTCGATCCGGCGCTGCATATCGAGATGGAACGGCATCCCCGACATGTTGCGAATAGTGGTGACGCCATGGGCCAGATAGGCGCCCAGAGCCGCCTCGTCCCAGACATGGACATGCATGTCCACCAGGCCGGGCATCAGCGTCAGCCCGCTGGCGTCGATCCGCCTTGCATCCTCGGGGGAGGGGGCACGGTCCGCATCGCCCGCATAGACGATATGGCCATCAGTGATGACCAGCGTCCGGTCAGATCCAATCGCCGGTTCCTGCCCGGCAAGGTCCACCATGCGAACATGGTCCAGCACCAGAGACTGTGCCGCGAAGGCCGGCCCGGAAGCCAGCGCGGCGCAACAAGTCAGTGCGGTAGCAATCAGATGTCGAGCCAAGTTCCGTTCCCTCCTGTTCCGACCCCGGACCTGATTGCCCGCCGGGGTCGGAGGAGGCAAGCCTCTAGCTCTTACGCGCCACGCATTGCCAATTGGCCGGATCGTTCGCTTCGCCTTCGCCCTTGTATTCGGCGACATTGGGCCATGCGCAATGCGGACGGGTCAACGATCCGTCGCGCTTGGTCCCGATCACCCGTTCCGGCGCTTCGCCGCCGCTGGCCCAGTCGTCCAGCGTGTCCAGCCATTCGATCATGTCGGCGCCCGGTCCCCCGGCGCAATGTTCGACGCCGGGCAACAGGAAGTAGCGCATATTGTCCGATGCGCCTTCCGCCGTGTTCAGAACGGCCCTGGCATAATCATTGGCGCCGACCGGGCTCGGACCCGGATCGTTTTCACCATGCCACAGGATCAGCTTGCCGCCATTGGCGAAGAAGGCGGAAAGATCCGGATCGGTTGCCTCATACATCCTGGCGAAATCGCTGCTGCGCAGTTCGGGCACGTCCTTTTCCGCTGAGAGCGTGGCGAAATCGACCGAGCGGCCGCCAAACAGCAGCGGTTCCAGATTCTTGAGCCCGCCGCCGCCGGTGGCATCTTCGCCCGTGCCTTCGGTGCCGACAAACAGGCTCCAGCCCGTTTCGCCGCCCTTGCTCATGGGGAACATCGCCCATTCATCTTCCGGCGTCCTGATGCCTTCATAGATTGTCTTGAGCGCAGTCACCTGCGCCGGGGCAAGGCAGCTATCGGTCTTGGCGCCATCGCATTGCAATTCGGCCGGATCCCAGCTGCACTGGCGCGGATCGTTGATGATGCCGTCTTCCACGCCATCGGCGCTGTCGCAGGCGGCGAGGGCGGCATTATTGGCGAGTTGCAGATCTTCCGCGCTGAAGCCACCATTATTGCGGGCGAATGTATTGTTGCGCAAAACGGCGCTGGTTTGCACCTGCAATGAATAGACCGGCGCGCCGGCACTGATCGCGTCATAATCATCCGGGAAACGCTGCGCTTCCATCAACGCCATGCGTCCGCCGGTGGAACAGCCCTGGAAATAGGCGCGATCCTGTTTTTGGCCATAAACTGCTTCGACCAGCTGCTTGCCCGCCACGGTCAGTTCGTGGATCGCGCGGTAGCTGAAATCCTTTGCCGCTTCGGGATTTTCGGCGATCCAGCCATTGTTCCACACATCGGTCCCGGCATTGCCGCCATCTGTCTGCAAGGTGGCATAACCTTTTTTCAGCCCTTCGCTGGCGGCCATCAACGTGACATTTCCGGCCCAGCCGCCGCCGCCAATGCCCAGGATCTTGCCGTTCCAGCTTTCCGGCAGGCGATAGACGACACCGATATCGGACCCTTCTGCCGGGTGCAGCGTGGCGGTGACTTCGCAATAGGCGGGAAGACCTTCTGCCGCTTCCACCCATTTCGTTTCGCCGTCGAGCGATCCGATCTGGTCGGCCGAACATGCTTCGGCCCCTGCCAGGGTGATGCTGGTGCCGGCTTCCCCTTCATTGGAGGCGCAGCCGGCGGCAAGCGCTGCAAGCCCGACCGCAGCAGCAATCTTCATTCTCATTGTATCAAATTCTCCCCAATTGAATTGCGAAACGAAGGCATGGATCAAGGGTGATCAGGCAAGACGCAGGCTTGCGATCTGCCAACCTTCGGCTTTCTTCACATAATCGGCTTCCAGCCTCTTGCGCTCAACATGCCGGTGGAATCCCTGACCCTGGAAGCGGGCCATCCGTTCAAGGGTGGAATGGCCGGTGAATTCGGTTTCCACCTCTACCTGGCAAGTGGAACGATAGCGGGCCTTCAGCCCATCTTCCGCGATGGTCAGTTCCGGCTCTGCCGCCTGATCTTCCGTGATCGCGCGCATATGCGGATCGATCCTGATTGCATCCGCGCAGGCGGCAAACCTGCCGCAATCGCCGCTTGCATTCAGGCTCCGCAGGGCTGCCCGGTGGATTTGCCCGATGGCGCGTTCATCCTCCATCCTTGCGAGCCGGGCCCTGGTCCCATCATCGGCCAGCGCCGCCACCGGAGTAACGGCGGCAATCGGCGTGGCAATCAATGCGCCAGTCTTGAGGAATGCGCGGCGATCGGTGGAAATCCTGTCCTTGCTCATGCCTTGCCTCCGAAGAACTTGTCGACATCGATCTTGCCGGCATGGCGCGCAAAGGCGCCTATCGCGCTGATGGACAGACCTTCCTCGCCGCAATGATAGCCGATGCCGCTGTCATGCATGGTGCGCATGTTGATGAGGATGGTGCCCAGCGTGCCGTTGCAGGCCTCTTCCTGCCAGCGGCAGAAATAGAGCTGGTCGCGGATCTTGATGAAATCGCCCGTGCCGCTCCATTCCGTGCCGCCATGGCCATCCGGGGTGAAGATTACCCAGCTGACCGTATTGGGCGTGGAATAGACATGCATGGAGGTCAGGCCGGGGGAATAGTTCCAGGTGAAGGCACGGCCGATCATGTCCATCGTCCGTTCGTGCCGCTTGCCGCCCGGATCGGGAACTTCCGCACCCTCCAGCTTGCCGAACCAGGTTTCCGCGCCCGCTTCATTCGCGAAGAAGGGCGTGTTCAGATAGCCGTGGAAGCAGGTGGCCATGCCACTTTCGAAATCGGCGACGACAATATGGCCGTCATGATCCTTCGACCCTTCCAGGAAATGTCCGAAGATGAAGACGCCGGGCATGGTTTCCCACGCATTATATCGGGCCCCGGTCCATCCGCCGGAACCGTCCTTGCGCCATTCCAGCCTGTCCGGGCCGGTGATCCGGTATTCCATGACCGGCCCGGCATCATAGCGCACCGTGAAATTCCGCCCTGCCATGGCCTTGCTCGGCGGCAGGCCGTTCCCGGCCATGATACTGGGACCGTCGAATATCTTCGGCCCCCGGGCAACTGCGGCGGCAACCTGTTCGGGCGTCATCCTGGGCATTGTCTGCAGCGGGCGATAGATCCGCCTTTCGCCCTTCTTGCCGTTTTCGATCTTGATCGGATCGCCGCTTACATCGCCGAATTCCTCGAACCGGGCGATCTGGCCCAGCCATTCGCCCGTGCCCCGGAACATGTAATATTCCAGCTCGTCCGCGCCGTTGAAGCCGAGCCGCAAGCCGACCGATTCCAGCCGGTTCATATCCATCAGATACATATGCCACAGGCCCGAAAACTCGGACTCGGTCCGCGTATAGGCGTAGATATCCTCGGTCAGCTGTATGTAGTCCGAAGGGGCGGAATAGCCGCGTCCTTCATTCAGCCGGTCCAGCTCCACCCAATGCGAATACATGGCGGATGGGTAATAATCGATCGTACGGTTGCCGGTGTCCTCCGTCCAGGAAAGGGCGCGGCCTTCCACGCGGGCGGTCGGCTGGTGCCTGTCCTGTGTGGCGGGCGTGTTTTCGACCTTGCCAAAATGGATTGCCCGGTTCACCTCGCGCGCCACAGGGGCCGGTCCGTCTCCGAACCAGAGTTCGAAGACCGTGGCCAGGCCGTTGTCCCGGTCCCAAGCAATGGCAAAGCCGGTGGTCGTGCCCGGCACCAGATGGGCGATCAGCGTCACATGGCCCAGGGCCAGCGCGCCATATCCACATTCCTTGCCGTCAAAGGCCAGCCGGCGCCCCGGCCTGAATTGCCAGCTCAGCGGGCCGGCATCTTCGGTGATTATGGTAAGAGTTGTCCCGGCGAGCCTGTCGTCCAGTTCGCTCCTGCTGGCAGGGCCAGCCTGCGCCGGGGCGGCAAGTGCCTGCGCGATCCGGGCCTTGTCCAGATCGGTGTAGTCGTACCGAAATAACGGCACGTCCGGATAGGCCTGTCGGGCCATGTTTCTCTCCCCCATCTTTTATTTTGCGCCAGATTGCCACAGGGGCCGCCTGGCGCAAAGAGGGGGAGGTGTAATAAACTGTCCTAGACTTCGGCCGATCCTGCCGAACGGCGGGGCAGGGGCACCGTTTCCTTGAAAGTGTGGGTAACATAGGGAAACGGAATTTCTATCTCCGCTTCATCCAGTGCCTTCTTCACGGCGAAGATGACTTCCTGCTTCACCGCAAACAGGTTCTGGTTCTTGGTATCGACCCACCAGCGGACCAGGAAATCGATCGAACTGGCGCCGAATTCCACGGCATAGACTTCCGCCCCGCGATCCTTGGCGATCGTTTCCACCGATTCCACCGCCTTGCGGATTACGGCCTCCGATTTCTCCAGATCGCTGTCATAGGAAACGCCGACCGTGATATCGAACCGCCGTTCCGGCATGTCGGTGAAGATTTTCACGGGGTTCTTGAAGATCATGGAATTGGGCAGGATCGTCAGCTCGCCCGAAAACTGGCGGATATGGGTTTCACGCAGAGTGATCTTCTCCACATTGCCGTCGATCCCCTCCGCCTCGATGTAATCGCCGATCTGCATCTTTTCGCGCAGCATGATCAGCACGCCGGCGAAGAAATTTTCGAAAATGTCCTGAAAGGCGAAGCCGATGGCAACTGCGCCAATTCCCAGCCCGGCAATCAGCCCCGCCGGGGTGAAGCCCGGAATGACGACAGCGGCAGCCGCCAGCAGGCCGAAAACCCAGATGCCGACCCGTGTCAGCGTTTCGACCAGCCGGCGCAGGCTTTCACGCATCTGCGTCTTGCCGACGATACGCTGGGCGATGCCGACGGCGAATTTGCTCACCAGCCAGGTGATGAAGAGGATGATCAGGGCAATGGCGATATTCGGCAATAATGCGATGGAGGCCGCCCACATGCCCTCCACCTGTTCACGAAGAATGGCGATATAATCCAAGGGTAACTCCCGTTTTTCTCCTCACCAACCGGAAATGGGCCGGACCGTTCCGAACCGCCCGAAACCGGGGCGGCTGGCCCCATGCCAGCTTCGGCACTTGCAACCAACCGCGGCATCCGCGAAAGGCGCGGCACCATGATTGACGAAGCGCTTATCTCCGCCGCCCGCGTGTCCAAAGCCTGGCCGTTCCAGGAGGCGATGAAAATCGCCAAGCGCTTCCCCGATGGCAAGCCGGGTGGGGAACCGGTGCTGTTTGAAACAGGCTATGGCCCATCGGGCCTGCCGCATATCGGCACCTTCCAGGAAGTGCTCCGCACGACATTGGTGCGCAAGGCCTATGAAATCGTGGCCGCGAAGGGCGGGGCGCCTGCGCCGACGCGGCTGGTTGCCTTCAGCGACGATATGGACGGGTTGCGCAAGGTGCCCGACAATGTCCCGAATCAGGATCTTCTCCAGGCCAATCTGGGCAAGCCGTTGAGCCGGATTCCGGACCCGTTCGGCAAGTATGAAAGCTTCGCCCATCACAACAATGCGAAGCTGCGCGAATTCCTTGACCGCTTCGGCTTCGAATATGAATTCATCGCTGCATCGGACCGCTATAATTCCGGCGGTTTCGACGATGCGCTGGCCAATGTGCTGCGCCATTACGATGCGATCATGGATATCATGCTGCCGACCCTGCGGGAGGAACGGCGCCAGACATATTCCCCCGTACTGCCGATCAGTGGGAAAAGCGGCATCGTGTTGCAGGTGCCGGTCGAAGTGGTGGATGCCGATGCCGGCATGGTCCGTTTCCAGGATGAAGGTGAAACGGTTGAACACTGCATTTTCGGCGGTGGGGCCAAGCTGCAATGGAAAGTCGACTGGGCGATGCGCTGGTACGCCCTGGGCGTCGATTACGAGATGTATGGCAAGGATCTGACCGATAGCGGCACCCAGTCCGGCCGGATCGTGAAGGCGCTGGGCGGCCGCCGGCCGGAGGGCCTGATCTACGAATTGTTCCTCGACCAGAATGGGGAGAAGATTTCCAAGTCGAAGGGCAATGGCCTGACGATCGAGGAATGGCTGACCTATGGCAGCGAGGAAAGCCTGTCCTTCTATCTGTTCCGCGAGCCGAAGAGCGCCAAGCAGCTGCATGTCGGCGTCATCCCCCGTGCGGTGGATGAATATTGGCAGTTCCGCGAACGGATTCCCGGACAGGATCTGGACAAGCAATTGGGCAATCCGGCCTGGCACTTGCTCAATGCGGAAGGGAATCCGGACGGGGCAGGGGAAACACTGCCTGTCACCTATGGCCTGCTGCTCAACCTCGTCAGCGTTCTGGGCGCGGAAGCCAGCCATGAACAGGTCTGGTCCTATCTGGGCAATTACATCCACGATGCCGATCCTGACCGCCATCCGAACCTGAATGTTCTGGTGGATTGCGCGTTGGCTTATAATCGTGATTTCGTGGCACCCACGCTGCAGAAGCGCGCCCCGGCAGAGAACGAGGCGGCGGCATTGCGCGCGCTCGACGCGGTTCTGGCCGATGCGGCCGAAGATACGCCCGCTGAAGACTTGCAGACATCCGTCTATGAGATCGGCAAGCAGGAAGAATTCGGCTTCGAAAATCTGCGCGACTGGTTCCGTGCCCTGTACGAAACGCTTCTCGGCAGTTCACAGGGCCCGCGCATGGGCAGCTTCATCGCGCTGTACGGCGTGGCCAATTCGCGCAGGCTGATTGCCGAAGCACTGGCCCGCGCCTGACCCGTTGCAGAAGCACGGTCTCGCCGGTGCGGGCCAGGGCGCGGCCTAGTACCAGCGGCGTGCGCGATACCATTTGGTGAGGATGTATTTCTCGCCTTTGACCACCGGCATTCCAGCATGGATGGTCCAGGGATTGGGCACGCCGCGTTCATCGGCATTGTTCCAGGCCAGCAACACGCCCTTTTTCGGTTCGATCGACAGGCCCAGCTCGGTAAAATTGGTGTGGCCGCCTTCTTCCACATCGTTGAGGAAGATCATCGCCGTATAGGCGCGCTGGCCGCCCCGTTCCTTCTCCTGTTCCCAATAGGGCGTATTGGGCGGAAACCAGTCCGTATGCGCCTGGAATTGCTGGCCGGGCAGATAACGCTGGCCCTGAATGGTTTCGCCATTGCGCGGTTCGATGCCCAGCAGATCGTCGATGCGGCGCTGGATCCGGCGGATGAAGGGATCATTGGGATCGGGATCGCCGGAATAGGACGTGCGATAGCCGGAAGCGTAATCGATATCGAAGGCGCGGCTGGGCTTTGCCACGGCATCCACCATGGCGATCAGGCGGCCGCATTCCTCGTCCGACACGAAATTTCCGATGGCATAGATTTCCGCCTTGTCCGTCGGCAGCTTGTAGCATTCGGGGATGGCAGTCAGCCGTTCCCGCGCCTTGCGCCCGATCCGGGCCAGCCGCGCCTGATCCGGGGCGGAAAAATCGGCGGTATATTGCAACGTGCTCATGGGCGAATTCATTCCATCGCCTTGCCACCCATGCAAGCCCGTCGATCCCGGGAACGGAACGGTTCGGACGCAAAAAGCCTCCGGCTGCGTACAGCCGGAGGCTAGATCTGCCGGGCCACTCTACCGACAGAAGGGGACAGGATTACCAGAAGAAGTCGTAAATCACGTCGACCACGCGGCCGTCATAAATATCTACCAGCAGCACATCGTCGTAATAGCGGACCCAGCGATAGGGGCCGTAAACCGCAGGCAGGCGATAGCGCCACGGATCGTTGATCCAGTACCGGCTGGAATAGAACAGCGAGTCGAGACGGAACCCGGTGCCAAGCCGGCGATAGGAATAATTCCGATAGGGCGAATAATAGAAGCCCAGGCTGAACACGCTGCGATTAGCACGGCGATAACGCTGCCAGTCATAACGATTATTGTTGCGCCAGCGGCGGTCCCAATCGCGGTGATCGCGCCTTACGGTCTGGCGGCGGTTGTCGTTCCAGCGGCGATCATTGTCGCGATAGCTGCGATTACGATCCCGGTCGGTATAGGAACGGTTCCGGTCATTGTCCCGATAGGACCGGTTGCGGTCATTATCGCGCCATGTCGTGCGGTCGCGGTCATAGTCACGCCGGTTGTCACTGGTCCGATCGCGGGAGCGTGTCTCCCTGCGATCCGGTTCGCGATTGCCGCGGTCCGCATTGCGATCATTACGGCGTTCGACACGGCCATTTTCGTTTCCGCCGCGATTGTCCGACATGCGTGGGGCACGATCGCGGTTGGAACGCGCAGATTCATTGTTGCGCTGGTGTTGAAGTGCACGTTCGCCCTTGTTGCGCCACTGGTTATCGGCGGCGGCCGCGGCCTCTCCGGCGATTGCGGGCATGGACAGGGCCACGGCAAGCGCCACAAAGCCACTGTTTTTCAAAAACTTTCCAAGTTGCACTGCGGCATCTCCCTTGCGTCAGTGCCGCCGAGTGGGTGCGGCGATTGCGATGGGTCGGGATTACGCCGGCCGCCCTGCACGTTAACTGAACCAGCTATATAGCTTAATGTTCATATTTCCATCAACCAAGATGAACGGATGCCCCGGTTGGTCGCGCAAGCAGCCGGGCCGTTGTGGACATATGGCCGAGTGTGGCTAGGGAACCTGCATGCCATTTTTGCGCCGCATTTCACGAGAGCTGGAGCGATTCGCCGATTCCGAACTGCTCGAGGTTTCCCAGTGGCGAAGGCGGTTTGCCACATTGAGCGGAGCGTTGCTGGTCGGCGCGGTGGCGGTGCTGTTCGCCTATCTGGGTGAAGCGGTGCAGCGGCTGTTCGATCATGTCGAAGGTCGCCTGCCGCTTCTGCCCCTGCTGCTCACTCCGCTGGTTTTCGTAACCCTGATCGCGATTACCAGGCGATATGTACCGGAAGCGGCGAGTTCGGGCATTCCGCAAGTCATCGCCGCCAGCCGCTATCCGCAGCATCCGCTGGGGCGGAAACTGATTTCGCTGAGAGTGGCCTTTGCCAAGCTGTTCCTGGCCTTGGGTTCTCTCCTTGGCGGCGCGTCGGTCGGGCGTGAAGGGCCGACCGTGCAAATCAGCGCTGCAATCATGCTGCGAATGCATAAATTGCTGCGCGTGCCGCATACGCCCGGCGTCTTCATCGCAGGCGGCGCAGCCGGTGTGGCGGCGGCTTTCAACACGCCGCTGGCCGGGATCGCCTTCGCTATTGAAGAACTTGCTGTCGCCTATGAACAGCGCGTCGCGGTGCTGGTGATGGGCGCCGTCATGATCTCCGGCCTGATGGCGCAGGGGCTTGCGGGCAATTACATTTATTTTGGCGCCGTATCCTCCGACATTCCGCTCCAGACCATGTTGATAGTGGCTCCCATCGCCGGGTTGCTGGGTGGTGCGCTGGGCGGCCTGTTTTCGCGCCTGTTGCTTTCCTTCCGCTCGCCGGAAGGGCGGTGGAGCGCAATTGCCACTCGCCGCCCGCTATTGCTGGCGCTGGTTTGCGGCGTGATCGTGGCCGTGCTGGGGGTGATGACCAATGGCTCCACCTGGGGGACGGGTTATGATTCTTCGGTCACGCTGCTGCGTGGTTCGGAAATGCCGATGGAATTCGGTCCGGCCAAATTTATCGCCACACTGGCGACTGCGATAAGCGGAATTCCCGGCGGGATCTTCGCCCCCTCGCTGGCGGTCGGCGCGGGCTTCGGCAATCTGATGGCGCCGCTGTTCCCGGCGGAGCAAGCGGGCGCGGTCGTATTGCTGGGAATGGCCGGCTATTTCGTCGGCGTTGTCCGCACGCCGCTCACGGCGGTCATCATCCTCAGCGAAGCGACCGGCAGCACCACGATTATCCTGCCGCTATTCGCCACGGCCCTGATTGGCGACTGGGCGGGGAGCCAGATCTGCCGGGAACGGCTCTATCACGTGCTGGCGCGGAACTTCATGCCGAAGGACGACGGCAAGGATGATGAGGGCAAGGCGGGGGGCAAGCCGGCCGGCTGAGCGCGTTTTTCAGCGTCTCTGAAAGCTGGAGATGTCCGCGTCGGGCATGGCGGCTTGCTGTTCGATGCGGTCCACTCGTGCGGCGGGGCCGGATCGCATCCGCGCGATCATGGTCCGAACGGCAGCCTCTTCCCCTTGCAGATGGGCGGCCACGGTGCCGTCCGGACAATTGCGGACCCAGCCACCAAGCCCGAGTTCGCGCGCATTGCGCACCGTCCAGTCGCGGTAGAAAACGCCCTGTACGCGGCCGTGGATGGAAAGGCGGATTGCAGTCATCCTTTCAGGATGTGTCCGCCATTCACGCATTTCAAGCCGCGGCGGGGCAGTCGCTTTCGCAGACTGTCCGCGCCACGGCTCGTCCCGCGATGCAAATTACCGCGTCAGCTTCTTGTAGGCGAGGCGGGTCGGACGATCGGCCGCATCGCCAAGGCGGCGGCGGCGGTCTTCCTCGTAAGCGGCGAAATTGCCTTCGAACCATTCGACATGGCTATCGCCTTCGAATGCCAGGATATGCGTGGCCAGCCGGTCCAGGAAGAAGCGGTCATGCGAGATGACCACGGCACAACCGGCGAAATTCTCGATCGCGTCTTCCAGCGCAGAGAGGGTTTCCACGTCGAGATCGTTGGTCGGTTCGTCCAGCAGCAGCACGTTGCCGCCCTGCTTCAGCATCTTGGCCATGTGCACGCGGTTGCGTTCACCGCCGGACAGCTTGCCGACATTCTTCTGCTGGTCCTGCCCCTTGAAGTTGAAGGCGCCGACATAGGCCCGCGTCGACATGTCGTGGCCATTGACCTTCATGTAATCGAGCCCGTCGGAAATCTCTTCCCAGACATTGTGCTTGGGATCGAGATGGTCACGGCTCTGGTCGACATAGCCCAGCCGCACGGTTTCGCCGATCTGGATTTCGCCTTCATCGGGCGTTTCCTTGCCGGTGATGATCTTGAACAGGGTGGATTTACCCGCGCCGTTCGGCCCGATCACACCCACAATGCCACCCGGCGGCAGCATGAAGGACAGGTTTTCGAACAGCAATTTGTCGCCATAGGCCTTGGAGATGTTCTTGGCTTCGATCACCTTGCCGCCCAGGCGTTCGGGCACCTGGATGACGATCTGCGCCTTGCCCGGCCTGCGGTCGGACTGTGCCTCCTGCAATTGTTCGAACTTGCGGATACGGGCCTTGCTCTTGGTCTGGCGGGCACTGGGCGTCTGCCGGATCCATTCCAGCTCTTCGCGCAGCGCCTTGGAACGGCCGCTTTCCTCGCGTTCTTCCTGGGCCAGGCGCTTGGCCTTCTTTTCCAGATAGGTCGAGTAATTGCCTTCGTAGGGGAAGTATTTCCCGCGATCGAGTTCGAGGATCCAGCCCACCACATTGTCCAGGAAGTAGCGGTCGTGGGTGATCATCAGCACCGCGCCCGCATATTCCTTCAGGTGGTTTTCCAGCCATTCGACGCTTTCGGCGTCAAGATGGTTGGTCGGTTCGTCCAGCAGCAGGATGGACGGTTTCTGGATCAGCAGGCGGGTGAGGGCGACGCGGCGCTTTTCACCGCCGGAAAGGTTCGCCACTTCCCAGTCGGAAGGCGGGCAACGCAGGGCCTCCATCGCGATTTCCAGCTGGTTGTCGAGCGTCCAGCCATCGACCGCGTCGATCTTTTCCTGCAGCGTGCCCATTTCTTCCATCAGGGCATCGAAATCGGTGTCATCCTGCGGATCGCCCATTTCGGCGCTGATCGCGTTGAAGCGATCGACCATGTCGGCGATTTCGCGCGCGCCGTCCTTGACGTTTTCCAGCACGTTCTTGGTCGGGTCCAGTTCCGGTTCCTGCGGCAGATAGCCGACCGTGATGTTCTCGCCCGGCCAGGCTTCGCCGGTGAAATCGGTATCGATGCCCGCCATGATCTTCATCAGCGTGGATTTACCCGCGCCGTTCGGGCCCACGATGCCGATCTTGGCACCCTGGTAGAACTGGAGGTTGATATCGGTCAGCACCGGCTTCTGTGCGCCGGGGAAGGTCTTCGTCATGTTCTTCATGACGTATGCGTATTGGGCGGCCATGCTCGTCCTTGCAGGTAATCTGGTGGTGTCCGGAGTTTGCCCGGCAGATAGGCTCTCCTTCCTGCATGGGCAAGGCGCTTGCACATCTGTGGTGATGCGGTGCGATCGAAAGATACGGATGATTCACGGTTGGGGCGCCGCCCTGGCCATTGACCCCGAGCGTTGGGGCTGGTCATTCTCCCGCCACTGGAATTGCTTCGGGGACATTCGATGAAATCATTCGCTTTCGCGGTTGGCGTTCTGGCCATGCCTGCCATTCTTCATGCCCAGGCGCCGGCAGGGCTTGCCGAACAGGCCGACACGGCGCTGGAAGCGGACAGGATGGCGTGGGATTTCGTTGAGGGGATCACCACCGAAGTCGGCCCGCGAATGCCGGGAACCGAGGCTGAAGCACGCGGGCGCAAATGGGCAATGGCCTGGTTGGAGGCCAACGGCTTCGCCAATGTCGCGAACGAACCCTATATGATGCAGACCTGGCTGCGCCGAGAGGAAGAGGCGGAGATCGTCTCACCATTCCCGCAGCCCATGGCGATCACCGCCCTTGGCAACAGCGCATCGACCGGTCCGGAAGGAATTACCGCCCAAGTGGTTGGCCTGCCGTCCTACGCCGCATTGCAGGCTTTGCCCGATGGGGCGCTGGAGGGGAAGATCGCCTTTATCACGCACGATATGCGCGTGACGCAGGATGGATCGGGATATAGTTTTGCAGGCCCGGCGCGCTGGACCGGCCCCGCTGTCGCCGCGAGCAAGGGCGCCATCGCCACCGTGATCCGCTCTATCGGCACGGATAATCACCGCACACCGCATACGGGCGGAACGAATTTTCCCGAAGGCACCCGGCCCATTCCCGCCGGGGCGCTCAGCAATCCCGATGCCGATAATCTCGAACGTATGCTGGAGCGTGCCGAACAGGTGCGGATGAAGCTGGTGCTGACGCCGCAGGTCGTGGGCGAAACGGAAAGCGGTAATGTGGTGGCCGAAATCACGGGCCGCGATGTTTCGCTGCCGCCTGTCCTGCTGGCATGTCATCTCGATAGCTGGGATCTGGGCACCGGTGCCATCGATGACGGCGCAGGCTGCGGCATCATTGCCGCCGCGGCGAAGAATGTTGCCGCCACCGGGCAGCCCCTGCGTACGATCCGGCTGCTTTTCGCCGGGGCGGAGGAAGTTGGCGTCTTTGGTGGAGCAGCCTATGCCAGGGCGCATGGGGATGAACCCGTGGCCGTCGCCATCGAAAGCGATTTCGGCGCGGACCGGATCTGGCGGATCGACACCAACTTTGCCGAGAGCAATGAGGGGCTGCACAACAGGCTGGCGGAGGCAGTAGCCCGCTTTGGCGTGGCACCGTCCACGGCAGTAGCGACGGGCGGCGCGGATATCGGCATCGCCCGCGATCAGGGCACCGCGATCATCGATCTGCAGCAGGACGGCACGCGGTATTTCGACCTGCATCACACCCCGGACGATACGCTGGACAAGGTGGATCCGGCCCAATTGCGCCAGAACGTGGCCGTGTGGACCCAGGTAGTAGGTATCCTTGCCAATGAGGCCGGGTCGATCAAGCCGGCGGAATAGAACAAATGGCTGCGGGGCAGGGCGGTCAGCGAATAAGGCCAGTCATGACTGGCCTTTCGTTCTGCCCCCTTCTGTGCATGGTGCGCTGCATCAAATTATTGTAGCTCAGCATATCGACGCCCGATCTCCCGGTCATTAATGGCGAGGACAAAGAATGCTGAAGTGGCAGACCAGGATTGCCTGCAATACAGTAAAATCCTTCGTCCCGTTCCAGAACCGGATCCGCAGCATCAAGCATTCGTTCAAGCCGCCGGCGCTGACCGGCCACCATGAAGCGCTGGTGCGCGGCATACTGGAACAGATCGAATTCATCGGGACAACGGGCACATCCGTATCCGGCGCGCGCGTGCTGGAGATCGGCAGTGGCTGGCTGCCTGTCGCGCCGCTGATCTATCGGCTGGCGGGGGCGCGGGAAGTGGTGCTGACGGACCAGTATCGCCTTCTCAACCGGCCTTCCGTCCTTTCCGCAGTGGATTTCGTGATTTCCAAAGCGGATGCGATTGCCCCCGCTCTGGGCATCGATCCCGCCAGCATCGCGGGGAGGCTCGCCATCCCGCGCGAGGGGGATCTGCCCGAAATGCTGGCCGCGCTGGATTTTACCTATCTGGTACCCATGGATGAGGGGAATATCGGGGAGAAACTCGATATTGCCTATAGTCACACCGTGCTCGAGCATATCCCGCCGCAGATATTAGGCAGCATCTTCAAGATGTTGCGCAACAATATGCGGAATGGTGCGATCTTCTGCAACGGTATCGACAATAGCGACCACCGCAAGAATTACGATTCCGCCTTGTCGATTGTCGATTTCCTCAAATATTCCGAAGCGAGCTGGAAACTGCTCTGCATCCACCCGCAGGATTACACCAATCGCCTGCGCCATTCCGATTATCTCGCCCTGCTGGCCGAAGCCGGGTTCGAAGTGCTGGATGCACGCACCTATGTTGCGGAAGGGCGCAAGGCCGAGGTCGCTGGCTGGAGCCTCCCTCCGCGTTTCGCCAGCAAGACTACGGAGGATTTGTGCACCACCTGGAGCTTGATCCTCGCCAGGGCCTGATCCGGATCACTGACCTCACAAGTCAACCCAGTGGAAAGGCTGCACAGCGCAAGGAAATGTAAGGGCTTGCAAACGTCAATTGTGGTCATTAGCCCCATCTCAACGGAAAAAGATTTTCGCGGGAGGGGGCATAGGCTTGGAACTGGAGGTTGCCTTTAGGTCGGCACCGAAGCGGCTGCTCCGCATCGCCCCGCGCTTGTCCGTCAGGATAGAGTTTGCATGACGGGCACAGGCTTTCAGCCCGTTCTTGTAATCTGGGCCTTCATTACCGTCGTGGCCCTTACATTCGCGATCGATCAATCGCGCGCCGGAAAGTTCATACCGGGACCGCTCGCCCTGATGTTCGTTCCGCTCGCTCTCACCAATTTCGGAGTGCTGCCGACCGAGGCTCCGATCTATGACGCCATCATAGATATTTCCGTGCCCATGGGCGTGGCCATGCTGCTTCTTCGCGCGGATATTGCGGAAATCATCCGCAATGGCGGCCCCATGCTGGGCCTTTTCTTCATCGGTATCCTGGGAAGCACTCTCGGCATGGCCGTGGCCTTCCTGCTGTTCGATTTCGGCTCTGGTGAAGCTGCGCTTGGCGCGACGATGTATGCGTTCATGACTGGCAGCACAGTCAATGTCATCGCCGTTGCCCAGGCAGTGCAGATGGACCCGACCGAATTTTCCGCGCTGTTCGCGTCGAGCGTGATCGTCAGTCCAGCCTATCTGGCGCTGATCGTCTTCCTGATGCGCGCGCCGTTCGTCAGCACATTTGTGCGTTGCCGGGCCGGTTCGTCTTATGGACATTCCAGCGTCAGCAAGGACGCGGGCAGTCAGGCAGACCGATCCGATGCCGCGAAAACCGCGCCCATGATCGGCGCCCCTTTGGGCCAGCTTGTGGCAATAGGTTACGCGCTCGGAGTATATCTGGCGGTCGGCTATTCCATGGAGGCGATCGGATATGGCCATCTTACCATCCTCGCCGTCACGGTAGTCGCTATCCTGGTGGGCAACCTTGCCAGGCCGTTCCGCCGCATCGTTCGTGGCGATCGCGAAATGGGAATGGTCTTTCTATATCTGTTCATTTGTGCGCTCGCCGCGCAGATAGATCTGACCGTTCTTGGGGCGATGGCTGGAAAGATCATCCTTTTCTGGGTCATGGCGCTTGCCGTCCATCTCGGTTCCATGCTGGTTGCAGGAAGGTTTCTGAGGGTTGACCCCCATCTGCTGCTTCTTGCATCGCATGCCGGGATCGGTGGGCCATCATCCACGGCGGCCATCGCCGGATTCCAGGGGCGCGACGATCTCGTGACGCCCAGCATATTATGCGCGCTTTCCGGTATATTGATCGGCACGTTCCTCGGTGTCGGCTGGTACGGAATTGTTTCCTGATGCGTCGGTGCACGGATATTTCGCGCCTTGCTGGCAGACTGGCTGGCCAGCTTTTTCTGGTCGCGCTCGTCTTCGCATTGCATGTCACCATGCCGGTCGGGACGAAAGCGCAGGAAGCGCCGTCCGCGGAAGTGGTGCTGCGAACTTCGCGCATCATAGACGGCAATGGCGGCATATTGCTGCGGCGCGACATATTGGTGCGAGACGGGCGGATTGCGGCCATCATGCCCCATGGCGGGCGTTATGATTACGATTTGCGCGGGATGACTGTAATGCCGGGCTGGATCGATACGCATTCGCATATCGCTGCGAGAGTCGATTCTGCGGGAAATTATGTTCTGCCAGGCGATCTGGGTGCAGGTGAAACCCCGCAGCAGGCTGCGCTGGCCGTGGCTATTAACGGATGGAAAACGCTCCGGGCCGGGTTCACGACGATCCAGAGTCCGGGCGACCCGCTGGATGGCCCGTTGCGCGATATCGTGGCCGAAAGCGCTTTTCCCGTGCCGCGCATCCTTACATCACTTGGCGTCATCCAGGCTGAGCACGCGACCACGCCCGCAATGGCTGTTGCGGCAATCCGGCGGTTGAAAGCGGAGGGAGCGGACTTCATCAAGCTCTTCGCTGATGGACATGGCGAAATGTCCCAGGATGTTCTCGCTGCAGCCTGTGCGGAAGCGCGAGGGCTGGGCTTGCGCAGTGTGGTCCATTCCCAGTCGCTTGCCGCGACACGGCGGACCATCGCCGCCGGTTGCACCACGATAGAGCATGGCAATTCGCTCGATCCCGGGGTCCTTCGGGCCATGAAAGATGCAGGCATGTTTCTTGACCCGAATCTGGATGTGACTGTGCATTATGCGCGGCGGGAGCGGGACCTGCCCGAAGCCGCTTCCTACAGTCATGGCGACAAGAAACTGATGCCGCCGGGGTACCACCAATCCGTGGAGACGTTCCGGATGGCGCTGGCGTCAGGGGTGCAGATTGCTTTCGGCAGCGATGCCGTGGCGGGCACGCATGGCGAGAATGCTGACGAATTCGTCTGGCGAGTCATCGATGGCGGGCAGTCCCCGATGGAAGCCATAACCAGCGCCACTTCCGTTTCCGCCAGCTCAATCGGGCTGGATGACCGGATCGGGCGGGTCGAGTCCGGGATGATTGCCGATCTGGTGGCGGTGGAAGAAAACCCGCTGAATGACATTCGAAAGGTCAAGCATGTGCGCTTCGTGATGAGAGGCGGCATCGTTCATCGCTTCGATCCGCTGGCTGAGGAGGGCATATGAAACGAATTTCGCCGGGCATCACTCCGCGTTTCATATTTTGCGGTGCTGCACTTGTCTTTGGTGTTGCAGCATTCAGCCAGCCCGAATTCTCTCCTGCCGGGAATTGGTGGGGGCCGGGCGTTGACCGCGTTATCGAGGGCGAGGTCGAATTCGACAATCCGCATGGCCGCTTGCGGTTGATCAATTCCGGCCCTCCGATCAGGACTGCGGGACATCCATTCTTCGAACCCATCGGGGAGAATGGGCGCGCCTGCGTGACATGCCACCAACCGGCGGATGCGATGGGCCTCTCGGTCGATATGATCCGTGCGCAATGGGAAGCGACCGGCGGCAAGGACCCGCTTTTCGCTGCGGTGGACGGGTCGAACTGTCCGAACCTGCCGCAGGACGACCCCGGATCGCATTCGCTATTGCTGGAAAAGGGGCTTTTCAGAATTGCCCGTCCGTGGCCCCCGAGGGCGGATGATGGCACCGCGATCGAGCCGGAATTTACCCTTGAAGTGATAGAGGACCCGACCGGCTGCAATCTTGATCCGGAATACGGCCTTCACAGCGATGAACCAATGGTTTCGGTTTATCGCAGGCCGCGCCCGGTCGCCAATATGAAATATCTTTTGACGCTGCCCAACGGGGTCACGCCGCACGAATATTTCATGTATAATGACAAGAGCTTGCTGCCCAAGGACCCTGAAACCGGGGAGTTTGTTTCGGTTCAGCTGATGTCCGATGGCCGCCTGCCCACGCTCTCCTTGCAGGCCCGCGACGCCGGGATGACCCATCTGGAGATGCTATCCGAACTGAGCGAAAGCGACCTTGAAGCGATCGAGAGTTTCGAGCGGTCGATCTATGTCGCGCAGTCCTATAGCCGGGATGGCGGAGACCTCACCGGACCATCCACGCCTCCGGGGTTGGGGCCGGAAGCGATGAGAGATGGGTATCCGGGCGAACTGGGCAATAATCCGATAAATCGCGTTTTCGGCACTTTCGAAATGTGGGACGCAAGCTCTGAGGAGGAGCTGCTTACAGAGCGGGACCGTTTCCGTGCCTCGGTCGCAAGGGGCGCAAAAGTGTTCATGGACCGGCGCTTCATCATCAAGGATGTCGGCGTCTATAACGACAAGGGGCTCGGCAATCCCTTCAAGCGCAGTTGTGCTTCCGGCTGCCACAATACCTTGCTGGCGGGCATGGATCTCGCCCCCGGTTTCATGGATCTCGGGCTCAATAACTGGCCGTGGAACCGGCGCGAAGACTTGCCCCTTTTCAAGGCGGTCTGCCGCGATGATGCCAGGCCGCAATCCTATCTCGGCCGCGTCGTCTATACTCATGATCCGGGCAGGGCGCTGGTCACGGGAAAATGCAGCGATCTGGGCGCCAGCATGACGCAACAGATGCGCGGTCTGGCTGCGCGGGCCCCCTATTTCATGAATGGATCGGCTGACACATTGCGAGAACTCGTCGACTTTTACGATCGCCGCTTCAACATCCGCTATACCGAACAGGAAAAGCGTGACCTGGTCAATTTCATGAGCGTCCTGTGATGCTGCGCCGTTCTGGAACCGGCCTGCTGGCTGTCTGCGCCATCGCATCCACCCCGGCGCTGGCGCAGGATCGGCATCTCAGCTTCCTCGCCTGCCCGGTGGCGCAGGATATGGGCCCCGATCGCGATTTCTGTTTCTTCGTCATGCATGAAGGCGTGCGCTATGGACTTTCCGGCCCGCCTGACTGGGGTAATCCGCAGCTTGGCCATCAGGTTCTGGTAGAGGCCGTGATCGCCGACAAGGCCGAGGAATGCGGCGGCGTGCCAATCGACGGAAGAGTTTCCGTCATGCCCGAACTCTCACCCGAATGTGACGAGATCGCGCCGTTCCGGCCGGCACTTCGTCTATCCGGGCCAGCGCCCCGGCGAAAGCTTAGCGAAATTGAACGCGCCGCGATCGCGGCCGATCCTTCGGCATCGCTGCAGATCGTCCGTCTGCCGCCCGTTCCGGAACACGATGTCACGCTCGGAAGATGGGAGACGATCTATTTCCCCTTCGAGAGTGACCGGGCTTCGGGGCCGGATGCGCTAATGATGGTGAGGCTGGCGGAACTGGCCGGGGCCACACCGGGTGCCGAGGTCTCTATCCGCGCCTATCGGGGCGCTACCTTGCTGGATGATGGGCGCAGCCTCGTGGAACGCGAAGGCATGGCCCGTCAAAGGGGCGAAAAAGTCGCAAACATTCTTCGGGGTCTCGGCGCGCATGACCGTTCCATCGGGGTCGAAATGGTCGAAACACCGCCCGAGGCTGACGGGGAGCGCGACTGGATGTCGCGCAGGGTTGAAATCCTGGTGCGGGCCGGACGGTGAGTGCGCGGCCAGTTTCACTCAGCGACAAGATCGCTGCGCATACGGCAAATTTCCAGTTTGAGGACCTGCCTTCCTCCATCGTCCGGTCGGTCAAACATGTCCTGCTGGATGCCGTAGGGGTCATGCTTGGCGCCAGCGGATTGTCACGGGAAGTGCAGCCTTTCCTGGAATATGCGCGCAATGCGGGGGAAGGGCCTTCGACTATCCTCGGCACTGGCCTGTCAGCACCGCCGGCTACTGCTGCGCTGGTGAACGGGGCGATGGCCCATGCTCTCGATTACGAAGATGCGTTCGATCCCGCGCCCGGGCATCCCAACGCGTCGCTCGTCCCCGCTCTTATCGCGCTCGCGCAGTCGGCCGGGCCGGTGGACGGACGACGGTTTCTCGCCGCGCTTGCAGTGGGAGGGGATTTGTCATGCCGTCTGGCAATTGCCCTTGACCGGCAGATGGAGGAGGGCAACTGGTATCCCCCTCCGATCACGGCCGGTTTCGGCGCGACAGCGGGTGCGTCCAGTCTGATCGGCCTGGACCCCGTCGACGTGCGGGACGCGCTTTCCCTGGCCTTGTGCCAGATCACCATGCCGGGTGAGATCAAATATTCGCCCCGCTCATCCATTCGCGCGATCCGTGAAGGCTTTCCGGCACAGGCTGCAGTTCAATCCGTGCTTCTGGCGCAAGCGGGCGTGGCAGGTTTTGAACGACCGCTGGAGGGGAAGGGCGGCTTCTATTCGCTCTACGCTCTTGGAGCTTTTGACGAACATCGCTTGCTTGATCGTCTTGGTGAACGGTTCTGGCAGGATGAACTGACTTTCAAGCCATGGCCAAGCTGTCGCGGCACCCACCCTTTCATCGAGGCTGCTCTGGAATGGCGGCGAGGAGGTGGGCATCCGGATGATATCGCGTCGGTGAAGCTCCTGATCGACCCTGTGCAGCAAATGCTGGTGGAACCGCTCGCCAGAAAGGCCGCGCCTCAGCTTGCGATCAATGCCAAGTTCTCCATCCCGTTCTGCACGGCGCTGGCTCTCATCAGGGGAAGCGTTTCGCTCGAGGATTTTGAACCCGATAATATCCGCGATCCCGGCATTCTGGAGCTGGCCGGGCTCTGCCATTACGAAATAGCGCCTCGGGACGATTGGCAGCGCGGGGCGGGCGGGGCTCTTATCGTGACGCAAAGGAACGGGGAAAGCCGTGAAATCGCCGTGGGCAAGGCTCTCGGTGCGCCTTCCAGACCCATGAGTGAAGCCGATCTTCGTGCGAAATTCATCGCCTGTTGCGGCAAATCCGCGGCGTGTCTGGGGCATGGTGATGCCGAACGGCTCGCCGATGCGATCCTCGGCATCGAAACCGCGATGAATGCCGGTGCGATTTTTGAATGACCATGCCTCCCTCCGCCCCGGACTTGTAAGCACCACATATCTGCTGTAAGCGCTTGCAGCCTATTTTGCGGATCCGAGAACGTATAAATGACCGAGGACAATCCGAACCTTCCCGATCGCCCTGAAGATTTCGATGCAGAGGCGCCGGAAACTTTCGAAAGCCCTCATCAACTCTATCGCCATTTGCGCGCGGAATGCCCGGTGGCACATTCAAATGCTTATGGCGGGTTCTGGGCGCTTACCCGGTACCAGGATATTGTTGACGCGGTGACGGACAATGAAACCTTCATCACGTCGAAAATCAACGTGATCCCGAATATGTCGATGGGCAAGCGCCGCCCGCCGCTGGGGAAGGATCCGCCTGAACACACACCTTTCAGGCGTGCGCTCGACAAGACCCTGCGGAATGCCCGGATACAGGCTCTGGAACCAGTCCTGCGGGCCCATGCCGTGCGGGAAATGAGCCGCATCGTTGCCGATGGCGTGACCGATATTTCACTGGATTTTGCCACCATCTTTCCGGCCTGGGTCGCGGTGGAGTGGCTCAATCTCGATGAAACCCATGCCCCGCTTTTGGCAGAAGTCGCCCGCCTGTATAACGTCGCCTGGCGGGCTGAGGATACCGAGGCTGTGGTGCGGACCAGCGAGAAACTTTACGATATCGCCGCTTCCGTCGTGAAAGATCGCAAGGCCAACCCGCGGTCGCCGGAGACGGACCCGGCATCCGCCCTGCTGGCCGAACGGACAGAGTTTGGCCCTATCCCGGAAGAATATGTAATCGCAACGGTGCGGCAGGTTCTGGTCGTGGGTCTCATGGCGCCGCCGCCATTGTTCGGCAGCATGTGCGTGCATCTCGCCTCCGATCCCGAATTGCAGCAATTGCTGCGTGACGAACCGCAGCGGATCCCTGCGGCAATAGAGGAATTGCTGCGCCTCTATTCACCCTATCGCGGCTTCGCGCGCACTACGACGCGCGATTATGAACGGCACGGCCGCACCATCCCGGCTGGGGAGCCTGTGACGATGGTGTATTCCTCGGCCAATCGTGACGAACGGGTTTTTGATGACCCCGACAGTTTCCGGTTCGACAGGGAAAACATCCGTTCGCATCTCGCTTTCGGGCGGGGCGTCCATCAATGTGCGGGCTCCGGCCTGGTCCGGCTGGAACTGCGCATATTCCTGGAGGAACTGCTCTCCCGCACGAGTGAAATTCACCTGAATGGTGAGATCGAAATGGCGCGTATGCCCGAACTTGGGCCTGCGGCCACCCCCCTCAGGCTTGTCCCCGCCCGGTGATGGCCATTCAAGGACGGAGAAGAAAGCCATGTTCAGCAAGGGCGTGATGCAGTTCCGCAAGGCGATCGCTGGCGCGGCTTTGCTTGCCGTGCTTTGCCCGCAAGCGGCCTATGCCCATCCCGTCAGGGGCGAATTATATGATGGCGCTGCCCCCGGTTCTGAAACCTGGTCAGAGGCCCGCGTGGTCCTGGAGGACGGCGAAAGGCGAGCAGTCTACAACACCACCCAGCCAGTTTATGAACTCCATCTCCCACGTCCTGAACGGGCATCCGGTGCCGGCGTGGTGATGCTGCCCGGCGGAGGGTTGCGTATGCTCGGCACGGGCGGAGATCTCCATGACGAGGTCGACGCATTGGTGGCGGAAGGCGTCGCGGTCATGGTGCTGGAATATCGCACTCTTCAAATGGCGCCGGGCGACATCGAACGTTCCCGCGCACCGCGCCCGGGAAATGCGCCTCCGCCGAAATTTCCGAAGATGGAAATCAGGCAGGGGAATGCGAACCCGTCTCCTGATGACCCCGTTCTGGCGGAAGTGCTGCGCCTCGCGACGCTGGATGCGCGGACCGCTTTGCAATTGATGCACGATAAGGCGGCAGAGTGGAATCTGGACCCCGACCGCATTGGTGCAATGGGCACTTCGGCGGGTGGGGGAGTGGCCTTTGGCGCGCTTCTGGCTGACGCGCCGGTGGAGGAAAAGCCCGATTACCTGATATCGATTTACGGGCCGTCCCTGCAGGATATTCATTCCCCCGCAGGCGATGCGCCCCCGCTTTTCCTCGTCACGGAAGCGGATCACGGGCCGGTAACGGACGGCCTGATCGATGCCTTCCGCATCTGGAAGGACGCCGGCCACAAGGCTGAACTGCATGTCTACGAAGTGCCGAACTTCTCCATGACCGTGGATCTCTGGGGTGCGCGCCTGTTCGACTGGATGCGGGAACGGGGAATACTCGATCCCGGCAACTGATCCGGTTCGGATACCGGAAGGGAGTGATACCATGTTCCTGTCCCTGATCGCACTGGTCATGCAGCTTGCCGGGCTGCCCGCATCGGCGGAAGAACCCGCTGGCTTTCGATGCAGCGATCTGGCCGGGCGAAATGGTGATGTGGAGATCATCAGGGCGACGAATATCGCGCCCGGATCGGCGGTGAAATCAGAGGCCGGGGGCTATTATTCGGCGCAACCTGTGAATGTTCCTTTCTGCCGCGTCGAAGGCCTGATCGAAGGAGATATCGGCTTCGAGCTATGGCTCCCGGAAAGCTGGAACGGCCGCTTGCTCGGCGCGGGAGTCGGGGGTGATGCGGGCGTTTATAATCTGGCCGACATGTCGCTGCGTATCGGCCAGGGATTTGCCACGGTGACGACAGACACCGGCCACAAGGCAAATGAAGAGCATTGGATGCTCGATGGCCGGAAACGGGATAATTACGAACATCGCGCTGTCCATCTGACTGCGCAGGCGGCGCGAAAACTGGCGAAGGAGTATTACGGCCGCCCCGTCGACCATGCCTATTTCACCGGATGTTCGGGTGGGGGCAGGCAGGCGCTGAAGGAAATGCAGCTTTACCCGCATGATTACGATGGTGTGCTGGCGGGCGCGCCCGCGCCTTACATGCCTTTGCAGTCAGTCCGGATGCTGTGGTTTTCGCTTGAGCAGCAAAAATATCCCGATGCGGCTCTGAGCGATGCGGACTGGAGCCTGTACGAACGGCGCGTGACCCGACAATGCGATGCGGACGATAACGTGACCGATGGCATTATCGAAAATCCCGCCACTTGCGATTTCGATCTTTCGCAGCTTGCATGCAGCGCCGATGCGGATGGCGAGTGTATTGCCGCACCGCAATTGGCCATGCTCGCCCGGATCGTCTCGCCCATGCGCGATTCATCGGGGGGAAGCCATGGACCGCGGCCTGTTTCCCGGCGTTCGCACGCGACCGGGGCCTCCATCTCCGCTTCTGCGGGCAATGTGGGCCGATGGCGTGCAGGGCGATCCCGGTTGGGACGAAATGACGTTCGACAAGCGCCGCGATCTCGGCCTTGCCAATGAAAGGATGCCCGAATTGCGGGCCGACAGCACCGATATCGCGGCCTTCATGGAGGCCGGGCACAAGGCGATCATCTATCAGGGCTGGCAGGACCCTTCGACGAATGCCGGCCCCGCGATTGATTACCTGGCCAGACTTTCAAGGGAGCATGGGAAGATTTCGGACAGTGTGCGCATGTTCATGGTGCCGGGCATGTATCATTGCGGCGGTGGTCCGGGGGTGGATGTTTTCGGCGGTTCGAACCAAAAGCCGATTGCGCCCGGCGCCGATCCTTCGCGTGATATGTTGTGGGCGCTGATCGACTGGGTGGAGAAGGGCAGGGCACCAGGCAGCATTGTCGGCGCGAAGGTGGTGCCCGGACAGCGCGGATTTACCCGAAGATTATGCCCCTTTC
Organism: Croceibacterium atlanticum; assembly: GCF_001008165.2. Lineage (NCBI taxonomy): Bacteria > Pseudomonadati > Pseudomonadota > Alphaproteobacteria > Sphingomonadales > Erythrobacteraceae > Croceibacterium > Croceibacterium atlanticum. The sequence goes on along the minus strand of NZ_CP011452.2, from coordinate 947,771 downwards.
CGCAAGTCGCACGCTATGACGGAATCGGTCCTGAAACCGATGCCCGTTCTTATGATTGCGCCATTTCTCCCGCGCTGGAACGGCTGCTTGACTGACGCTGGCAGGGCGGTCGGGCGGGAAACGAAGGCGCCTTTCTCAGGGTGCTTTCATGGGTATCGAAATGGAGGAAGCATGGTCGCTTCCCCGGTGCACGGTAAGTTCCACCGGCCGTGCCGCCATGGGCGGTTGCTGATAGCTCTGGCCAATGTCGGATGTCACCGCCAGTTGCAGGTGATGTCCGGCGCGCAGAACATATGAAATGGGGGAGAAGTCGAAACGGACCCGTGCAGGCTCGCCCGGGACAAGGGGCTGTATGTCTTCGGCATATCCGCGATGCCAGGAGAGCTTGCTGGCCCAGGGCAGCTGATGCTCCGCCCGCCACGATGCCCGGATGCGGCCATCGGTGATGTAGGATACCGTCCCATTCGGCGCGACATCCTGCAACATGGCATAGACATTCGCGTCGGGCTGGTCGGCGCTGATCCACAGGTCCGCAGTAACGGTTCCGGCAATTTCACGCGCCTGCTCAAAGGGCTGCGTGTCAAATAGCAGGCTCCCCCTGTTTGTTTGAGAGAAGTCACCGGTAAATGCCCTTGCCAGTGGAGTATAACGGCCATCGAACCATCTGGCGCCACCGGGCGCGAGGATAGCAGCTTTGCCGAATGCGGGTTTCGTCCGGGCGAGAATTCCTTCTTCCGCCAGCCACAAGGTTTCACGCGGGAGGTCCGGCCACTGCGAAGCGGTCTGCCACTCTTCGCCCGTTCTGGCATTCATCGTGTACCAGGTGATGGCCGGGCGATCTGTGCCGTTATCCTTGCCCTTTGCGTAATGGTCGAAGAAATCGATCGTGATACCCGTCAGATCGAGATCCGCATCACGAAGCCCAAGGCTTTCTGGTGCCCGGTTTCCGTGAACCCAGGGGCCCATGACAAGCCGCCCGTTCCACAATGCCTGCCCTTCAAGCTGCCCGGCCACGGCGGCATCGTACCATCCGCCCAGTTGCAGGATGCCGATGCCGGAATCGCGCAGCGTTTCCCACTTGGTCATGGCCGTATCGGCCAGGGCGGGGCGGTATCCGGCGAACTCGTTCATGCCGTCGCGCGGCATGTTCAGCCAATATTGGCCCAGCATTGGCGCACCGCATTCCTGTTCGGCCCTGGCCTGCTTCAGAAGCGAGCCATCCGGGTCAGCATCTACGGGGACGGGTGGCGGAGGGGTGAAATTGCCCGGGCGCGCGCCAGAAGAAGACGGATCGCATTCGCCGGCATATGGCTTGGCCGAGGTTTCTATCATCGGCACACCGTTGATAGCGACTGCATCGTCGAACAGCATCGGGCTGGCGCAGGCAGGCGCGATTGCGACGAGACTGTCTGGTTCAAGGGTTGCGACCAGATATTGCCAGGCCCCCTGGTTGGAACAGCCAACCGCCAATGTCTTGCCAGAGCTGAAGTCCTGACTGGCGGCCCAGTCGATGACAGCTTTCGCATCCCGGGCATCCAGCTGGTTCACGAAGCCGGTTTGCGTGCCGAAGGACGCACCCGTTCCACGGCGATCCTGCGCGACCCAGACATAGCCGGCATCGAGAAAGCGCTGCATGTTCGCGCGGGAGCTGCCTGTTCGATCTTGCGTCACGATGACGGGCAGCGGCTCCTCCACAACCCGGCCATCCTTTAACGGGCGGTGGACTGTGACAGCGATCCGTGTGCCGTCGAAACTCTCGATATAGAGAGAGCTTTGCCCGTCCTGGGGGGCAATCGCGGAGTTCTGGTTTTCCTTTTCCATCGTGGTGCAGCCCGTCACCGCGATCGCCGCCGCAATAGCCGAAATAGTGGCGCCAAAGCCCGATTTCATATTGTGCCTCTCCATCGATCCCGTGGGGATGCTCGTTTGGCTGGATTTGTTCCGCAAGCGCTTGCATAAAAGTCGGACTGGCGGCAGGCCGCCGCCGGAATTGCAACATTGCCCGGATTGCGGCACCTGTTCAGGGGAATGGACAGGATATGACCGGCAAAAAACAGGCCCCCAAGCTCGAGGATGTTGCGCGCGAAGCGGATGTTTCCACCGCAACGGTAAGCCGTTTCGTGAACAATCCCGCCGTCGTGGCGAAGGCGACAGCGGACCGCATTCGGGCAGCTATCGAAAAGACGGGCTATATCCCGAACGCGCTTGCCGGAGACCTCGCCTCTCAGCGCAGCCGCATGGTCGCGGTGCTTATCCCCCATCTGGAGAACTCGCTGTTTTCGGACATGATCGAACGTATGGTGGGGGAACTCACCAGCAGCGGTAACAATGTCATGCTGGGTCTTACCGGCACTTCGCAGAAGCGTACCGATGCGCTTGTCAGGGTAGCCCTGGCCCGGCGGGTCGATGCGATCGTTTCTACCGGGCCGGTGGACGACGATCTGGCGCGGCTGGTCGGCAGAACGCGCAGTTTATGGATCGAGGTGTGGGACTTGCCGGATAATCCGGTGGGCATCGCCATCGGGTTTTCGCACCAGGATGCAGGGCGCGATATCGCCCGCTTCCTTGTGTCGAGAGGGTATCGGCGCCCGCATCTGGTGACGGCGGACAGTCCCCGATCGCAGAGGAGAAAGCAGGGTTTCCTCGACGAATGGATGGAACTGACCAGTTCCGTTCCGACAGAAGCGCATGTGGATGTCCCCACCCGGTTCGGACATGCGCGCCGCGTCTTCGCCGATCTGCGACATCTGGAGGAACGGCCGGACGTGATAATCTGCGGGTCGGATCATCTGGCGCAGGGGATCATCGTCGAAGCGCAGGCCGCGGGGCTAAAAGTCCCGGACGATCTGGGCGTCATCGGCTTTGGTAACAATCAGATTGCCGGCGAAATGCGGCCGACCATCACCTCGATTGACGTGGATGGTGAACGGATCGCGCGCGAAGTCATGGCCGCCATCAAACGCCATCAGGAAGGCCAGGATTTTCCTGTCCGCGCGATAGATGTGGGTTTCCGCCTGATCGCCCGCGAAAGTATCTGACCCGACAGGGTCGAAAAGGCACGACAAGAGGATGCGTTGCAAGCGCTTGCGCAAATCGATAGTTTCTCCGCGAAGAAGCGGGGCTTGCGCCCACGCCGGGGGGAGTTTCACCTGTGTCGCAGATATTTCTCGCTGTGGGCGATCTGGCCATGGATCGGGACGATTATGACGAGAGCTTCGTCGCCACACGCTCGGTTCTGAACTCCGCGGATCTCGTTTTCGGGCAATTGGAAACGAGTTTTGCCCACACGGGCACGCGCCTGCCGCAGGCGCGCCACGCGGTTCTTGCTCGCCCCGATGGCGCCATTGCCCTGGCGAAAGCTGGCTTCGATTTCATATCGATGGCCGGGAATCATTGCATGGACTGGGGGCGGGAGGCGTTTTTCGAAACGCGGGCAAACCTTGAGGCGGCGGGAATTTCAGTAGTCGGTGCGGGCAGCACCATCGCGGAGGCACGCAAGCCGGCAATCCGTGTGCTGGGGGATGGCACAAGGGTGGCCATGCTCGCCTATTCAAGCATTTTGCCGCAGGATTACTGGGCGACAGAAAATCGCCCGGGTTGTGCGCCCATGCGTGCCCATACTCGGTATGAGCAGATCGAACATGATCAGCCCGGCACACCGGCGCGCATCCATACCTGGCCGCATCGCGAGGATCTTGCGGCCATGCAGGAAGATATCCGCAAGGCGCGCGAGCAGGCGGATATTGTTTTCGTATCGCAGCATTGGGGCATTCATTTCGTGCGGGCGAGCATTGCCGATTATCAGCGCGATGTTGCCAAAGCGGCGGTCGAAGCGGGGGCCGATGCAGTAATTGGCGGACATGCACACGTAATCAAAGGTTGTGAAATGATCGGCGGAAAGCCGGTTTTTCATTCCCTGTGTAATTTCGCGACCGATCTGAGAATGGATGAGGCGCACGCGAAATCAAAGAGTTGGAACGAGATTCGCGCGCTTGCGGAGGAATGGGAGCCTGACCTTGAGGGGCTTTACAATTTTCCGCGTGAATCCCGCTTGGCCATGGTCGCGCGATTTGAAATTGCGGAGGGCAGGGTGCTGAAATCCGGTTTCCTGCCCGTGACGATCGGCCGGGATGCCGTCCCTCATTTTGCGGAGCCGGGTTCGGAAGATCATGCAGATGTTCTCTCCTACCTGACCGCAGTGACGCAGGAGGCGGGGCTCAACGCGACTTATCGCGTAGGCGACAACATGATCGAAATCGGGAACTCAGCCTGACCGTGGCGAAGGACGATACGGCGGGGGTTTCTGGAAGTATCTGCTAATCACGTTCAATCCAAGGTGTCGCGCCCTTAAAAATATTTTCCACTTTGGTCCACCGCTCGATGTATCGCGTCCGCGGTAATAGTCGAATTTCAATTTAAACAGCCCGAAAAAATCGGCTGCGCGTCTGAATGATAACGCTTGCATGAGAATTTTCTCCGACTTATTGGGAGGGTGGAAGGTGAGCGCCGACGGAGAACGCAAAGATCGCAAGAGCGAGCGATGCGACGGCGCAATAACCGCGTAAAGCGGAACTTGGGGAGAAGAATAATGAGGAGCAGGAACTGGATAGGCGGTTTCGGCATTTCGATGTTTGCGCTTGCAGTGTCGTCAATGCCCGCAGTCGCACAAGATCAGGACAGGGCAGCCGACGCCGAGGAAGCCCGGGATACGGTTATCCTCGTCACTGGCAGTAGAATTCGCGGGATCGATCCCACGGGTTCTCCCGTCATCGGGCTTGGGCGCGAAAATATCGAAATGAGTTCGGGAACGACGACGACCGAAATTCTCTCCGAACTGCCACAGGTCTTCAATCTGGGCGCGACGGATGCTTCCTTCACCTCGGCCAACAACCAGAATGCGAACCGAACGGCAGGAACCGGCGTCAATCTGCGAGGATTGGGCACGGAATCCACGCTGACGCTGATCGACGGACGGCGTGTCGCAGCCGGCGGCACACAGAGCCAGTATTTCGATCCTTCCGTTATCCCGACCATGGCTATCGGCCGGCTCGAGGTTCTGCCTGATGGCAGCTCCGGCATTTACGGTTCGGATGCGGTCGGCGGCGTGGTGAACATACTTCTCCGCAAGAATCTTGACGGTGCGGAGGCGATGGGCCGCGTAAAATTTGCCGATGGCTTCGAGGAATATCAGGCCGGCGCGGCAATCGGGAAAGACTGGTCGACGGGTTCGCTGCTTGTTGCCGGCGAATATGTGGAACGCGGCACGCTGTTCGCGGCGGATCGGAGTTTCTACACTGACGATCTCCGGCCTTATGGTGGCCCCGATCTGCGGTCCGAATTTTCTTCCCCCGGCAATATTACTGCCGGCGGCGTCACATATGCCATTCCCGACGGAGACGGCACGGGCCTGACACAAGCCGATTTCACGGCAGGAACCCGCAACCTGCAAAGCGCCTATCTGCTTGGCGCGGCCTTGCCGCCCCAGGAACGCTACAGCTTTGCGGGGACTTTCGAGCAGGATCTGGGCAATGTGTTCAGCGTCTATGCTCAGGGCGTGATAGCCCATCGTGAAAGCATCCGCCCGCTGGGTCCGCTATCGGCCCAGTTTGACGTGCCGACCTCCAATCCATTCTATGTGAACCCGGGCGATCCGGGTGACCGCGTCACTGTCAGCTATTCCTTCATCAACGATAATGGATCGATCACTGGCGAAGGAAAGCAGGATTTCATTCATGTGACAGGTGGGCTCAACGCAGATCTGGGCGCGTGGAACGCAAATGTGTTCTATGCTTATGGGGAAAACAAGGAACGGTCGTCCAACCCGCAGATCGACAATGCAGCCCTGCAAGCTGCACTGGCGGATAGCAATGCCGCCACCGCCTTCAATCCGTTCTCGTCCAACGGCAACAATAATTCGGCAACCATCGCCGCCATTACCGGCGGGGAATTCCGCGTCGACACGAATTATTACATCGATGAATTCGGTGCTTCGCTCGACGGGACCTTGTTCACCATGCCGGGCGGTGATGTGAAGCTGGCCATCGGCGTCAGCAGGCAGGATATCAACTGGCAGGATCTGGCGCCATTCCAGACAGACCTCAATCGCACCGTGGATTCCGTGTTCGGGGAGCTTTTCGTACCAGTCCTGGGAGGCGAGGGGCCGGCACTCAATATTTCCGCAGCGGTGCGTTACGACGATTATTCCGATATCGGGGACACGACCAACCCAAAGATCGGCGTGAACTTTATCCCGGTGGATTCCCTCACCATTCGCGGCAGTTTCGGCACCTCTTTCCGCGCGCCGACGCTTGCCGATACGGGATCGCCCTTCAACCAATATGCGACCTTCTTCGATAGCGACAACGTGGCGCGCCAGGTCCTGTTTCTGAGAGGCGGCAATCCGGGGCTGGAACCGGAAACCGCGACGACCTGGTCTTTCGGTGCCGATTTCGAGCCTGACTGGGCACCCGGCCTGCGCCTTTCCGCAACCTATTACAATGTGGACTACACCAATCGCATCGCTACGCCGGGTAATGACCGTCTGGCCTTGCAGAAGCCGGAACTGGCGCCTGTGATAACGATTGGCCCGGATCTGGCCCGCGTGGTGGAAATCATCGAGGGCGGGCTGTTCAGTGCCGTTCCCGCTGATCCTTCCGATGTTTACGCGCTTGTCGACGGGCGAAAAGTGAATCTCGGCGCTCTCAAGACCGAGGGCCTTGAATTCATCGGTTCCTATAATGGCGTGACGGACTGGGGCGGTTGGCGCGCCGGCTTCAACGCCGCCTATATCCTGAATTTCCGCCGCTCGATCATCACTGGCGCACCGCTTAGCGATGTGGTGGACACCATCAACAATCCGGCGCAACTGGCGGCTCGCGCTTATGCCGGTGCCGATATCGGTGGGTTCTCGGCCACTCTGTTTGCCAAATATCTTGGCGGATATGAAAACGACACGGTGGCGCCTGTCCAGGATGTGCCTTCGCATGTCGAATTCGATCTGGCCCTGCGTTACCGGATCGATTCTCCGTTTGCGATTATGGAAGGTGTGACGTTCACTCTGGATGTGGAGGACATCTTCGACAACAACCCGCCCTACGTCCAGAACGGGAACCTTGCCTTCGATCCGAATGCCCATGACATGGTCGGCCGGACCGTGGCCCTTGGGGTGAGGGCGAACTTTTAGGGTCGGAGTATCTGGCTGGAAATACGAGAACGCCCTGTCGTCCACTGGCCGGCAGGGCGTTCTGTCATAACTGTCTTATTCGGGGTTCCAGCCTGACACCGCCTTCAGGAAGGCTTCGGTTTCTGCGGATGCCTGCATTTCCGCGGGGGGGAAATAGCTGAGCTTGACCACGACTGTTTCAGTTGCGGCATCGACATAGATGTACTGACCCTGCAAGCCGAGGGCGGTGTAAGCTCCATTGTCGAAATTCCACCATTGCATGGAATAGCCCATCTGCCCGGCGGGCACGGGCTCTGTCGGACGGGTGGAACTGGCCACCCATTCGGGGTCCACGATCTGGCGCCCATTGCCCCTGCCGCCATTCATCATCATCAGGCCGAAGCGAGCGAAGTCGCGAAGCGTGGCATTGAAGCCCGCTCCGTTGAACTCGCGCCCTTCGCCCGGTTGGCCATCCATGATGAAGAAGCCATCGCGTTCCGCCCCCAGCGGCTCCCACAGATTTTTCGTCATATAGGCGGCAATCGTGCTCCCGCCGCTTACCCGTTCAACCAGCAGGCCCAGGACGGCGGTATCCAGGGTCTTGTACTGGAATACTTCTCCGGGTTCGTGAATGCGTCGGATCGTGCGGGCTGGTTCGACGAAGCGCGTGGCATTCTTCACCAGTGCGGAGATATGGTTGCTGGCGGCGATCCCCGGATTCTCGAAGTCGTAGCGCTCCTCGTAATCGACGCCGGAACGCATTTGCATGATCTGCCGGATAGTGACCCCTTCATAGCCGCCGCCTTTCAGTTCGGGCAGATAGGCTTCGATCGGATCGTCCAGCGATTTGATGCGCCCTTCGCCCAGCGCGATCCCGACCAGGATGGAGGTGAAGGACTTGGTCATGGACCAGCCCATGAACCGAGTCCGCTCGTCACTATTGTTCCGATAATTCTCGTAGACGATGCGGCCGTTCTTCATCACCAGCATGGCGTTCGTATATGTCCGGTCGAGGAATTCTTCGGGCGTGTAGGTCTTGCCTGCGAATTCATATGTGAAGTCGAGCGGATGATCATCGCGTTCGAGCTGCCATGTCTGGCCAGCGCGTGGGACGGAGCGCGTGGTGAACAACTCGTCCATGCTGCGGAAGGTGAGGCTGTTGATGTTTTCGTCCAGCATCGACCAGCGCAATATCTGCACCGCGTTCGGAACGTCTGACGGTGCGTCAGCCTGCAGTGGTGGCGGCAAGCTGACCTGGGCGAGGGCACTTGCCGGAGCCATTGCCGCAGCCAGAACGGCGGCGCTGCCCAGAACTGATCGCAGGAACCTCGTCGTTTTCATGATATCCTCCCCTGTTTCGGGGAAGTGTACATACAGGCGGGCGGCGGTGTTAGTTCGAAATGGCTCGCTGCCCGGCTTTGCCGGGAACCGGTCGGTTGTCCGGCTCAAACCTCATTGACGATCTCATCAAGTAACCGATTGACGGCGGTGGCAGGAAAGCACCAGCGCAACGCCCGGCTATATACCAAGGTTATATCACGCGTGTCGCATTCGATAAGACGGAGGATCAGCGCGCTGCCAAGAAGAGAGCGAACTCTCATTAATGGCCGACGTGATGATACAGACACCCTATCTACTTTACCTCGGATCGACATCCGATCCGCTCGCGATCAAGACGTCGCGAGGCATTGCGATGTTCCGGCAGCAAGATTGCGTCGGGGAGTTTGTTCGCGGCGAAGATTGCCTTACCCTCGGCTTGCCCAGAATGTCTTTCGCCGAAGCGGCAAAGGCCGGGGCGAAGACTTTGGTGCTCGGCGTTGCCAGTGCCGGAGGAGCCCTTACTGACGAGCTGGTTGCCGATGCGCTCGAGGCGCTGGAGGCAGGACTGGATATTGCATCCGGCTTGCACGGAAGGCTTCGCGATGTGCCGGCACTGGTCGAGGCGGCCGAGCGCAATGGCAGAATGCTGTTCGATGTTCGCGATCCGTCGGGCGATCTCAAGGTCGGTAATGGAAAGCTGCGCGAGGGCCGGCGTCTGCTGACTGTCGGAACCGATTGTTCAGTGGGCAAGATGGTCACCACGCTGTGCATCGAAGCTGCAATGAAGGCGCGCGGCTATAATGCCGATTTCCGCGCTACCGGGCAGACCGGAATCCTGATTGCCGGCTCCGGCGTCCCGCTCGACGCAGTGATCGCGGATTTCATCTCGGGTGCGATCGAGGAATTGTCGCCGCCCCGCCATGATGGTGGCTGGGATCTGATAGAGGGGCAGGGTTCGCTGTTTCACCCTTCCTTCGCCGGGGTTTCCACGGGCCTTCTGCATGGTGCGCAACCTGATGCAATCGTGATCTGCCACGATCCTGTGCGTGAACACATGCGCGGTTTGCCGCATTACCAGGTTCCCACACTGGCAAGAACGATCGCTGCCAATCTCGAAGTCGCACGGCTGACGAGCCCCGATGTCATCCCCGTGGGCATTGCATTGAACACCTCCTCAATGTCCGAGGAGGAGGGGCGGGCGCTTTGCGAGGCAATCGGGCGCGAGCACGGTCTTCCCTGTGTCGATCCCTTTGCGCATGGCGCCGATCCCATCATTGACAGGATAGATGAATGCTTCGGCAACTCAACGCAGTCCACGCGCCGTTCCGCCTGAACCGGCCCTTCCGGATATCGCGGGGGGTCAAGTCGGTTGCCGACACGATCGCCGTCGAGATCCGCGAAGGTGACTGGACCGGACGTGGCGAAAGCGTGCCTTACGCCCGCTATGGCGAAACAGTGGAATCGGTCCTTTCCCAGATCGAAGATATTCGCGGGGAGATCGAGGCCGGGGCGGACCGTTATAAACTTTTGGAGATCATGCCCGCCGGTGCGGCGCGCAATGCGCTGGACTGCGCCTTGTGGGATCTGGAAGCAGCGCGGGATGGAATATCGGTCGCGAGTGCGATTGGGCGGGATCGTGTGGAGCCAGTGGCAACCGCGATGACTGTGAGCCTCGATACGCCCGAGGCAATGGCGGCAAGCGCGAAGGCGCTTTCGGGCGTGCCGCTATTGAAGATCAAGGTGAATGGCGACAAGCCACTTGACGCCATTCGCGCGGTTCGCGAAGTGGCGCCGTCGCCGCGGGTCATCGTCGATCCCAACGAAAGCTGGTCGATCGAGCAACTCTCGGACTGGCAGGATGAACTCGTGAATTTGCGGGTCGACCTGCTCGAGCAGCCTCTGCCCGCTGGCGAAGATGAAGTGCTGGAAGGTTTTAAACGATCCGTGCCGCTCGCCGCAGACGAATCCGGCCATGTGGCGGACGATCTATCCTGGCTCGCCCGGCGATATGACTACGTGAACATCAAGCTCGACAAGACAGGCGGGCTGACAATGGCCCTTGCCATGCTGGCCGCTGCCGAGCGTGAGAAGATCGGGCTGATGGTCGGATGCATGACTTCCAGCTCGCTGTCGATCGCGCCTGCGATAGTTATCGCGCAGCGATGCGAATTCATCGATCTCGATGGTCCGACCTGGCTAGCTGAAGATCGAGAAGGCGGGTTGATCGAAGATTGCGGGGTGATGTTTCCACCCGCACCGGGATTCTGGGGCAACCTATAACCGGAAGCTATGTTGCGCCCCGATATTATCATGGACTTCCCCGTTCCCGCCAGCTCCGAGGTCCGTAATAGTATCGGAACAAAGGAGGTCGGTATGACGAAGAGGGGTAATTCCATGAAGGTGTGCAGCGGCATCGCACTTGCGGTCGCGGGGTTGCTCGCGGGCACATCCGCAATGGCCCAGTCACAGGGGCAAGCGGCGGATGCCGACATCCTCATCGCCAATGGCAGGATTTATCCTGGCGGTGCAGAACCCTTTATCGGTGACATCGCGGTTTCGGGTGACCGGATCGTCTATGTCGGGCCCGAATATTCCGGAACTGCGGCGCGGACCATCGAAGCTGAAGGGATGGTTGTTGCTCCCGGTTTCATCGACACGCACACCCATGTCGGCGATGCGCTGGCCTCTGATATTCCCGCTGCGCGTCTCGTGCTGCCCTTCGTTACTCAGGGCGTCACAACGGCCTTCATCGGTGTGGATGGCGGCGGCGATCCGGATGTTTCGGCGGTGTTCGGCAAGGATACCGGGCGCGATTACGGCATCAACTTCGCGGCCTATGTCGGACTCGGCGCGCTTCGCAGCAAGGTGATCGGCAGCGAGGACCGCGAGCCGACGGCCGCAGAACTTGCAGAAATGGAATCTCTTACCGAGCAGGCTATGTGCGAGGGAGCGCTCGGCCTTTCAACCGGCCTGTTCTACGCCCCGCAGAGCTTTGCCGAGGAGGGCGAAGTCGTCGCACTGGCCAAGGTGGCAGCACGCCATGGCGGTACTTATGACAGCCATATCCGCGATGAATCGAGCTACACAGTGGGTCTCGTCGGGGCAGTGGAAGAGGCGCTGGCTATCGGACGCCTCGCGGATATCCCGGTTCACATCGGCCATATCAAGGCGCTGGGCGTTGATGTGCATGGTCAGGCAGACGAAGTGATCGCCGCAGTGGAGCAAGCCCAGGCCGCAGGTCAGGTCGTCCATGCTGACCAGTATCCATGGTCCGCTTCCGGTACCGGTCTCAGTTCGGCTCTGTTGCCGCGATGGGCGCAGGATGGCGGCCGCGAAGCGACGCTGGCACGTTTCGACGATCCGGAACAGATGGCCCGCATTCGAGTGGAAATGAGCGAGAACCTGCGTCGCCGTGGCGGGCCGGAATCGCTGCTGATAACCCGCGGTCCAGCGGACCTTCTGGGCAAGACACTGGCCGATCTGGCACCTGCTGCCGGTGGCGATCCGATCCAGGCGGCTATTGATGCGCTGCGCCGCTCCGAAACGGGCGTGGCATCCTTCAATCAGACCGAGTCCGATATCGCAGCTTTCATGAAAAAGCCTTGGGTGATGACCAGTTCGGACGCCTCCGCAGGCCATCCGCGCTATTACGCCAGCTATGCCCGCAAATATGACACCTATGTGAAGGATCGAAAGGTTCTGACCCTGCGTCAGTTTATCGATCAGAGTTCCGTGGTGCCGGCTGCCGCCTTTAAGCTCGAGGGGCGCGGAAGCCTGGTCGAGGGTGCTTATGCCGATGTCGTCGTGTTCGACCCTGAAGCCTATGCGCCCCGTGCCAACTTCCTTGAAGCCAGGCTGTTCACGCAAGGCGTGCAGACCGTTCTCGTGAACGGCACGCTGGAAATGGATGACGGAATACCGACCGGCAGGGCGGGTGGGCGTCCATTGCCCAGAACATCTGCGCGGGACGGCTGCTGACATATGCCGCGGCAGGCCGAAACCTGTCGCGGCAAAATCTTCGGAGGATGCGCAATCCGCCCGGAAAGAGGCGGAGCCAAGGCGGGAAAAACCCGAGCCTGCGACCATGGGCGCAGCAAACGCAAAGGGATTAAAACATGACGGGAAAATTGTTTAGCTCACATATTGCAATCGCAATGGGGCTGTTTTTTGCATCGTCCGCGCAGGGCCAGGACGTGGCCGCGGTCGAAGGGGATACGCTCTCCGACGCGGGCGAGCTGACGCAGGAACAGTCGCAAGAAACCATTGTCGTCACCGGTACGCGCATTCAGCGCAGTGGCTACAATGCACCGACCCCGCTCACTGTGCTGGGTCAGCAGGATATCGAGGCTACGGCGCCGGCCAACGTGGCTGATTTCGTCAACGAGATTCCTTCGGTCGTGGGCAGTTCCACTCCGGCAAACAGCAATCTCTCGATGAGTTCCGGCCTGTCTGGTCTCAACACGATCAATCTGCGCGGACTGGGCACCAGCCGCACGCTGGTGCTCCTTAACGGACAACGCTCGGTGGGTTCCGCGCTGGGTGGGCAGGTCGACGTCAACACTTTCCCTCAGGGGCTGATCTCCGGTGTTGAAGTTGTCACCGGCGGCGCTTCGGCCGCTTATGGTTCGGACGCCGTCAGCGGCGTGGTCAACTTCATCCTGGACGAAGATTATACCGGGTTGAAGGCAAGCGCAGAGGCTGGAATTACCACTTACGGTGATGCTCCAACTCACAATTACGATGTCACCTTCGGTACGCCTTTTGCCGATGGCCGTGGGCATATTCTCCTCAATGGCGAGATCGCGATCCGCGAAGGCCTGAACAAGGTGCCGCGGGACTGGAACAATCGCGGGTGGTACCAGATCAACAATCCCGCCTACGCTCCCGGCAATGGTGAGCCGGAAAGGCTTATAACCGACAGGGCCGGGCTGTCGCTCGCCACTCCGGGCGGCCTGATCACGGGCGGAGCGCTGCGAGGCACCTATTTCGGACCCGAAGGTTCGGTGGGTCAGTTCGACTTCGGTACGGTCGAGGATCCGTGGCTGATTGGCGGGGATTGGGCCCTGACGCAGGTCAACAATAACCAGTCCCTCGATCCGGAAGAGAACCGAAAGAGCGTTTTCGGGCGCATCAGCTACGAAATTTCGCCTGCATTGAACCTGTTTGCGCAGGGCAGCTACGCACATTCTGTCAATAGTGGCCAGCTCGGTATCCATCGCAACCAGGGCAACGTGACCATACAGGCAGACAATGCCTTCCTGCCGCAGGTCGTGCGCAACCAGCTGGCCGAGGCCGGGGAGACTTCGTTCCGGTTCGGTACCACGAATGCCGATCTGGGCGTTCGCACCAACGGAACCCGGCGAGGCGTTCAGCGCTACGTGGTCGGGGCCGACGGTGAGTTCGAACTGTTCGGCAATTCTGCCCGTTGGGACGCTTACTATCAGAAAGGCATTGCCAATACGCGTGAATCAGCCCTCGGGATCGCAAACAATGCAAGGCTGAGCCAGGCGACCGATGCGGTATTTGCCCCAGTGGGCAATGCCCTCGGCGTTGCGGAAGGTACAATCGTGTGTCGCTCTACGTTGAGCGATCCCGGTAATGGCTGCCTTCCGCTCAACCGCTTCGGGGTGGGTGTTGCCGACCCTGAAGCGGTTGCCTGGATTTTGGGCGATCCGTATCGGAAACAGCGTTTTGAACAGAATGTCTATGCGGCAAATCTGTCCTTCGATGCCTTTGATCTGCCGGCGGGTGCCATCTCCGTCGCCATCGGCGGTGAACACCGGACAGAGGAAGTATCCGGCTATGTCGAAGACCGTTACCAGTCGGGTTGGTTCACGGGCAATTTCCTGCCCAGTTTCGGCGATTACTCGGTAACGGAAGGCTATCTGGAACTGCTCGTTCCCGTGCTTGATACGCTGGATATCAACGGCGCGATCCGCGGCACTGACTATTCAACCTCCGGATATGTCACGACCTGGAAAATCGGCGCCACTTTCGAGCCGATCGATGGTTTGCGTTTTCGTGCCACCCGTTCGCGGGACATCCGCGCGCCCAATCTTGCGGAACTGTTCACCGCCGGGTCCACGCGTACCAACACGGTGCTGGATCCCTTCAACGGGAACCAGTCGGCACCTTTCGCCGGCACCACGACCGGCAACCGTAACCTGACACCCGAAATTGCCGATCAGTGGGGCGTGGGCGTGGTCTTCCAGCCATACTTCGTGCCCGGCTTCTCCGCGTCGATCGATTATTACAATATCAAGATCGACGATGCGATCGACTCGCTCTCTGCCCAGACGATCATCGATCGCTGCTATGAAGGCGTGGATCAGTACTGCGGATCGATCGTGCGCGGGCCCAACGAGTTCGGGACAAATCTCCAGATTTTCGAGAGCCCGTTCAACTTCGCCTCGCAGGAAGCCAGCGGTCTGGACTTCGAAACGACCTACCGGACCGATCTCGGCTCGGGCTTCCTCACCCTGCGCGGGATTGCCACGCTCTATCTCGAAAACATCGTGGATAACGGGCTGGACCCGGCGGTGGACATCGTGGGTGAGAACAGCAGCGGCGGCAATCCGGAGTTCCTCTATCGTGTGACCGCGAGTTACGAAACGGGACCTGTCCGCCTGAATCTCGTCGGCCGGGGTATCAGTTCCGGTACTTACGATAACACCTATATCGCATGTACTTCCGGCTGCCCCGTCTCCACGGCGACTGCGCGGACGATCAACACCAATCACATCGATGGTGCGTTCTATGTCGATGGTTCGGTCTATTACGATGTCGATCTTGGCCCTGCGGAGACGACCCTGTTCTTCGCAGTGTCCAATCTGCTGGACAAGGATCCGCCGGTTGTGGCGTCTGGCCCTGCGGGTAGCGCTTATGCCACCCCGGCCACGAACCAGTCGCTATACAACCTGCTGGGCCGGACCTTCCGGATCGGCGCCGAAATCGAGTTCTGAGTTCGCTCAGTTAACCGAACGGGAAGGGGGGTGGCTTGCCGCCCCCCTTTTTCGTGCAGGTCAGGCTTCTTCCAGGCAGTTGCGGAATATATCGAGGAATTCGCTCGCCGAATGGGAGAACGGCCGTTTCTCTAGTGTCATTGCAAACACGTCGAATGCCAGGGTCGGCTGAAGAGGTTTGAAGCCTACGCGTTCGTCCACCGCCGCCATGGCTGTGAAGTTGTCGAGCACGGCCATTCCGATACCTTCGCGCACAAGTGCGGACGCGATGAAAAAGGTCCTGGCCGATACGACTTCGTTCAGCTCGGTATCGTCCCGCCCAAGTTCCTGGCGCAGCAGATCGCCGATAGGGCCGCTTTGGGCCAGGCTGATGAAACGCCTGTCGGCCACGGTCTTCAGCGAAACACGGCCAGGCTCGTCCTTCAATTCCTCACGGCGGTAGAGCAGGCCCAGCTCACCTTCGCCCAGCCAGCGTGAAATGACCGGGAGATCCCGCGGGGCCTTGTAGGCTATCACGATGTCGACTTCACGCTCAAACAGGGCGCGCCCGATTTCTTCGTGATGAAGTGTCTGCAGATCGAAGAAGACATCCGGATGGTTTTGCGAAAACTTTGCGACCGCTCGCGGAAGGATGTCCAGTGCCAGCGATGGCAGGACCGATACCCGCAGGGATCCACTACCGCGCCGCATGTTGCGCGTTGCCTGCCGCAGGGACGAAACCCGGTTCTGTATATCGGCTACTTCCTTGAAGATCGTATGCGCGTCTTCGGTGGGCACAAGCCGGCCACCGCGCCTGTCGAACAGGGGAAAGCCCAGCGTCTGTTCGGCGTGTTTCAGGGTCTTGGTAACCGCAGGCTGGGAAATGTTGAGTGCCCGCGCCGCGGCACTGACGCTGCCGTTGAGATAGACGGCGTGGAAAATCTCGATGTGGCGCAAACGCATGATGTCACCTATCAGGCTTGGCCGGATCGACCTGGTTTCGGGCACGTGCTCCTGCGCAGTTCGTGCCGCCTGGTACTCATATATAGACAGCGGTTATGCCACTAGGCAGAGATTGAACTCGTTCGCGCGATGGCTGCTGTTTATGCATGGCCGGATAAGCTTCGGAGATCTACGCCCGGCATGATGAAAAAGTGGTTCGCGACACCCCTCTGGAAACGGGTCATTCTGGCACTTGGCCTGGGAGTGGTCGCCGGAATCTTGCTCGGAGAAGATGCCAACTCGATCAAATGGATTGGCGACCTGTTCATCCGTGCCATCAAGATGCTGGTGGTCCCGCTGATCTTCTTCTCCCTCGTTTCGGGTATAACCGCAGTTGGGGATATCGGAAAGCTGGGCAAGGTCGGCGGGCGGGCCATCGGTCTGTTCATGATGACAGCCGCGATATCCGTTTCGCTCGGCATGTTTCTGGCCACGCTGGTGCAACCCGGTGCAGGGCTTACGATCGACATTCCGGCGGGAAGCCAGATTCCGCCCCCGCCGGACCAGTCCGTCATACAGATGGTCGTGAACCTCATTCCGGACAATCCGCTGATGGCCATGGCGCAGGGCAGCATCTTGCCCATGATTGTCTTTGCCGTGTTGTTCGGCGTGGCCATTCTGGCTTCCGGTAGTGAGGGTGCTCCACTTGCCCGCGCGATGGATGCCGGTTCTGCCGTCATGCAGAAAATGACGATCATCGTGATGGAACTCACGCCGTTCGGCGTGTTTGCCCTGATTGCCTGGGTCGCGGGGACTTTCGGGTTCGAGGCTCTCCTGCCGCTCGGCAAGCTGGTCATGCTCAATTATCTGGGCTGCGGTATAATCCTGCTGATCGTCTACCCCCTGATGCTGCGCCTGATCGCCAGGTTGCCGGTGAAAGATTTCTATCGCGGCATCGTGGACGCGCAGGCTGTTGCCTTCTCGACCGCGTCTTCCAATGCCGCGCTTCCGGTCACGCTGCGCTGCGTGGAACGCAATCTGGGCGTATCCAATTCCATAGCCAGCTTTACCGTCGCGCTCGGCGCGACGATCAATATGAATGGCACGGCCATGTATCTGGGGGTCATCGCCCTGTTCGGGGCGCAGGCTTACGGCGTGGAGCTGACCTGGCTCTCCTACTGTCTCATCGCACTAACCTCGACACTTGGCGCGATCGGTGCCGCCGGGGTTCCGGGATCGGGACTGGTGATGATGAGCCTTGTTCTGACCTCCATCGGCGTTCCGCTGGAGACGATCGCCTTCGTTGCGGGCATCAATCACCTGCTCGACATGATGCGTACCATGACGAATGTGACAGGCGATGCGACGGTAGCGGTCGCTGTCGGGAGGCTTGCCGGAGAGATCGACGAGCGGGAATTCCGCTCCGCAGACGATGTTTAGGCGGGCGAAATCCCGGGCTATGGCCTTATCCGTGCAACGCAGGCTTCTGGCGAGGTTTCTACGGGTCGCGCGGGTCCGGTAAGTGGCCGTCCGGGCTTTGCGCCTGTCAGGGATCCGTCGCGCAGGACCGGTTCGCCATTGATTACGACATGTCGCACACCGACCGCATATTGATGCGGTTCGATATAAGTGGCGCGGTCCGTGATCGTTTCCGGATCGAACACAGTGATGTCGGCAAAGGCTCCCACGCGCAAGCGGCCGCGGTCGGTCGCTCCGATCTGGTCTGCGGGAAGCGAGGTCATGCGCCGGATCGCTTCTGCGATATCGATAACGCCCTGTTCCCGCACATAGCGCCCGAGCACGCGGGGGAATGAGCCGTAGCTGCGGGGATGCGGGAATCCTTCACCAAGGCCCACAGGGTCGCCATCCGTTTCAAACATCGCCCAGGGATGCTGCATGATGCTGACGATGTCTTCTTCGTCCATTGCATGGTAGATCGCCGTGAAACCGCCATTGAGCTGCAGCTCTATGAGAAGGTCGATCGCGTCTTCCGGAGTTCCTTCAAGGCCCCGTTCCGTGGCGAGATCGGACAGCGTCCTGCCGCGATATTCCGGCATGCCCGACACGTCGCGAAACTGGATCCTTGAAAGGTCGGCGCCGGTTCGCTGGACCATGAGGATGCGCATCATCTCGCTCTCTATCCTGGCGCGCGTGGCGGGATCGGCGATGCGTTCCGCAAAGGAGCCCGCGCCGCCTGCCAGAGCCCAGTCGGGAAACATCACGGAAGAGGAAGTGCTGGACGCTGCATAGGGATAGAGATCGTGCTTTATGTCGAGACCGCGCGCACGAGCCTCGTCGATCAGCGCCAGCGTTGTGGTGCTTTCTCCCCACTGTCCCGCACCCATGATCTTGTGATGGTTGATCTGGGCAGGGATCCGGGCATCCTGGGCGACGCGGATTACCTCCTTCACCGACTGCACCACACCTGCGCCCTCATCGCGCATATGCGAAACATATATGCCGCCATAGCACGAAGCGACACGGGCGAGAGCTGTCACTTCCGCCGTTTCAGCATAGCTGGCGGGCACATAGACCAGACCCGTGGAGACTCCCAGCGCACCGCCTTTCATACCTTCGGCGATGATGTCCTGCATCTTTGCCAGTTCGGTTGCTGTAGGCGCCCGGTTGTCGAGCCCGAGAACTTGCTTGCGGGCGAAGGTGTGGCCCGCAAAGAAACCCACATTGGGGGCGACTTCAAGCGAGTCCAGATATGGCTTGAGGGGGTAGGGCTGATCGCCGCTGTGCAGGCTGGCGACAATACTGGTGATCCCCTGCCTGATGAAGTTTTCCGCGAGCGGGCGTTCGTGGATGCTCGTCTGCACATGAGCATGGTTGTCGATGAAGCCCGGCACGACGAAAAGCCCGCCTGCGTCAAGCACTTCGCGCCCGTCCTCGGGGCGCATCTTGTCGGTGGAGATCGCCACGATACGGTCCCCGTCAATGGCGATATCCGCAGTGTATGGTGCGGAGCCCGTCCCGTCGACCACGCTACCATTGAGGATGAGGAGGTCGAACACCCGCGATTGTGCCGCCTCATTGGCGTGAGTTACAGGCGGGACTGCTGCCGTAGCTGCCAGACACAGCATTATCGCGCGACAGGTGTTGGACCTCTTGCTCATTCATACCCCCGTATCGGCTACCGACCGAAAGGATATGCCTGTTGGGGCCAAACTCTCTATTCGTACCGCTAACCCAGCTATAATCGAAGGTTATCCATAGCGGCTTGTGGCGGCCCGGGGCCCAACGCGGAAACGCGGAAGTCCCAGAGAAGCGATCATCAAGCCGGATGGCGCCGATCCGGGGGCAGGGCAGAGACGTTCGGAACCAGCCAGGTGGCCCTTCGTTCGGTCGCCATGACAATGGTTGTGGTCCTGCTTGCGGTTTCCGCAGCTCTGCTCATCGGGGCGCTGTGGGGAACCTTCGGCAAGCTTTCCGCGTCGCTCGAAGGTTTTCTCGTAGCCATTGCGGGCGGCGCACTCATCGTTTCGCTCGTTTCTGAACTGATCGAACCCGCCATGAAAGACCTGTCAGTCTGGACGGCAATGATCAGTATGGCCGTGGGTGCGACTGTGTTCACCGGGGCAGACTGGCTGATAGCCCGCTTTTTGGGCGAAGAATCAGGCGGTGGACTGCTTGCCGCCATCACTCTCGATGGCGTGCCGGAGAACCTGGCGCTTGGCGTGGCCCTGATCGGTGCCGGAGCGCTTGAAGTCGCGGCGCTCGCTGGGGCCATATTCCTTTCCAACCTCCCGGAAGCAGCTGGGGGAGCGCGCGAAATGGTCCAGGATGGACGAAGCAAGGCTGCCGTTCTGTGGCTCTGGGCAGCGACAGCGGCGTTGCTTGCCTCGGCTGCTATCGCCGGCAACCTGCTTCTTTCGGGTGTATCGAGCAATTGGCTTGCTCTGATCCGATGTTTTGCTTCCGGTGCGGTTGTCGCCAGCCTGGCCACCGAAGTCTTTCCAAAGGCATATAACGAAGACCGCAAGCTGGCTGGCATCGCGACCGCACTCGGCCTCGCAATGGCCTTCATCCTTGGCTCGCTTTCACCCAGCTGATCAGGGCAGGCAAGGCCAGGGCAAGACGATTGTCGTCTAAGTTGCTGAAAACAGAAATGTTGGGAAGTTGGTCGGGGAGACAGGATTCGAACCTGCGACATCCTGCTCCCAAAGCAGGCGCGCTACCGGGCTGCGCTACTCCCCGACCTGGACTGTGCGCTGCAATGGTGGGCCCGGCAGGATTCGAACCCGCGACCTAGCCGTTATGAGCGGCCAGCTCTAACCGCTGAGCTACAGGCCCCTTGCACTACATGCGCGCAGGGCCAGTAGCTTGGTGGCCCTGCGCTGGCAAGCAAGGGTTGTCAGCGTTGCACTGTATCGATGATGCCCGCCACGCTTGTCGGCGCGATCTGGCGGGTTTCCAGATAGGCAAAAATGCGTTCCCACCAATCGTATAGTGCCTCCAGATCGGCCTCGTCGCGCACATAGGGTGTGTGCCCGATGTCGAGCGAGGGGCTGTGGAAAGAGAAGACGAGCAACGGCACGCCGTCATCCAGCGCCATGTCGATCCCGCGGATCGCTTCCTCAACGCTCACCCCTTCCGGCGTCAGCGGGATTCGTTCCAGCAGGCTGAGCCTGGCGAGGATGCCGCGCAGGCTGGGGGTGCGCCACAAGCGGGGATAGATCCAGTCTCCCTGCCGCCGCAGCATACCCCAGAACACCGTGGTCAGCGGCAGTTCCAGCAACCTGCGTTCCGAATCTACCCAATAGGGCGTGAGCGGGTGAGGGCGGTAATCCGGCCCTCCACGAGCGGAATAGTCAAACTTGCTGCGTACAGAGCTGTCTATCGCAATACCCGCTTCGGCCAGGATCGGCGCCGTATTCGGGCCAAGGCCATAACGGCCCGCGCGATAGATCAGCGGCGCCTTGCCGAATGCCTTTTCGATCTGGTCACGAAGGGTCAGAAGTTTCGCCCGCTCCAGCTCTTCCGGCAGGTTTCCGGCATAGGAATTGCGTTCGCACACTTCTTCTTCGAAGGGCGGGCTGACCCAGGGATGCAATTGCACGCCCACTTCCGCCTTGCCCTCCGCGATTGGCTGGCGAAGGATTTCGGCTGCAAGGTCCGACGTGGCAATCGGCCAGTCGACCAGATAGACTGGCACGACGCCGTGGCTTTCGCAGAAGTCCTGAAAACGGGCGATCTTGCCCACATGGTCCAGCCCGTGGCTGGTGCGGTCGATCGGCTGCGACCAGTCGAATTCCTCTTCGGTGTCGACCGTGATGATGAAACGCTGGCCGAAATCAGGGGCAAAGCTGGCCCCGGTTCCCGCAGGTGGCGGCTTGATGATCGATCGCACCGCCCTGTTCCCCCGCAACGCTTATTATCCGGCGGCCTTGCCGTCTTTCCCCTGTGGATCGACGCTATGGCCCGGCGCTTCCCCGGTCAAGGTGGGCAGCATCAGAACCAGCGCATCGCCGCGCCTTTCCAGACTGCCACCGGCTGCCTGCGCTTCGGCCCGGGCAAGGCGCAAGGTGAACCCGGCGCCGAACATGCCGGCGGAAACCGAACCGGCGGCGGGGGAAGGGCTGGCGGCGAACAGGTCCGCCCGATCAGCCAAAGCTGCGGGCAATTCGGCTTGCAGGGCGATCTCGCCATCCTCGCCGGTTAGCCGCAGGGCCACGATCTCGCCCGGTGCCAGTGCGCCGGAAAGGGTCGCCAGCAGCCGCCAGGTGAATTGCTGCAATTCGGGCTCGTCAAACCGGCAAGCGAAGTCTTCGCCGGTCACGGTGAGTTCGAGCCGGGCGTTTCGGGGGCGCAGAACGCCCTCCAGCCGGCGGAGAGTCTGGGTCACGGCAAGGCGCAGGTCACTTTCCCCCTCCGCCATTTCCATCGCGCCGCTTTCAAGCCTTGCAAGCCGGTCAATCTCGTCGAAACCGGCCAGCAACCGTGCCGCATCTACGGCGATGCCGGCAGCAAGCGCGCGATATTCGTTCGGCGCGTGGCCGAACATCTGCTGCTGGATGATTTCGGCAAAGCCCTGGATCGCATTTACCGGCGTGCGCAATTCATGCAGCAATTGGCGTATGCGATCAGCCGAATCGTCAAGCGGGGCAGCGGGCGCGGCCGCCTGCGGTTCAACGCGGCAAAGCCGCCCGCGATAGCCGATATAGCTGCCTGTGCCGCGTGCAAAGGCAGGGCTGGCCTGGATTTGCCATTCGCCGGCGATTTCCGCCAATCCCTCGATACGGACATTGCCGCTGCGAACGGGCAATCTGCGGTTGATCGATCGGCGGCTCGCCCGGTCCATCCGGCACAGCCCGTCATCCGCGGGACCGGCAATCGTCATGCCCACTACCAATGGCGCGATTGCCGGATCGGCCCAATCCACCACGCCCTGCGCATCGAAGGAAAAATCGAAGCTTTCGTGGCGACGATGCGACTGATGCTCATCGTCCAGCGGCAATTGCGGAGACAGGCCGGTAACGCGCGTCTGCCGGCGCGCCTGGAACTGTTCGATACGGCGCAGCAGGGCGCCAATTTCGGCTTCTTCCTGCTTGCCCTTCGGTGCTTTCGGCGAGGCTTCGGCGGTGGGCACCGGTTCGGGCGCAGCTGCAATCTCCTCGGCCGCGACGGAAATATCAGGCTGCGGAAGAACAAGGTCGCCCACACCCAGCCGTTCCAGCAGCTGTTCGGCCCGCGGGGGGAGATTGCGGCGATGGCGTAGGAAACCCCGTGCGGTGACCGGCAGGCGCGGGATCAGATCGATCCATTCATCTTCGGTCAGGCGGGCTGTTGCCATGGCGGCGGCGGCGGCCTGTGGCTCTCGCCCGGCGATCCAGCCGATCAGGCGCGGATTGCGCAGGCGCAGGCCGGGTTCGCGCAGAATTGCAGACTGGTCGGCTGCGGCCAGCTCCACCGCCAGTTCGGCCAGCCGGTCATAGGCGGCACCGGCCAGTTCGCTGTCCAGATCTGCCGGCATGCTGCCCAGAAGGTCGATCAATTGCCGGAATTGCGTGCGCGCGCCCGTCTCTCCCCGTAATGGGGATCGCAGCACAGTGGCCAGACGGTCGTCGAACAGCAAGCGAATCTCCGGACGGGAAAAGCGAAAATCGGTGGTTCCCGGCCCGGTGCCAATAGCCGTTCCGAAAGCTTGCGGAACGGGCTGTCACTCGTGCGTTGCAAAGCGGGACAATTGCGGCCATATATAATAATATTACCGGCTGACCCCTGTTCGCAGCTTGATGTTTCGCACTGGGTTGGCACAGGGGTGTCCGAAACGGGTACGGAAAAGGCGATGGCAACGCTGGACAATATTGATCGCCGGCTTCTGGCGGAATTGCAGGCTGAAGGCCGCGTTACGAATGTGGATCTCGCGCGGCGCGTGGGTCTTACGGCGCCACCATGCCTGCGGCGTGTCCGTGCGCTGGAAGAAGACGGCGTCATTCGCGGCTATCATGCCGATCTCGATCCCTCGAAGCTCGGCTTTGCGATTACCGTTTTCGCCATGGTCAGCCTGCGCAGCCAGGCGGAAGAGGATCTTCGTGCCTTTGAAGACCATATCAAGGATCTGCCCGATGTGCGCGAATGCCACATGCTTAATGGCGAGATCGATTTTATCCTGAAAGTGGTCAGCAAGGATTTGCAGAGCTTCCAGGAATTCCTCACCAGCAAGCTGACCCCGGCGCCCAACGTCGCCAGCGTCAAGACATCGCTGACGATCCGTACTTCAAAGAATGAGCCGGGCGTCCCGCTGACCTGATTTTCCCGCTCTGCGCGGTTTTCATTTCTGAAAGCACCATAATTTTCCGGCTTTGATGCAGGTCAAGGCGGGATGGCGCGATTCGTCTATTCCTGCTGACAGGTGCTGAACGGGAACAGGAAGGCGCTTCCAGATGGCATATGACAGCATTCTGAATGCCGCAGCGATCGGAACGATGTTGCTCGCCGGTGGAAACGGTGTCGCGCAGAAGGCGGCGAAGCCGGATGTTAGCCACCATCCCATTCTGTTCGGTGATCCGGCGGTGGAAATTGCCGCCAATACTGCGGCGGCGAACCATCCGCCCGCACGCAAGGCCCGAATTTAGCAGCCGACCCCCTCCGGCTGCTCTTCCCAAGCCTCACCCTTTGCCCTGGGTCAGGCTTCCTTCACCGGGTTCTCCGATGTTCGGAGACCCGGTGTCTTTTTTGTCTTCATGCGAGGTAATGGCCAGGATGCGCCGCCATCAGGCATCGCGCGTGGCCAGCCACTCCTCAAGCCATTTGATCGAGTAATCGCCGTTCAGAATGTCGGTCTGCTCCAGCAATGCCTCGTGCAGGGGGATCGATGTCTTCACACCGTCGATGACCATTTCCTGCAGCGCGCGGCGCAGGCGCATGATGCAACCTTCGCGTGTGCGGCCGTAGACGATCAGCTTGGCGATCATCGAATCGTAATAGGGCGGGATCGTATAACCGGCATAAAGCCCGCTATCGACGCGCACATGCATACCGCCCGCTGCGTGATAATTCGTGACCTTGCCCGGGCTGGGGGTGAAGGTGAACGGATCTTCCGCATTGATGCGGCATTCGATCGCATGGCCGGTGAAGCGCAGTTCATCCTGCGTCACCGACAGCGATTTGCCATCGGCAATGCGAATCTGTTCACGCACCAGATCCATGCCGGTGATCGCTTCGGTCACCGGATGTTCGACCTGCAGGCGCGTGTTCATTTCGATGAAATAGAACTCGCCATTTTCCCACAGGAATTCGATCGTTCCCGCACCGCGATAGCCCATTTCCGCCATCGCCTTGGCCACGATACCGCCCATCTTCTCCCGCTCTTCAGGAGAAATGACGGGGGAGGGGGCTTCCTCCAGAACTTTCTGGTGGCGGCGTTGGAGCGAACAGTCACGTTCGCCCAGATGGATCGCGTTGCCATTGCCGTCGCCAAAGACCTGAAATTCGATATGGCGCGGATTGCCCAGATATTTCTCTATATAGACGGTGTCGTCGCCGAAGGCGGCCTTGGCTTCGTTGCCGGCCTGTTTCATCAGCGTTTCGAGCTTTTCGGGGCTGTCGCACACCTTCATGCCGCGTCCGCCACCGCCGGCCGCAGCCTTGATGATGACGGGATAGCCGATTTTGTCTGCAATTTTGGCTGCGATGGCCGGATCGCTGATGGCGCCGTCCGATCCCGGCACCAGCGGCAGGCCAAGCGCACCTGCAGTTCGCTTGGCTTCCACCTTGTCGCCCATGGTGCGGATATGTTCGGGCTTGGGCCCGATCCAGGCAATGTCGTGAGCTTCGACGATTTCGGCGAATTGCGCGTTTTCCGACAGGAAGCCATAACCGGGATGGATCGCATCGGCGCCGGAAATTTCCGCCGCGGAAATGATCGCCGCCGTGTTCAGATAGCTTTCCGTGGCAGACGGCGGGCCGATGCAGACTGCATGATCGGCCAGCCGGACATGCATCGCTTCTGCATCCGCGGTGGAATGCACAGCCACCGTTTCGATACCCATTTCATGGGCCGCACGGTGGATGCGCAGCGCGATCTCGCCGCGATTGGCGATCAGGATACGGGTAATGGCCATCGGATCAGCCGATAACGACCAGCGGCTGGTCATATTCGACCGGCTGGGCGTTCTCTACCAGGATCTTCGTCACCGTGCCGCTTTCAGAAGCGGTGATCGGGTTCATCACCTTCATCGCTTCCACGATCAGCAACGTATCGCCTGCCTTTACCGTATCGCCGACCTTGATGAAGGCTGCCGCACCAGGTTCGGGCGACAGATATACAGTCCCCACCATGGGCGATTTGATCGCATTGGCCGGGATCGCAGCTTCATCCGCGACGGGCGCTGCCAGGGCCGCTGGCGCGGCTTCAGCAGCGGCAGGCTGCATGGCCGGAGCCATATGCATCGCCTGCGGCACGGCGTTCACGCCACGCGCCACACGGATTTTGCGATCGCCGTCTTCGACTTCGATCTCGGTCAGGCCGGTATCGGCCAGCATATCGGCAAGTTCGCGCACGAGGCGCGTATCGATTTTCATGCCATTGGCGCCCTTGTTGTCGGCCATTCACTCCTCTTCGGGTAGCTTCTCAGGGCTGGGCCTATGCGAGCTGAGTGATTGCATGGCAAGTACTTGCGGTCACGGCACTCACAACTTCGCCGCAGCTTCCAGCGCCAGTTCATAGCCATACGCACCGAATCCGGCGATCGTTCCCAAGGCTGCCATGGCGACATAGCTCTTGTGGCGATAGGCTTCGCGCGAATGCGGATTGGAAAGGTGGACCTCGATCACCGGTGTCTTCACCGAACGGATCGCGTCATACAGGGCCAGGCTGGTATGGGTCAGCGCCCCGGCATTCAGCAGGACGGCCTTGGCCCCTTCGGCCTGTGCTTCGTGCAGCCAGTCACACAAATGGCCTTCATGATTCGACTGCCGCATCTCGATATTCAGGCCGAGCTCCTTCGCCCGGTCTTCGAGCCGGCCCGCAATATCGTCGAGCGTGTCGGCACCGTAGATTTCCGGCTCGCGCACGCCCAGCAGGTTGAGATTCGGCCCGTTAAGGACATAGACGGTGTCGGTCATTGGAAATTTCCTCGTTCTTTGGCGCGGGCCATAGCGGCAAGCCCGGGTGAGGGCAAAATTTCCGTCGGTTACAGGCTTAGCGGTCCGTGCCCCTGGCCTTGCCCCATTGCCGCGCCGCGGTGTAGCCCAGATAGCCCGTGCCGAAGAGGGCGTAGAGGGGCTCTGGCAAGCCGTTGAGATAGGCATTCATCCCGACCGCTATCCCTTCCGCCGTGGCCGGATCGAATGCAGCCAGCACGCCCATCGGCAGGGACCACAGCAACATGGCATACATGACATAGAGAAAGCTGGGCCGTGCGCGGCTGGTCCATGGATCGTTGGAATTGGCTTCCGCCACGATTGCGGAAAGCCGCGCCTCGATTGCCTGCATTTCCTGCGTGCCTTCCAGCCGCATCAGTTCCAGGCGAGCCTTTTCCCGCGCTTCCTTGTCGGGAATTACCTTGTCGATGATGGATGTGATCGGGCCAATCAATGTTTCGATAATGGCCATGCCATGTTCCTCCGCGCGAATCGTGATTGACGCCGCTAGTTGGCGCGGTTCGCTGTAGGAAAGGCGAAAAACGGTCGGTCAGAGCCGTCCGCAGCCGTAAATTTTGGAGGATTGCCACTGGTCGGGACGACTGGATTCGAACCAGCGACCCCCACACCCCCAGTGTGATGCGCTACCAGGCTGCGCTACGTCCCGATCCAGTGGAGCGCGGCCTATAGATACCTGATTCCCGCATGGCAAGTGCGGCGTTTGCCGGGCTTGATTGCCAGTCTGTGGCTTTGCTGCTAGGCGCGGCGGCCATCGGGTCGGGGGAGGCTGAATGCCGCTCCCTGCACCTGCAACGATATCCGGAATTTTCCGGCCTGATAGGGCTTAACAATGCTTGATTTTCTTGCCGCCGGCGCAGCCGGTGCCGCTCCTCCGGGATGGATGCAGTTTCTGCCCATTATCGGCATGGTGGCGATTTTCTGGTTCCTGATCATCCGTCCGCAGATGCGGCGGCAGAAGGCGCACCAGGCCAAGATCGCTTCCGTGAAGAAGAATGACCAGGTCGTTACGGCCGGCGGTGTCATCGGCAAGGTGGTCCGGGTGGACGATGATTATGTCGATCTGGAAATCGCCCAGGGCGTGAAGGTGAAGGTCGTGAAGTCGACTCTGGGCGATATCGTTCCGCCCGGTGGCAAAGCGGCGAATGACTGAGATCGCCAGCTAACGGATAGCGCCGACAATGCTCGATTTTCCCCCTTGGAAACGTGTCTTCCTGTGGTTGATCATTCTGGTCGCGATTGCCGCGATGTTGCCTTCGGCCGTCACGCTGGCGGGCGGGAAATGGCCTGAATCGCTTCCCGATCCGGAAATCAATCTCGGTCTCGATCTTGCCGGCGGTAGCCATATCCTGCTGGAAGCTGACCCGTCGCAGGTGGCGAACCAGCGGCTGGAAACGATGGAAGAATCCGTGCGCACCGTGCTGCGCGATGCCGAACCGCGCGTGCGGATCGGGGATATTTCGACCTCGGATGGCCGGCTGTCCTTCCTGCTTGACGATCCCTCGCAGGTCGATGCCGCGCGGGATCTGATCGAACCGCTGACCACTGGCGCGGGCCTTACCGGCCAGCGCGACTGGACGATCGAGGTCGTCGACGGCAACCGTTTCGTCATCACCCAGACACAGGCTGGACTGGAACTGGCTGTCACACAGGCGATGGACAGCGCGACCGAAGTTGTCCGCAAGCGTATCGACGCGCTGGGCACGCGCGAACCCAACATCATGCGCCAGGGCGATGAACGGATCGTGGTCCAGGTGCCGGGCTTGCAGGATCCGCAGCAGCTGAAAGATCTGCTGGGCCAGACCGCCAAGCTCGAATTCAAGCTGGTCGACCAGAGCGTGCTGCAATCCGATATCCAGCAGGGAATTGTTCCGCCGGGCAAGGAAATCGTTCCTTACGCGGCGCAATCCCGTTTTGCCGGATCGTCGATCGTGGTGAACCGGTTGGGCGGAATTCGTGGTGATTCGCTCACCAATGCGCAGCAAACCTTCGATGCGCAGACCAACGAGCCGGTCGTTTCGATCACTTTCGATCCGCAGGGCGGTGCGCGATTTGCCCGCATGACGAGTGAGAATGTGGGCAAGCCCTTCGCCATCATCCTTGATGGCGAGGCGCTGTCGGCACCCAATATCAACGAACCGATCCTGGGCGGCACGGCGCAGATTTCGGGCGGTTTTACCGTGGAAACGGCCAACCAGCTCGCCATCGCATTGCGGTCGGGCGCCTTGCCGGTTGATCTGGCCGTTGTGGAAGAACGCACGGTTGGCCCTGATCTGGGCGCCGATTCCATCCGCAAGGGCCTGATTGCGATGACGGTCGGTTCGCTGCTGGTCATCCTGCTGATGATCGCCAGCTATGGCCGCTTCGGCGTTTATGCCACCTTCGCGCTGGTGCTTAACGTGCTGATGATTCTCGGCATCATGTCGATCATGAACACGACGCTGACCTTGCCCGGTATTGCCGGCTTCGTGCTGACAATCGGCGCGGCGGTGGACGCCAACGTGCTGATCAACGAACGAATTCGCGAAGAACGAAAGCGTGGGCGACGGGTAATCGCCGCCGTGGAAAATGGCTACAAGGAAGCCAGCCGCGCGATCTATGACGCGAATATCACCAACTTCATTGCAGGTGTTCTGCTGTTCCTGTTCGGCTCCGGTCCGGTGCGCGGTTTCGCCATCGTTCTGATCATCGGCCTGTTCACCAGCGTGTTCACCGCCGTGACCATGACCCGCATGTGGGTCGCCGCGTGGCTGCGCAAGGCGCGCCCGACCGACCTGAACGTGTAGGGGGATAGATGATGCGACTGCTCAAACTCGTCCCCGATAATACGAATATCCACTTCCTGAAGTGGCGCCTGCCTTTCTATGTGGTCAGCGTGTTGCTGATTATCGCCAGCTGGGGCCTGGTGATGACCAAGGGTCTCAACTACGGCGTCGATTTTGCGGGCGGCCTGGAATTGCAGGCATCCTTCACCGAAAGCCAGGAAGCGCCGATTGCCAGGCTTCGCGAAGAAGTCGGCGGGCTGGGCTATGGCGAGCCGGTGATCCAGCGCTTTGGCGATGAGAACCAGGTTTCGATCCGTATGCGCCTGCCCGACGAGGTCTCGGGCGACAAGGCGGCTGCGGACCGGATTTCGGACGAAGTCGTGAACACGCTTCAGGCAGAATTCCCGGACTTCCGGCTCGATTTCAAGGGCACGGTTTCGGGCAAGGTGTCGGGCGAATTCCGCACCACGGCCCTCTACGCGTTGCTTTTCGCCATGCTGGCCATCTCGATCTATATCTGGATCCGGTTTGAATGGCAGTTCGGCGTCGGTGCGCTGTTTTCCCTGTTCCACGACGTGTCGCTGACGCTGGGCATGTTTGCGCTGTTCCAGCTGGAATTCGGGCTGCAGATTGTGGCCGCGATCCTGGCGATTATCGGCTATTCGCTTAACGATACGATCGTGGTTTATGACCGCATTCGTGAAAATCTGAAGAAATACCGCAAGATGGGCATGGTCGAATTGCTCGACCTGTCCGTTAACGAGACCCTGGCGCGTACGGTGATGACCTCGCTGACGCTGCTCGTGGCCCTTCTCCCGCTGCTGTTGTTCGGTCCGGCCAGCCTGTTCGGTCTGACAGCCGGTATTACGCTGGGTCTTTTCGTCGGCACATACAGCTCGGTCTATATGGCCGCGCCGATCCTTACCTGGCTGGGTGTCACCCCGGACAGCTTCGTGCCCACTGAAAGCGTGGTGGACAAGCAGGAACGCAAGACGCGCGGAGAAGCCTGATTTTGCCTGGCGGCCGGTCAGCCGGCC
This sequence comes from Croceibacterium atlanticum, assembly GCF_001008165.2. Lineage (NCBI taxonomy): Bacteria > Pseudomonadati > Pseudomonadota > Alphaproteobacteria > Sphingomonadales > Erythrobacteraceae > Croceibacterium > Croceibacterium atlanticum. The sequence goes on along the minus strand of NZ_CP011452.2, from coordinate 916,996 downwards.
GCCAGCAATCGATCGTAATAGGCTGATAATGCCTCTGCATTCGCTTCCCAGCTGAATTGCGCAACGCATTCCGCCACCGCCTCCGGCGAAGGCGGGTCTGACAGCAGATCCTCCAGGGCGCGTGCTATCGCATCGGGATCGCGCGGGACGATACGGCCTGCTTGTGGGCTGGTAACCAGTTCGCGCGCGCCGCCGGCATCCGTAATGATCAGTGGGGTGCCGCAGGCCAGCGCTTCGACCCAGGCATTAGCGAGCCCTTCGCTGGCAGAGGGCAGCACCATCGCATCTGCTGCCGAAAGCACGATGGGCAGGCTTGCGTGATCCAGCAGGCCGAGAAAATGGACCCTATCTGTCAGCCCGGCTTCCGCGGCGAATTTTTCCAGTGCCGCGCGGTCCGGTCCGCCACCCACCAGAGCCAAATGAACCGAGGGCATACGGGCCAAGGCGCGGATCACATATTGCTGCCCCTTGCGCGGAATCAACGCGCCGACGGTTGCGATAAGGGGGGCGCTTTCCGGCATTGGCAGGCCTAGTTCCTCCGCCATACGCCGGCAGCTGCGTTTGCGGCCGAGGGGGCGGAAGAGGCTGCGGTCGAGCCCGGTATAGTGCACCGTGATCTTCTCACGCGGGAGGCCGATTTCGGCCATGTCATCGGCCAAGGCTTTGCTTACTGCCAGCAGACCTGCCGCCTGCCGCGCCGCATGGCGCATCTTGCGAAGCGCATAGGCCTTGTGCCCCCAGAGCGAGATATCCGCGCCCCGCGCCTTGATGGAGAGAGGCAGGCCAAGCTCTGAGGCGATTCGCGCGGCGGCCGGGCCATCTGGATAGAAGAACTGGGCATCGACCAGGTCGAACGGGGCGAGCGCATGCAGCCGCCGGGCAAGGGGAAGCACTGCCCGCACGATCATGCCGGGGTTGAACGGGCCGCCCACCGCCGGGATCAGTGTAAAACGCGGGCGATGAACGATCACGTCCTGTTCCACCGCAGTCACGGCGGCTGCGGCCAGCGGCTTGTACCGGCCCATCGGCACTGGGGGGACGCCAATGGGATTGATTACGGTAACGTCCCATTCCTTGCGCGCGGCGAGCGCTTCCATCTGCCGTGCGACGAAAGTGCCGAAGCGCGGCTGATGGCCGTTGGGATAGAGCGTGGCGATGGAGAGAAGGCGGTTCATGGCGCGCTCAAAGCTTGCGGACAAGCATCTCCGCCACGGCCAGCCACGCTGGCTTGTCGACCACGATCTGCCGTTGCCCGGCTCCGGGGGTAACAGGCCGACCATGCTGCCCTGACGGTCGATCAATCGCCCGAAAGCGAAGCGGCCGCCGGACCGGGGAACCAGAACATCGCGATTGATGATCTTCGGCGCATCTTCGGGCGGCAGCTGGCGCAGCCATAGCTGATCGCCGGCGCGATATTCGCCCTGCGGGACTTCCACGGAAAGGCACAGCAACGGGGCTTCACCGCCGAGATCGGCAGGGAGAATGGCATCGCGCGGGGCTGCCAGCGCTTCGGCGCCGCTTTCGGTCAGCCGGGCGACCAGTTTTGGCGTGCCTTCATTTTCACCCTTTACCAACAGTTCCGGGTCCACGCCCAATGCGGCCCCGATACGGTTCATCCAGGTGAGCGAGAGATTGCGCATACCTGTTTCCAGGCGCCCGATCGTCTGCGCCGTAGTGGGCGGATCGCAGGCGGCCGCCACTTCGGCCAGCGTCATGTTCTTCTGCTTGCGGATATCGCGAATACGATTGATCACCGCTGCTCTCCTGTAACCAATCTGGTTTTTCTGATTTCCTACAAACATTCCATTTTGGCAAGGGGCCGGCGCGACTGAAAAGGGAGATTCGCATGGCCCACCGCAAATTGGTTGAACGGGAACTGACAGAAGAAGGGCCGCGCCGCAGTGGCGGCGTGACGCGGCGGCGGCGCAGCGTGACCGTGAATGTCGCCGAAAGTCCGCTGACCTGGTTGCACGCACATGGGCATCTGGAAGATCGCCTGTATGATGCAGGGGAGAGATTACGTGCGGATTACGAACGCGCGCAACTGGCGCCAGGCGTTACGATGCGTTGGGATCCGGTAAGGATCAAGGGCGGGCCGGACCGGGGCCTGTCTCCTACAGAGCGGCAGATTGCCGCGCGCGAACGCTTTGGCGGGGCGATAGATGCGGCGGGCAAGGGGCTGGAGGATATTCTCTGGCGCGTGGTCTGCGCCGGAGAGACGGTTCCTGTTGCCGAAAAGGCCCTGCAATGGCCTGCGCGCAGCGGCAAGCTGGTGTTGAAACTGGCGCTGGACCGGGTGGCGGATTTCTACCGGATCGGGTGAGGCAAGATGGACTTGTGAGTCCCCGCGCAGGCGGGGACCTCCTTCGGTTAGGTGCCAAGCTCTCTTGAGTGAGAGACTTGCGGCTTGAGGTCCCCGCCTGCGCGGGGACTCACAAAGGAAGCGGCGCCCCGCCTGCGCGGGGGCTCAGATAAGGACGCCCTTACCCGTCGACCAGCTCTGCCAGTTCCAGCCAGCGTTCCTCGGCCGCTTCCTTTTCGGCGCGGGCGTTTTCCACGCCCTTGCTGATATTGGCGAAGCGCTGCGGGTCGCTGGTATAGAGGTCGGGGTCGGACAATATCTGTTCGCCCCGGGCAATGGCAGCTTCCAGTTCCTCGATCCGGCCAGGCAGCAAATCGTAATCACGCTGGTCCTTGAAGCTCAGCTTGTTGCTTTTCGGCGGCGGGGGAGGGGGCGGGGATGTGCTTTCCGCCTTGCTTTCGGCCTTCTTCGTGGACTGGGCGTTGCGCTGGCTGCGCTTGGCCTCCCAGTCTTCATAACCACCGGCGACCACGTCCACGCTGCCACTGCCATCAAGGCCCAGCGTTACCGTCACCGTCCGGTCAAGAAAGTCACGGTCATGGCTGACGATCAGCACGGTGCCGTCGTAATCGGCGATTACTTCCTGCAGCAGGTCCAGCGTTTCCAGATCCAGATCGTTGGTTGGTTCGTCCAGCACCAGCAAATTGGATTTGCGCGCGAATTCACGTGCCAGCAACAGGCGTGAGCGCTCCCCACCGGACAATGTGCCGACCCGTGCATCCACCAATGACGGATCGAACAGGAAGTCCTTCAGATAGGCCTGCACATGTTTGCGGTTGCCGCGCACATCCACCCAGTCGCCGCCTTCGGCCAATATGTCGCGTACGCGTTTTTCAGGCTGCAGCAGGCTGCGCTGCTGATCGATCATTACGCCGCTTAGCGTCTTTGCCAGCGTGACCGTGCCCTCGTCGGGTTCGATTTCGCCGGTGAGCATCTTCAGCAGCGTGGTCTTGCCCGCGCCGTTGGACCCGACAATGCCGATCCGGTCACCGCGCTGGATCCGCAGTGAGAAATCGCGGATCACGGTGCGGTCGCCGTAACGCTTGGTAACACCTTCGGCGACGATCACGGACTTGGTTTTTACATCGTCTGTCGCCAGTTTCATCCTGGCTGTGCCTGCCGGGCTGATCATCGCCGCGCGCTGGGCGCGCATCTGGTGGAGTTTTTCCAGCCGGCCCTGATTGCGCTTGCGCCGCGCGGTCACGCCACGTTCCAGCCAATGCGCTTCGATCTTCAGCTTGGCGTCCAGCTTGTCGGCCGCGCGCGCTTCCTCGGCATAGACTTGTTCTTCCCATGCCTCATAGCCGCCAAAGCCCACTTCCTTGCGCCGCATGGAGCCGCGATCGAGCCACAATGTCGCGCGGGTCAGGCGTTTCAGGAAGGTCCGGTCATGGCTGATGACCATGAAGGCGCCCTTGTATCGGCCGAGCCAGCTTTCCAGCCAGTCGATCGCTGCCAGATCCAGATGGTTGGTCGGCTCGTCCATCAACAGCAGGTCGGGATCCATCGCCAGCGCGCGCGACAGGGCGGCGCGGCGTTTTTCACCGCCGCTGGCAGTGGCGGCGGGCCGTTCCATGTCGATTCCGAGCTGGCCGGCAATTGCCTCCACCTCGTGCCGCTGGGGCGCATCATCGCCCGACAGCGCATAATCCATCAGCGTTTCGCAGCCGCTGAAATCCGGTTCCTGCTCCAGCGTGACGATGCGTGTCCCAGGCTGGACCGAACGCGTGCCTTCATCCGCCTCGATCTCGTTCGCCACGAGCTTGAACAGGGTGGTCTTGCCCGCGCCATTGCGGCCGATCAGGGCCAGCCGGTCGCGCGGGGCGATGTGAAGGTCCAGATTGCGAAACAGCCATCGGCCGCCTTGCTGCAGGCCCAGGCCTTCCCAGGATAGGATTGGTGCTTCCGCCATGGCGGCGCAGTTAGGCGCAGGAATCCTTTCAGACAAGGAACCGGTTGGTTCAGCAGTGCGTAAGCGGATCGGGCGCAGCACCGGCGCCACAGGTAGTCTTGGAGAAAAACATAATGATCCGCACTGCATTGCCACTTGCCGCCGCCGCCATGGTTGCCGCGCCTGCCGCCGCCGCCGAAATCCAGATCCAGGCCAATGGCCCGGTCGTGGAAATGACGGTGAATGAAAATATCGAGGCGGAGCCGGATATCGCAAATGTCAGCGCCGGGGTTTCCACCCGGGCACAGACCGCCGTGGCCGCAATGCAGCAGAACGCGCAGGCGATGAGCAAGGTGATCGCGCGTATCAAGGAACTGGGCATTGCGGATCGCGATATTCAGACCAGCGGCATCAATCTCGGGGCCCGGTATGATTATGACCAACAGAGCCGTGAACAGGTTTTCCGCGGATATGAAGCAAGCAACCGCGTCAGCGTGAAATTGCGCGATATCCAGAAGACCGGCGAAGTGCTGGACGCGCTGGTGGCGGCCGGCGCCACCGATCTGGGCGGGCCGGACTGGTCGATCGAGGATGACAGTGCCGCCCGCGCACAGGCGCGCGAACAGGCCATGGCAACCGCATTGGCACAGGCGAAGGATTATGCCCGCATGGCCGGCTATTCCGGTGTCCGCCTGCTGGAGATCAATGAATCCGTTTCCTACCAACAGCCGGGGCCGCAGTTTCGCAAGGCCGCTGCGCCGGTTGCGGCCGAATCGACCCCGGTCGAACCCGGCATGGTCCAGTCCGGTGTCACCGTTACGGTGAAATACGAAATGACCAATAATGGCTGAACGGCAAGCGGCGGCAGCATTCACATCTTGTTCAATGCGGCTCTTCTAGGCAAACAAGGGACATGACCAAGCTGATTGCCTCTATCGCCGCCGCCGCTTTGCTGGCGGGTGGTCTTGCCGCTCCGGCGGCTGCCCAGTCGCGCGGGGACCAGAAAAGCGCGCGCGAGGAAATGAAGGCCGGCAGGACCATGTCCTCCAGCGAGATCGAACGCCGGATCGTGCCCAGGATGAAGGGCGATTATCTCGGTTTCGAATATGACGGCGTGGCCAGTGTATATCGCCTGAAATTCATTCGTGACGGTCGCGTGACCTGGGTGGATGTGGATGCCCGCACGGCCCGGGTGCTGCGCGTTTCAAAATAAGCCCGGTTCGCCGAATGTTGGCGGAAACGGGGATCAGGTTGACGCGTTTCGGGCAAAGGCCCACATGCTCGGGCCGCGTCACAGCAGGGGATCTCAGATGCGCATCCTGATCGTCGAGGACGAGCCTACGCTCGGCCAGCAACTCAAGACGACGCTTGAACAAAATGGGTATGCGGTGGATTTGTCCACCGATGGCGAAGACGGCCATTTCCTTGGCAGCACAGAGGATTACGACGCCGTCATCCTCGATCTCGGCCTCCCGGAAATTGACGGGCTGACTGTGCTGGGCATGTGGCGCAAGGAAGGGCGGAACTTCCCGGTTCTGGTGCTGACCGCACGGGATAGCTGGTCCGACAAGGTGGCCGGGCTGGACGCGGGGGCGGATGATTATCTCGCCAAGCCGTTCCAGACCGAAGAACTTATTGCCCGCCTGCGCGCGCTGATCCGCCGCGCATCCGGCAATGCCAGCAGTGAACTGACAGCCGGCGATGTCCGGCTCGATACGCGGTCCGGACGCGTTACCCTGCAGGGGGAGCCGGTGAAGCTCACGGCGCAGGAATACAAGCTGCTCAGCTATCTGATGCACCACAAGGGGAAGGTGGTCAGCCGCACCGAACTGATCGAACATATCTACGATCAGGATTTCGACCGCGATTCGAACACGATCGAGGTCTTCGTCACCCGCATTCGCAAGAAGCTGGGTGCCAATGTGATAACCACCATCCGTGGCCTCGGTTATAGCCTCGACGACCCCGACGCACCGTCCCGCGAGTGATCCCGCTCCTGGCGTAGAGGCGCAGCCCGGACCGGGCACGCCTTCGCAGGAAGACGCGATCGCCGCGGGCGCTGCGCCGCCCCATACGGGCAGCCTGTCGCGGCGCATGTTGCTGATCGCGGCGGGGTGGATCACCATGCTGCTCCTGCTCGGCGGCGTGGCGCTGGACCGGACACTGACCGGGCTGGTGACCCAGCAATTCGACGAACAGCTTGATTACATGCTGACCGCCATGATCGGTTCGGCGGAGATCGGGCCGCAGGGCGAAGTCTATTTCAACCGGCCGCTTGGCGATCAGCGCTTTCTCCAGCCCAATAGCGGCCTTTACTGGCAGATCAGCGGGGAAGGGCAGGAGGATTGGCCTTCGCGTTCCTTGTGGGACCGCACATTGCAGGTCCGCACCACCGGGTTCGAACCTGACCCGACCTTCTACGATTCCAACCAGTTCAGCGGGGAACCCCTGCGCGTGGTGGAACGCTCCGTCCAGTTACCCGGCAGCGATACGAACTGGCAGTTCGTGGTTGCCGGCAGCCGCGAGGAGCTGGACGAGCAAATCACCGAATTCCGCTCAATTCTCGTCTGGAGTTTCGCTGTCCTGGGGATTGGCCTGTTCCTGATGGCGATGCTGCAGACCTGGTACGGGCTTAGCCCGCTGCGCCGTGTCCGCCGGGCGATTGCGCGAATCCGCAGCGCGGGCACCAACCGGGTAACCGATCCGCTGCCGCAGGAAGTGCAGCCCATGGTGGAAGAGCTCAACGCCCTGCTGGCCCATGCGGACAGGCAGGCGGAAGAGGCGCGGACCCATGCGGGCAATCTTGCCCATGCGTTGAAAACGCCGCTTACCGTGCTGACCAATGCCGCCACTGCCCATGCGCCTGATCTGGACGATACCGTTCTGCGGGAAGCCGCCACCATGCGCCGGCAGGTCGATCACCATCTGGCCCGCGCCCGTGCGGTCGGGCGCCGCGCCGGCGGCCATGCCCGCGCCAATGTGCTGGAAGTGGCCGAAGCGGTGGAGCGGGCAGTTGCCCGGCTCTATCCCGATGTGCGTTTCGACATTGCCGGAAACGCTTCCGCCCAGGTGGCGATCGAGCGGCAGGATCTGGAGGAGATTCTCGGTAATCTGATCGAGAATGCGGCCAAATATGGTGGTGGCAGCGTCTTCATCACGGTCGATGCCGATCCTGCATCCGCTCAATGCGTTATCTGGGTGGAGGATGACGGCAAAGGAATTCCGGAGGCGGAGCGGGCCCGCCTTTTCGCGCGCGGGGCGCGGCTGGATACCGGCAAGCCCGGCACCGGGCTGGGTCTCGCCATTGTTCGCGATGTCGTGGAAATTTATGGCGGCAGTGTCGAATTGTCGGAAAGCGAGGATCTCGGCGGCGTTCTGGTGAGTATCAAGCTGCCGCGCACACCCGCCAATTAACGCCGCGACGGGCCAGCTTCACCTTAACTTCCTGGCAATGAATGGTTGTGACATTGTCCACCATCAGCAGGAGAGATGATGACCGTCTTGCTCGGAGAGATAGAGAGCGATCTGCGCAATGCGGAAGAACGCGGCTTTGATCGTTTCTCGGTAAGGCTGGGCTTGTGGGCTCCGGAAAAGGCCAACAGGGCGCTGATCTACAATCTGTCGCAAAGCGGCATGTTGCTGCGGGTGGAACGCGAACTGGTCGAAGGCGAGCAGATCAGGTTGCGCCTGCCCGTGCACGGGTTGACGCGCGCGACGGTGGTCCGCGTCGAGGAACTCTATGTTTATGGATGCGAGTTCGACGTGCCGATCAGCCAGTCCGTCATATCCGCCGCCCTGATGGAAGGCGGATATGATGAAAGCCAGATCGGCCGGTGACGCTTATTTCCCGGCTGCCTGCCGGTGATGCCGGATCACTTCGTCGATAACGAAACGGATGAATTTCTCGCTGAATTCCGGATCGAGGTCCGCCTCTTCCGCCAGTTTCCGCAAACGCTGGATCTGACGGCTTTCGCGGCCGGGATCGGCCGGGGGCAGGTCCAGCCGGGCCTTGTGTTCACCCACGGCCTGGGTGATTCGGAATCTTTCGGCCAATATGTGGATCAGGGCGGCGTCGATATTGTCGATGCTGCGGCGATAGGATGCGAGCACGGGGTCGCTCCCGGCTTCGGGTTTTGTTTCTTGAGACATGCTCGGCTGAGGTTGTTGAGGCAGACTGGCCATGGTCACGCGACGCTAGCAGGGATTCCGCGCTTGCCAAGCGCGCGATGACCGGCCATCTGCGCCAGCATGAGCGGAGAGGTCATCCAGTTTCGGCGCACGACGCCCACGCTTGCCCCAATTCTTTCATTGACCGCCACGGCGATGAATTCGGTGAATTCGATCATCCTGGACAGGATGCAGAGCGAAATCCCGCTGATTCCCACACTGGCTGGACATCTGATTGCGGGCGGCGGCAAGCGTATGCGCCCCATGCTGACCCTCGCCGGTGCGGAACTGGTGGGTTATCAGGGCACGCGCCACCACAAATTGGCCGCCGCTGTCGAATTCATCCACACCGCCACTCTGCTGCATGATGATGTGGTGGACGGGTCTGAAATGCGGCGCGGCAAGGAAGCGGCCAATATCGTCTTCGGCAATCCGGCGACGGTGCTGGTCGGCGATTTCCTCTTCTCCCGTTCTTTCGAACTGATGGTGGAAGATGGCAGCCTGAAGGTTCTGAAGATTCTTTCCGGCGCCAGTGCGATCATCGCCCAGGGCGAGGTTGATCAGCTGACCGCCCAGCGCAAGATCGAAACCAGCGAAGAACGCTATCTCCATATTATCGGCGCCAAGACCGCTGCCCTGTTTGCCGCCGCCAGCCGCATTGCGGCCGTGGTGGCTGAACGGACGGATGCGGAAGAACAGGCGCTGGACGATTACGGCCGCAATCTGGGCATTGCCTTCCAGCTTGTCGATGATGCGATCGATTACGACACCGGCACGGAAGAAATGGGCAAGGACCGCGGCGATGATTTCCGCGAAGGCAAGATGACGCTGCCCGTCATCCTGGCCTATGCCCGCGGTTCGGACGAGGAACGGCGTTTCTGGCAGGAAGCGATTGCCGGTTTCCGCACCGAGGATGAGGATCTGGCCCATGCGGTGGAACTGATCCGCCGCCACGATGCCGTTGCCGCCACGCGCGAACGCGCCCGCCATTTCGCCCAGCGTGCATGCGATGCACTGTCGATCTTCCCTGACGGGAAAGCGCGCCAGGCCATGGTGGAAGCCGCCCAGTTCGCCGTCTCGCGTGGTTATTGATTCCTCGCGCGGTTATCGATTCAAGGCAGGAATGCTTGTGAAGCGTTTGCCCATTGCTGCGGCCATGGCCCTGGCTTTTGCCGCCACGCCCGCCATGGCCCAGGACGGTGCCGAGTGCCCGGCGGGGCTGGTCTGCGCCAGCGAACCGCAAACCGTTGTCGATGCGTTGGAAAGGGCCGGTCTGGAACCGGAACTTGGCACGGACGATCAGGGCGATCCCAAAATCGTGGGCCAGCACGGCAATTGGACGTTCAACCTGTTCTTCTATGACTGTGTGGACAATGCAGATTGCAAAGCGCTGCAGTTCGAGATCGCCTTCAACAATGACGACGGTCTCAACACGCTGGAACTCGCCAATGAATGGAACAGGACCAAGCGTTTCGGACAGCTTTCGCTGGGCGAGAACGATCTGCTCAATTTCAGTTATGATGTCACGGCTGTCGGCGGGCTGACGCAGGACAATTTCGCCGATGTGGCGGATTGGTGGATCGTGCTGCTCGATGGCCTGTCCGATTTCTTCATGGATCACGGGGCGTAGCGAAAGGCGCGCATTGCGCTTAGGGGAGGCGTGTGAACGATCTCCCCGTCAAGATGATCCTGCCGGACCTGCTGAATGCGCTGGAAACGCGTAATTCCGCCGTGCTGATCGCGCCGCCGGGTGCGGGCAAGACCACCGCGGTCGCGCCTGCCCTTCTGGATCAGGGCTGGTGCAGCGGCCAGATCATACTGCTCAGCCCGCGCCGTGTGGCGGCCCGCGCCGCTGCTGAACGGATTGCCGAATTGCTGGGGGAGAAGGTGGGCCATCGGGTCGGCTATCTGACCCGGCTCGACAGCCGCCAATCCGCCGCCACGCGAATCCTGGTCGTGACAGAGGCGATCTTCGTCAATCGGATCCTGCAGGACCAGGAACTGGACGGCGTATCCGCCGTGCTGTTCGACGAAGCGCATGAACGGCATCTCGATTCCGATCTCGGCCTTGCTCTCGCGCTCGAATCGCAGGGCGTGCTTCGTGATGATCTGCGCATATTGGTGATGTCGGCAACGATCGACGGGGCACGGTTCGCCGGGCTGCTGGGCGATGATGCGCCGGTCCTGGAAAGCGGAGGCAAGGCCTGGCCCTTGCGGCTTGAATGGCTTGGCAGCCGCCCGGAACTGCGGATTGAAGATGCAATGGCCAGTGCCGTGCTCACCGCATGGCGACAGGAAGAAGGGGATCTGCTCGCCTTCCTTCCCGGCGTGGGTGAAATCACCCGTTTGCAGGAAAGACTGTCCGAAAAATTGCCCGGCGTGCCGATCCTGCCGCTGCATGGGCAGGTGGAACCGCAGGCCCAGCGGGCGGCAATCCGGCGCGATCCCGATGGCAGGCGCCGAATCGTCCTGGCGACCGCTATCGCAGAAACCTCAATCACGCTTGAGGGTGTGTCGATAGTTGTCGATTCTGGCCTTTCGCGGCGGGCGGAATTCGATCTGGCGGCAGGCGTCACCCATCTTGTCACAAGGCGGTCCAGCCAGGCGTCAGCAGCGCAGCGTGCGGGGCGTGCGGCACGGCAGGGGCCGGGCGTTGCCTATCGCCTGTGGGAAGAAGCGGCCCATTCCGGACGGGAACGGTTCGATCCGCCGGAAATGCTCACCAGCGATCTTGCGCCGCTTGTCCTGTCGCTCGCCCAATGGGGTGTGGCGGATCCGGCGAGCCTGCCCTGGCTCGATTCGCCACCGCAAGCGGCCATCTCCGCCGCGCGTGAAAGGCTGGAAAAGCTTGGGGCGCTGGATGAGGAAGGGCGCATCACTGGCATTGGTCGCCGGATCGCCTCCCTGCCAATGGCGCCGTGGCAGGCGGCCATGTTGCTGTTCGGTGCTGAACACGGCGCGGCGGATCAGGCGGCAAAGCTGGCCCTGCTGTTGCAGGAAAGGGGGCTGGGCGGACGCGGAGAGGATCTGGCTCAACGGTTGCAGCGCTGGGAAGGTGATCGTTCCAGACGGGCGGAGGCATCGCGCAAGCTGGCGCAAGGTTGGGCGGGCAAGGCGCGGGCCCTGCAACAGGCTCAGGGCGAGCGGGAAAGTGCCAAAGGGCAAAAATCCGCTCGTCCTGAGCCCGTCGATGGACGTGCGCAAACCGCACCCCTCGGCATCCTCCTTGCTCTGGCCCTGCCGGATAATCTTGCGCGTCGCCGGGACCCGTCGGGAGAGAACTGGATCTCGGCTGGCGGGCGCGGCTATTCGCTCGATCCCGCATCGCCGCTTGCTTCCGCTGAATGGCTGGCCATCGGCGATGCGCAGGGGCGCGCGCAAAGTGCCCGCATCACCGCCGCCCTGCCGCTGGAGACGCGGCATATAGAGGAATGGCTGGCCGACCGGATCGAACGCCGATCGGTGCTGCGCTGGACCGGGCAGCGCGTGGAGGCAAGGCAAGAGCGGCGGCTCGGTGCAATAATTCTGGCCAGCGGGCCGGACCCCGATCCGGATCAGGACGCGATTACCTCTCTGCTTGTGGAAAAGGCTCTGGAAAATCCCGGTGATATCCTGCCGAAAGAACTGGTCGCACGGGCCAGATTCGCCGGGATCGAAGCATTCTCGCCGGAAAAGCTGGCCGAAAATGCCGACCTATGGCTCGTGCCGCTGCTGGGCGGGCGCCGCGATCTGGACCTGCCGCGGGGCAGGGTGGCGGATGCCCTCCTTGGCCTGATGGACTGGGATGCCCGGCAACAGCTTGACCGCATCGCCCCGCGCGAATTCGCAAGCCCTGCCGGCACGCACCACGCAATCGATTATTCCGGCCCCGAAGCGCCCAGCGTGGAAGTGCGGGTGCAGGCCCTTTTCGGATTGGAACGCCATCCGATGATCGGCGAAACGCCTCTGCTGCTGAAACTGACCAGCCCGGCCGGGCGGCCGATACAGGCGACGCGCGACCTGCCGGGATTCTGGCGGGGAAGCTGGGCAGATGTGCGCAAGGAGATGAAGGGACGCTATCCCAAGCATCGCTGGCCGGAAGAGCCATGGGCGGAAAAGCCCAGCCTGAAAACGAAAAACGCCTTTCAGAACTCTTGATTTTCCGCACGATCCGAACGAAAGCATCGACCATGCAGGCACGCATTTACAAACGACCGAAAAACGCCATGCAATCGGGCAAGGCGCTCACCGATCAATGGGTGCTCGATTTCGTGCCCGCCGAAGCCAAGAAGGCCGATCCCCTGATGGGGTGGGCCGGTAGCGGCGATACAAGGCAGCAGGTGCAGCTGAAATTTCCGACCAAGGAAGCGGCGCTGGCCTATGCCGGGAAATACGGCATTTCCGCACTGGTTCATGAAACCCCGCCGAAGCGGCTGAAGATCCAGGCTTACGCCGACAATTTCCGTTGAAGAATTTGTGGGCGGCCCACGCGCCGCAATGGTTGCAATTCCGGTTCTGTCCCGCCATATGCGCGGCCGGGAGTCGGGTGGACGTTCGCGTCTGCTCACCTGGTCAGGTCCGGAAGGAAGCAGCCAAGGTAGATGGCAGCGGGTCGCTCGGCTCCTTTTTCTCTCCATGACATTCAGCGCAGCCTTGCCTAGTTTCACCGGCGATGAGTGATTCAGGCGATATGTCCGGCGAAACCCCGCCCTGGGACGAGGGTGAGGAAGAACAGCCGAGTGCGGCAGAGCTGGAGGCGGCCGGCCAGTCCGCCATGTTCGGCGATGCCCCGCAGCCGCCGGTACCGGCACCGACGCCGGCACCGGTTTCGGAGCAGCCGCAGATGGATGCACCCCCTACGGATGCGGCGCAGCCTTATCGCGTGCTGGCTCGCAAATACCGGCCGCAGACATTTTCCGAACTGATTGGCCAGGATGCGATGGTCACCACGCTGGCCCACGCGATCCAGCGGGACCGGCTGGCCCATGCCTTCCTGATGACCGGCGTTCGCGGGGTGGGGAAGACCTCCACCGCGCGGTTGATCGCCAAGGCGCTCAATTGCGTCGGCCCCGACGGGCAGGGCGGCCCCACCATCGATCCTTGCGGCGTGTGCGAACCGTGCCGGGCCATTGCCGAAGGCCGCCATATCGATGTGATCGAGATGGACGCGGCCAGCCATACCGGCGTGGACGATGTGCGCGAAATCATCGAGGCGGTGCGCTATTCCGCCGTTTCGGCACGCTACAAGATTTATATTATCGACGAAGTTCACATGCTTTCACGCAATGCTTTCAATGCCTTGCTGAAAACGCTGGAAGAACCTCCGGCCCATGTGAAGTTCCTTTTCGCGACCACCGAAGTGGATAAATTGCCGGTCACGGTGCTCAGCCGGACCCAGCGTTTCGATCTCCGCCGGATCCCGACGCCGATGCTGAAGGAGCATTTCGCCGGTATCTGCCGCAAGGAAAGGGTGGATGCCCAGGACGAGGCATTGGCCATGGTCGCCGCAGCGGCGGAAGGTTCGGTGCGTGACGGGCTTTCGATTCTCGACCAGGCGATTGCCCATGCCGATCTGGAAACCGGCAGCGATGAGAAGGCGCTGGTCACGGCGGATCGGGTGCGCGACATGCTTGGCCTGGCGGACAAGAGCGCGCAGAGGCGGCTGTTCGATGCGCTGCTGAACGGCGATCCCCAGGCGATGCTGGCGGATGTGGACCGGCAATATTCGCTGGGTGTCGAACCGCTGGCCCTTCTGCGCGGCATGATGGAACTTACTCACCGTATTGCCATCACCCAGGTCAGCAATTCCCCGTCGGAATCGGTGACTGAGGAAGAGCGGCAAGCAGTCGAGGAATGGGCCGGAAGGCTCAGCGCCGGGCAGGTTCATCGCCTGTGGCAATTGCTGCTGAAAGGGCATGACGAGGTCAGAAGCGCGCCCGATCCGCTGGTTGCCGCGCAAATGGCGCTGCTGCGGGTGCTTCATGCCGCCGACATGCCGGATCCGGGCCGCCTGGCGAAACAATTGCAGGACATCGCCGCAAATGGCGTGGCCTCTGCCCCTGCGGCCACTGGCGAAGGTGGGGCGGCGCCCGTCGCACAGGGCCCGCGCATGGACTGGCGCGAATTGTGCGATCGTGTGGATCAGGCCGGGCGCCTGCTCGTTGCCAGTACCATGCGGGACTGGATCCGTGTGATCGAGCTTGCACCCGGAAGGCTGATCTTCTCCCTCAGGCCCGGCCTTGCCGAAGACCCGGTATCGGGCATTCGCGACGCTTTATACGAAGTGACGGGCCAGCGCTGGCAGGTCGAACGTGGCGAAGGCGAAGGCGCGCCGTCGCTGCGCGAGCAGGAAGATGCCGCCCGGCAGGCCGAGGCGGACCGTATTCGCAAATCCCCACTGGTGGAGGCGGCGCTGGCCGCTTTCCCGGGCGCTGAATTCGTCGAAGAGGACGAAGCGCCGCGTGGGGACCGCAATTGGAGTAGAAGAGCATGAAGTCCATGGAAGAAATGATGCAGGCTGCGCAGCAGGCTGCAGAGACGATCCAGAAGCAGATGAACGAGGCGCAGGCCAAGCTCGATTCGATCGAGGTGGAAGGCGTTTCCGGCGGCGGGCTGGTGAAGATCCGCTGCAGCGCCAAGGGCCGCATCCTTGGCGTTTCCATTGATGACAGCCTGATCGCGCCTGAAGAAAAGGGTATGCTGGAAGACCTCGTCGCCGCTGCTTTCAACGATGCGCGGCAGAAGGCGGACAATGCCGCGAACGAGGAGATGCAGAAGGTCCAGTCCGGGATGGGCCTGCCGCCCGGTTTCAATTTCCCCGGCTTCGGCTGAAGTTTCCGGCTGTGTGCGGAATGGGCGCGGGCCCCTTCCGCATCGGCCGGCCCGGATCAGCGCGTGGCATTATTCTTGTGTGAAGCGCGCCGTCTGTATCATTTGTCATCACTGCGCGGCTGACGCGGCGCAATCTTTGACGGAAAGCCCCGCCGCCAAAACCCTATAATGCCCTGTCGGCCCGAAAGGGCGGACCCCGGCCGCAGGTCTTCGTGGATCGCTGCGCCGGGTGGTTCCAGATGACACAGGACGGGGCAATGCGAATGAGACGACAAGCGAAACCGGGCGCTCGGCCCAAGGCCGGGCTGCCACTCCTCCGATCGGTTTTGCTGGCGGGTTCCGCTTCGCTAACCCTGGCCTTCGGCACGCCGGCTCCCGCCGCGGCGACGCCGATTTCACAGCTCGAAAAGACTGAAGGCTATGTCCCGTTCTATTGGGATGCGGCCGATGGCAAGGTCCTGATCGAGGTTCCCGCCTTTGATGAGGATATCCTCTATTATGTTTCCGCGGCGACCAATCCGGGTTCGGTCCAGGCCGGATTTGACCGCGGGGTCATCTATACCGCGGTAATCCATTTCGAACGGTCTGGCGATCAGGTGATCGTGAACCAGATCAATACCGATTATCGCGCGCTGGATGGCAGCGAGGCGCTGAAGCAGAATGTGAAGGATTCCTTCCCCACATCCGTGCTCGCCGTGCTGCCGGTCGTTTCCGATTCCGGCGGCAGGGTCGTGGTTGACGGAACGCCGCTTTTCATGCGTGATGCCGGATATGTCACGCGCCGGTTGAAGCGAAGCGGCCAGGGCGATTTCAAATTCGATCCGGCAAAAAGCGCATTCTACCCGAAGCGCATGAAGGCCTTCCCCGAAAATACCGAGATCGAGACGGTGGCCAGCTTCACCTCCGCTGCTCCGGGCGTGGCAGTGTCGGAAGTCATGCCGGCGCCGGATATTTTCACCATCCGGGTGCACCATTCCTTTCTGAAGGCACCGACCGGATATCAACCGCGCGCAGCGGATCCGCGGATCGGCGTGGGCGGGGTGGAGTTCAAGGATTTCTCCCGGCCGATCGACGAATCCCCGGTGACGGAATGGGTCCGGCGCTGGCGTCTGGAAAAGAAGGATCCCACCGCCGCGATGAGCGAGCCGGTGGAACCGATTGTCTATTATTTCGATCCGGCCATGCCCGATCCGCTGCGCAAGGCGATGAAGGAAGGGCTGTTGTGGTGGAACAAGGCCTTTGCAAAGGCCGGCTTCATCAATGCGATCGAAGCGCGCGATGCGCCGGCCGATATGGATCCGATGGATATCCGCTATGCCTATGTGCTGTGGATCCAGCGCGACCAGCGCGGCTTTTCCTCCAGCGGGGCCTTCATCGATCCGCGCACGGGCGAAGTACTGGGTTCCAAGACCCATATGGACGCCTATCGCGTCCGGACCGTCGCCAATTATTACGATGCCTATAGCGGGGCGTTGCCGGAAGATGGTGGCGGGATCACCGTGGTCGATCCCAGCCTGCTGTTGAGCCAGGAAGCCTTCGATTCCATGCCCAAGGGACAAAGGGATATGTCCCTGTTGCGCCAGGCCGTGCTGAGCGCGCACGAACTGGGCCATACGCTGGGCTTCGGCCACAATTGGAACGCCAATATGAATGACCGTTCCAGCGTCATGGAATATCCCGTGCCGCGCGTGCGGGTGAAGGATGGCAAGCTGGATCTCAGCGAAGCCTTCATGACTTCTATCGGCGACTACGACAGTTTCATGGTCCGCTATGCTTACACGCCCTTTGCTGAAGGGCAGGAAGAGGCCGGACTGGACGCGGTCATCGCCGAAATGCGCAGCCAGGGCGTGATGTTCACGCTGGGCAGCGATCCGCGTTATGCCTGGTATGTCGACGGGCTGAATCCGGCGGAGGAATTGCGCAATATGGGCGCAGTCCGCGACGTGGCCCTGGCAAGCTATGGCCCCGGCATGCTCAAGAAGGGCGAGCCCTATGGCGCCATGCGCGATCTGCGCCTGTGGATGATCTATCTGCACGAGCAGTATGCGATAGAATACGGGCTGCGTTATATCGGCGGCCAGTTCCAGAACATCGTCGTGAAGGGCAAGGAAACCGGCCTGCCGCCCACCGAATTCATCCCGGCGGAAGAACAGCGCGAAATCCTTGGCCTGTTGCTGGATGTGCTGGAGCCGGGACATCTGGCCATGCCGGAATCGCTGCTGGCCCAGCTTGCGCCAAGCCCGGGCGAGAATAATGAAGACATGTCCGATGATGCCGTCTTCGATCAGTTGCGCGCTGCGCGTATTCTTGCCGCGCAGGTTCTCGAACCGCTTTTTGATGGCGATCGCGCCTCTCGCATGATCGCGCTGGCCGTGCGTCAGCCCGATACGCTGACCTTCCCGGAAATGGTCGATGCGGTGCTGGCCAATAGCTGGAAGGTGAATCCATCCGGTTCGGCGCAGGATCGTGCCCTGCTGCGCGTGGTCCAGAACGTCGCCATGCTATCCATGATGAAGCTCGGCGCGGACGAGGATACGGCTGCGGATGCGCGCTATTACGTGCTCGATCAGTTGGGTCGGCTGGCAGAGGATCTGAACTCACGAACATCCTCCGATCCGCTCACTTCCGCATTCTATCGCGAATCCGCGCGGCAGATCGAACGCTATCTGGAAGATCCCGAAGCGCCCGAACGGATCATGCCGGTCTGGGGCAAGGAACCGCGTTCGCGCTTCCCCGCTCCTCCGGGGCCCCCGCTCTGATCGGCGCTGCCGGAACGGAATGACGAAAGGGCAGGGCGCGGCAGCGTGTCCTGCCCTTTCTTCTGTTGCGCAAAGGCCGGAAGGTTCCCGATTGGCCGGGTCTCTGTCAGAATTGCCAGATAAGTGTCCCGTGGCGGTGCGTCTGGGCGGCATCCACAGCTTCCCCCGTTCCCGCATTGCAGCCTTCGGGAAGCGTCCCCATATTCGGGGCAAGACAGAAGCGGCCGAATGATTGCCGCACGAATTTACGGGTTTGATTTTTCATGACTGAATTCCCCCTTCTGCCCCTGCGCGACATCGTGGTGTTCCCGGGCATGGTCGTTCCGCTCTTCGTCGGGCGGGACAAGTCCGTGGCCGCTCTCGAAGCTGCGATGGAAGGCGACAAGGATATCTTCCTGCTGGCCCAGCTCGATCCGGGTTGCGACGATCCGGCGCGCGATGATCTCTATGATGTCGGCGTCGTGGCGCAGGTGCTGCAATTGCTGAAACTCCCTGACGGCACCGTTCGCGTGCTGGTGGAAGGGCAAAGCCGCGCCAGGATCCAGAAACTCACCGAACAGGGCGAATATGTTGTCGCGGGGACCGAGCTGATCGAAGAACAGCCGGTCACGGGCAATGAAGCCTCCGCCATGATGCGTTCCGCGCTCGACCAGTTTTCCGATTATGCCAAGCATAACAAGAAGCTGCCCGAAGATATCGAGGATGAGCTGGGCGAGATCGACGATGCCGGCCGGCTTGCCGATGCCATAGCCGCCGCGCTTTCCGCGAAGGTGGCGACGAAGCAGCAATTGCTGGGCGAAACCGACCCGGTGAAGCGCCTTGAAATGGTTTTCTCCGTGATGGAGGGCGAACTTTCCGTCCTGCAGGTGGAACGCAAGATCCGCGGCCGCGTGAAGCGGCAGATGGAGAAGACCCAGCGCGAATATTATCTGAACGAGCAGCTCAAGGCGATCCAGTCGGAACTGGGCGGCAATGACGGCGAAGACGGTAATGAAGTCGCCGAATTGCAGCAGAAGATCGACAGCCTGAAGCTTTCCAAGGAAGCCAAGGCCAAGGCCAATGCCGAACTGAAGAAGCTCAAGACCATGCAACCCATGAGCGCGGAAGCGACCGTGGTGCGCAATTATCTCGACATCCTGCTGGGCCTGCCCTGGGGCAAGAAGAGCCGTCTGAAGAAGGACATCGCCAAGGCGCAGGAGATCCTGGACCAGGATCACTATGCGCTGGACAAGGTGAAGGACCGGATCATCGAATATCTGGCCGTCCAGGCGCGCACCAACAAGCTGAAGGGGCCGATCCTGTGCCTCGTCGGCCCTCCGGGTGTCGGCAAGACCAGCCTGGGCAAGTCCATCGCCAAGGCGACCGGGCGCGAATTCATCCGCCAGTCGCTGGGCGGCGTGCGTGACGAGGCGGAAATCCGCGGTCACCGCCGGACTTATATCGGCTCCCTGCCGGGCAAGATCGTCACCAATCTCAAGAAGGCCGGGGCCAGCAATCCGCTGTTCCTGCTCGACGAGATCGACAAGCTGGGCAAGGATTTCCGCGGCGATCCGGCATCGGCGCTGCTGGAAGTGCTGGATCCGGAACAGAATGCGAAGTTCCAGGATCATTACCTGGAACTGGATATCGACCTGTCGGACATCATGTTCGTCTGCACGGCGAACAGCCTCGACCTGCCGCAACCGCTTCTCGACCGAATGGAGATCATCCGGCTGGAAGGCTATACGGAGGACGAAAAGGTCGAGATCGCGCAGCGCCACCTGATCGACAAGCAGATCGAGGCTCATGGGCTCAAGAAGGGCGAGTTCGAACTGACCGAGGCGGGCTTGCGCGACCTGATCCGTTATTACACCCGTGAAGCCGGTGTGCGTACGCTGGAGCGCGAGATTGCGCGCCTGGCCCGCAAGAGCTTGCGCAAGATCCTCGAAAAGAAAGCGACCAGCATCACCATCACGCCCGATAATCTGGGCGAGTTTGCCGGTGTGCGGAAATACCGCTTCGACATGAGCGAGGAAGAGGCGCAGGTCGGTGCCGTCACGGGCCTTGCCTGGACGGAAGTCGGCGGCCAGCTGCTGACGATCGAAAGCGTTACCACGCCGGGCAAGGGCGAGATCAAGTCAACCGGCAAGCTGGGCGAAGTGATGAACGAGTCGATCCAGACCGCGTTCAGCTTCGTGAAGGCGCGGGCACCTGCCTATGGCGTGAAGCCTTCGATCTTCCAGCGCAAGAACATCCACATCCACCTGCCCGAAGGCGCGGTGCCGAAGGATGGCCCCTCTGCCGGTATCGGCATGGTCACATCCATCGTTTCCACGCTGACCGGCATTCCCGTGCGGCCGGACATCGCCATGACCGGCGAAGTCACCTTGCGCGGGCGGGTGCTGCCGATCGGCGGGCTGAAGGAAAAGCTGCTGGCGGCGTTGCGGGGCGGGATCAAGACCGTCCTCATTCCGGAGGAGAATGTGAAGGACCTCGCCGAGATCCCCGACAATGTGAAGGAAGGGATGGAAGTGATACCCGTCGGCCATGTGGACGAGGTGCTGCGCCATGCGCTGACCGCGCCGACCACGCCGATCGAATGGACCGAAGCGGATGACATTGCGAGCCAGCCGGCTCCCCCGGTCGCTCCTGGCGGGCAGGGCACTACCGCGCATTAAGCGGTTGCCCTTCCGGGCCTTTCAGACCCCGTGTTGCGGCGCAGCGACTCGGGCTGGTGCAAACGCGCCGATTCCTCGCCGTGTCGGCGCGTTCGTGCAGAGCCTTGTCGATTCGCCGCAAAACCCGCGCCGTTTTTCACAAATCCTCGCAATTTCGCGGGATTGCCTTTGACAGGTGCCGGAAAACTCGCTCAATTTCAGGCCATCGCAGAGCGATTCAATCGACATATTCCATACAAGACAATCGAGGGGGTTTTGCGGAAATGAACAAGAATGAACTGATCGGTGCCGTAGCGGACACCAGCGGCCTTACCCGCAATGATGCGACCAAGGCGGTTGAAAGCGTGTTTGATACGATCACTGCCGCGCTCTCGAAAGGTGATGAAGTGCGTCTCGTTGGCTTCGGAACGTTTTCCGTTGCCAAGCGGAAGGCTTCCACGGGGCGCAATCCGCGTACCGGCGAGCCGATGACGATCAAGGCATCGACCCAGCCGAAATTCAAGGCCGGCAAGGGCTTGAAGGATGCTGTGAACTGAACATGTTTCGATAGCGCGGGCCGCCCTTGAGCGGTCCAGCGTTACTAGGGCCGCCCCTTCATTGGGGCGGCCCTTGTTTTTTGGCCGGTTATTGACCGATCCGGATCAGCGCCATCGGCGCGGTTGTGGTTCTGGTGTTGATGTTCCAGGCAAGTTCCTGCCCGTTCTCGCCCGCCTGCGGGCCTTCATCCGTGTTATTGGCCAGGATGTCTCCATCGGTCAGGATGCGGAACGCGCCTTCGATCACGGGCATATCGGGCGGCGTTTCGCCATCCTGGGCCGCTTCATCAGACATGCCGGCAAACATGCCTGCCATCCCGGCCATCATCCCCGCCATCGGATTGCTGCCGCCCTGTGCGGCGAAACCGGGTGCTTCGACCCGGACGATATCGCCCTGGCGCAGATTGGCGCTGACAAAGCTGTTGGAGATGGGAAAATGTTCAAAGGTCGGAAAGGCGAAATCGTGCCCCATGCGGCTGGAAATCGAAAATTCCACGTCGAACAAACCGTCGCCGCGATATTCCACCTTGTTCCAGCCCTTCTGGCGCCGAAGCATGGCTGCCAGTTCTTCGGCAGCTTCCGGGTCGGAGGGATCGATGCCGCCAAGCATGGTCTGCATCGCCTCCGCCTCCTGCTTCTTTTCGGCTAGCCTGGATTCTTGCCAGGATTCCCAGGTTTCGCGCTGTTCAGCGATTTCTTCTTCCGTGCATTCGCGCTCTTCATACGTGTCTTCGTCCCAGCACGTATCGGGCTCGAATGCGGCACTTTCCGATTCGGCCCGCTCCGCCATTTCGGTCAGATTGCTGAGTGCGAGTATGTAGATCTCCCCATTATAGTCGAAGGAGAATCGTCCGTCGCGCCGAAGGTCCAGCGTGGCGTCGAACCTGCCTGGCGTGACCATGCAGGCGGTGAGGGCCAGCGCCCCCATCATTGCCAGTGCCGCAGCGGACCATGCTTTCCAGCGCGTGAAAACGCTCATTTCATTGGCCATCCTTGCGAGTAGCCGCGGCATAAAGCGCGATGGCGGCGGCGTTGGATACGTTCAGGCTTTCCATCGCATCGCCAATGGGCAGGCGGGCCAGCGCGTCGCAATGGGCGGCGATATTGTGGCGCATCCCTTCACCCTCTGCGCCCAGAACCAGCGCGATCGGGCCTGCGGGCAGGGCTTCGGCAAAACTTGCCTCGGCTTCGCCGGCCAGACCAAGCCGCCAGTAACCCGCCTCGGCCATCTCCTCCAGCGCACGGGCCAGATTGACCACGCGGATCCAGGGGACGATTTCCAGCGCGCCAGATGCTGATTTGGCGATCACGCCGCCTTCGGGAGGGGCATGGCGGTCCTGCGTGACAATCGCGGCGGCATTGAATGCGGCTGCGGAACGCAGGATGGCCCCGACATTATGCGGATCGGTGACCTGATCGAGGACGACGATCGGACGATCGGGATCGCCATCGAGAACATCGCCGAGATGAAGATCGGCCAAAGGCTCGCATTCGAGAACCAGGCCCTGATGCGGCGCATCGCGCGCCACCAGGCGGGCGAGATCTGCCACATCGGCATATTCAACGGGAAAATCCGCCGGCAATTCGCCGTCAAGCGAGGCGATTCCTTCCCGCGTGGCCCATAATTTCCTGTGGATTCGCGCCGGGTTCTTCAGTGCGGCTTCCACCGCGTGCCGGCCCCACAGGCGCACATTGCCCTGTGTGGCACGGCCGGATCCCCGTCCACCTTGCATGCGTCCCGCGCGTCCGCGCAGGGCTTTCTTGTCACCGCGTTTGGCCATGATGCTCCTTGTTTCGTGGCCTCCTGCCAGCACCCCCATTGACACGCAAGCATCGCTTCGCCATTGAGCCGCCCACTCGGCCGGACGGCCCGTTATGCGGGCTCTCGAAATGGCGGGTTCTTACCGCTCACCGGCTCAGACGGTGGACAGGTGGCCGAGTGGTTAAAGGCAGCAGACTGTAAATCTGCCCGCGCAAGCGTACGCTGGTTCGAATCCAGCCCTGTCCACCACCGCCCTTTCTCAGAACATCCCCGAAAAGCCCTAGAAATCGCAGAAAACCAAGGGTATTCTGCCTTCCGATGGCCGCCCCTGTTCGCTGTTAATTGTCTGCAACCGGCAGTGAGTGTGGGGAAGGTGTGGGGAAGGGTGTAGGCTTCCCCACACTGCGGCTCTCTCAATTGGCCTCCAGAAATGTGGGGAACGAGAATGGGCAAACTTACAGCAGTGGCGGTCAAGGCCGCTTTGGCGATTCCGGGCACCTATCAGGACGGAGACGGACTTTTCCTGAAAGTTGGAAAAACTGGTGCGGCTTCTTGGCTCCTGCGACTCCAGCGCGATGGCAAACGACAGGACATTGGTCTGGGCAGCGCAAAGCTGGTGACGCTGGCCGAGGCGCGCGCGAGGGCCGCCGAACTCCGCAAGGCAGTGAAGGTCGAGAAACGAGACGTGCTGACCGAGCGGAAGGACGAAGAAGCTGCCAAGGTCACCTTCCGCGAAGCTGCCACCCAATATCACTCCGAGAACGAGGCGGGTTGGAAAAGCGATGTCTACGGGCGGCAATGGCTCGCGAGTCTGGAGAACTACGCTTTCCCGAAGCTGGGCGACATGACGACTGGCGGAATCACCGCTGCTGACATTATTTCCGTCCTCACGCCGATCTGGCAGGAAATCCCCGAAACAGCCCGCCAGGTTCGCAACCGGATTTGTGCCGTGCTCGACTACTCCCACGCCAAGGGCTGGCGCTCCACCGAAGCTCCATCGGGCAACAGCAGCCTGAAAGCGGGGCGAGGGCTGCCGCGACAGATCAAGAAACCGTCAAACCGCAAGGCGATGCCATACGTCGCCGTCCCATCATTTCTTACAGCGTTGCGGCGCAAGCCGTCCTACTCGCGTCTCGCGCTCGACCTTCTTATTCTGACTGGCGTTCGCTCGCAGGAAGTGAGGCTCGCGAAGTGGGACGAATTCGATCTGGACCAGCGCCTCTGGACAATCCCAGCCGAGCATATGAAACGCAGCAGGGCGCACATCGTGCCGCTGTCAGAAGCGGCGATGGCGGTCCTTGCGAAGGCAGAAGCCATGCAGATGGAGGGAGCCGAAGTGGTTTTCCCCGGCATGACCGGCAAGGCGATGTCCAACATGACCCTGCTCAAGGTCATGCGCGATATGCAGGAGCCGTTCCACGTCCACGGTTTCCGCTCCAGCTTTACCGACTGGGCTGCGAACGAAGGCTTCCCCAATGCGGTTGTCGAAGCGGCACTGGCGCACAAGACGCCTGATGCGGTGCAGGCTGCCTATCGCCGTACGACATATCTCGGCACCCCAGATAATCCGGGCGCGCGGGTGAAACTGATGGAAGCTTGGGGAGAATATTGCTCGGGTGTTGCCGCTTCGTAGAGCAATCAAGATGTCACGCGCGCTTAAAACGCGCTGGGGCCAAATACAGCAAAGGTGGCACTGATCACGCGCTCGGCTCTTCGCAACGAAATTGATATGCCTGCTCTGTCGAGTAAGCGGTTTGAGCAAACAGCACTTTATGTTCGTCGCTGTGACTCAGAAGGCGCATCGCCGGGAGATTGTCAAACAGCGCCCATCGCTCAATTAACGGCTTGAAGGCTGCGCCCTGAGGAGTCAGTGCATTATAAAAGAGAAGCAAGAGCTCTTGATCCGAAATCTGCGCTCGCAGGATTCCCATGTAGTAGTCGTCATTCGAAAATTCTTTGTCGGTGAAGATGACCATTCGAAACAGGAATCTGAAGTAGTGGCCTAACTCGAGTTGGTGCTTATTCCAAAATGTGTGGTAGGCACGGCGAATACACTCCTCGTCGGAGTACATGCCTTTAGCGATCTCCTTTTTGTAGTTGTCCGACAGTCTTGTGTAAAATCGGCTAAAGCAGTCGCGTCCCTTGGCGATCAACGTTTTGTTTTGAGCGTGATGGAGATCGATCGACTCAATTAACTGGTTGTGCAGCGAAAGCATTTGGAAGAAGATGTTTTGCTTCTTCTGCTCTGCTGTACTGGCGTTCTGTCTCTCAAGTGCTTCAGCTGAGCGCGCAAGTTCTGTGCGGCTAAGACCTAGCTCTTTGTGCTGAAGATAGAGCGTACCCAGCACGCAGACAAAAGTGAAGAATGTCAGGATCGGGTTGGCTACACCGCCAAAAAAGTCCCCCCAAGGTCCGCGCTCGATGAATGCATCCTTGTTGAACGCCCCAATCCAGGCAAATACGCCCAAAAGGAAAAACGCGATCCCCCCTGCGGCAATCAACAATCTTTGCATTCCTGTTCCCTTCCGCATGAGAGGATAAGTCCATTGGTTCATTCACGCTAGCCTGGCGATCATCGTGAGTTTGCCGTGGCTAGGGAGATACCTTCAAGGGGCAACTGACCTGACTTTCTCTCTTCTTCGCTCGCTCGTTACAGCGCTCCAATGCTTCGCGGTTCTCACTGAGTAAGCGTTGCGCCGCTGCCAGATCCTCCCAAGCCTCTGGATTCTGAGTCCGGATTAACCGTATTCCGGCTTCGACGATGGTCGGTTCACCAACAGCTTTGCGAGCCATTCGTTCGGGCCAATGCCAGCTTTCGGGCATGGCGCGCGCGATGGTGCCGGGCAGGATCGAGCATAGCAGGATACCAACAGCCAGCCCCATGGCTGCAAAGCGCCAGGTCTGGCGTTTCTGCTCGTCCTCGGTGCGGACCCGACCGACAATTGCGGCGAGCCGACCGGTCGCAAGGTCCAGGTCTTTGCGCCCGTGCCGGAACAAGTCGCTGCTGTCGCGTAGCATGTCGTGCGAGGCGCGCTTGATCTGAACTGCGATGTCTTGCGGGGTCAGCTCGATGGCAGGCTTGCTGCCGATTGCGGTCAGCGTCTTGGAGACCTGTGCCAGCTGATCGGCCATCTGCCCGAGCGTGGCGGTGTAGTCCGGGATCACGATGTCGGCTCGTTCCCTGGCCATGTTCTGGACGGTATGGCGCACCATTGCCATTTCGCCTTCGAGGCGAGCGAAGGCTTCCGTTGCCGGATCGGACGCTTCCGCCGCTTCCATTTCCAATTTCGGCTGCGGGGCGGGCGGTTCCTCGACTTCGAGGTCCAACTGCACTTCTTCGATGTGATCGTCGTCCATTGTTCTTTCTCCTAGATGCCCATGTCGAAAGCGCGGGTGCGCTCGCGGGTGATGGTTGCGGTGAGTTCATTGGCGATGCTGCGTTCGGGCTTCGGATCGATGCCGAGTTCCCGGGTTTTGCCGCGCAGCAGGCCTTCGACCTGCGGATCGCGTTCAAGCCCCTTCGCCAGCTCGGTCAGCTTTACCGACACGCGGGCAGCCCCTGCTCGATCGCCTTGCTGCTCAAGCTGCTTTCGCGCCGCGCTCAGCCCCTGCCAGTCGCTGACAAAGCGCTCGGATCGCAGCGCCGGATCGGTGCGGACGGCGGCTTCGTGCTGCATGGAGCGCATGGCCTGCTGGCTGCGCCCGCCAGCGGCCTCTGCGATCAACTCAGGACGCCGCTCCAGCGCCTTGGCGAGATCGGTGGCGGCATGGGGCCGGATCGCGTCGAGCGCCTTCCCTGCCTTCTCCAGCGCGTCCTTCTGGTGCGGAAGAACGGGCAAGCCCTGGGTCTGCAGTCTCCCGATATCGCCGAGCGCGCGGGCATAGCGTTCGACCGCGCGGCGCTTGTCGTTCTGCGTGTTTGTGTGCGCCGGGATTGGCTCAAGCTGGCGGGCCTGCGGACGGAAGTTTCCGAAGATCGACTTGGCGCGTTCCGGCACCTGCCGAACCATCTCAATGACCCGCTCGCGGAAGCTGATGCCGCGCAGTTCAGCGAAAGCCTGTTCGGGCTTGTAGTCGCCCGCCATGTCCTTCTCGCGCTCGCGGCTTAGCGTGCGGACGATTTTTGACTGGTCGGCAAAGTCATCGCGCCCATAGTGCAGCGCCAGCCCGTCGCGATGGCGTGACATGGCGACATAGGCGGAATGGCTGTCCATGCCCGGAGTGGCGAGCACATGCGTGCGGTCCACGGTGATGCCCTGCGCTTTGTGGATCGTGGCAGCATAGCCGTGATCGATGTGGGCATAGTCCTTGGTGTCGAAGGCGACTTCGCGGCCATCGTCGGTGCGCACCGCCATGCTTTGCGCGCTGGCCATAGCGACCGTGCCCAGTGTTCCGTTCTTGACCCCAAGGCCGCGCTCGTTGCGCAGGAAGATGATACGGTCGCCCGATGCAAACTGCCGCTCACCGCGCGCCGCCTTGATCGTGGCATCCGTCCCCAGTGTGCCAGCCGCGCGCATCTTCTCGCGCGCCATCTGGTTCAGCTCGCGCACCTCGTAATTGGTGTGGGTAAGGATGATCCGGCTGTCGTCGGGGTTGGTCTGCCGCTCCCGATCCCAGCGCTCGATCAGCTCTGTCCGCGCGACCTCGCGCGTGTCGGCGGCATGAACCTTTCCGCGATCTTCATAGGTGCGGATCGCTTCGCCGGTGCGGCCCGTTGCGAGATGCCTGGTCGCATCCTGCTGCCAAGCCGAGAGCTGGCGGCGAACCTCGCTGATCTCGACGCCGCCGTGGCGTTCGTGGATTGCCCGGAATGCCGCGCCTGCCTCGATGGCCTGAAGCTGCTGCTGGTCGCCAATCAGGACAAGTTTTGCACCGACCTTGGCGGCATGGGACAGCACGCGCTCCATCTGGCGCGTGCCGACCATGCCTGCTTCGTCGATGACAAGCACGTCCTTGGTAGTCAGTTGTTCGCGACCCTTGCACCATTGATGCTCAAGGCTGGCGATGGTTCGCGATGCGATGCCGGAGCCGTTTTCCAGCCCCTCGGCGGCGATGCCGGAAAGCGCCGCGCCGCGCACCTTATAGCCTGCACTTTCCCATGCCTCGCGTGCCACGCCCAGCATCGCGCTCTTGCCGGTTCCGGCGTAGCCAACGACAACCGCTAGACCTTTGCTGTTGGTAACATGCTCGAACGCGGATTTCTGCTCGCCGGACAGGACCAGGCCGCGCTTGGCCGCGCTGTTGAATGCGGCGTTCCGCTGCACATCATTGACCGCGTGATTGGTGCGCTGCTTCGTCATGTCTGCGGCGCGATGCAGGCGCTGCTCGGTCTCGATCATTGCGCGCGAAGTGAAGCGTTCCTGCCCGCGTCCATCCTTGCCCAAAGCAATCAGATCGGGCGATGCCCGGACCGCATTGTAGGCCGCGTCAAACTGTTCTTTGCCGTCGCTGTGCCGATGAACAAACGCAGCAAGGTCGCGCTTGGTGAATGTGGCCTGCTGGTGCGTGATCGCATCCAATGCCAGTGCGGGATTGGCGATGATCCGCTCGCCATTGCGCTGGGCAATCGCGCGGTGTTCCTCGATCCGCTCGGCTTCCAGCCCGCGCCCGCCAATGCGCGAGGCTGCGGGACCGATCTTGTCCTGCGGTTCCAGCGCAATGCCCTGCGCTTCCAGGCTGCGGTGATCGATCCGCGCATCGATGTCGCGTTCCGCTAGTGCGCGGTTGACGTGGTTGGCCCAGCGCTCGCGCCATTGCTCGATCAGCGCGGTCTTGTTCCAGTCGCGGACCTTTGCGCCAAAGCCATCCTTGGTGACCTCTCGCATCGTCAACATGACGTGGGCATGTGGCTTCGCCTTGCCGTCTTCGCCGATATCCCAATGGACATTGAGATCTCGTCTTCGCCGATATCCCAATGGACATTGAGATCGGCGATCATGCCCCCAAACGGACCAGCGCCGACGAACTCGGCCTTCACGAACTCGCGCGCCAGCCTGACGTTGTCCTTCTTCGACAGCTCGCGGGGCAGGGCAAACTCGACCTCGCGGGCAAGCTGCGCATCCTTGCGCTTCTCCGCAGCTTCGACCGCGTTCCACAAAGTGGCCCGGTCGGTGAAGGCCTCGGGCGCGCCTTTGGGCAATATCACTTCGGAATGAAAGACGCCTGCCTTGTTGGTGAAATCATGATCGCGGTCGATGCGTTCATCGTGCAGCCGCTCACCAGCACGATAGGCCGCCGCCGCTACGGCACTGCGTCCGCTCGACCGTCCGATTACCTTTGCGCTGAAGTGAAAGATTGCCATGTCGGCAATCCAGTTACACTCCAAACGCCACGTCGGCACGACGTATAAGCGCGCCCTCTCATGATAAAATCCTGATCGGGACTAGGCGGTTTCATACTGTCCCGGCGACCTTACTGCATTGGATTACGACCACGATTATCATCACTCCATCACACCAACGATGGAGACAACACATGCGCAAACCCCGCGATTTTAATTCGGAACTGAAGGCCCTTGCCAACAAGGCAAAGCAGTTGAAGGAACGCCGCGTGCGCGATCTCGGCGCGCTGGTCACGGCAACGGGTGCCGACGCGCTCGATGTCGAAGTCCTGGCTGGTGCGCTGCTCGATGCTGCGGCTAACACTGACAAAGCAACCGGGGAGGGCTGGCGCAAGCGTGGCGCGGCCTTCTTTCAGGGCAAGTCACGAGAAACTGCGAGCGGACCTCGCCGGCAGCCGGAAGGCACTCTTCCGCGCGACGGCGACGCGGCATCGGCTTGAAGCGGCAAAGGCACGAACCGACATGCGTGAATGGCAGGTGAAACGACGCGAACGGACGCGGCAACTAATCGAGCTGGGCGGCCTGGTCGCCAAGGCCGATCTGGTCGAACTAACCGACGATGACCGCGCCGCGCTTTACGGTGCATTCCTCACTGTTGCCGCCAAGCTGCGCGGGCCGGATGGCGCGCAGGCGCTGGTGCTGTTCCGGCGCAAGGGGAAGAGGGCTTTTGAGCAGGTCCAAAATCGCGAATGAACGAGCTAGCAGTTGGGCATATTGCTTAGAGATCAACACCTGCTTCGATTGTGGAGATGCTTGGCTAGCAACGACGCAGCACCTTGTGCATTTGGCATGTCTGCATCAGTAATGACCAACGTCATCAATCCGTTCGAGAGTTCGATTTTTCCATGAACCGCGAGGACAATTTAGCGAAGTCAACGAGCCTGCTCGCTAGGCTGAGCCATGAGATAAAGGTGAAAAATGCAGCGGGCCTGTTCGACATCAATCGGATTGCTGAAGATTTTTTCGTCCCGATACTATCGATCTTGTATGATTGTCCTGAGTTAAAGAACCAGAACGCTGTTTCATATAATTTCCCGGCAGTCGACCTAGGATGTGAAGCCTCAAAGATCTCGATCCAGGTGACTTCCGACGCATCTAGCACGAAGGTGGCAAAGACGCTCAAGCTGTTCGAGGAGCATAAGCTGGATGACCGGTTCAACACGGTTTACGTGCTCGTTCTTACCGAAAAGCAAAGCACTTACAGCTCAAGAAAGTTGAAAGAGCAAATTGCTGAACTTCCCATAGCGTTTAAACCTGACAACCACATAATTGACTATCGGGACCTTGCTGCACGATTAGGAGCGCTGGACAGCGAGAAGATTAAGTCAGTTGCCGAAATCCTGACCAACGAATTTGCGAAACAGGACGCCAGCCTGGCATTCCGCAAAGAGCTGGAAAACTTCTTGACCGTTGCTCAGGCGAAGATCGAATTTGAAAAGAAATCGAAGAAATATATTCCATCGATTTTCATAGAAACGAGTTCTGCTAAGGAGCAGGTGAGGTTCTTCGCTCATCCGCTCTTTTTCCATAGAAAAATTAGGGAACGAATTTCGCAGCTGAAGCTGACTGAGTTGAACGACCTCCTTCGTCTCGCCAAGCAAAAGCCAATCGATGGATCGCCTGATTTAGCAACTCTTGCCTCTGATCCAGCAAACTTGGATCAACTGGCCGAAGCACTTTCAAGCCAGGCAGAAGCGCTGCAAGCATTGAGATCCAAGATCGCTCCAATGAGCATGGATCGCGGTTCCGCGGAGAGGTATGAACCTACCGAGGATGCTGATGCTTTTAGCCGGATCTGGAGGTATCCGGTAGAGAGCCGCGCATATGGCTTCAATCGTCGGTTGGACGACATTTTGGAGCTCATCAATTTGGGCCGAAAGAAGATACTCCTTCTCACAGGGATGGCAGGTCAGGGAAAAACCAACTTCGTCTGTGACCTAGTCGAAAATATGTTTCGCAAGTTTCAGATTCCTTCGATCTTCATCCCAGCGCGTGAATTGAATGGTTGCCAGGGCCCAGCGCGAATTTTCGAATTCATTGCCAACAATCGGTACGCTCCGGATGTTCAGAATTTGCATGGGCTTCTCAAGCTGTTCGATGAGGTTGCTAGAGAGAACGGAATGCCGTTCATCATTGTGGTTGACGGCATAAATGAAGTCTCTGACTTCACGGGGTTTTCTCAGCAAATCAATGATTTTTTGAGCGCTGTCGCACAGTATGATCACATCAAAGCGATCATCACATGTCGAAGCGAGTTTTTCGATCAACGGTATGCGTCGATCCTTCAACAAGACTTCTCAGATCAGGTATTCCATGTGAAGAATCTCCGATCTGAGATGTCAGAAAGGCACAAGGATCGCCTAATTGATGCGTATTTCGACTACTTCAAAATCGACCTGACCCTAGGCCAGGAAGCGTCGGACTTCTTACGCAATGACCTGCTTCTGCTGCGTATTTTTTGTGAAATCGAGGAAGGTGCAACAGAGCGTTTCGTCCCGACGATCTACAAGGGAGACGTCTTCGAACGCTTCTTGCTTCGAAAGGTCGGAGAATTTGAAGATCACTTGAGGGCGCAGGTCGTCCCGGTCCTTCATAAAGTTGTATCAGAAATGCTGCGGTTGGAGAGCTTCAGCAGCTTAAACACGTCCGCTTTCCAGCCGCCCGAGGCGTCAATAATTGAAAGGCTGATCTCCGACGATATTATTCTTCGCAGCGAGCTGCCTGAACCCTCACTTGCAACTGCTGGTCAGCAGAACATTTCGTTCACCTATGACGAGCTGCGCGATTTCATCTTGGCCCACCATATCGTGATCAATTTGGCGGACCAAGATATCAAGGAAGTTGAATCGATATTAGCCAAGTTGGCAGACCTGCAGGTTCGAGAGGGGGTTTTTCGCTACACCTACATACTTGCCCGGAAGCACGATAAGGTAGACCTTGTCCATCTCTGCGAGGCGCAGCCTGACTTTACTCAGCATTTCGCGAACAACATCGAGTTGATAAGTCCGGAGATGCAGAATGACGCAGACAAAGACAGAGTTAAAGATATTCTGAGCGCCCAAAAGAACGCCCACGACGTACGAATTATTGCGGCATTCCTGTTCCATAGGAGAATTCCGACCGAAATTCTAAACATCAACATTCTCGTCAATCATATCAACGCTCTGGACGACGACGGTTGTCGCGCCTTTTTCGCGATCATTTTCGCCGACGGACATTGGCACTCGCAAAATGACTGGCGACGGAGGATAGGCAGGATCGTGTCGAGCTACCTCGAACGAGCAGAGGAGCACTTCCCGCCAAAGGACATGGGCTTGCTAACGTTCATGGCTCAAATCTCTGGTTATGCTGATTGGGAGTTCTTGGAACCGAACCGCAACAGATTTGCGTCGCTGGTGGCCAAAACCGATTTTCATACTCAGCGCGATTATCTCGCAAATGCTCGTTCAGCCGTGATCGTCGATAACGCAGCAGAAATTTGGAGCGTTGCGGCATGAGCAGCTGGGAGAAAATCGAGCTCGTACTGGCAACATCGTGGCAGCCGAATAGGCGCGATTTTTTGAGCAAGTTGATGATTGAGCCTGGCAGCGTTGGCGCCCAATTTTTTGAGGGTGCTTTCAACTGCCTTTTCTCAGACGCAATCAACGCGAAGCGTGAGTTTGAGCAGTACTATTCGGTCGAATACGGGACCCTAGAACACTACCTGGATGGCCGTTACGGGATCGTCTTGGATGAAGAAGAGCTAGAGAAGGAAAACATCTTCCTTTGCACGTGGCTATCCGGCGCACTCGATAAAAATTACGATGATAACCAGTTTGAAAATGTAATGCAGTGTATCCGAGATTTGGAGGGCGCGAATGAAAATCAAGGTTGATTTTGTCTCGAATAGCTCGTCGACGTCCTTCGTCTATATTTCCGAAGGTGACATCGAGAAGGAGGATTTTTTTAAAGCGATGGGAGTAAGCCCCGACGGCCCTGTCTCTGGGCTGTTTAGCCAAATGTTTTATGAGCTATCTTCTAGAATTCGAGAAGGCACGCTCCTCAGTTCGACTGCCGAAATTGATGGCCTTGATGAGCGTCATGAATTTACCGCAGATACCATCGCAAGAATGAAAGAAGCTGTGGCCAATGGTCAAAAAGTGATCGTCTCTCAGCTGAGTAGTGAAAATAATCTTCCAGAGATGATGATGTGCACATCGATATTCGAGATCGAGTCAGATAAATTTCATATCAACGCATACTCGAATTACTGGTGAGATGGCATGCTGAAGGCAAACCGCTATAGAAGCTTGGGTTATACGTCTTTTTTCGACCCAGACTCGGGGTTCTTCGCGCGAGTACCAGACGAAGGAAAACCTGAGCCATTTTGGTCGCCGCATGGCCCGGAACTCATGGATATATCGATTACCAACTGGTGCGACATGGGCTGCACCTTTTGTTACAAATCGTCGACCAGGCGCGGCAGGCACATGTCGATCTCTGACTATAAGTCCGTCATTGACCAAGCGGCTGAGATGGGCACATTTCAAGTAGCGCTTGGCGGGGGCAATCCGAACCAACATCCCGATTTCTTAGAGATTTTGGAGTATACACGGTCGAAAGGCATAGTTCCGAATTACACGACCAATGGGCGTGGTTTGACCCAAGAGATCCTAAAAGTAACGGCATCAACCTGCGGCGCAGTCGCAGTGTCTGTTTATGAGCCTTTTGATGAGGCTGCGGACGCCATCCAACTCCTGACAGCTGCAGGAAGCAAAACGAATGTGCATTTCATTTTGGATGCGTTTAGTATCGACACCGCAATTGAATGGCTCAAGGCTCCTCCGGAGTTTCTCGCACCGGTAAACGCTCTAATATTCCTGAATTACAAACCTTCAGGGAGAAAAATTTTTGAGGAGCGGATGTTGAGGAATAGCGCGAGGTTGGACGAATTCTTCTCCCTCGCGACAGCCCCTGTTGCTAAGCTGAAGGTCGGTTTCGACGCCTGTTGTGTCAGCGGGCTTTTTGCGAGGACAGACGCCAGCAATGCACTTGTCGATGCTTGCGATGCAGGGCGGTTTTCACTTTACGTTTCGGAAGACATGCGCGTCTACCCCTGCTCCTTTCAGGCAGCTTTAGCTGATGGCGATCTCTTAGACCGAACCACTAGCCTTCATGACATTTGGATGAACTCCGATAACGTTCGGTCTTTCAGAAGTTACTTTGCATCCGATCGATGTGGCGGCTGCTCGCATCGAAGCACCTGCATGAATGGTTGCCCGATTTTTGATGACCTCGTGGTCTGTGGCAATCGCTAGCCGACCTTTGCTCTCAAACTCTAACATACCTCGGCAGCTCGCCTAGATCGTCAAACTGATCTCTCATATGCGCGCGGCGAACAATTATTCTGCCTCGGGAATAGCCATGTGCATTGCTGCGATATCGTAGGATGCTTGGCCAACTGGGCGGCGACGGCCATTCGCTTGTGAGATGAAAGAGGATTCGATTCGACTTTGCTACTTCTTCAGCCCCTTCGACGGCATACTTCGAATGTGTTTCGGTCTCGCCATCGTGTTTGGCCGTCGTGAAACGACTCCAGCGCGTCGGCCGATAGGGTTTTGTCGCCTTAAATTCGGCAGTAATATCTTGTGCTTCGCTTATGCGCGCGAAATAGATTGCGTCTGCCGCTCTCATGTATTGATGCTCGTTGAATGCTAGCACATCGTTCTCGCGCTTGAGATCGACTGCATTTTGACCGGTCAGTGGAATTGCATAAACAGCCGGGTCATAGGCGAGCACAAGCATGCGCGGGCTCAGTGGCAGTAAAAGCAAGAGGCCTGCAGCGTTTAGACCAAAACTCCTGTTTGCCTTGCGTTGGATGAGCCAGCGATTAGTCATCACCGCTGGATCGTCTGACGTCACGAAGTCTCTGCGTGAACGGTTCCGGACGACAACAATCTTAAGGTCATCTATCGTGCCTGCCTGGAGTTGATCATTGAATGCAAGCATCAATTCTCGCAATGCACTTTCCGGTGTTGGATTCTGTGTAGCGTCCCAACCCTTCCCGTGCGCTTCCTCAGCCATTCGAAAGAAGTCTGACATCTCCGACATCCGCGACAGCACTCTCGCTACCTGTTCGGCGGTTCGCATTGATTGTAGTAAAGTGAAGTAGCGCAGTATCCATCGATCTTGCTCGTCGAGCTTCGAGTTTGTTTCGGCGATCCTAGCAACAAGGCCCCCGTAGGCTCCCTCCATGCGGCTGAGCAGCTTCTCGAGCCGACCATCCTCGCCATAAAAGTAGGACCTGGCGCATTGCCCAGTGATCGGTGCATTTATTACCGTTTTCTCCCTTCGGTGCAGAAGAATATTGATCGCTTTACCATCGCCTTGGAAGGAAAACGGCTTAAAATGGACGCGTGGAACATAATGTTGGTTTTTGTGATCAGGCATTGCATTTCATTGTAGCGACGGAGCGCATTAGCTAGTTTTATGGTCTATGATCGCTTCCCTTCAACCGGACACCGTTTGCGGCAAAATCGATAGCCGGAGCAGGTAATCTGGCATGAATTTGACAGATTTGGCTAATTAGAAAAATTCTTTCACTGACATTGGCTGTTGAGGGTTTGTCCGCCAAAGTCTCTAAACGTCCATAGATGTTTCAAGTCCCGCAAATCGCTGGCGATTGAGTTGAGTTCTCGCTCTTCCGGCCTCTTGCATCGCATTGAAAAGTTCTCATTATGTTCCGTAGAGGGGCTGTCAATGTCAATGTGAGAACGCCCAATGTCCAATACTGAACGCATCATCCGCTTGAAGACCGTGCTCGACCGCACCGGCCTTTCCCGCTCCACCATCTATCGCAAGATCGCTGAGGGCACATTCCCTTCGCAGGTGAAGATCAGCGTGCATGGCGCTGGCTGGCATGAGTCTGCCATCAATCGCTGGATCGCCGATCCCGTACACTATCGTGAAGAGGAACCGGCTGAATGAGCAACCAGCGACCAGTCGAGCCGATCTGTGTCAGGGTCAATGACGCTGCACGCATGATCGGTGTCGGGCGCACAAAGCTGTACGAGTTGATCTCTAATGGCGAACTCGAAACGATCAAGATCGGTAAGGCAACGCGGGTCACGACGGCCAGTCTGCATAAGCTAGTGGAGCGGCATCGGGCATTGAACTGACCACGTCGCTAACTCGCAAATGGACAGTGTCAGAACGTGCCATTATGCTGCTCATAGTCGCCTCGCGAACCGCGCATTTGTTCAGCTTTTTGAGCAAAACGCTGAACCGAACCACCGTTAAATGAACGAAAATGTGGGGGAGAGTGTGGGGGAAGGCCTGCATTTGTTCTAAGAACAGGATTGATATCAAAGCGTTATTTTTGCGGTTCGATTCAAGCCCTGCCACCAGCCGAGCTACCCTTGGTTTCATCCATGGCGCTGGCTGCTGTCCACTGCGATCCAACGCGGGTGACTTGTAGCGCGCAGCTTAACTTCTTAGAGATCGGTTATGGCCGGAGATTTACGTGACAACAGGGGCCGCGGCGACGCTGAATGGCGATGGCCCGCGATCCATCCGGAAGGCCGCAAATTCGGCCTGATAGGCGTCGGCATCGCGCTGATCGTGCTGCTGCTGTTCGATTGGGAAATTATCGGCTGGCCGCTTCTGGCGCTTGCCGGCGGTGTATTTGCCTTTTTCCGCGATCCTGAACGCGTCGTGCCGCAGGATGACGATATGATCGTCGCCCCGGCGGACGGGCTGGTGACATTGATCAGCCAGGTGCCGCCGCCGCTGGAACTCCAGGGGCCTGATGGCGATGGCGCGCCGGGACTGGGCAGCGATCCGGTCACGCGGATTTCCATCTTCATGTCCGTGTTCGACGTGCATATCAATCGCGCGCCGGTGGGCGGTACGGTCAAGCGGATCGTCTATATTCCAGGCCGCTTCATGAATGCGGATCTCGACAAGGCGAGCGAGGAGAACGAACGGCAGCACATATTGATCGAGCGGCCCGACGGCCGGCCGATCGGCTGCACCCAGATTGCCGGTCTCGTCGCGCGGCGCATCGTTTCATTCGTGAAGCAGGGCGATATCGTGGCCGCTGGCCAGCGTATCGGCCTGATTCGTTTCGGGAGCCGCGTGGATGTCTATCTGCCGCAGGGAACCGATGCGAAAGTGCTTCTCGGCCAGAAAATTATCGCCGGGGAAACGGTACTGGCCGAACTCGGCAAGCTGAAATTGATCGAAGGGGTGAGCCAGTGAGCTTCGGGCCGGACGACGACCCCGATCGCCCGGCCGATCCCGGCCCGTCCTGGCTTGGGCCAAAGGCGGGCGAGGGCGAACATCCGGCCGCAAGGCGATTGGGCAGGGGGCTGGCGCTCAGGGCGGTCGTTCCCAATGCCATTACCGCTGCTGCGCTGTGCGCAGGCCTGACGGGCATTCGTTTTGCCATTAACGGTGATTGGGAGAAGGCGGTTTTCGCCATTCTTCTGGCTGGCATGCTGGACGGGATCGACGGGCGAATTGCCCGCCTGCTGAAGGCTCAGTCGCGCTTTGGCGCCGAATTGGACAGTTTGGCCGATTCGTTGAGCTTCGGTGTCGCTCCGGCCCTGGTGCTGTTCCTCTGGTCGCTGGAGGATCTGCCGCGCTTCGGCTGGTTCGCCTCCCTGGCATTTGCGATTTGCTGTGTGTTGAGGCTGGCGCGCTTCAATGCGCAGATTGATGTGGATGATCAGCCGCATAAATCCGCCGGCTTCCTTACCGGCGTGCCCGCGCCTGTGGGTGCGGGGCTGGCGTTTCTGCCACTCTATCTCTGGATTGCGAGCGGCGAAGACCTGTTCCGCGAACCTGTTCTGGTCGCCATCTGGGTTGCGGGCATCGCTTTCCTGATGATTTCCAATCTCGCGACGTTGAGCTGGACCTCGATTCGGCCGCGGAGCACGATCCGATTGGAAGCGATTGCTCTGGCAGGCCTCGTCTTTGCCGCTCTCCTCACCGATCCCTGGTGGACCCTTGCGGGGCTGTGCACGGTTTACCTGATCCTGATGCCCTATGGTTTCTTCAGCTATTCACGGATCAGGCAGCAGCGTGCAAAATCGGCGAAAGCTTCCGGTTCTGCGAGCCAGGGCGCGCCGGGCGAATGAACGAAGCGGGCCGCGTGCATTGCATGGCGGCCTGTTCGCATTCCTGCATTTCATTCAGTTCCACCAGAATTGCACGGGCGCCAGCCACGCCCTGAACCACGCTGCGCCATGTCACGGTGATCGCAGCGACCGCGGCGAGGCCGAACAGAAGCGAAATGGCAATGGCGAGCATGGTTGCGGTCCTTTCTGAGGTCCGGCCTGTTGAAGGCTTGTGGACCACTTGTGGAAAACTCTGAATCTGGTAAATGTTCCAGCAGATTCATCCGATATGGAACATATGTTCTCTTTCTGTTCCGACTGTCAAGCGATATTCGCGACGATGCGCGCGCCGATTGCGGCAAGATGAGGGTGGATTTCCCGGCGTAAAGCCGTTAAAGGCGCCGCCGTTGTACGGGATTCTCTTCGTCAAAGCTGAGTTTCCCAGACGGCAAATTCACATGGAAGGCATTTTACCCGGTGCCGCCCGCGGGATCTCCGCGAGGCTGTTCCCCGCTTTCCAGAGGCATAACCGGAAAGGAATTTTCTATGGCGGCTCCTACCGTCACCATGCAGCAATTGATCGAGGCCGGCGCTCATTTCGGCCACCAGACCCACCGCTGGAACCCGCGGATGAAGCCGTATATCTTCGGCGCCCGCAACGGTGTTCATATCATCGACCTGTCGCAGACCGTGCCCCTGATGGCGCGCGCGCTGGATTTCGTTTCCGCAACGGCCCGTGCCGGTGGCAAGGTGCTGTTCGTCGGCACTAAGCGCCAGGCGCAGGAACCGATCGCCGAAGCAGCCCGCAAGAGCGGCCAGCACTTCGTCAACCATCGCTGGCTGGGCGGTATGCTCACCAACTGGAAGACGATTTCGCACTCGATCAAGCGCCTGAAGAGCCTTGAAGAGCAGCTGGCAGGTGACACTTCCGGTCTGACCAAGAAGGAAGTTCTTCAGCTGACCCGTGAAAAGGACAAGCTGGAACTTTCGCTCGGCGGTATTCGCGACATGGGCGGCATTCCGGACGTGATGATCGTGATCGATGCCAACAAGGAAGAGTTGGCGATCAAGGAAGCCAATGTTCTGGGCATTCCCGTGGTTGCCGTGCTCGATACCAATGTCGATCCGAACGGCATCGCTTTCCCGATCCCGGGCAATGACGATGCCAGCCGCGCCGTTCGCCTCTATTGTGATGCGATTGCTGCTGCCGCCACGAAGGGCAACCAGGAAGGCATGGTCGATTCGGGCGCCGATATCGGTGCCATGGATACGCCGCCGGAAGAAGTTGCTGCCGTAGAGGGCTGAGCTGCCCGAGCCTGAAGTTTTGTCGATGCGCCACCTGCGCGTCATATTCAGGACCTAGTGCGCCGGGCATTGCCATTTATGTGGCGCCCGGTGCCTGAAATTACACAAGAGGATCAGTAAGATGGCTGCTTACACCATCGCCGATGTGAAAAAGCTGCGCGAAAAGACCGGCGCAGGCATGATGGACGCGAAGAAAGCGCTTGAAGAAGCTGCCGGCGACATCGAAGCCGCGGTCGACGCGCTGCGTGCCAAGGGCCTTGCCACGGCGCAGAAGAAGTCCAGCCGCACCGCCGCCGAAGGCCTGGTGGGCGTGGCCGTGGAAGGCACCAAGGGTGTCGCGGTCGAGGTGAACTCCGAAACCGACTTCGTTGCCAAGAATGACCAGTTCCAGGACTTCGTGCGGAAATCGACCGAAGTTGCCCTGACGCTCGATGCCGATGATGTCGAAGCGCTGAAGGCGGCTGCCTATCCGGGCGGCGGCACCGTGGCTGACAAGCTGACGGACAATGTCGCAACCATCGGTGAGAACCAGCAGATCCGCCGCATGAAGAGCGTTTCTGTCTCCAGCGGCGTGGTCGTGCCCTACATGCACAACGCCCAGGCGCCGAATCTCGGCAAGATCGGCGTACTCGTTGCGCTTGAGAGCGAAGTTTCGGCCGATGTCCTCGAGCCGCTGGGCAAGCAGCTGGCCATGCACATCGCCGCGGCATTCCCGCAGGCGCTGGATGCTGACGGCCTCGACGCAGAAGTGATCGAGCGTGAACGCGCGATTGCCCGGGAAAAGGCAGCTGAAAGCGGCAAGCCGGAAAACGTGCAGGAAAAGATGGTCGAAGGCGCGGTGAAGAAATTCGCCAAGGAAAACGCGCTGCTCAGCCAGATTTTCGTGATGGATAACAAGACGCCGATCGCTGACGTCGTTGCCCAGGCGGGCAAGGAAGCCGGCAAGCCGATCGTGCTGAAGGATTATGTCCGCTTCCAGCTCGGTGAAGGCATCGAGAAGGAAGAAAGCGACTTCGCAGCAGAGGTCGCCGCAGCCGTCGCCGGCTGATCATATTCCGATATTGAAGGGACCCCGTGCGGCAACAATGCCGTGCGGGGTTTTTTCTGCCTGTCGTCTCGGCTACTTGGCAGTGAAGTCGCGCCGACTATAAGAACGGCGATCCCGAGCCCTTGAGAGGTCCTCCTTTTCCATGACAATGCCGCAAGCCAAACGCATCCTGCTCAAACTTTCGGGCGAGGTGCTGATGGGTGACCAGCAATTCGGTATCGATCCGGCATTTGTGGCCGAGCTGGCGCGGGAAGTGAAACGGGCCAAGGATTCGGGTCTGGAGATCTGCCTTGTCATTGGTGGCGGGAACATATTTCGCGGCATGGCGGGCGCCGCTGCGGGCATGGATCGCGCCCAGGCCGATTACATGGGTATGCTGGCAACCGTGATGAACGCGCTGGCCATGCAGAATGCCCTTGAACAACTTGGCGTGCATACGCGCGTGCAATCAGCCGTG
Organism: Croceibacterium atlanticum; assembly: GCF_001008165.2. Taxonomy (NCBI): domain Bacteria; kingdom Pseudomonadati; phylum Pseudomonadota; class Alphaproteobacteria; order Sphingomonadales; family Erythrobacteraceae; genus Croceibacterium; species Croceibacterium atlanticum. The sequence continues at coordinate 875,804 of NZ_CP011452.2, read as the reverse complement.
CAGATGGACCAGGTTTGCGAACCCGTGATTCGTCGCCGGGCCGAAAGGCATCTGGAAAAGGGCAGGGTGGTAATTTTCGCTGCCGGCGTTGGCAGCCCTTATTTCACTACCGATAGCGGTGCGGCCTTGCGCGCTGCGGAAATGAAATGCGACGCTTTGCTGAAAGGCACGAGCGTGGATGGCGTGTATAGTGCGGATCCGAAAAAGGATCCCGATGCCAAGCGTTTTGACACTGTCAGCTATGACACCGTGCTGGCGGAGAATCTCAAGGTGATGGACGCCTCCGCCGTTGCGCTGTGCCGCGATAACGAGATCCCGATCGTGGTATTTTCGATCCGCGAAAAGGGTAATCTCGCACGCGTCTTGGCGGGCGAAGGCGTGCAGACGATAGTACGGAAGGAAGCCTGACAATGGCCAAATATGACAAGTCCGATATCGAACGGCGCATGCAGGGCGCTGTCGAAAGCCTGAAAAGCGATCTTGCGGGCCTGCGTACGGGCCGGGCCAATGTGGCATTGCTCGATCCCGTGGTGGTCGAGGTCTATGGATCGATGATGCCGCTCAGCCAGGTGGCCACGGTCAACGCGCCGGAGCCGCGCATGTTGAGCGTGCAGGTGTGGGACAAGGCGAATGTGACGGCAGTGGAAAAGGGCATCGCCCATGCCGGGCTGGGCCTGAACCCGATGATCGACGGTCAGACCCTGCGCCTGCCCATTCCGGACCTGACCGAAGATCGGCGCAAGGAACTGGCCAAGCTGGCCGGGCAATATGCGGAAAAGGCGAAAATCGCGATCCGCAATGTCCGCCGCGATGGCATGGAAATGCTGAAGGAAGACGAGAAAAAGAAGGAAATTTCCGAAGACGATCGCAAGCGTCTGGAGGAAGAGGTCCAGAAGATGACCGACAAATATGTTGCGGAAACCGATGCGGCCGCCGCGCATAAGGAAAAAGAGATTCTCCAGCGGTGAATGCAGGGCCCACCTCTCCAATCGCCGCGCGCGAGGCCGAGGGGCTCGGGCAGTTCGACGCGCCTGCTGCAAAGGGCGCGTCGGGCGGCGGTTATGGTGCCCGCCATGTTGCCGTCATCATGGATGGCAATGGCCGCTGGGCCAAAAGGCGGCACCTGCCACGTGCGATGGGCCACCGGAAGGGTGTGGAAGCCGTGCGGGCGCTGGTCCGCGGGCTGGAACCGCTCGGTATCGACTGCCTGACGCTTTACGCCTTTTCGAGCGAGAACTGGAAGCGGCCGGAAGACGAGATTTCAGACCTGATGGGCCTGATGCGCCGGTTCATAAAAAGCGACCTGCCGGAATTCATCGCCAATGACGTTCGCCTGCGAATCATCGGCGATTACAAGGCTTTGGACGCTGACATTGTCGAAATGCTCGACGATGCGCTGGCTCGTACTGCCAAGGGGCGCCGAACCCTGGCCGTTGCTCTCAATTACGGTTCGCAGCAGGAAATCGCGCGTGCAGCAGCCAAGGCCGCAGCCCAGGGCGAAGTGACGGTGGAGAGCATCGCTGCCCATCTCGATACGGCAGACCTTCCGCCGCTGGACCTGCTGGTCCGCACCAGCGGAGAAGTTCGACTATCCAATTTCCTGCTGTGGCAGGCTGCCTATGCCGAAATGTGGTTCACCGATGTGTTGTGGCCCGACTTCACACTCGCGCATCTGGAAGAAGCGCTGGAAAGTTTTGCCGGGCGGGAGCGGCGTTTTGGCGGACGCTGAAGCCCGGAATGAACGCAGGGGTGAACGGATGAAGCGCCATGTCACCGTTCCCCTGTCAGTGCGGGCATCCGACTTGCCGAAACGATTGGCATCGGCCGTCGTCATGCTTGCCGTGGCCGGGGCTGCGTTCGCCGCCGGGGGTGTCTGGCTGCAGGCCTTTCTTGCACTTGTGGCGCTGGCCGCGATTGTCGAATTCGTCCTGCTGATCCTGAAGGCGACGGACAACACGCCTTTCCGCATTGCGGGGATATTGGCGGCCGCGATCTATGTGATCGTCGCTGTCGCATCGCTGGCAGTCATGCCGCCTGTCCTTCTGGTGGTCGCAATCGTGACCGTAATTGCCACCGATACCGGGGCCTATTTCACCGGGCGGGCGATTGGCGGACCGAAAATTGCGCCACGGATCAGTCCTTCCAAGACCTGGGCTGGGCTTTTCGGGGGTATGACGGCTGCCGCCATCTGGTTGGCGGCTTCGGTCTGGTTCGTCGGCTCGGCCGCCAATGCGCTGGCCACCAGTTCCGATGCGGGGGTCGATCCGGGCGCGCTGTTGATTGCAGCAGCGATCGGTGCCGGGCTCGCCATCGCGGCGCAGGCGGGCGATTTTCTTGAAAGCTGGCTCAAGCGGAAGGCGGGAGTGAAAGACAGTTCGCGCCTGATTCCGGGCCATGGCGGCGTGCTGGATCGTGTGGACGGGATAATGCCCGTCGCCATTCTGGTGGGTCTTGGTGGAAGCGTGGTGGGCTGGTGACGCGTTCGATTTCCATATTGGGCGCCACGGGCTCCATCGGCGCCTCTACGCTCGATCTCATCCGCCGCAATCGTGATGAATGGCGCGTGCTGGCGCTGACCGCCAATGGCAAGGCGCGCGAGCTGGCTGAACTGGCCCGCGAATTCGACGCAGAAGTTGCCGTCGTTTCCGACGAAAGCGCTCTTCCTGCGCTGCGGGAAGGATTGGCCGGAACGAGGATAGAGGCAGCGGGAGGACGGCAGGCCTTGTGCGAAGCCGCTTCACGCGGTGCGGATATCACCGTTGCGGCGATTGTCGGCTGTGCGGGGTTGGGGCCCACGATGGCCGCGATAGAGCAGGGCGGCGTTGTTGCCTTGGCCAACAAGGAAGCGCTAGTGTCCGCCGGCGGCGTCATGACAGCGGCGGTCCGCAAACACGGCGCGACCCTGTTGCCCGTGGATTCCGAACATAATGCGATCTTCCAGTGCCTGCAGGGCAATGAACTGGCAGATGTACGCAGCATAACGCTGACTGCGAGTGGCGGGCCGCTGAGGCTGTGGAGTGCGCAGGAACTGGCCCGCGCTACGCCCGAACAGGCTGTCGCCCATCCGAACTGGGACATGGGCGCAAAGATCAGCGTCGATTCCGCCACGATGATGAACAAGGGGCTGGAATTCATCGAGGCGCATCATCTGTTTCCGGTCGGGCTCGACAAGCTGCGGATCATTGTGCACCCGCAAAGCGTGATTCATTCCATGGTGGAATATCGCGATGGATCGACCCTTGCCCAATTGGGCCCGTCCGACATGCGCGTGCCGATTGCATCATGCCTTGCATGGCCGCGCCGGATGGATACGCCCTGCGCCCCGCTGAACCTTGCGGCATTGGGCGAACTAACCTTTTTCGAACCTGACGAAACCCGCTTCCCCGCCACGAAACTGGCGCGCGAAGCGGTGCAAACCGGCGGTTCCGCCCCGGCCGTGCTCAATGCCGCGAACGAAGTGGCGGTCGCCGCTTTTCTTTCCGGTCAGATCGCGTTCACGCAAATTTCGGCAATAGTGGCGCAAACATTGAATCTTGATCGGCCGGCCGCGCCCCAGTGCCTCGACGATGTTCTCGCCGTCGATGCGGAAGCGCGCGCGCTGGCCGCCGAAATGCTGGAGCCTGCCTGACTTGTTTGACGCCGTACCCTGGTGGATGTGGATCCTCGGCTTCCTGCTGATGCTGGGGCCGCTCGTTACACTGCATGAACTGGGCCATTACCTCGTCGGCCGCATGTTCGGCGTGAAGGCCAATGTCTTTTCGGTCGGCTTCGGCAAGGAACTGGCTGGCGTGACTGACCGGCGCGGTACGCGCTGGAAGATCTCGGCCCTGCCGTTCGGCGGTTACGTCCAGTTCGCAGGCGACATGAATCCGGCCAGCCAGCCGAGCGAGGAATGGCTGGCCCTGCCCGAGGAAGAGCGGAACCAGACATTCCAGTCCAAGAGCCTGTGGCAGAAGGCGCTGATCGTGGCGGCCGGGCCGGTCACCAATTTCCTGATCGCCATCGCCATCCTCGCCAGTTTCAACGTGATCTACGGCCGGATGGAAATTCCGCCGGTGGTTGAAGTGCTGGCGGAAGAGGGGGCAGCGGCTCAGGCCGGGCTGGAAATCGGCGACCGCATCGTGACTGTCAGCGGCAACGAGATCGAGAGCTTCGATGAATTGCGTGGCCTGATCGCGCCCTATCCGGGCGAGCAATTGTCATTGCAGGTGGAGCGGGATGGCCAATTGCTGGATTTCGAATTCCTGATCCCGACCAAGGTTGAACGGGATCGATTCGGCAATGAATTCCGCATCGGGCAGATTGGCGTGCGGTCGGTCAACGGTGAAGTCGTGCCCGTGGGAGTGGGTGAAGCGGTCGTTCTGGCAGTGCGCCAGACGGGCGACATGGTCCAATTGATGGTGACGGGGATCTGGCAGATCATCACCGGGCGCAGGCCAGTGGATGAACTGGGCGGGCCGATTAAAATGGCGAAGTTTTCCGCTGAACAATTGAGCCTGGGATGGCCGGAATTCATCTATTTCGTCGCCATGATCTCAATTAACTTGGCATTCATTAACCTCCTGCCAATTCCGGCCCTCGACGGCGGGCACCTGGCTTTTTACGCGGCCGAAGCGGTTCGCCGTAGGCCGGCCAGTGCCCGCAGTCAGGAATGGGCGTTCAGAACCGGCATTGCATTCGTGCTCGCGCTGATGCTGTTCGTAACCATCAACGATATCGCCTCTTTGCCGATCTTCGGTGGCTAGGTGCATGGACAGCGCTTCGCCCGTGCGGAGCGGGGATAAGGAAGGCACTCGCGGACCAATTCCGGCAAGTCAGCTTGATCGTCGTCGCCTCATCGGGCAAGGGCGCTCCTTCGCTACAGCCAGGAGCGGTGACCCGAGAGTTGGGACTGGCGCCTGGCTTTCGGGACGCGGTGTCGAATGAATGGACGGTACATGAGCGTTAGGGCCAAGACGAAAAACGCCTCGCATTTCGCCGCAGGTCTTCTGGGATGCACGATGCTGGCTGGTTTGCCGGCATCCGCCTACGCTCAGAATATCCCGGAAGAAGGCCAGGAAGCGGCTCAACAGCCCGCACCTGCCCCTACACCAGCACCTGCCACGCCGCCGGAACAGCAGGGGCAGGTCATCCGCACCATCGCCGTTGCCGGTTCGCAGCGGTTGGAACCGGAAACAATCGTCAGCTATATCCAGCTTCGCGCAGGCGATCTTTATACGCCGGCGGCTGCCGACCAGGCGTTGAAGGATCTCGCCGCGACGGAATTGTTTTCCGACTACCGGATCGAAAATAATGACGGCAATGTCGTCATCACCATTGTCGAAAACCCGGTCATCAACCGCATCGTGCTGGAAGGCAACAAGCGGCTGAAGGATGACAAGATCCTGCCGGAAATCCAGCTGTCGGCGCGTCAGATCTTCACCCGCTCGAAAGTCCGGGCGGACGTTGCCCGCATCATCGAACTCTACAAGCGGCAGGGCCGCTTCGCCGCGACTGTCGAACCGCAGATGGTGCAGCTCGACCAGAACCGCGTGGATGTGGTTTTTGAGATCACGGAAGGTCCGAAGTCCAAGGTCCGCAAGATCAACATCATCGGGAATGACGAGTTTTCCGATGGCGATCTTAAGGGTGAGATGGTCACCAAGGAAGCCGGACTGCTGAAGATATTCAGTTCCGGCACCAGTTACGATCCCGATCGCCTTGCTTTCGACCAGCAGCAATTGCGCGCCTTCTATCTGGAAAACGGTTATGCCGATTTCCGTGTGGTTTCCGCCGTTGCCGAACTGACGCCGGACAAGAAGGACTTCATCATCACTTACGTGGTGGAAGAAGGCGAGCGTTACAAATTCGGCGATGTCGAGGTCGACAGCCAGCTGCGCGATTTCGACAGCGATCGCATGACCCGCTCCCTGCCGATGAAGGCTGGTGACTGGTATGATGCGAAGCTGGTCGAGGATACGGTTGAATCGCTGAGCGAGACGGCCGGGGCTTTTGGCTATGCCTTTGCCGATGTCCAGCCGGATTTCTCGCGCAGTCGCGAAGATCTGACCATGGGCGTCACCTTCGTCATTCGCGAAGCGCCGCGCGTCTATATCGAATCCGTCGATGTGAACGGCAACACGCTGACGCAGGACAAGGTGATCCGGCGCGAATTTCGCCTCGCGGAAGGCGATGCGTTCAACTCGCTGCAGGTCAAGCGTTCCACCGCGCGGATCAACTCCCTGGGCTATTTCCAGGAGAATTTCGAGATCAGCCAGGTGGAGGGCAGCGCGCCTGACCGGATCGTTCTCGAAGCCAATGTGGAAGAGCAGGCGACGGGCGAATTGTCGCTGTCCGCCGGTTTCTCCAGCCTGGAAAGCTTCATCTTCCAGGGCTCGATCCGCCAGCGGAATTTCCGTGGTCGCGGCCAGACTGTCGGCCTGTCGCTCAGCTATTCCAGCTATTCGCGGTCCGGCTCCATCAGCTTCACCGAACCCTATCTGTTCGACAAGAACATTTCGGCCGGCATCGATATCTACCGCCGCGATTACAATAACGGCTATTACAACCGCCGTTCCGCCACATATGAATCGGCGACGACCGGCTTCCAGGCGCGCGTGGGCGTGCCGCTGACCGAATATATGTCGGTACTGGGCCGATATACGTTCAATTATGACGACATCACGATAGACGAGAACAGCTATTTCGCGGATCTCGATGGTGACGGTGTGCGCACCTGCGAACCGCTGCTGGCGGGCCGCTATCTCTGCGAGGCGATCGGCACGCGCACCAGTTCCATCCTCGGCATGTCGCTGGTCTATCGCAATCTCGACAGCGTGGTTCGCCCGACGCGCGGTGAATCGGCGCAGATCGGCGTCGATTTCGCCGGTCTTGGCGGCAATACGCGCTATCTGCGTTTCAGCGCGCAGGCGGCAAAATACTGGTCGCTGGGCAGTGGCTTCATCTTCTCGCTTACGGGTGAAACGGGCCTGATCCAGGGCCTGAAGGATCGCGGGGAAGGGCAGGATGACGTCCTGCTGACCGATCGCTTCTTCCTGGGCGAGCCGCAGATACGCGGTTTCGACATTCGCGGTGTGGGGCCGCGCGTTATCCGCCGTTTCTACGGCCAGAACGAAGATGGCGAAGTGGTGCTGCAGCCCTATGACGCCAACAATAATTATGATGACGCGCTGGGCGGCAAGGCGATGTATCTTGCCAAGGCCGAACTGGAAATTCCGCTCGGTTCCGGCGCGCGGGAAATGGGCCTTAGGCCTTCGATCTTCCTTGATGCCGGTGCGGTCTACAACATTACCGATCCGGTCCTGGTGAACAGCCCCTATCCGGATGGCCTGTTCATCCCGCGTCGTGATGCAGATGGTAACGCGCTCTATTACCAGAACATCTATGATAATGATGGCCAGATTACTGGTACAACCATTGTGACCAGCCCCCTCGACCCCGACGGTGAAGAAAATACCGCGATCGGCAATACGATTTCGCCCTTCGTGGAAGAATTCGTCGGCGATACGTGGAAGCCGCGTGTCGCGATTGGCATCGGGGTCAACTGGAACTCGCCGTTCGGGCCGTTCCGGATCAACTTCGCCTATCCGCTGCTGAAGCAGGAAGGCGATGACACCAAGAAATTCTCCTTCAACGTAGGGACCCAATTCTGATGAAGAACATTCTGAAGCCCGCGCTTGCTGCCGGGATCGCCATTGCATCGCTTTCCGCGCCGCTCGCCATCGCGCCCGCGGCTGCGCAGTCCGCGCCGACAATCGGCATCGTCAATCTTCGCGCGATCGTGGTCAATTCTGCCGCCTATTCCACGGCGGAGGAGCAGCGCCAGACGACTTACAAGGCGCAGATCGACCAGGCCAATGCCCGCCGCACGGCGATCCAGCAGCAGTTGCAGCCGCTGGTGCAGAAGCTGCAGACGGATAGCCAGTCCGGCAATGTCGATCAGGCAGCGTTGCAGCAGCAGGCCGCCCAGATCCAGCAGATCCAGGAAGCCGGCCAGCGTGAACTTCAGCAGATCCTGGCCCCGGTGATCCGCAGCCAGGCCTATGTCGAAGAACAGATCAACGATCAGTTGCAGCCGGCCCTGCAGGCGGCGGCCCAGAAGAAGGGCGTTTCGCTGGTGCTGACGCCCGATACGGTCGTCTATGCCGACAACAGCTACAACATCAATCAGGCGGTTCTGGACGAACTCAACACGCTGCTCCCCTCCGCTCAGATCGTGCCGCCGGAAGGTTGGGTCCCCCGCGAAGTTCGCGAACAGCAGGCCCAGCAGCAGGCGGCCCAGGCCGCGCAGGCGCCCGCACAGCAGCAGCCGGCCGCTCCGGCCGTCTCCGGCCGCTGATCCGGCACGGGCTGATCGGGGACAGATCATGAGTGAAGAGACCGCCTACGATATCGCAAAAGTGCTGATGGCACTGCCGCATCGCTATCCGATGCTTCTGGTCGACCGGGTGAAGAGCCTGAAGGTTGACGAGGAAATCCACGCGATCAAGGCGGTCAGCTTCAACGAAGGCTTTTTCCAGGGCCATTTCCCCGGTCGCCCGATCATGCCCGGCGTGCTGCAGATCGAGGCGCTGGCGCAAGCGGCGGGTATCCTGGCGGTGGAAACGCTGGAACTCGCCGGCAGCGGCAAGCTCGTCTATTTCATGGCGATCGAGGAAGCCAAGTTCCGCAATCCGGTGGAACCGGGATGCCTGCTCGATCTGCGCGCCGGCTTTGTCCAGAAACGCGCACGCGTGTGCAAGTTCTGGGGTGAGGCCAGCGTTGACGGCAAGACGACCTGTGAGGTCAAGTTCACCGCCATGATCGCTGACGCGCCTGCCGACTGACGTTTCTGCGGCCTTTCCTGCAGCGGAAGCTGCGGGGAGGGCTTGCAAATTCACCGGGAGGCCCGTAAGGGCGCCGCTTTCCCGACATTGCCGGCCGGTCGGAACCGGCCTCACGCACGAAGGACGATATGCCATGAAGGCCGATACGCATCCCGATTACCACATGATCACCGTCAAGATGACGGATGGCACCGAATTCCAGACGCGCTCCACCTGGGGCAGCGAAGGCGATACGCTGACGCTGGAAATCGATCCGACCAGCCACCCGGCATGGACCGGCGGCAAGCAGCAGGTCCAGGAAGGCGGCCGCGTTGCACAGTTCAACAAGCGTTTCGGCGGATTGTCGCTGAAGAAGAAATAAGTCTTCGTAACGGCGAGACTTTGAAGGGGGCGGCCTTGCGGGGCCGCCCTTTTTCATTTCGGTTCGGGCAGGAATATCAGCCGTCCGGCAAGGCGTGGTCTTGCACCGTCACTCGGATGGTTCACCCCATCCACGACCGGCAGTTCCGGAAAATCGTAATAAGGGCTCATGCCGTGGATGCAGGCCGCGTTCACGCCATATTGCGTGGGATCGGCACGGCGGCGGTGGAAACAGTGAATGCCGCAGCGCGAACAGAAGAAGTGCTTTGCCGCCCTGGTGTTGAATTCATAACAGCTCAGCAACTCCTCCCCCGCGGCAAGGGTTAGATCGTCAAGCGGCACGCCCACCATCACGACGCCCTTCATGCTGCAGATTGAACAATCGCAGCGTGTCGCCCGCAGCTTCTCGGGCAAGTTGATGGTAAAGCGCACGCCGCCGCAATGGCAGGAACATTCGCGCGTTGCGGGGGCGGAGATCACCAGCCCCACTCCCGTTCGCGATACCATTTGGTGATCACGTATTTGGTGCCCCTGCGCACTTTCACGCCGTGATGGAGCGTGGCCGCGTTCAGGCTTCCATCCGGCCGTTTATTGTTCCAGCAGACGAGCTTTCCCGTTTCCGGCTGGAAAGTCTTGTTGATGACCTTGAACCGTGTGGCGCCGCCCGATTCGACCTCGTTCAGATAGATCATGAAGGTCCAGCTGCGGTTTCCGGCGACGGAGCAGAATTTTTGAAAATCCTGGCCATTGGGTTCGAAATAATCCGTGTGGGCCTTGAATTCCTGCCCCACGGCATAGCGCTGCCCCTGGACAGGTTCGCCATAGGCCGGATCGATTCCGTTCAGTGCGAAAAGCCTGTTTTCCAGATCCTGCACTGCTGCATCCCCTGATTCGAGATCGCAGGTTTCGCTGGTACGGAAATAATTATCGCCTGTTTCATCCGCGATTGTGGAGGGGCGGCGGCTTCGGTCGATCAGTTCGATCAGCTCCGCGCAGCGATCCGGAGGGAGGAAGTCCGGCCGATCGAACAGTTCGAGACGAGCCGTGGGCACGCGGCGAATCCCCGGCTGGGACAGGAGTCGTTCGGCCGAAGTGTTGCCCGGATTCGCCATGACCGGGTGATAGCTTGCCTGATCGCCGCCGCAACCAGTCGCGGGTGAGAAATAATATTGCGTGATTGTCATATCGGCGCAGTTTTCACTTTGCTTCGCGCGCTTGCTGTGCAACAGGCTCGCCCCCGCGTCGATGCCGCTTGACCGGCCGGCGCAGGTCCCTAACAGCCGCCTCCAGCGGCATAGGTATGGCGATTGTAGCTCAGTTGGTTAGAGCGCCGGTTTGTGGTACCGGAGGTCGCGGGTTCGAACCCCGTCAATCGCCCCATCCCCTTCCTGCCGTCGATATGACACTCCTTTGCGAGAGGCAGGGCAATGGCCGCTTTCTGGACTGAAGCCGATTGGGATGAACACGAGCAGGTGGAGCTCGTGCATGACCGCGAATCCGGCCTGACTGCGATCATCGCACTCCATTCGACTCATCTCGGGCCGGCCGCAGGCGGGACACGCTTCTGGCATTATGCCGATCCTTCCGCCGCAATGCGGGACGCGCTGCGCCTGTCGCGCGGGATGAGCTACAAGAACGCCATGGCCGGGCTGCCGATGGGCGGCGGGAAAGCGGTGGTCCTGCTGGATGAAAACCGCACCAAGACGCCGGAAATGCTGGCCGCCTTCGGCAAGGCAGTGAACGATCTGTGCGGCCGCTATGTCACGGCTGAAGATGTCGGCGCCAGTGAACGGGACATGGTCGAAATCTCCCGCCAGACCATCCATGTCTGCGGTCTTCCTGTGGAGGAGGGCGCTGTCGGCGGCGATCCTGGCCCCTTTACCGCGATGGGCATTTTCCTGGGTATCAAGGCTGCCGTGGCGCACCGGCTGGGCAGGGCCGACCTCGATGGGGTCCGCATCGCCCTGCAAGGCTGCGGCAGCGTGGGTGGCGGTGTTGCGCGACTCGCCGCGTCAGAAGGTGCGGTCCTGAAAGTATCCGATATCGATTCGGTTCGCGCGCAGGATCTCGCGGCGCAGATCGGTGGGGAGGCGATTTCGCCCGATGCGATCATGTCCACCGAATGCGATGTGTTCAGCCCCAATGCGCTGGGCGCGATTCTCGACGAACGGACCATACCGACGCTCAATTGCGCGATCGTGGCCGGTGGCGCCAATAACCAGCTGTTCCGCGCGGAACATGGCAAATTGCTGGCGGAACGGGGCATTCTGTATGCGCCCGATTATGTCATCAATGCGGGCGGAATCATCGATGTGGGGCTGGAATATCTCGGTCGCCGTGACGGCAAACCCTATTCGATGGACGATCTGCGGGAACGCATCGGCCAGATTCCCGACCGGCTGACGGCGATCTGGCGTGAGAGCGAAGAGACCGGAATCAGCGCCGATGCCGTGGCCGACCGTATGGCCCAGAGGCTTATCGGCCGGGGCTAAGCGGCGATTTTGGTGGCTCTTTCCTGCACAGGAGTGTCAACGCTTCGTTGACTATGCCCTTGCCGGGTGGGGCTGCACCTGCCAAAGCGGCCGCTCCCAGCGACACGCACATAGATCGATGCACGCTTTCGCCAATCCCGCCCGTTTTCTCCGGATCGCCCGCTGGCTTACGCCAGTGCTCGTGCTGTTCGGCCTTGCGGTGGCTGCCATTGCAGTCACCTGGGGGCTGGCCAATGTCCCGCCGGACCGCCTGATGGGCGAAACAGTGCGGATTCTGTTTATCCACGTGCCCGCTGCATGGCTCGGCATGGGTGGATGGACGACCATTGCCATTGCCAGTCTGGTTGAATTGGTCTGGCGCCACCCGCTCGCCGGCATTGCCGCGCGCGCGGCCGCCGTGCCGGGCGCTGCCTTTACCGCGATTTGCCTGGCGACCGGTTCGATCTGGGGCCGGCCGACCTGGGGAACATGGTGGGTCTGGGATGGGCGGCTGACCAGCATGCTGGTGCTGCTGTTTCTCTATTTTGCCTATATCGCCATTTCCGGCGCGGCGAGCCGGGAGGGCGCGTCGAGCCGTCTGCCGGCGATTTTCGGGCTGGTTGGGGCCATCAATGTGCCGATCATCAACCGGTCGGTCGTATGGTGGAATTCGTTGCACCAACCGCCCAGCCTGACCATGGGCAAGTCCGCCATCGATTCTGTATTTCTCTGGCCGTTGCTGGCGGCCACTCTCGGCTTCTCCTTGCTGTTCGGGGGAGTGATTCTGATGCGAATGCGCACCCTTCTGGCCGATATGCAGGCAGAAGCGCGGTTGCGGCGCAAGGCGATGGGGACGGGCTGATGCGTGAAGGGCTCGATCAATGGGATTTCGTGATCGCCGCTTATGCGGTGACGGTAATCGGCACGCTTGTGCTTGTCGCATGGAGCTGGCTGGCCATGCGCGCCGCGGAAAAGCGGCGCGAAGAGGCCAGAAGGAAGTGATGGACCGATGACCTCCGCATTCAAACCGAAGCATCAGCGGCTCGTGCTGCTTGTTCTCGCTCTCGTGGCGCTGATCGGCGCTGGGCTGCTGGCGGCCTGGGCCCTGCGCAACCAGGCCAGCTATTTCTATGTGCCAAGCGACATACAGGCCAATCCGCCTTCGCCTGGCCAGGCCGTGCGCCTTGGCGGCATGGTAGAGGAAGGCTCGATCCGGACAGAGGCAGATGGCGTGACCGTGCGGTTCATCGTGGGAGATGGCGAGGCGCGGGTTCCGGTGGTCTTTTCGGGTATCGTGCCGGATCTGTTTGTCGAAGGGTCGGGGGTTGTCGCCGATGGTTCGATGCGGTCGGACGGAGTCTTCGTTGCGGATGAGCTTCTGGCCAAGCATGATGAGAATTACATGCCGCGTGAACTGGAAGACATGACCGCGGCCCAGGCCCGCGCAACCGTGGCTGAAACGTCCGAATGATTGCCGAACTCGGCCTGGTAGCCCTGTGGCTGGCCGCGGCGCTTGCTGCCCTGCAGCTGCTCGCCGGGCTCATTGCGCTGCGCAGCGATGGCGAAGCGGGCGGCGTGGCCGATCTGGTGCGCCCGGCGGCGATTGTGCAGGGCCTGCTCAGCGGAATAGCCTTTCTTTGCCTGCTGCTGGTTTTTGCCCGCACTGACCTGTCGGTGGCATTGGTCGCCGCCAATTCGCATTCGATGAAGCCGATGATCTTCAAGCTGGCCGGCGCATGGGGAAACCATGAAGGGTCGATGCTGCTGTGGATCACGATCATGGCGCTTGCGGGCGGCTTGATTGCGCTGATCGAACGGCGCCTGCCGGAACGGACCATGTTGGCGACACTGGCGGCGCAGGCCTTTGTGGGGCTTGGTTTCTATGCCTTTCTGCTGTTGTCCTCCAACCCGTTCGAACGGCTCAACCCTGCCGCGCAGGAAGGGGCGGGGCTTAACCCGTTGTTGCAGGATATCGGCCTCGCCTTCCATCCACCCACGCTTTACGTCGGTTATGTCGGCCTTTCCGTCGCTTTCAGCTTTGCTGTCGGCGCAATGCTGACGCGGCAGGTCACGCCGGAATTTGCCCGTGTCATGCGCCCATGGGTGCTGGGGGCGTGGATCTTCCTCACACTCGGTATCACGGCGGGTTCCTATTGGGCCTATTACGAGCTTGGCTGGGGCGGCTGGTGGTTCTGGGATCCGGTCGAGAATGCCTCGCTCATGCCGTGGCTTGCGGCGACCGCCCTGTTGCATTCCGCCAGCGTACTGGCCGCGCGCGATGCGCTGCGTGCCTGGACGATCATGCTCGGCGTCGTCGCCTTTTCCATGAGCATGATCGGGACGTTCCTTGTCCGGTCCGGCATTCTCACCAGCGTTCATGCCTTCGCCGTCGATCCGGAGCGTGGGTCCTTCATTCTTCTCCTGCTGGCGATTTATATCGGCGGCGCGCTGACCCTGTTCGCCATGCGGGCCAGCACGGTTACGGAAGGGCAGCGTTTTTCCGTGCTCAGCCGTGAAGGGGCGCTGGTCATCAACAATGTGGCCCTTTCCGCCATTCTCGGCATCGTCCTTCTCGGCACGCTCTATCCGTTGCTGACGGAAGCATTCGATGTCCGGGTTTCCGTGGGGCCGCCCTATTTCAACCCCGTCAGCGCGATCTTCTTCCTGCCGATGCTGATAGTGCTGGCGATCGGTCCCCTGCTGCGCTGGCGTAGCGACAGCTTCAGGCGTGTGCGAATCCCTGTCATCGTGCTGCTGGCCATTCCGATAGTGGTTGCGCTGGCGATGTGGGCGGTAACCGGCATCGCTGTCCTGCCTTTGTTGGGCATTGCGCTCGCCGCATGCGTTGCGGTGGGGAGCTTCCTTCCACTCTGGGGCCGTTCGCTGCGCCGCCTGCCGCTGCCCGTCTGGGGCATGGTCATTGCCCATTTCGGCGTGGCGGTGTCGTTGTTCGGCATGTCGGCGGACAGCGCATTTACGCAGGAAAAGCTGGTGGCGGCAAAGCCGGGTGATTCCGCGCAGGTTGGCCCGTGGGATGTCACCCTCGTTTCGGTCGTGCCCGTGGCCGGTCCTAACTGGACCGCGCTGGACGCACGGCTGAGCGCGAGCTATCGCGGAGGGGCGGTACACGAAGTCGGGCCGCAGGCGCGCAGTTTCTGGGCGCCCCCGCAGGAAACCAGCGAAAGTGCCCTGCTTACCCGTTGGAACGGGCAGCTTTACGCCGTTCTGGGAGGGGAGGCCGAAGGCGACCGCTGGCAATTGCGCCTGTGGTGGAAGCCTTTCGTGACCTTCGTCTGGTATGGCGGCGCCCTGATCGCGCTGGGCGGATTGCTGGCACTGATCGGCCGCGTCGCGGGTGATGTGAAAAGGCGGAGTGTGCTCCGTAAGGCGAATGGCCGCAGAAATTCGGAGGCGGCGACATGATACGCTTGCGCTGGGCAGTATGGGTGATTGTTGCGCTGGTCGCGGCGTTGCTGGGCCTGTTCGCCTATCAATTGTCGCAGCCCAAGGATGAATTCATCCATTCCGCGATGATCGGCAAACCGATCCCGGAATTCGATCTGCGCGCTGCCATCCCTGAACGACCCGGCCTTTCCCGCGCGGATCTGGCCGATGGCCAGCCCAAACTGGTGAATATCTTCGCCAGCTGGTGCGTCCCCTGCGCGGCGGAGGCGCCGCAGCTTGCCGAGCTGGAGAGCAATGGCGCCAATATCGTTGGCGTCGCCATCCGCGACCGGCCGGAAGATCTGACGGCCTTCCTCAACGCCTATGGCAATCCGTTCAGCCGGATCGGCGCGGACGATATCAGCGCCGTGCAACTTTCCATCGGATCTTCCGGCGTGCCGGAAACCTTCGTCGTCGATGGCGAGGGCATCGTCCGTTATCAGCATATCGGCGATATTCGTGAACGTGACGTGCCGATCCTGCTCGACGAATTGCGCAAGGCGGCGTCCTGATGCGGCGGTTCCACGTCTTTCTGGCAGCCTTGGCCATCTTCGCCGCCGCATTGTCCGGCACAGGCCCCGCATTGGCGCAGGATTCCCTGCCGCCGGCGCCCTATGCCTATACGCAGCTGGACGATCCGGAGCAGGAAGCTAAGGCTCAGGCCTTGATGGAAACGCTGCGCTGTCTCAAGTGTCAGAGCCAGTCCATCGCCGATAGCGACGCACCCATGGCCGGCGATATGCGCCACCAGGTGCGTTCCCGCATTGCAGCCGGGGAAGAGCCGGAAGAGGTCCGCCGCTGGCTGATGGAACGCTATGGCGACTATGTCAGTTACAAGCCTGAAGTCAGTGCCAAGACCTGGCCGCTCTTCGTAATTCCCGTTCTATTGCTCGCGGTGGGTCTGTTGATCATCCGCCGCAGGCTGAAAGGCTCGGCATGACCTGGCTGCTTGCCATTTCGCTGGCACTTTGCGCCTTCGCTCTGGGGGCGCTCGTCTTCCGGGTCGACCGGCGCGGCTGGACCAGCATGGGCGCCGCATTGCTGTTCGGGCTGGCTGGCTATGCCCTGCAGGCAAGCCCGAATCTGCCCGGTGCGCCAAAGGCCCCCCGTTCCGAGCCCGAGGGCGAAGAGGGCTGGGCATTGGTTGACGCGCGCAAGGAATTGTTCGCGGAAGGCGATCGCTCCGGCAACGAGAAGCTGCTGGTGGCCGATGCGATGGCCCGAAACGGGCAATATGCCAATGCCGCAGCCCTGCTGCGCGGTGCGGTCGAAGATGACCCGCAGGATGGCGAGGCGTGGCTTGCGCTGGGTAATGCCCTGGTTGAACATACCGGCGGTATCCTGACACAGCCGGCCTTGCTGGCTTTCCGCCGCGCTTCGCAGGTGGAGAAGGGTGGACTTGGACCGGGCTATTTCCTGGGTCTGGCGCTGATCCGCAACGGGCGCCTGCTGGAAGGCAGGCAGATCTGGGCGGAAGCGCTGGCCGGCGCTCCCGAAGATGCGGCCGGGCGCGCGGTGATGGAAGAACGCCTTGCGCGGCTGGATGCCTTGCTGGTCCAGATCGAGGCGGCCAATTCACCGGCCGAAGGGCAGAAATGACATGCTGCGGCGCAGCACGTTGCAGGCAGGGCCAGCCGCTGCTAAGCGCCGCGCTTCGCTGCGCAAGAGTTGCATAAGGGGCTTTTAACCCGATGGGCGCTGCACAAGGTGAAGAGCGCACTTCCGCCAAGCTGAAACTGGCGGCCGGTGCGATTGGAATCGTTTTTGGCGATATCGGCACAAGCCCGATTTACGCCTTCCGTGAGACTTTTGTCGGGCCGCACCCGCTTGCAATCGACGATACTCATATTCTGGGTGTCGTCAGCCTGATCTTCTGGTCGATGACGCTGGTGGTTTCGATCCAGTATGTCACGCTGCTGATGCGGGCGGATAATAACGGGCAGGGTGGCACCCTGGCGCTGGTGGCGCTTATTTCGCGCTATATCGGCAAGTCCAGCTACGGTTGGCTCACCGTGTTGCTGGGGGTCTTTGCCACGGCCCTGTTCTATGGCGACAGCATGATCACGCCGGCCGTTTCGGTACTCTCTTCCGTGGAAGGGTTGGCCGTGGTGGACCGGCGGATGGAAGGCCTTGTCATCCCAATCGCGCTGGTGCTGCTGATCGCGCTGTTCCTGCTTCAGAAGCGCGGCACGGAAAAGGTTGGCGCGCTGTTTGCACCTGTAATGATCCTGTATTTTACGGTGCTGGCGGTGCTGGGCATCATCCACATCGTGCAGATGCCCGAAATCCTGTTCGCGCTGAACCCGTGGTACGCGGTCCAGTTCTTCGTAGTCGACAAATGGCTGGCCTTCCTGGCGCTGGGTTCGGTCGTGCTGGCCGTGACCGGGTCGGAAGCGCTTTATTCGGATATGGGCCATTTCGGCCGTGGTCCGATGCGACTGTCCTGGTTTGGCTTCGTCATGCCCTGTCTGCTGATCAATTATTTTGGCCAGGGCGCGATGATCATCGGCATGGGCGATGCCTCCGCCGCCGAAGCGATCGAAAATCCGTTCTTCTTCCTTGCTCCGGAATATCTGCGCCTGCCGCTGGTGCTGCTCGCCACGGCAGCGACGTTCATCGCCAGCCAGGCCGTGATCACCGGCGCATTCTCGGTGACGCATCAGGCAATCCAGCTCGGCTTCATTCCGCGGCTTTCGATCCTGCACACGAATGACGAACATCACGGCCAGATCTACATTCCACTGATCAACTGGGTGCTCTGCTTCTCGGTCATCCTGCTGGTTCTGTTCTTCGGTAACTCCTCCAACCTCGCTTCCGCCTATGGCATCGCGGTGACCGGTGCGATGCTGATCGATACCTGCCTGCTGGCGGTGTTGCTGATGGCGGTGTGGCGCTGGAAATGGTGGTATGGGCTGCCGGCGGTCCTGGTCTTCTTCGTTGTTGACGGTGTATATTTCGCTGCGAATTTGACCAAGGTGGCCGATGGCGGCTGGTTCCCGCTGCTGATCGGCGCGATTGCCTTCACGCTGTTGACGACATGGGCCAAGGGCCGCCGCCTGATGCGCGAACGGATGACGGAGGTCAGCCTGCCGCTGGACATCTTCGCCAAATCCGCCCGCAACAGCGCGGCGACCGTGCCCGGCACGGCGATCTTCATGAATTCCGGCACCAGCGGCACACCTTCGGCGCTGCTGCACAATATCAAGCACAACAAGGTGCTGCATGAACGCGTGGTGGTGCTGACGGTGCAGATTGCCGATGTGCCCTATGTCGACGCGTCACAACGCGTGGAATGCAAGGAAGTGGGCGACGGTTTCTACAAGGTGAAGCTGCATTACGGCTTCATGGAAGAAACCGACGTGCCCGATGCGCTGAAGACGATCGGCACATGCGGCGCGCCGTTCGAAATGATGCAGACCAGCTTCTTCCTCTCGCGCCAGACGCTGCTCAGCGCCGAAAAACCGGGCATGGCCGTCTGGCGGGAAAAGATCTTCGCCTGGATGATGCGCAATGCGGCAACCCCGATGGAATTCTTCCGCCTGCCGACCAACCGGGTGGTGGAACTGGGCAGCCAGGTAGAGATCTAGCTTGTCCGTGCCAGGGTTGGGGGTGAACGCTATCGGCGCCGCGGACATCATGATCCGCAAGGCGCAGGAGCAGGATATCCCTGCGCTGCACAAGCTGGTCGAAAGCGCCTATCGCGGCGATAGTGCCAAGCGTGGCTGGACGCATGAAGCTGATTTGCTGGGCGGACAAAGAACCGACGTGGCGGCATTGCGAGAGATTATCGGCCATACGGATCAGGTTATATTGCTCGCCATGGACGGCGCGGACATTGCCGGTTGCGTGCAACTGGTCCGGGTCGATGAAGCCATCGCCTATCTTGGATTGCTGACCGTCGATCCGGACAGGCAGGCAGCCGGGCTGGGCAAAATTCTGATAAATGAAGCGGAACGATTTGCCGCCGGAAACTGGCAGGCCCGCGCCATGGAGATGACTGTCATCCGGCAACGCGGCGAACTGATCGCTTATTATCAGCGGCGCGGATATGTTCTAACGGAGGAGCGGCGTCCTTTTCCGCTGGATGATCCGCGTTATGGCTTGCCCAAAACGCAGGAACTGGAATTCGCTGCGCTGCGAAAGAATATTGGCGCCTAGCTTCTCAAGCCTGGCTGCCTTGCAGGGCCGATTGCGCTGTGCACTGACGGCCCATTATCTTCGATGCTCACAGGGCTTGCCGTCCCCGCAATTCACTCGAATGGCGGATTCTGCACCACTTCCTCTTCCTTTTCCACCGCGAGGCCGTGGCGCAGCAGCATGGGCAGCTGGCTGAAGGTGAAAAGGAAGCTCAGCGGCATGAAGACCCAGACCTTGGCAGTCAGCCAGTCCCCAAAGCTGAGATACAGACGCATGGCTTCGTTCAGCGCGGCGAGGAAGAAGAAGAAGATCGCCCAATTGCGGGATAGCTTGAGCCAGCCCTCGTCGCTCAATCCCTCGAACGCGGCTTCCAGCAGCCATTGCAGCAAGGCCTTGCCGCGCATCCAGCCAGCCAGCAGCACCGCGCCGAAGAAGAGATAGAGCACGGTCGGCTTGATCTGCACGTAGAAGGGATCGCGCAGCAGGATCGTCAGCCCGCCGAAACCCACGATCAGCACCGTGGAAAGCATCAACATGCGCGAGATCGTGCCGAGCACAAATTTGGACAGGGCCAGCGCGATCAGCGCGGCGACAATGAAGGCGCCCGTGCTGCGCACCACGGCGAGGACCACGCCGATGGAATCGGTATTGTCTTCCGGCGCATAGAGCCAATAGACGCCGAGAAAGGCGATCAGCGGCCCGTAATCGATGGCCACGCTCAGCCAGCCGGAACCCTTTTTCTTCGTTTCGTCAGCCATCAGGCCACTCCCGCAATCACGCGCGCGACAAGGTCCGGATCGAAGGGGCGCAAATCGTCGATCTTTTCGCCCACGCCGATCGCGTGGATCGGCAGGCCATATTGTTCTGCCGCGGCCACCAGGACGCCGCCGCGTGCCGTGCCGTCCAGCTTCGTCATGATGAGGCCCGTAACGCCAGCCACTTCCTTGAACACGTCAATCTGGTTCAACGCATTCTGGCCGTTTGTCGCATCCAGCACCAGCACCACGTCATGCGGCGCTTCGGGATTGAGGCGTCCGAGGACGCGGCGGATCTTGGCCAGCTCGTCCATCAGTTCACGCTTGTTCTGCAACCGCCCGGCCGTATCGACCACCAGCGCATCGATGCCCGTATCGGTCGCCTGCTTCACCGCATCGAACACGATGCTGGCCGGATCGCCGCCTTCGGGGCCTTTCACGATGTCCACCCCGATCCGATCGGCCCAGACGGCAAGCTGGCCGATTGCCGCCGCCCGGAATGTATCGCCTGCTGCCAGCAGCACGCTGTAATCATCTTCCTGGAACCAGTGGGCGAGCTTGGCGATGGTGGTGGTCTTGCCGCTGCCGTTCACGCCGATCACCAGGATCACTTGCGGGCGGGGAAATGCCGTGATTTCCAGCGGCTTCGCCACCGGGCGCAGGATGGCGGCGATTTCTTCCGCCACGGCTTCTTTCAGCTCTTGCTCGGTAATGCTCAGTCCGAAGCGCTTTTCCGCCAGTTTCGTGCGAATGCGGGCGGCGGCGCTGGGGCCGAGATCCGACAGGATCAGTGCATCCTCGACATCGTCGAGAGTGGCATCGTCCAGCCTGGCCGTGCCGACCACTCCGGTCAGATTGTCGGACAGGCGTTCGGAAGTCTTGCGGAAGCCGCCAAAAATGCGGTCCGTCCAGCTGGATTCGCTCATCGAAGGAGGCCGTCCTCGAGTTTGCCTGGTGTGATATTGACGATACTGCCCGCCTGCGTGCCTTCCGGCACGGCCACGCGGGCGAAATCGGGTGAATAGCCGGTGCCATCCGCTTCGGACAGAACGCAAAGCGGGCGCCCCAGCAAGGATGCAAGCCATTCGGCACGGAGCGCGGAAACCTGTTCCCGCAATTGCGCGGCGCGCCGTTTGATCACCGGCTTTTCGACCTGCGGCATCCGTGCAGCCGGCGTTCCGGGGCGCGGTGAATAGGGAAAGATATGACCATGCACGATGCGCAATTCGCGAATGATGGACAAATTCGCCTCGTGCATCGTTTCATCTTCGGTGGGAAAACCGGCAATCAGATCGGCGCCGATGGCGATATCCGGTCGCCTTGCTCGCAGATTTTCGACCAGCGACAGCGCATCGGCACGCAAATGGCGGCGTTTCATCCGTTTCAGGATCAGATCATGGCCATGTTGCAGCGACAGATGGAGATGCGGCATCAAGCGGCTCTCTTCCGCGAATAGCTCGAACAGTTCCTCGTCGATTTCGACACCGTCGAGCGAGGACATGCGAAGCCGGGTAAGGGCGGGGAATTCATCCAGAATGGCCCGGACGAGACGGCCCAGTTTCGGCTTGTCGGCCAGATCATGGCCCCAACTTGTCACATCGACCCCGGTCAGCACGATTTCGGGCGCGCCCCGGTCCATATGGCGTTCGACCTCTCGCAGGATCTGCGGGATGGTCAGCGAACGGCTCGGCCCGCGGCCCCGCGGTATGACGCAGAAAGTGCAGGCATGGTCGCATCCGTTCTGCACCGCCACGAAAGCCCTGGTGCGTCCGGGCAGGACCGGCACCGGCGCGGGCGGCACGTTCCAGGCCCGGGGGTCCAGCTTGTCGGCATTGGGCACGAGCCCATCGACCTCTGGCATATGGGCAAGCTGGCTGCGTTCGATATCGGCGGCGCATCCGGTCACCAGCAGGCGGGCCTCCGGCCGGGCGCGGCGCGCGCGGCGGATTGCCTGCCGTGTCTGCCGCACGGCTTCAGACGTCACGGCGCAGCTATTGACGACCACGATGTCGTTTTCATTCGCAAGCAGGGATCGGATGCGTTCGCTTTCGGCGATATTCAGCCGGCAGCCGAGTGACACGACCTCAACAGAATCAGCGAGTTTCGCAGAGGGGGTCATGCGAAGTCACCCCAGTCGAAACTGCCGCGGAAGCTTTCCGTCGCGGGCCCCGTCATGGTGATGCGATTATCTTCGCCCCATTCGATGTGGAGCGGCCCGCCGGGAAGGGTGACGGTCACGGAACGGTCGGCAAACCCGCGGCGCATGGCCGCAACCGCAGTGGCGCAGGCCCCGGTGCCGCAGGCGCGTGTCAGGCCGGCTCCGCGTTCCCAGACGCGCAGGCGGATCGAATCGCGGCTGTCGACCGTGGCGACATTCACATTCACCCGTTCCGGGAAGATCGCGTCCCGTTCGATCATCGGGCCAAGTTCTTCCAGGTCCACCTTTTCGCAATTGGGGACGAAGAATATGGCGTGCGGATTGCCGACATTGACCGCGACCGGGTTCGACAGTTCTTCCCACCCGACCGGAAGGGCCATCGTATCCATCGCATAGGCGAGCGGAATTTCATCCCAACCGAAATGCGGTTCGCCCATATCGACAGCGGCACCACCCTGGCTGGGGCGGACTTCGATCGTCCCTCCGCCGGTTTCCACCGTGGCTGGCGCGCCATGGAGCAGGGCAACCGCACGCGAGGCATTGCCGCAGGCGCCAACTTCGCTGCCATCCGAATTGAAGATGCGCATCCGGAAATCCGCGACCGCGCTGGGTTGCAACAGGACCAACTGATCGCAGCCTATCCCGGTGCGGCGATCGGCCAATGCACGGGCAAGGCCAGCCGTGATGGGGGGCAGGGCCTTTTCCCGCGCATCCAGCACGACGAAATCATTACCGAGTCCATGCATCTTGACGAAGGAGGCGCGCATTCCAGCCACCTAGGGGCGGCAGGGCGCAACCGCAATGGCCAGAGAGCGTTCAGCCTGCCTTGTATTGCTGGCTGTTGCCTGAAGTCAGGGCCGCCGGGGCATCAGCCGCCAGCTCGCCCTGGACCAGCAGATGCATCTGGGCGAGACGTTCGCGCGTGGTGGTGGCGTCTTCCGGTTTCCCATAAAGATAGCCCTGGCCCTTCAGTTCGCCCATTTTGCGCAAGGCGTCCAGCACATCCGGGCTTTCCACCCCTTCCGCCGTCACCGGCAGAGCAAGCCCGCGGCCGAGCGAGATGATCGCCTTGACCAGCGAACTGCTGACACCGCCAGAAGCCAGTTCGGCTACGAAACTGCGATCGATCTTCAATCGGTCGAAAGGCAGGGATCGCAATTGCGTGAGGCTGGAATATCCGGTGCCGAAATCGTCCAGACTGATGCGGATTCCCTGATTTTTCAGGCTGGAGACCATGGTGCGGACGGCATTGATATCCTCCAGCAGGCAGCTCTCGGTAATTTCGATCTCGAGCCGGCCCGGCGGAAAGCCGCTATCGGCCAGCATCCGCAGAAGCTTCTGGGCAAACCATGGATCGCGCAGCTGCAAGGGAGAGATATTGACCGAAAGAGTCAGGCGGGGATCCCATTCCCGTGCATCCTTGAGCGCCTGCCTGATAAGCGATTCCGACAATTCGGAGATCAGGTCGATCTCCTCGGCGATGGGGATGAAGGTTTCCGGACTTACCAGGCCAAATTGCGGCGAACGCCACCGGGCAAGCATTTCAAAGCCCACCAGCTCCCCGGATGCGAGATCGATCTGCTGTTCGTAATAGGGAACGAATTCGCCGCGCGAAATGCCCCTGCGGATCCCGGTCTCGAGATCGTTGCGGAAGCGCATTTCGTCTTCCATCTGTGTTTCGAACCAGGTGTAACGGTTCCTGCCGCGGCGCTTGGCCTGATACATGGCGATATCGGCGCGGTGGATCAGTTCCTCGCCGCCAAATGGTTCTTCCGCCCCGCTATCCTCGCTGCGACGGGCAATGCCGATGGAAACGGTGGCTTCCACGCGCAGCCCGTCATCGAATACGGGCCGGGATACGCTTTCGATCAGATCCTCTGCCAGCTGGTCGATCTGTCCGCGCTGCAGTGCTTCGAACATCACGGCGCACACGAATTCATCACCGCCAATACGCGCCAGGATTGCATCTTCCGGCAGCAATTCTCTCACGCGGCGGCTGACTTCCACCAGCACGCGATCGCCCATCTTGTGGCCATTGAGATCATTGATCTGCTTGAAATTATCGAGGTCGAACAACAGCACCGCAACATCGCAACGGCTGGCGCGGGCGCGGGCGCAGAGCGCGTCAATGGCGGGGCCGCCACTGCGGCGGTTCAGGCAATCGGTCAGCGGATCGGTTTCGGCAAGCTGCCGGGCGCGTTCCTCCGCCTTCCGGCGCTCCTTCACCTCGTTCTGCAGGTCGGCATAGCGGCGCCAGCCGAAAATGAGCAAAGCGATATTGAGCAGGACAGCATTGGTCAGCAGCATGTCCGGTGCGGCGCCCGTGCCCAGCCATGACCGGACGATTTGCGGCATCACCGTGCCGCCCGTTCCCACGAACAGGATGAGCGCAGCCACGGCGATGCCCAGCGCAACGACATCGCGTTCCGCCTTACCGAAACTGCGCGTTGGTTCGTCGGTTTTGCCAGCTGACGAATTGGCCAAGTCACATCCCCAAATGGTCTGGGGCCCCTATGCGCCATCTTGCTCAAGAATCGGTTAATTGCGCCCTATCGGTGCAGCCGTTAGGGCGTCCGCTGCAAAGGAGGACCCGATGGCCGAACGCTACTGGCTGATGAAGTCGGAACCCGCAGCTTTCAGCTGGGACGATCTCATCCGCGATGGAGAAACGATCTGGGACGGGGTGCGCAATCACCGCGCGTCCAACAATATGCGCGCGATGGAAGTTGGGGATCTGACCTTCTTCTATCATTCCGTCACCGGGAAGGAGATCGTAGGTATCGCCACGATCAGCGAGGCAGGCCTGACCGATCCCACCGATCCCGAAGGCAAATGGGCGACGGTCAAGATCAAGCCCGTGCGGGCGCTGGAACGGCCGGTTACGCTGAAGGAAGTGAAGGCCGAACCAACGCTTCAGGACATGGAACTGGTCCGGCTTTCGCGTCTGTCCGTGGCGGAAGTGCGGCCAGAAGAATGGGAAAAAATTTGTTCAATGGCAAAGGATTAGTCCGGGAACTCGACGTCCGGCCCAGATGTTGATCGGGCAAGAGGGCAGGCATTCCGCCGCCCCGCCGATACAGGAGAAGCATCATGGGAGAACTGCAGGACAAGGCCAAGGGCATCGCCAACGAAGCGGCCGGCAATGTCAAACAGCAGTCAGGCGATCCGGAAACGCGCGCCGAAGGCCGCGCCCAGGAAAAGAAGGGCGAAGCCCAGAACCTTTCCGGCGAAGTGAAGGGCGCTCTGGGCGACAAGATCTGAACGCCTCCGCATGTCTGAAACAAGGAAGGGCCGCTTCGAAAGGAGCGGCCTTTCTTTTGCGTGCTTGTGTCCCGGCTATGGACAGCGCCTCCGGAGCGCTCGCAAATGGTTACCACCGGGTTAACCAATAGTCATGCGCCGCTCACTTGTCCTCACGACCGAGTCCGCCCGGCACCCGTTCAGGGCATCCCTGCCGCCCCATGTGTTCGAGCGGCGGGCAGAGGAAGTGGAAAATCTCGCACCCTGGCGCGCCCGTTTCGCGCTCTACAGCGATGATGTCCGGAATTTTCTGACGACTTATTGCGCCTGCTTCGTGGCGGTTTTTACCTTCATCGTCTGATCGGGTCGGTTGCAGCGAATGGCGCGGCAACCGACCCGGTCAGGCCGCGGCGAGAGCCGTCTTCTCCGCGCGGTGCAGCAGGGAACCCAGCCAGGCCGAACCAAGGCACATAAATGCGCTGAGCAGCAATTGTTCAACAATGGGAATGCCGGCTGCGCTCAACCCGCCGGCCAGCAGCGAACCTGCAACCATGGCCCCGGAATTCACGATATTGTTCGCCGCGACCGTACGCGCCGCCTCCGACGCTTCACATTTGGTCGTCAGGAAGGCGTAGAGCGGCACCACGAACATGCCGCCGGCAATGGCGATCAGCAGCAGTGTGACCAGCACGAGAGGCGCCAGCGGTTGCAGAATGAACTCCCCGATGCCCATCAGCGGGCCCGCGCCGACACTCGAAGCCCAGATCCGGCAGACGAAGTAGAAGGCCGCCACCATGGCGCCCATTGCGATGACGGATATCGGGGCATAGCGGGCCGAAACTTCCCCCTTCAGCAGGGCATTGATCGCCACCGACCCGATGGCGACGCCGATGGAAAAGATCACCAGGAACAGGCTCGCCACTTCCTTGCTGGCGAGGAGGACATTTTTCGCCAGCGGGGGGAACTGGATGAACAGCACCGCACCGATCGTCCAGAAGAAGCTGATGGCCAGGATGGCATAGAACACTTCGCGCTGGCGCATGGTCTTCTTCACCAGCTTCACCGATGATCCCACCGTCCAGTAAAGGAAGGTGAAGGGCGCCATTACAGTGCGCCGCAGGCCGCCGAAATTTGTGACCATGGCCTTGAGATTCGCCAGGGTTTCGAATTCGCGCGGGTCCTCTTCCGTCATCGGCGGCGCAGCGGGAACCATCCGGCTGGTGACGAAACCGATAAATGCGGTGACGATGACCACGATCGCGGCGATTTCCACCTCGATAAAGCCAGCCAGAATAGTTCCGGCGAGGATGG
The DNA here is from genome assembly GCF_001008165.2 of Croceibacterium atlanticum. NCBI lineage: Bacteria > Pseudomonadati > Pseudomonadota > Alphaproteobacteria > Sphingomonadales > Erythrobacteraceae > Croceibacterium > Croceibacterium atlanticum. The sequence continues at coordinate 849,103 of NZ_CP011452.2, read as the reverse complement.
CGATATAGGTACCTGCCTCGACCAGGCCGGTGCCCGCCAGCACTTCCCGATGGTTCAGATGCTGGGGCAGGATCGCATATTTGATCGGCCCGAAAAATGTCGAATGAATGCCCATCGCGAACAGGGCAACCAGCATCAGGGGTATCGCCGCGCTGGTGGTCAGTATGCCCTGCCATGCCATGACCAGTCCCGCAGCGCCGACTGCCATGATGAGGATTTCCGCCGTCTTCACCATGCGGATGATCATCGCCTTGTCGCGCATGTCCGCCATCTGTCCGGCAAGGGCCGAAAGCAGGAAGAAGGGTAGGATGAAGAGCCCGGACGCAATTGCGCTGAACTGGGCTTCCGCTTCGGCGGAGTTATAGACGCTGTACACGACGAACAGCACCATGGCGTTCTTGTACAGATTGTCGTTGAATGCATTGAGCAATTGAGTGGCAAAGAGCGGCAGAAAACGCCTTTGCCGCAGCAGGTAAGTGGAAGTCAGCATGTACCGCCCGGTTCAGCCTATCGCCGTTAACGAGAGCCGCCTTAGCCTCCTCTCGGTTAAGGACAAGCGTAGAGGGCACTTTTTCCTTCTGGCCATACCGGCTAGGGCATGTGACCGATGCTGACGCTTCCCAACATTCTGACCCTTTCGCGCATCCTCGCGATTCCTCTGCTGGCCGCCTTGTTGTGGTGGCCCCGATGGGAACTGGGCTATGGCCTGGCCTTCGCCCTCTACTGCGCGATGGCGATCACCGATTATTTTGACGGGATGCTGGCGCGCTCCAGCGGTACGGTCAGCAAATTGGGCGTGTTTCTGGATCCCATTGCGGACAAGATCATGGTTGCGGCCGTGATTTTGGTGCTGACCGCCAAGGGCATGCTGACCGGGCCGCATGTGGGGGACCTGCATGTGATCGCGGGTCTCATCATTCTGATCCGGGAAATCGCCGTATCCGGCCTGCGCGAATTCCTGGGCGGATTGCAGGTGTCGATGCCGGTCAGCAAGCTGGCCAAATGGAAGACGACATTCCAGCTCGTCGCCCTGGGCGCCCTGATCCTAGGCGGTGCCGTGCCGCATTTCGCCTGGGTGCATCTGGTTGGCCTGGCCTGCCTGTGGGCAGCGGCAGTGCTGACGCTGATTACCGGCTGGGACTATCTCCGCGTTGGCCTCAGGCACATGGATTAGGCGCGAAGCCAATCAGCCCTGTCGCAATTCCTGGGCGAGCAGGCGGAATTCGTCCGCGCGGGGGGAGTTCTTGCGCCATACCAGAGCGATTTCGCGGCTGGCATTCTGTGCCTTGAGCGGGCGGGCGATGACATGGGTGCCGTTCAATATTCCGGCCTCGATGGCCATTTCCGGCAACATGGTGAGGCCAAGGCCATTATCCACCATCTGCACCAGCGTGTGCAGCGAAGTGCCGATCATGGTGGCGCTGGCACGCAGTTCCGGCCGGTTGCAGGCGGCGAGGGCATGTTCCTTGAGGCAATGCCCGTCTTCCAGAAGCAGCAGCCGGCCTTCATCGATCATGGCCGGAGGAATCAGGTCGGGCGGATCGCGGGGATCGTTCTGGGGGAAGGCCACGAAGAGCCGGTCATCGGCGATATGTTCGCTATCCACATCGCCAGTGGCGAAGGGCAGGGCGAGCAGTACGCAATCTGCCCTGCCATGATGAAGCGATTCGACCGCATGGTCGCTGGTTTCCTCCCGCAGGAAGAGCTTGAGGTTAGGGCGTTCCTTGCGCAGGCGCGGCAGGATCTTGGGTAACAGGAATGGTGCGATCGTGGGGATCACGCTCATCCGCAATTCGCCGGATAATGGTTTGCCCGATGCCTGGACCAGATCGGAAAGTTCCTCGGCCTCCCGCAGCAGGCGATGCGCCTTGCTTACAACTGCATTGCCGAGCGGCGTGAAACGCACCACCCGCCGGCTGCGTTCGACCAATGTTACGCCCAGCAGCGATTCGAGCTCCCTGATCCCGGCCGACAATGTCGATTGCGAGACGAAGCAGGCATCCGCCGCACGGCCGAAATGCCCATGTTCGTGCAGCGCGACCAGATATTGCAGCTGCTTGATCGTGGGGAGGTATGTGCTCACTCGGCTATCTGCGGCTCAGTCGGTTCGGGAGCGGCTTCTTGCTCGATCTCGTTAATATGCGTCATTTTCAGCTTTCCGTTCTCCACCGCGAAAGCCAGCCGCCCTTCAACCAGTTCCAGTGCATCGCGGCCGAATACCTCGTAGCGCCAGCCTTCCAGAACCTGCAGGTTCCGCATTCCGGCGGCAAGCGCTTCCAGCTCGTCCGAACGGGTAAGGAGGCGGGCCGCGACATCGATCTCGCGCGCGCGGATTTTCAGCAGCAGTTTCAGCAGATCGGCCACCAGCGCGCCTTCCTTGCCCAGCGGGGCGCCGCGCTTCGGTTTTTCCGGCATTTCCTCGCTGGGGAGCGGTTCGGCATCGCGCATAACGCGCATCAATCGCTTGCCGATGTCGTTTTCCTTCCATGCCTGGGACAGGCCGCGGACCTTGGCCAGATCTTCCTGCTTCTTGGGCGGATGGCTAGCGAGATCGGCCAGCGTTTCATCGCGCATGATGCGTCCGCGCGGTATGTTCTTGCCCTGCGCCTCGGTTTCGCGCCACGCAGCCAGCGCCTTCAGCCGGCCGAGCACGATGGCACTGCGGCTTGGGGCGCGAATCCGGCGCCAGGCCTGATCCAGATCATTGGCGTAGTTTGCCGGATCGGCGAGCTTTTCCATCTCCACATTCAGCCACATGCCGCGGCCTGTCTTGATCAGCTTCTTCAGGATCTTGGGAAATATCGTTGAAAGATAGGTGACATCCCCGATCGCATATTCGATCTGCCGGTCGGTCAGCGGGCGGCGGCTCCAGTCAGTAAAGCGGGCGCCCTTGTCGATCGTTTTCCCCAGCCAGCTTTCGACGAGGTTGGCATAGCCGATCTGCTCGCTCTGGCTGATGGCCATCATCGCCACCTGCGTATCGAAAATGGGGTGCGGAGTCTTGCCGGTAAGGTTGTAGATGATTTCCACATCCTGTCCGCCGGCATGAAAGATCTTCAGCACATCCTCATTCTCGGTCAGCAATTCGAGAAGAGGCGAAAGGTCGATCCCTTCTGCCAGCGGGTCGATTGCCGCGGCCTCCTCCTCGTTGCCGACCTGGACCAGGCACAGCAATGGGTAATAGGTGTTCTCGCGCATGAACTCGGTGTCGACGGCGACGAACTCCGATTTTGCGAGCCTTTCGCATAAATCGGCCAAATCTTCGGTAGTTGTTATCAGCGGGTGTATTTTCATCTCAGCTTTTCTATACGGCGGCGATTGCCAAGCCGCCCGCTTGACAAGCGGGCAGCCATCCCCTGTTAGCCCCGGCTTCCTAGCGCCATAGACCCCAGAAACGGAAGAGTCAGCGATGCACGCTTATCGTACCCACAATTGTGCCGCTCTACGCGCCGAGAATGTCGGCGACACCGTCCGCCTGTCCGGTTGGGTTCATCGCAAGCGCGATCACGGCGGTGTGTTGTTCGTCGATCTGCGCGATCATTACGGAATAACCCAGATCGTGGCGGACGAGGATTCGCCCGCTCTTCCCGTGCTCGATGCCCTGAAACTGGAAAGCGTCGTCACCATCGATGGCGAGGTGAAAGCCCGCAGCGAAGGGACGGTGAACGCCAATCTGCCCACCGGCGCGATCGAAGTGTTCGCGCGCGGCGTGACCGTGCAGAGCCGCGCAGAAGAACTGCCCCTGCCCGTGGCGGGGGAGCAGGATTATCCCGAGGATATACGCCTCAAATACCGCTTCGTGGATCTTCGCCGCGAAACCATGCATCGCAACATCATGCTGCGCAGCCAGGTCATTTCCAGCCTGCGGCGGCGGATGCAGGATCAGGGTTTCACCGAGTTCCAGACCCCGATTCTAGGCGCGTCGAGCCCCGAGGGCGCGCGCGATTACCTGGTTCCCAGCCGTCTGCATCCGGGCACGTTCTATGCGCTGCCGCAGGCTCCGCAGATGTTCAAGCAGCTGCTGATGGTTGCCGGATTCGATCGCTATTTTCAGATCGCGCCCTGTTTTCGCGATGAAGATCTGCGCGCGGACCGCAGCCCGGAATTCTATCAGCTCGATTTCGAGATGAGCTTCGTCACCCAGGATGACGTATTCAATGCGATAGAACCGGTGCTGGCCGGTGTGTTCGAGGAATTCGGCGGCGGCAAGGCGGTGACGCCGGCTGGCGAGTTCCCGCGTATCCCCTATCGCGAGGCGATGCTGAAATATGGTTCCGACAAGCCGGACCTGCGCAACCCGCTGATCATTTCCGATGTTTCCGCGCATTTCGAGAAGAGCGGCTTCGGCCTGTTCGAGAAGATCGTGGGCGGGGGCGGCGTGGTGCGTGCGATTCCCGCGCCGGGCACCAATGAAAAGAGCCGCAAGTTCTTCGACGACATGAATGACTGGGCGCGCCGCGAAGGATTCGCGGGGCTTGGCTATGTCACCCGCAAATCGGGTGAATTCGGTGGTCCGATTGCCAAGAATCACGGCGCCGAGAACATGCAGAAGATTTATGACGAGCTTGGCCTGGGTGAAAATGACGGCCTGTTCTTTGCCGCCGGCAAGGAAAAGGACGCCGCCAAGCTGGCCGGTGCTGCCCGGACCCGGGTGGGCGAAGAGCTGGAACTGATCGAGCAGGGCTGTTTCAAGCTGTGCTGGATCGTCGACTTCCCGATGTTCGAATATGACGAGGAAGAGAAGAAGGTCGATTTCAGCCACAACCCGTTCTCCATGCCGCAGGGCGAGATGGAGGCTCTGGAAACGCAGGACCCGCTGGATATCCTTGCCTGGCAGTACGACATTGTCTGCAATGGTTACGAACTGAGCTCCGGCGCGATCCGGAACCATCGGCCGGATATCATGTACAAGGCGTTCGAGATCGCGGGCTATCCGCGCGAGGCCGTGGACGAGAATTTCTCGGGCATGATCGAAGCGTTCAAGCTCGGCGCGCCGCCGCATGGCGGCTCCGCACCGGGTATCGACCGTATCGTGATGCTGCTGGCGGATGAACCGAATATCCGCGAAGTGATTGCCTTCCCGATGAACCAGCGGGCGCAGGATCTGATGATGGGCGCGCCGAATACGGTCAGCGCGAAGCAGTTGCGCGAACTGCATATCCGCCTGGCGGAACGCCCGAAGGCCGAAGGCGAGGACAAGGCCCGGGTGGACATGGCCGGCAAACCGTAAGACCGATGGAACATGGACCGCTGGGAAGAGTTGTTACAGCCAGTGGTCCATCCCCCTTGCCAGCCTGCACGGGGCGCAGTACGGCGAGATCAATTTTCAATCTGCCAGATTTCGAGAGGGCAAAACATGAGCGATACTGCCGACCGCGTGAAGAAGATCGTCGTCGAACATCTCGGCGTCGAGGAAGACAAGGTCACGCCGGACGCCAGCTTCATTGATGATCTCGGTGCCGACAGCCTCGACATCGTCGAACTGGTCATGGCGTTCGAGGAAGAATTCGGCGTCGAAATTCCGGACGATGCGGCCGAGAAGATCAACACGGTTGGTGACGCCAACAAGTATATTGAAGAGCACAAGGGCTAAGCCCGGCTCGCCCCCGCCGCGAAAGGTCCCGCCGGACGCGGACGGGGATGGAAGGCTCGGCCCGAACAGGCTGGGCCTTTCGTGATTTTGGAGAGTTAATATGCGTCGTGTGGTGGTAACCGGCCTGGGCCTTGTCACGCCCCTGGGTGGCGATGTCGAGACGACCTGGGCGAATATACTCGCTTCGAAAAGCGGGGCGGGGAAGATCACCCGTTTCGATGTGTCCGACCAGAAGTGCCACATCGCCTGTGAAGTGAAGCCCAAGGACCATCCCTGGGGTTTCGATCCGGACAAGCGCGTCGATCCCAAGATCCAGCGACAGGTCGATCCGTTCATTGTTTACGGCATCGATGCCGCCGGGCAGGCGCTTGAACATGCCGGCCTTACCGATATGGACGATGCGCTGAAGCGGCGCACGGGCTGTTCGATCGGTTCGGGAATCGGCGGACTTCCGGGGATCGAAAAGGAATCGATCGTCCTGCATGAACGTGGCCCCGGCCGCGTATCTCCGCACTTTGTTCACGGCCGCCTGATCAATCTGATCAGTGGCCAGGTGTCGATCAAATACGGGTTGATGGGGCCGAACCATGCAGTCGTGACTGCCTGCTCCACCGGCGCACATTCGATCGGTGACGCCGCGCGGATGATCAAGGATGACGATGCCGACATCATGCTGGCGGGCGGTTCGGAAAGCACGATCAACCCGCTGGGTGTGGCCGGCTTCGCCCAGGCGCGCGCGCTCAACACCAGTTATAATGACCGGCCGGAACAGGCCAGCCGCCCCTATGACAGGGACCGCGACGGTTTTGTCATGGGCGAAGGCGCGGGCGTTGTGGTGCTGGAAGAGTATGAGCACGCCAAGGCTCGCGGCGCGACGATCTATGCCGAAGTGGTTGGCTATGGCCTGTCGGGCGATGCCTATCATGTTACCGCGCCGCATCCCGAAGGGCTGGGCGCTTTCCTCGCCATGGAAATGGCGCTGCGCAAGGCCGGCATGGTGCCGACCGATATCGATTACATCAACGCGCATGGCACTTCGACCATGGCGGATACGATCGAACTGGGTGCGGTCAAGCGTCTGATGGGTGACGATCTGTCTGGTGCATCCATGAGCTCGACCAAATCGGCCATCGGCCATCTGCTTGGCGGGGCCGGGGCTGTGGAAAGCATTTTCTGCATTCTCGCCATGCGCGATCAGATCGTGCCGCCGACTCTCAACCTGGAAAATCCGGACGAGGGCACTGAAGGCGTCGATCTCGTGCCGCTGACCGCGAAGAAGCGGGAAGTGCGCGCCGTGCTCAACAATAGTTTCGGCTTTGGCGGCACGAATGCCAGCCTGGTGATGAAACGGGTCGACTGACATGGCGAAGCGCGGCTGCCTGCTTGTGGTCGCGTTGCTGGCGGCGGCATTGCTGGCGCTGGGCTGGTTCGGCTGGAGCTGGTGGGGTTCCTCCGAAGTGGAGGAAGACACCAGCTTCGTCGTGCCTTCCGGGTCGAGCCTGACAGCCATTGCAGGAAAGCTGGAGGAAGAAGGGCTGATTGGCTCTTCCGAATCATTCCTGCTGCGGGCCAAGATTCTTGGCAGTTCCGATCCGGTAAAGGCCGGCGAATTCCTGCTGCCTGCCGGCGCAAGCCCCGCGACGATCCTGGACACTTTCCAGCATGGCGAGGTGATCCGCCGCTACGTTACCATCCCCGAGGGCTTGCCTTCGATCATGGTACGCGAACGATTGCTGGCAGAACCGCTCCTGACGGGAGAGGTGGACGTTCCCGCAGAAGGTTCCGTCCTGCCCGAAAGCTATGATTTCGAACGCGGTGAGACTCGCGCTGCTGTGCTGGCCCGGATGCAGGCTGCGATGAGCGAAACCGTGGCGGAACTGTGGAAGAAGCGATCCTCCGGCATTGCCGTCGATACGCCGGAAGAAGCGGTGGTACTGGCCTCCATTGTCGAGAAGGAAACCGGCGTTCCTGAAGAGCGGCGCATGGTCGCCGGGCTTTATTCGAACAGGTTGAAGCAGGGCATGATGCTGCAGGCCGACCCCACGATCATTTACCCGATCACCAGGGGCAAGCCGCTCGGCCGGCGAATCAGGCAGTCGGAAATCGCCGCGGTGAACGATTATAATACCTATGCGATGGTGGGCCTGCCCAAGGGGCCGATCACCAATCCCGGCCGCGCATCGATAGAAGCCGTGGTGAACCCGGCCCAGACCGACGCCCTGTTCATGGTGGCGGACGGATCGGGCGGGCACGTATTCAGCGATACGCTGGAGGAGCATAATCGCAATGTGGAGAAGTGGTTTGCATTGCGGCGCGAGCGGGGGGAAATGTGACCGGATTTCCCCGGTTCGACTGCCAGGCTGAAAACAGTCATAAAGGCGGTTGACCGGGGGGCGGGGCCGCCCTAAATGCGCCGCCTACCGGCGCTCTGGCAGCGCCACATTCCCATCGCGGAATGCCCTTCTGGGGCGGAGTAGCTCAGGTGGTTAGAGCAGCGGAATCATAATCCGCGTGTCGGGGGTTCGAGTCCCTCCTCCGCTACCATTCCTTGATCCGGAAGCTTCCACTAGCTTCCGCATTTTTCCAAAAATCGAAAGAAAAGCAGAGGGTTGCGGGTGATTCGCGTCCGCATGCGCCCATGGTCTTCCACATGCAGCCAGATTTGGTGTGGGGGTATTTTGGGGGTATTTTCGCGGAGTATCGGAAAGGAGCGATACCCCCAATGCCTCTCACGGAGATTCAGGCCCGAAATTCCAAGCCACGCGAGCGCGCCTACAAGATGGCCGACGGGGAGGGCTTATTCCTGTTCGTACAGCCGAACGGGTCAAAGTTATGGCGGATGAAGTACCGCTTCGCGGGCAAGGAGAAGTTGCTCTCGTTCGGCGCTTACCCAGATCTCGGGATAGCTGCCGCGCGCGACAAGCGCACAGCCGCAAAGGCGTTGCTAGCCGAGGGCAAGGATCCAATGAAATCCAAGGGAGAAGTGATCTCGCAGGAAGGAGCCACCTTCTTCGAGGTCGCAAAGCGTTGGCATGAAAATCGAAAGAGCGCGTTGAATGCCGCGCACGCCGAACGCGTCTGGTCGCGCATGGAAAGGGACGTCTTTCCAGTCATCGGCGAGAAACTCGTGAATGAAATCACGGCACCCGACGTCCTGGCAATGATCCGCAAGATCGAAGCAAGAGGCGCGCTCGATATCAGCCGGCGTGCGAAACAAGGGGTGGGGCAAGTCTTCCAGTTCGCAATCGCGTGTGGTCTTGCCTCGAACGATCCGACGACGCATTTGCGCGGGGCTCTAAAGCCGCGTCCAAGAGTGAAGCATATGAGCCGGCTGCCGCTCAGCGAGTTGCCCGCATTCATCGAGAAGCTGCATGCCTATCAGGAAGAGGGCGAACGACGGTCCGCGATCACCCGTGACGCAGTTCTCTTTGCGCTCCTGACTTGGGTTCGAACCAAGGAACTGCGTTTCGCCGCCAAATCCGAGTTTGAAGACCTGGGCGGAAAATCACCTGTCTGGAGGATACCAGCCGAGCGAATGAAGATGGGACGAGAGCATTTGGTACCCCTCTCGCAGCAGGCAACGCACATCGCGAAATCCATGATAGCAGCAGCGCCTGGCGAGTTTCTCTTCCCGGGCAACGGCCCGAACAAGCCGCTTTCAGAGAACACAATGATCTACGCGCTCTATCGCCTCGGATACCACAGCCGCCAAACCGTACACGGCTTCCGGGGCTTGGCGAGCACTTGGGCCAATGAGCAGTTGGTCGAGTTCGGTAAGCCGCCCATGTGGATCAGGAAATACCATGAGGATTGGGTCGAACTACAGCTCGCGCATTCGGAGAAAAACGACGTGCGTGGAGCTTACAATGCCGCTGAATACCTGGCTCCTCGGCGCCGGATGATGCAGGACTGGGCTGACTATCTGAGCGGCGGGAAGGTGATCGACATCAAGAAGGCAGGGAAGCGCGCAGCCTGATAACTATGGCTTCGATCAGACCGGTCCAATCCAGTCTGCGCGCAAACGATCTCGACCTGCGACAACCCCCTCGACAATCACCGCTGATCCGACGAATTCGCATTCGGGTTCTTCGCTCTCGATGATCCAGACGACTTCGTCTGTCGTGGTCAGGAACATCCCGCGTCTACCGCGGCTTAAAATTCCCGAGACGCGTATTCGACCCGCGCTCACAACACCCCCCGTTCAAAAACGCCAATGGCGCAGCACTTCGCGCACATAGGCCGGCGTCTCGCCATTGCGAGGAATACCGCCTGCGCGCTCGACGGCACCTGGACCTGCGTTGTAGGCAGCGAGGGCCAGATGAACCACCCCGAACTTGTCCAGCATCTGGCGTAGGTATCGGGCCGCACCCAAGATGTTCGCCTTGGGATCGAAGCGATTTGAAACGCCAAGGTCCCGCGCTGTCCCTGGCATCAATTGCCCCAAGCCTGCGGCCCCGGCCTTGCTGATGGCCATCGGATTATATCGTGATTCCGTCCATACAAGAGCGTCGAGAAGGCCGCTTGGTAGCGAGTATTGAGCCTCAGCAGCGTAAACATGAGGAAGGTAGCTAGCCCGACGGAAGCCCGATGGCGCGCTGCCTTGGGGCTTTGGATATCGATAGGGCAGATAGGTTCGACCCGCATCGGTAGCCGGCGGCTCGGACGAGGCCGTTGGAGGCTTTCTCCAAATGCCATGTTCGACGAGCAGGAAGCCATCAGTCCCTTCTGCAACGCGGAAGCCGTCGGTCGTCAACTCCGAGGCAACGGTCATCTGAGGGGGCTCCATCTCCTGCGCGTGAGCGGGGAGGACGGACCCAAATCCTGTCGTTGCCCCTGCAACTACTGCCCATTTCAGTCTCATTCCCAAATCCTTTGGTGGTCGAATCGGGAAAGAACATATATAGAACATCTGATGTAGGAAAATGAAACGTCAGCGACGCAGAGAGGAGGTTGCGCGGGTGGAGGCACGTTACGATGGAGAGGCCCCCATGCACCAACACCGATCATCCCAATTCCAAGGTCTGCAACTGGAAAACCGCGCGCGCAAGATAGTCGAGCAGCTGGGCGGTGCTTGGTCGCGTTCGCGCGGAATGTGCTGCTGCCCGGCCCACGACGATCGCACTCCTTCGCTAAGCATCACACTCGGAAAGCGTGCAATCCTCGTTCATTGCTTTGCCGGCTGTGCGAACGAGGCGGTGATAGAAGCCATGGCCGGGCTCGGAATACGAATTGCGGACCTTTTCGATGGCACGAGTGATCCGATCGTGACCGAACCGCGCCAGGAAGTCGCCAATCGCAATGCGCTGAGGCTCTGGCATGAGGCGTCGACCATCATTGGCAGCCCCGCCGAGAAGTACCTCGTGTCCAGAGGCATCACGATTGTTTCGCCGGAGCTGCGTTTCCACCCGCGTATGCCTCTGGGGCCAAAGAGTGCTGTCCGGTTTCTTCCCGCGATGGTCGCGGCCGTGCGCAATGATGCCGGAATTCTCGCGCTGCATCGCTCCTTCCTCGACCTCGACAAAACTAGCTTGGCTTCTTTCGATCAGCCTAGGCGTGCGTTAGGCAGTCCCGGCTCTGGCGCGGTGCGTTTCGCGTACCCCGATGGTGGACGCCTTGGCCTCGCAGAAGGAAACGAAACAGCCCTCTCAGCGATGCAAATGTTCAATGTTCCCTGCTGGGCGACGCTGGGAAACGAACGCTTCGGCCTGGCCACAATCCCGGAATCGGTGCGGCAGCTGTTTCTTTTTGTCGATAATGATGCGGGCGGCCGCCTTGCTGAAGAGCGTGCGCGAAAGGCTTACGCTTGCGAAGGGCGGCTGATTGTCACCAGGCGTCCGGAGCTAACCGGCGACGACTGGAATGACGTGCTCATGCGCTCAGTCCGAGCTGCGGTCTGAATGTCGGTGAGAGGAAAGCGGGCTTGGGGCCTTGTGAGGCCCCCGGACGGATCCATCTGAACGGACACCCGGACAAACCCAGGGCCTCTTCAGGAGGTCTCCCATGTCAGACGCAAATACCGCTTTCGCATTCTCCGATCCAGCCGAGCCGCAAGTGTTGGCAGCGGCGAGGACGCTGGCCGCGCGGCTCGCTGCAGATCAAGCAATTTCGCGGCTCACTGTGAATGCAACAATGGCTGATCACTTCGGCGGTAGCGACGCCGAAGGACACTGGTCCGTACGCGATGCCCATGCTGCACTTGAATTGGCGCAGGTGTTGTTCCTGGCGCAGGCAACTGAATTCTCATCTGCGATGTCATCCAGCTTTGCCGATGAGGCTTTTACACGCCTTGAAGGTCTGGTCCCGACCCAGTCCAACCGGAGTGACGAGCAGATCGAGTGGCAACAATTCGCAACGCCGCCCCGTCTGGCCTGGGTGGCTGCAAGGGCATGCGCGATTTCTGCCAATGAACTGGTTCTCGAACCGTCGGCCGGGACCGGCATGCTGGGCGTATGGGCAGCAAAGGCAGCTGCGCGTCTTGCTCTCAACGAGATTTCGCCGCTGCGCCGCGAATGCCTGGGCACCGTGTTTCCCGAGGCGACAGTCACGGGGTTTGACGGGGAACTGATCGACGAACTTCTCACGCCCGACGTGGGTCCGAGCGTGGTGCTGATGAACCCGCCCTACTCACACAGTATCGAGAGGGGCCACGATAGCCGCACTGGCGACCGGCACTTGCGTTCTGCCTGGAAGCGCCTTCTGCTTGGTGGCCGCCTGGTCGCAGTGATGCCCGAATGGTTCGAGCTTCCGAAGTTTCTTGTCGGGATCGCCGGTCCCGTCTCGTTGCGTCTCAACGCGACGATCGAGCGCGGTTTCGTCAAGCAGGGCACCTCAATCTCATCCCGGCTCCTGATTCTCGACAAGGCTGAGGATGGTACCAGCCCGATCATCGCCCAGCCGGCAAACTTTGCCGAGCTTCATCTGCTGATCGATATGCTCCCTAACCGGGTAAGCCTGCCCGCGGGACCCAGCATCGGCATCAAGCCAGCATTGCCGCTACGGCTGGTTGCGAACAGGACGAAACCAGTTCCACTTAAGGTCCATCCAACCAATGCGGCGCCGTCGATCCTGCCGCTTGATTTTACTCCGCTCGAAGCACCTGCGCCGATCGAAAGCCAGGTTGGGCATTATTTGCCCTACCGGCCGAGCCGGATCTCAATTGCAGATGCTGTCCCGCATCCGACCCCCCTAGTCGAATCCGTTGCGATGGGTTCGATAACCGCACCCGTGCCCGAAGTGGTGCCTCAGCTTCCGTCGAGCCTCATTGCTGGGGGCGTCCTATCCGCTGCGCAGGCCGAGACCCTGATCTATGCCGCAAGCGCGCATGCCCGCGATCTGCCGGGACGGTTTGAGCCCGACGACAAGGGCTGCGCCTTGAAGGCGAGCGCCGAGGGGCACGCCTACCGCATGGGCTACTTTCTTGGTGACGGAACTGGTGCAGGGAAAGGACGGCAGGTCGCTTCCGTCATCCTCGACCGGTGGGTGAGGGGCGAACGGCGCCACATCTGGATTTCCAAGAACGAAGCTTTGCTCGAAGATGCCCGCCGCGACTGGAGCGCGCTCGGCGGCCTTCCCATCGACGTCCAGCCCCTTGGCCAATGGAAGCTCGGTGTCCCGATCGGGATGCGCGAGGGCATACTCTTCGTGACTTATCCGACACTGCGTTCGGGTCGAAGCGACGCGACCCGGCTCGATCAGATTCTCGAATGGGCAGGGGAGGACTTCGACGGGCTCATCGTCTTCGACGAAGCCCATGCGATGGCCAACGCCGCAGGCGGGGAGGGCTCACGTGGTAAGGTCAAGGGATCGGAGCAGGGCATTGCCGGTGTTCGCATCCAGAATCTGCTGCCGCGCGCCCGCGTGCTCTACGCTTCGGCGACCGGGGCATCCGACGTCAATAATCTCGCCTATGCCACCCGCCTTGGGCTGTGGGGTCCCGAGACGGCTTTTGCCAATCGCGAAGCCTTTGTCGCAGATATCCGCGATGGCGGTATCGCTGCCATGGAACTGGTCGCGCGCGATCTGAAGTCACTCGGGCTGTACGCGGCGAGGGCACTCTCATTCGCCGGAGTTGAGTACGAGATTCTGGAGCATTGCCTGACCCCCGACCAGGTAGCGGTTTATGACGCCTATGCAGACGCCTGGGCAATCATCCATGCCAACCTGCGCGAGGCACTCGAGGCAACTCGGATCGTCGACACTGACAGTGGCGATACCCTGAATTCAGGTGCCAAATCGGCTGCGCTTTCGGTGTTTGAGGGCACCAAGCAGCGCTTCTTCGCGCAGCTCCTTCTATCCATGAAGCTGCCGAGCCTGCTGCCTGCGATTGATACGGCACTTGCCGACGGCAACGCTGTTGTAGTGCAACTCGTCTCGACCGCCGAAGCCATGCTTAACCGCCGCCTCGCTGATCTCTCCGATGCGGAACGTGAAGCACTCGAAATCGATCTCTCCCCCGCGAATACGTGGTCGATTACCTCACCAAAAGCTTTCCTGTGCGGTTGATGTCCGTGTTTACGGACGAGAACGGCAATGCTCGGTCCGAACCAATGAGTGATGAGAACGGTGCCCCTGTTCTCTGTCGTTCGGCGCTTGCCGCGCGCGATCGCATGATCGAGCAGCTCTGTGCCTTGCCGCCGATCGCGACGGCGCTCGATGCGATCATCGAACGGTTCGGTGTCGATCAGGTTGCCGAAGTCACCGGCCGTACCCGCCGCCTGATCGTCGGACGCAATGGGCGCCAGGTGCTCCAGTCGCGCTCTCCGCGCGCCAATGTCGCCGAGACGCGAGATTTTATGGACGGGACAAAGCGAATTCTCGTTTTCTCCGATGCTGGTGGCACCGGCCGCAGTTATCATGCCGACCTCGCCGCAAAGAACCAGATGCGCCGGGTCCACTTCCTGCTTGAGCCGGGCTGGCGGGCCGATGCCGCAATCCAGGGCCTTGGCCGTACCAACCGCACCAATCAGGCATCGGCCCCTCTGTTCCGCCCGGTGACCACCGATGTGCGTGGCGAACGTCGGTTTATATCGACCATTGCACGTCGGCTCGACAGCCTCGGCGCACTGACCCGCGGGCAGCGCCAGACGGGTGGGCAGAACCTCTTCGATCCTGCCGACAATCTCGAGAGCACATACGCCAAGGAGGCGCTTCACCGCTGGTTCGGCCTGTTGTTCGCAGGCAAGCTGGAAGCCGTTACGCTTTCTCGGTTTGAGGAATTGAGCGGGCTCAGGGTCGAAGGAGCCGACGGCGGGATGGTCGATGACCTGCCAACAATCCAGCGCTGGCTCAATCGCATCCTCGCGTTGCCGATTGTTTTGCAAAACGGCATATTTGACGAGTTTCTCGGCCTAGTCGAAGCGCGGATCGATGCAGCACGCCAGGCCGGTACGCTCGACATTGGGGTCGAAACCATTGCGGTAGAGCATTACGAGGTGCTGACCGACACGCTACTGCGCACAGATGCGCTGTCGGGTGCGACCACGCATCTCCTGGAACTCGAAATCGCCCGCGCGCTCAAGCCTTTGCGTCTCGAACGGCTCGAGGAGTTCTACGGCCTTTCAGGTTCGCGTCAGCAGCTTCTGCGTAATGCGCGCTCAGGCCGGATCGGGCTGCTTGTCCCAGCGCGCAGCCTGCTCACCGACGAAGGTATGCGTGTGGCCCGCTTCGAGCTTGTCCGTCCCTTGAAGCATGGGCACATCACCGCCGATCAACTCGAGGAGAGCAACTGGGAAACGGTGGATCCAACCGAATTTCGCCGCCTCTGGCAGGCTGAGGTCGATGACGCCGCCTCCCATCTCAAGCGCGAGCGATTGCACCTTGCAACCGGCCTGCTGCTTCCGGTGTGGGACACACTACCTTCCGACTATGTTCGGGTCAGCCGGATCTCGGCGCGAGACGGACGCTCGCTGTTAGGCCGGGAGGTTCCGCTCCATTGCGTGCCCGAACTATGCCAGGCTGTTGATTTCCACTGAGAGCTGACCCGGGAGGGGCATAAATTTCCACTGAGAATTGACCCATGTTTTGATCGTTCTCCTGGCTTGCAGGTCGGGAGATCCTGGAGTGATCGACATGGCGTTACTGAGTGTAATTCGACGCTGGCATTTCCGGCAGAACATCCCGATCCGTGAGATTGAACGGCGCACGGGATTGTCGCGCAACACGATCCGCAAGTACCTGCGGGCGGATACGGTGGAGCCGAAGTTCAAGGTTCCCGATCGCCCGAGCAAGCTGGACCCGTTTGCCGAGAGGCTCTCGGCCTGGCTGAGGATCGAGGCCAGCAAGTCGCGCAAGCAGCGACGCACGGTCAAGCAGATGCATGTCGATCTCGTGGCCTTGGGATACGACGGTTCCTACAACCGCGTTGCGGCTTTCGCGCGGACCTGGAAGGCGGACCGCCAGCGCGACGCCCAGACTATTGGGCGTGGAACTTTCGTCCCACTGGTATTCCAGCCTGGCGAGGCGTTCCAGTTCGACTGGAGCGAGGACTGGGCCATGATCGCCGGCAAGCAGACCAAGCTGCAGGCCGCACATACGAAGCTGTCGCACAGCAGAGCCTTTATCGTCAGGGCCTATCCGCTCCAGACCCATGAGATGCTGTTCGATGCCATGACCCAGGCCTTCCGGGTGCTGGGCGGGGTGCCGCAGCGTGGAATCTTCGACAATATGAAAACCGCAGTCGACAAGATCGGCAGCGGTAAGGCCCGGCAAGTCAACGCCCGCTTTGCAGCCATGGCGAGCCATTACCTGTTCGAACCGGAGTTCTGCAATCCCGCCGCGGGATGGGAGAAGGGTCAGGTCGAGAAGAACGTTCAGGATGCGCGGCGGCGACTGTGGCAGGCCCATGGTCCTTCCGGGCCCGCCTTCCCGGACATCGATGCGCTCAATGCCTGGCTCGAGGAGCAATGCATCGCGCAGTGGGGAGAGATCCCGCATGGCGTGCTGCCCGGCACCATCGCTGATGTGCATGCCGCCGAACTCGCAAGCCTGATGCCACTGGGGCGCCCCTTCGATGGCTTTGTGGAACACACCAAGCGGGTGTCGCCGACCTGCCTGATATCCTTCGAGCGCAACCGCTACAGCGTCCCCGCTTCCTTCGCCAATCGGCCGGTAAGCCTGCGGGTCTATCCCGATCGGATCGTCATTGCCGCCGAGGGGCAGCTCCTGTGCGAGCATGGGCGGATCATCGAACGATCCCATGATCAACCGGGACGGACGATCTATGATTGGCGGCACTATCTTGCGGTGATCCAGCGCAAACCGGGAGCCTTGCGCAATGGCGCCCCCTTTACCGAGATGCCGGAGGCGTTCCGGCAACTACAGGGCCAGCTTCTGAAGCGCTCCGGCGGCGACAGGGAGATGGTAGAAATCCTCTCGCTGGTCCTGCACCATGACGAACAAGCCGTGTTGTGTGCCGTCGAACTGGCTCTCGAGGCCGGCGTCGCGACCAAGACCCATGTTCTCAATATCCTGCATCGCCTGATTGACGGCAAGGATGGCACGCCGCCCAGAATCGATGCCCCGCAGGCCTTGACCTTGCAGCGTGAACCCAAGGCCAACGTCGCCCGCTACGATACCCTGCGGAATAAGGATCTGCGTCATGCGTCATGACCCCGCCAGCGCCGCCGTCGTGGTCATGCTGCGTTCTCTCAAGATGTACGGCATGGCCCAGGCCGTCGGCGAACTCATCGAGCAAGGGGCACCCGCGTTTGATGCGGCCGTCCCTATTCTCTCCCAGTTGCTCAAGGCCGAAGTCGCCGAACGCGAAGTCCGGTCCATCGCCTACCAGATCAAGGCCGCCAAGTTCCCGGCCTACAAGGACCTGGCCGGCTTCGACTTCGCTTCCAGCGAGGTGAACGAGGCCATGGTCCGCCAGCTTCATCGCGGCGAGTTCATCGATGGGGCTCACAACGTCGTGCTGATCGGTGGTCCCGGAACCGGCAAGACGCACATTGCCACCGCGCTTGGCGTTCAGGCTGTCGAGCATCACCGCAAAAAGGTCCGCTTCTTCGCCACGGTCGATCTGGTCAATGCGCTGGAACAGGAAAAAGCGATGAACAAGGCCGGTCAGCTTGCCGACCGGCTGCTGCGCCTCGATCTGCTGATCCTCGACGAACTTGGCTATCTGCCGTTCAGCCCGTCAGGCGGTGCGCTCCTCTTCCACCTTCTGAGCAAGCTCTATGAGCGTACCAGCGTCATCATCACCACCAACCTCAGCTTCAGCGAGTGGGCCGGTGTGTTCGGCGATGCCAAGATGACCACAGCGCTGCTCGATCGGCTCACCCATCACTGCCACATCCTCGAAACCGGAAACGACAGCTTCCGCTTCCGCGCCAGTTCGGCAGCGCCCAAATCCAGAAAGGAAAAATCACCCGCTTGACCCACCGCCCGCACAGCGGGACATAATACCCACCCGGGTCAATTCTCGATGGAAATCCCGGGTCAGCTCTCAGTGGAAATCAACATTCTGACGATACAGCCAGCGCACGTACCCTTCTACTCTCCGCAACTCCCTACAAGATGCTCACGCTTTCGGGCGATGAGCCCGATGACGGCGATCACTACGAGGACTTCCTCGAAACAATCGAGTTCCTCTACGGCCGCGATAAGGGGGCGACCATCAAGGTCGAACTTGACCGCGAAATGCGCCGCTTCCGTAAGCTACTCCAGCAACTGCCGTCTAGCGCGACCGACGCGAAGCGCGCGCGCAACAAGGTTCAGCGTACACTGAAGCGCGTTATGGCGCGCACCGAGCGCGTTGGCAGTACGGCTGAGCGAGATTCGATGCTGGCTGAGCCATCGATCAACGTGCCGCTCGCACCTGCCGATCTCCATCAGGCCGAAGCGTTTGCCCGCGTAGCGCGAGCCGTCGATGCGCGCGAAATCATCGAGTATTGGAAGTCCGCCCCTTACCTCCTGAATTTTATGCGTGATTACACGCTTAAGCATCGCCTGAAGGATAAAGCCGCAAATTCGAACCGGGCCCTGATATCAGCGTTGAGCGATGCGCAGGCGCTGGGCATCCGTCGCGAACAGGTCGAAGCTTATCAGCCGATTGATCCGGCTAATGGGCGCCTTCGAGCGTTGATGGCTGATTTGTTTGATTCAGGGCTCCATCAGCACCTCTGGCTTCCCCCAGCGGTCACATACTATGGCCCAGCATCTGAGGGCACACCGGCTACGAAAGCGCTTGTCTTTTCTGCATGGCAGATGGTGCCCGATGCGCTTGCCGCACTGCTTTCCTACGAAGCCGAACGGCGGATGGGGGCAGCGTCGGTGGTTCGGTCCTACTCGGAAGCCACGCGCCGCCGTCCGCTTCAGTTCAAGCTGGTCGATGGTCGCCCGGCTGCGATGCGCGCGCTACACCTGATCTATCCGTCACCAACACTGGCCAGAATCTGTGATCCGCTCAGCGTGTTTTCTGGCGCTCCGGAACAATTGTCGGTTGCCGAAATGCGCGCAGCGATTGCGGATCGTATTCGTGCTGCACTGGGGCACCTGTTCGCCAAGGGAAATGGCGGAGAAGCAGCTGGCAGGGATGCAGAATGGTCCACGCCGGCAACGATCGACGTATTGTTGAAGACCAAGTCTTCCGGGTGGCTGCAGTATCTGGGTTACAGATGGACGATCCAGGAGGAAGGCTTTCGAGAACACATCGCCGAGTTGCGAAGGACTGCAACCGAGGCAACGCTGGGGGAGCTCGACAACGACACGCTGGATCTGCTGGTCGATGTAGCCTTGGGAAGTCCGGCTGTCTGTGCATTGCGCGCGCTCCATCGCATTGCGCCAGGACTGGCTTGGGATGACCCGCATTTGATGGACGCCGCGGCATCAGTCGCCTGGGGTTTTCGGGCGCTCTTCAATCAACACGACGCCGTTGCTCTCCTACGGCAAGAGCGCGATGACCACTACTGGCGCAGCGCATTGACGCATGGTGTCGAGCACAACCTCCAGTCGGTGCTCGACGAGTACGCCCATTATCTCGTCGAAGGCGAGGGTTTGGCCGGGAGCTCCGAGCGTGAACGTGTCGCCGGCGTGGCCGCAGCCATGACCCACGCCTTGTCAGTCCGCCCCTCCCAGATTGATGTCGATGATGTGGGAGTTGAGGACGGCAAGGTCGTCTTTCATCCGTCCATCAGGTTGCGCGGTCGCTTCGCTATGCGATTGGCTGAATACAAGGATGATGAAGGCGGAACCGTGCGGCTCGGAAGCGTGCGCGATGCGTTCAATTCGCCTTTCAGACCGTTCGTGCTGGCCACGACATCGATTGGTCAGGAAGGCTTGGATTTTCATCCCTATTGCTATCGAGTCTACCACTGGAATCTCCCGGGGAACCCGGTCGATCTTGAGCAAAGGGAAGGGCGTGTTCACCGGTTCAAAGGACATGCGGTCCGGCATAATGTTGCCCGGGCACACGCCGATGCAATCCGCACTTCTACAAAGCCACCTGCGGACCCATGGGAGGCGATGTTCAACGCGGCCAAGCGCGCGACGACAAGCAAATCCGAACTTGTCCCGTACTGGGTTTTTGATGGTCCGGTAAAGGTCGAGCGCCGCGTACCAATGCTACCGATGAGTCGAGAAAACACGCGGCTACGTTGGCTCAAACGCAGCCTGACACTCTACCGGCTGGCATTTGGTCAGCCGCGGCAAGACGACCTGCTGGCTTATCTTGACCGTCTCGTTGACGAGGGCGTCGACGTGGCTGCTCTAGAAGAATTGCAGATCAAGCTCGAACCGTGATTGGTTCGGTTTGTTTGAGTGTCAATTTCTCAGGCGGGGCCAAGCCGGATCGGGGGAACCTCGACTAGCAAGTATGGGAGCGCGGAGGTGCACTCTGACCAGCGAAACGCATAATTCCCAGCGAGGGTAATCGGTGGCCCATACGCGCCGGTTTTGTAGGTAAGGGCGTTTCCTGCGGCATATTCTCGCTCATGGCGAAAATCGAAATCGCTCGTGTCGCTGGAATAGCTTGTCTGGTCGACATAATGTCGATGATCGGTCGCCACCAACATGAACCCTAGATCCGCGACATCTGCGCACTGCTCCAGCCGGGCGATGTCCTTGAACACGTCGTAACGATTGTTTGGTTCGCGGTGGTTTTCCCGCTTGAAGAACTTGATCTCGATGGCGCAGCGCCATTGGCGACCGTCATCGTCCGTTAGGCGGAACCAGACGTCTATCCGCCCGCGTTTGCCTCCGTGGTTCCGCAAAGGTTTTTCGAGTTCGACGGAAAACGTCTCTCGCTCGCTGATAATCTCGAGATCGGCGGCCAACGAAATTATGCGGCCGAGGTGTAGCTGAAGCGTCGCCTCGCTTTCGCATCGTACTCGCCCACCATTGATCTGGCGAAAAAGCGTAGGCACAGCGAGGTTCACGATATTCCGGAGGCGCGAGAGAGTCATTTTGTCCGTCAGACCTATTTCGGCTACTGCTATAATGATGCGATTTTGACACCGTAAGCCGGTTTTGCGGCTTAATGCGTCAACTTTGACACATTATCGATTGCGGACGCCGTCATGTCTGTTGGCGCAAATGATCGAATTGGTCATGGCAGACTTGGCCCAATTACCTACAACGAGATCTGCGTCCCAGAAATCAGAACGGGGTCCAAGCCTGCCTCCTCCTGCTGGAGGAAAAGCGAAGGGGTGCCGTCTGGGCGAAACGGTGAACCTGATTTCCACATTCCGAGCATGATCACCGCAAGCTTCCTGGCCACTGCAACGCGCGCCTTCAGGAACCCAACCCGCTGGGCCAGCTCGAGACCCCAGGTGCGAAGACGGCTTTCGATCTCAATCCTGCAAAGTAGCACGGTGGCAGCGGTAATCAGGTGCATCCGTGTCAGCTTGTTCCCGTGCCGACTGATACGCCCCCGGCGTGAAGTGGCGCCTGACTGATATAGGGTTGGGGTCAGGCCCAAGTATGCTCCAACGTCACGGCTCCGCTCAAATCGATGTGGATCGCCGATGGCACTGTAGAACGAAAGCGCGATCACAGCTCCGACGCCTGGGATCGTCTGGAAATTGCGACATGTAGGATTGTTCGATGCGATGTCGCGCATCTGCCGGTCAAGAATGGAGATCTGCTCTCTCAGAGCCTCGGAAATCTCGACGAGCGGTTGCAGATTGACCCCGATCTCAAGCCCGTGCTGTCGCATTTTCCGCACCTGGTCGTTCACCTCGGCGGCTAGCGCACCCCTTCCGTTCAGGAGTTTCACGTTCCCGCCGTATAACCTGAAAATCGATTGGATGAGCGCATCGGTCCTGGCGCGGTTCTTCAGCATTGTTCTCCGAACATTGATCAGGGTTCGGATATTCTGATGTTCCATCGGCTTCACGAAAACCTGCGACCCCATCGATCGAGCGAGCCGCCCGAGCTCTGCGAGCCCTCGCGCATCGTGGACATCTGTTTTCTGTCGCCTGATTGCCAGGAACTTGCTCGATTTGCGTACATCGACAACCTGAACAGGAAATCCGTATGCACGCAGTTCTCGAACCATCTGGATGCCATTGCCGGCCTCGATCGTGAGGCACTGCGCTGCCTCGACGCCAAACCTCCGCAGAATATCTCTGATGGGACCGGATTTCGTTTCGCATATCGCTTCAAAGAGGATCACGCCCTCTGCGTCGATGAGGCAAACGGCTGTTTCGAGATGCCCCGCATCGAGCCCCACCCAGTAGTGCTGATAAACCAACCAGCGCCTCCTTCGAAACCTATCCAGAAAGCCCAACTTAGGTTGGCCCGCGCAACTCGCCGAGTAGGAATTGTCCGCTCGGGCGTGATAGTGGAATAGGATACGCTAGGAGTGGATAGGATGACCCCAAGGCAAGCGCTTGATGATTTGATCCGCGAGCGGGAAGAGACGTACGCTGCGGTTTCGCGTCTGCTAGGCCGAAACTCCGCCTATATCCAGCAATACATCAAGCGCGGCACGCCCGCGCGTCTCGATCAAAGCGACATCGCTCAGCTGGCTCTGCATTTCGACGTTCCTGCCAAACTGCTCGGCGGAAAAGAGAGTTCTTCAACTCCGCGACGTTCGGTCATCACTGTGCCGGTAATTGAGGCCAAGGGCTTGGAAATCGCACAGGAACGATCTCGGATCGTCGATGAAGCCTGGCTAAGACGCCTATGCAACAGGCCTGCAGGTTTGGCGATCTTACCCATTGCTGGTGAGGCTATGCAGCCGACCCTGCAGAATGGCGACGAAGTCATAATCCAAAGGCTGCGCTCTCACGATGCCCTTCAAGACGGGCTCTACGCTGTCCGGGGATCGTCAGAGACGTTCGTCAGGCGGATCGCTCTGGATCCGACCAAAAATCGCATTTCTGTCCTGACCGACCATCCCGCCTATCCAAGCTGGAACGGTGTTCAGCGAAAGGCGATCAATGTCGTCGGCAGAGTGATCTGGATTGGATCTCAGGTGTCGTGAGTGGGAGCTAAGCTGCCTGCGACATACGCCAAGTTGCGAAGTGAATGCCCACTACTCGGGGTAAGTGAACGGTTTGCCGCGATCGAATTTCCGCTCATCGCAAA
This sequence comes from Croceibacterium atlanticum, assembly GCF_001008165.2. Lineage (NCBI taxonomy): Bacteria > Pseudomonadati > Pseudomonadota > Alphaproteobacteria > Sphingomonadales > Erythrobacteraceae > Croceibacterium > Croceibacterium atlanticum. Next base: position 825,981 of record NZ_CP011452.2, on the reverse strand, counting down.
GGTCCCAAGCTGGGGGTATCACAGGGGGTATTTTTGGCGAAGCTGATAGAGAAATGACTTTTTAACAGCTGTTTAAGCGAGATTGGTGGACCCCTCCTCCGTACCAAGTTTTTCTTTTAAAATCAACGGCTTAGATCAAAACACGGTGATTATTTGTCTCGTGTGTTACGCATTTTTTCTATGATATCGAAATCATATGGCTGAAAATAATTGCATCCAGGATTATAAAAATTCTTGAATGCGCTTTTTTGTTTTCCATTTTCCCACCCGTCCAGCGGTTTATACTGTTTTGATACAAGTACAACATATCGATTTTGTTCATTGTACAAATCTGCACAGCGGGTGTCATATTGAAAGCTTACGTTCAAATGATCTGTTGATTCTCCTTCAAGCGAGCCTGAGACAAGAGAAACATCTTTAAAGACAATTGCTGTATTTTTCCTATCCTCAGGTTTAATGATCTTGTCAACAGTGCCTACAAAGACTGTATATTTTTTTCGTGTCACTCCATCCTTCCCAACGCCCCTTGGCATCTTGGATGTGTTTGACAAAATATTGGGGTGGATATTGTGTACGCGATCTCTCCGAAGCACGTATGACTTTGTTCTTTTCATCATATCCGGCAAAAATAATGAGCACTTCATCTTTATGTGCACCAAGGTAGTATTCCCCCATCGACATCACGTGCTCAATCAGAACATGTTTCTTGCCTTCTAGCCTGTTCTTTGGATCTTTGAATATTTCAAGAACTTCAACGTCGTATGGATGCTTCTCGCTCATAATTCGCCCTAAAAAGATTAAGCTTGAATGTTCATAGGCCCATTCTAGGCCGTAGACTCATTAGTTGCGATCCATAACCGTGCTGAGAAGAGCTTAATGGCAGCGAGGAAGTTATCGGCGCGTTTGTCGTAGCGTGTCGCCAAGCCTCTGGCGTGTTTGAGTTTTCCGAAGAAGCGCTCGATCAGGTTGCGATAGCGGTAGAGGAAGGCGCTGAAGGCGAAGCCCTTTCGTCGATTACGCTTTGCCGGGATGTTGGCGAAGCCGCCGTTGCTTTCGATCCGTGCGCGGATAGCCTCGCGGCAATCGCTGGCTTGTCCTTCCGACAGATGCAGGCCGACCGGTAAACCCCGGCCATCAACCAGCGCATGGATCTTGGTAGTCAGGCCGCCCCGGGAACGTCCCATGCAGCGATTGGGGGCCCCCTTTTTAGGGTCGCACCATGCTGGTGGACCCGGATCGAGGAACTGTCGATCATGACCAGTTCGCCATCGAAAGCGGCGCTGACGGAGGACAGAAGCCGGTCCCATACGCCAGCTTTGCGCCAACGCACGAAACGGTTGTAGCACGTCGTGTATGGCCCATAGCGCTCCGGGATATCCGCCCAGGGGCTGCCTGTGCGAAACCGCCACAATATCCCATTGATCACCCGACGATCATCAACACGCGGAACACCGCGCACCTTGTTCGGCAACAACGGCTCGATCACCGACCACTCGAAATCCGTAAGCTCAAATCTGCGACGGCTCATCCAAGGCTCCTTCAAATGCCTTGAATCAATCCAATCTACATCTCGCAAGCCAGTTTATGAGTTTACCACCTAGCCCGCAAAGCCCTTGGAAGACCAGCAGCATATATTTGTGGAGACGGGGTATCGAGCTCAAATGCGCGCAAGTCGCCGCAATCCCAAAGCCAGGATAAAGAGAAAGACGCCCCGGATCAGAAAGCTGATTCCGACGCAAAAGGCGAGGAAGATCAGGCCAGTCGCAGGGCCGCTGAACAGAATCAGTCCGCCCAGCACAAGATCCAAAATGCCGAGCAGCAGCCGCCAGCCCCAGTCATGCTCGCTCCGGAATGCACTGATGGCCTCAAGGATTCCGCTGATGAGCAGCCAGGCGCCTATCAGCATCACCAGTGAGAGAGCGCCGGCAAACGGGTTGAAGATTGTGACTGCCCCGGCCAGAAGGCCCATAATGCCCAAAATGAGTTCGATCCAGCGCGCGCGGCCGGACAAATACGATAGGCTGGCAAATGTTGCGAAAGCGCCGTAAACAATCAGCAGTGTGCCGATCAGAAAACCGGTCGCCACGCCAGTGGCGAGCGGATTGGAAAGGGCCAGAAGCCCGACCAGAATGACAACTATGCCATAAGCTAGAACCCAGCCCCAGCCTGTCGTGGGACGAACGGCGCCGTTGTCATTCTCGGTCATGCAATCGGTCCTATCTGTCTGCCTATCCAACGCATGTATCTATCGCTTTGGGCAAGCAGGTGCAATGAGGTGGATTGGTCCTTATTAGTCTGCCGATGCGAGATTGTCTTGCCGTGCTTGTCAATGAGGCTTGCCTATTCTAGCCTGCAATGGAACGGGAAACAGACGAAATTGCATGGGGACTTGGCTGAGCGTTCGGTTGATGGCGGGCATTCAGGAAGCGAATGTAACCTTCCAACCCCCGAGGCGTTGTTCGCGTCATTTGTCGTGGACGCCGACGCTGCGACTTTCGCGGTGATCCGGTTCGCACTACAAAACACGCAGATCGCGGCGATTGACTGCCGAAACTCCGGGGGCTGTGCTGCGGTGATGCAGTTTGCGATGGTGGATGGGGTTCTGGTGGCGGATACGGTGCGACGATGACCGCAGGCCCACGACCAAGTACATGCGGTAGAGACGCGGGTACCGGATCAGGTCAGTACCCGGTAGTCTCAGCGCGAATTATACCGACAATCCCGATCGCCATTTCGAAGCAGTCGATCGGGCGCAGGTAAAACTCGAGGGAAGCCATGTTCAGCGTATTACGCCTTATCTGTGGACTAGCATCTTGCGCTATTAAGTCCCCCGGGCCGCCAACTGAACACGCTATAGTCGGTCTGCGGATGAACCGTATGTGGCTCAAGGTTTTCGCTATCGCGGTCGTGATGGCGGGGTCCGGGCATGTGGCAGCCACGGCCCAGGAATCGTCATTCGATGTGTGGAGAAATCCAAAGAACAGCGTACATATCCGTGCAGAACGTTGTGGGGACCGAATGTGCGGCGTTGTTGTCTGGGCCAGTGAGAAGGCGAAAGCAGATGCACGCAAAGGCAGTCAGAATCCGCTGGTGGGATCGCAGTTGTTTCGTGATTTTGTAGAGGAGCGGCCAGGTGTCTGGCGCGGCCAAGTCTTTGTACCGGACATTGGCCGGACTTTTACCGGTACTATTCGTGTCGTCGATGCCAACCGGTTGGAAGCCAAGGGATGCCTGCTCGGCAAGTTGGGCTGTCGGTCCCAGCAGTGGTACCGGGTTGCCGAATCTCACTCTTCGCGCTGACGTGCCCTGGCCACCCGTCTCACCTGCAGGTCGCTTCCGAGATAATGGGATTTTAATTCGAGGACGACTTCGGCATCCAGAGGGCTAAATCACGTTTTTTATCGAACAAGGGCCACACCGATGCGTAGGCGCGTGGCGCGTTTGTTATAATCGAGAAGATTTTCGCCATAGCCGTGGAAGCTTTGGCCAAAGAGATAAAAGTCGGGGCCGTCGCCCAGAATGCGGCGCAATGGATAGGAAATATCGGCTGACACTGCTCCCTTGCCACTCCCGAAGTTGAACCGGGTGGAGGTGGAGAGGCGCAGTCCATTAACTTCCGCAACTTCCATAAAGAAGCCGCTATTGCCCCGATATCGGCGGATATCGCGATTATCGGAGCGGTCGCCGACATAGAGCCAGAAACGTGGTGCGGCAGTCAGCCGCCAATCGCCGCCTAGCGAAAATGCCGCCATGGGCGTCACATAGACCATGTTGATGCTGCGCGATGCATCGCCATCTCGGCCATTGGATTCATGACGCAGGCCCACCTGCCCACTGAGAGTCGCTGTATCGGATAGGGCCTTGGGCTGTGCAAGGTAGAAGATTTCGGGCTGGAAATCGATATTGCGAAAGGGTGAGGAGTCCGCGCCCAGATCCCAGAACATACGCTGGGTATAAGCGAAATAGAGGCCATCCTTGAGGGAGGCAGGCTGGTCTTCCCGCAGCCGGCTGCCGAAAAGCTGATACTTGAAACTCAGCTGGATACGGGCCTCGCTGTTGGTTCCAGGGCCATAGACGGCATAGATCGGCTCATAAGGCGAGAGATTGTCTATAAAGGCATTGCCGACTGAACGATCGGCGGCGGATGGCGTAGGGGGCGGCACCGGCACGGTTGCTTGCGCCTGTTCGCCGGGCTGGTCTGGCATAAGCCCATGACGTGCGGAAAGAGCGATCTGCTGGCGACCCCATGCCGGAACAGAGAGCAACGCGCCCTGGTTTACCGATGCATCGGAAACTCGGTACTGCGCGCAGGCAAAGCCATGGGCGGCCACGATCACTTGTGCGGGAACGGTCGGCCCACGGTCGAGCCAGACGCTGTGTGTGCCGCCAGGCAGCGTCACTCGCGCCTCGATCCGGTCGGGCAGGGGGACCGTTTGCGCTGCATCATCGGAATTCAGAAGGCGGATATCAACAAGGGCAAAGCCATTGGCATCACGCTCATCAACATTCCTGATCAATATTTCGACATCTTCCCTGGCCTGCGCCTGAAAGGGCAGGAGGACGGATGCAGCCAGCAGGGCGGCGGGAAAGTTGGGCAGGTGTTTCATGCGTGGAGATGCAGTCCATTGTCGACGGGAATGACGGTGCCGGTTATGCGTCTGGCCGCATCGCTGACAAGGAAGGCGGCAAGGGAACCCACGTCGCCAATATCCACCAGTTGCCCTTGCGAAGCCTGCGCGGCTGCCCGATCGAGCAGTTCGTCGAACCGATCGATCCCGCTGGCCGCGCGTGTGGCGATCGGGCCGGGCGAGATCGCATGGGCGCGGATGCCCTTGGGACCGAGTTCAGCCGCCACATAGCGGGTCGCACTTTCCAACGCTGCCTTGACCGGCCCCATCAGGTTGTAATGTTCGATTACCCGCTCCGAGCCATAGAAGGTGACGCACAGCAGGCAGCCGCCCTCATTCATCAACGGCTCGGCCAGTTTTGCCATGCGCAGGAAGCTGTGGCAGGACACGTCCATCGCCATGGCAAAACCTTCTGCCGAGCTGTCGACTACGCGGCCGTGCAGGTCTTCCTTTGGCGCGAAGGCGATGGAGTGAAGCAGAAAGTCGAGCCCGCCCCAGCGCTCCCGCACCTCTTCGAACAGGGCTTCCAGTTGCCCCGGTTCACGCACGTCGCAAGGCGCGCTCCACTCGGCGCCAAGCTTTTCGGCAACAGGCGCGACCCAGCTCCTAGCCTTCTCGTTCACATAGGTCACGGCCAGGCGCGCGCCGCATTGGGCGAAGGCGTCGGCGCAGCCAGTAGCGATGCTATGTTCGTTTGCGACGCCGATGACGAGGCCGCGCTTGCCGCGCAGGTCTACCAGAGGGTTCATTGCGCTACTCCAAATAGAACCGAGAGGGTGTGAAGGGCGATCATGCGCTCTTCATCGGTCGGAATGACCAATGCCTTTACCTTGCTGTCGGGATGGCTAATGATGGTGTCATTGGACATATTGCCATGCGCCTGCAGCCTGATGCCCAGCCATTCGAGTCTGCGGCAGATGCGCGATCGCACATCGGCATGGTTTTCGCCAATCCCGGCCGTGAAGACGATTCCATCCACCCCGCCGAGGATGCTGACGAGAGCGCCTGCCTCCCGCGCTACCCGCCAGGTAAACAGGTCGATCGCATCCTGCGCTTCGGGTGCGCCACTCTCGGACAGGGCGCGCATATCGCTCGAAATGCCCGATACGCCCAGCAGGCCCGACTTGTTGTACAGAAGAGTTTCAACTTCCTGCGGGCTCATTCGCATCTGTGTTTGAAGGTGCAGTACCACGCCTGGATCGATCGTGCCGCAGCGTGTGCCCATCATCAGGCCGTCCAGCGCGGTGAAGCCCATGCTGGTGTCCACGCTCCTGCCATCGGCCATGGCGCACAGCGATGCGCCGTTGCCCAGATGCGCGACGATCACGCGACCGGCCGCAAGCGCCGGATCGATCGTTGCGAGGCGACGGGAAATATATTCATAGGACAGGCCATGGAAGCCATAGCGTCTGATCCCCTGATCGTGGAATGCGCGCGGGATGGCGAAGCGCGTGGCGAGTTCTGGCCGGTCATGGTGAAAGGCCGTGTCGAAGCAGGCGACCTGCGGCAGGTCTGGTGCGAGCGCGGTAATCGCCCGGACTGCGGCCAGATTGTGGGGCTGGTGCAGCGGCGCCAGCGGACAGAGCCTTTCAAGTTCGTCCAGCACAAGATCGTCGATCAGGCAGGGGACGGCGAAATCGACACCGCCATGAACGATGCGATGGCCTATGGCGATCACCTCGCGCCCGTCCAGATGGGAGATTGCCCAGTCGAACAGCCAGGCGAGCAGGTCGGCATGCGTAAGGCCATGTTGGTCCCGCCAGTCCTGTACGACCAGCGTCTCGCCCGACGTATCCCGGATCGTGAGGTGCGGGGAAATGCCAATGCGCTCGATTTTACCGGCAGCCGAGAGGGAGGGGGCACGATCCGCGTCGAGGACGTAGAGGGCGAACTTGATGCTGGACGAGCCGGAATTGAGGCTGACAATCGCCTTCATGCGGCGGAGCCTTGTGGAAGGCCCGGGGCTGCGTTGGTCGCTGCGCGCGCAAGCAGGGTCGCGACCGCGCAGGAGGCGAGCCGCGTCCGCAGACTGTCAGCCCGGCTGGTGAGGATGATGGGAACGCGCGCACCCAGAACCACGCCTGCCGCATCCGCTCCGCCAAGGAAGGTGAGCTGCTTGGCCAGCATGTTGCCAGCTTCCAGATCGGGCACGACGAGAATCTGCGCCTTTCCGGCGACGGAGGATACGATGCCCTTTTCCCGCGCCGCCGCTTCGCTGATCGCATTGTCGAAGGCCAGCGGGCCGTCGAGCAGGGCGCCCGTAATCTGTCCCCGGTCGGCCATCTTGCACAATGCGGCTGCGTCAAGCGTGGTCGGCATGGCGGGGTTGACCGTTTCCACCGCGGAAAGAATTGCGACGCGCGGTTCTGCCAGCCCGATGACATGGGCAAGGTCGATCGCGTTGCGGATGATGTCGGCTTTCTCGATCAGTGTGGGCGCGATGTTGATCGCCGCATCCGTGATGATGAGCGGTTCGGGATGGCCAGAGACATCCATGATATAGGCGTGGCTGATGCGCCGCTCGGTCCTCAACCCCGAACTGCGACTGACCACGGCAGCCATCAGTTCGTCTGTGTGAAGTGATCCCTTCATCAGCAGTGCCGCTTCGCCCGACCGCACAAGTTCGACCGCTTTGGCGGCGGAATCGTGGCTATGAGCAGTCGGAACGATGCGGAATGCGGAGATGTCCTTGCCGGCTTCTTCTGCCGCGTTGCGAATGCGGGTTTCCGGGCCGACCAGTATTGGCTCGATCAGTCCGGCCTCAGCCGCTTCCACTGCCGCAAGAAGTGCAGCCGCAGTGCAGGGATGGGCGATGGCAGTGGGAACGAAAGCATTCGAAGCCGTTTCAATCAGCCGGTGATAGGCGCCATGATCCGACAGCCGGATTTCCGGCAAAGCCACGCGCTGCCGGCTGATCTTCGTCGTCGGCGCCATAACTTCGGCCTGGCCCGTGATAACGGTCTCGCCGGCCTGGTTCTCGCAGCGGCAGTCGAGCAGGAGGATATGTTTGTCGGGCCGCTTTTCCGTGACTGTCACGGATGCCGTGATGATATCACCAATGCCGACCGGACGTTTGAAGCGCAGCGACTGACCCAGGTAGATGGTTCCAGGCCCCGGCAGTTCGGTTCCCAATACTGCTGAAATCAGACCGCCACCCCACATGCCATGAGCTATGATCCGGCGAAAAAAGTCGCCCTCGGCAAAGTCTGCATCCAGATGGGCCGGATTCACATCACCGGAAACCAATGCGAATAGCTGAATATCCTTTTGCGAGAGAGTGCGGGTCATACTGGCGGTTTCGCCGACAGTAATCTCGTCGAAGGTACGATTTTCGATCATGTCAGTGCCGGACACGTCTTATTTCTCCAGCACATAATGACCGGGAGCGTCGGCAATGGGGGCATACCCCTTATCTGCGGCACCCATGGCGGGGGGCGTGATCGGCTCTCCGGAACGCGCATCCAGCCATGCGTCCCATTCGGTCCACCAACTACCCTGCTTCTTCTGGGCGCCATCGCGCCATTCGTCCGCGTCATAGGCGGGGCCATCAGCCGGGCGGGTCAGTACTTCATAGCGCCGGTTCTTGTGGCCGGGTTCAGAAACTATGCCCGCATTGTGGCCACCACTCGTCAAAACAAACGTCACTTCCGCGCCTGTCAGCATATGAATCTTGTGTACCGATTTCCATGGCGCGACATGGTCGCGTTCGGTACCGACTACAAAGAACGGCGCGCGGATAGCGGACAAGGTGATATTGCGCCCTTCGACCGTATATTTCCCCTCGGCAAGCTCGTCGTTGAGGAAAAGCCGTGTCAGATATTCACTATGCATCGCATAGGGCATGCGGGTCCCGTCGGCATTCCACGCCATCAGGTCGATCATCTCGTCGCGCTCGCCCATCAGATAGGTTCCAAGTACATGCGACCAGACCAGATCGTTCGACCGTAATATCTGGAAGGCGCCGCCCATTTGGCTGCTGTCGAGAAAGCCCTTGCTCCACATCATGTTCTTGAGGATGTGCAACTGCGCTTCATCGATAAAGAGACCAAGCTCGCCCGGTTCACTGAACTCCGTCTGTGCCGCCAAAAGGGTGACGCTGGCCAGGCGTTCGTCATGATCGCGCGCCATTGCGGCTGCAGTGATTGAGAGCAACGTACCGCCCAGGCAGTAGCCAGCCGCGTGAATCTTGCTCGCACCGGTAATGGTAGTGATGGCGTCGAGCGCCGCCATTGGACCAAGGCGGCGATAGGCATCGAGATCAAGGTCGCGATCTTGCGTTCCGGGATTGTGCCAGGACAGGATGAAGACGGTATAACCCTGCGCAGTCAGCCATTTGACCATCGAATTTCCCGGCGACAGATCCAGAATATAATATTTCATGATCCATGCAGGTACGATCAGCACGGGCTCCGGTCGCACCTTGTCTGTTGTCGGTTCATACTGGATAAGTTCGACCAGCTGGTTGCGGAAGACGACTTTGCCCTTGGCGGTCGCCACGGTTTCACCGGGTTTGAAAGCCTCGGTGCCGACTGGCGGTTCGCCGCGGAACTGGCGCTGCATATCTTCGAGCCAATGGGCGGCGCCGTCCGCCAGGCATTGCCCTCCGGTATCGGCGATGCGCTTGAGAAGAACGGGATTGGTAGCGATAAAATTGCTGGGCGAAAAATAGTCGAGAAACTGGCGCGCCACAAAATTCACAATATCCTCATGATGGCGTGAGACGCCATCGATACCGCTCGTCGCCGCATGCCACCACTGCTGATTAAGCAGGAAAGACTGGGCGATAAGGTTGAAGGGGGGCTTCTGCCAGGCTTGATCGACGAAGCGATGATCCTGCGGCAAAGGCTCGATTGCGGGCGCGGCGTCAGGATCACGGGCTTTTCGTACCGCGTAGTCGAGCAGCCGGGCAGATTTGCGCGCTGCTTTTGCAGAAAGCTGAAGCTGTTTGCCCGGAGAACTCGCCATGTGAATGGCCCAATCGGATATTGCCATGAAGAGGGTAGCAGGTGACAATCCGCTGGTTGCTTGAGCGATTGAAGAAGCGGCCATACGGTCCAAAGTCTGGGCGAAACCGTCCAGGGGATCGCTATGCTGCGGGTCTCTATCTACCATGAGATTCTTGCATCCTGATCGTGTATCTTAAATCGAGAGGGGCGGGCGCGCAGGTCCCGACTACCGGCGCAGGGAGGGTATCCCTGCCGCAAGCAAGTCCAGTGCTTGGTCAATATGGGCTGACTTGGCTGCAGGCGTGTTATCGAGAACTTTAAGCATACGAATACGCATACGTGGCGCGAGCACGAGCGTGTCCAGCAGTAACGAAGCAATGTCTTCGATCTCATCGTTATCGTATTTTGCAGTTTCCGGATCGGCCAAGAGCGTCTCGCGTATGATATCGACCCAATGGCTTGTTACAATCTGCAGTGCATTGTCCGAATAATCGGGGACAAGTCTTTCAATTTCCGCCTTAAGCCTGTCAAAGTCGATCACTTTCGGCGTTAAAAATCCATCTAGGATGTTTTGGGCAGCAACCGAAATGCGCTCACGAACGCTGGTTCCTTCCGTCTGGACAACCAGCGCTTCGATAAAGCAGGTCCGTTCATGGTCAATGACAGCCCCGAATAGGCCGATCTTCGATCCGTATCGCCGATATAGTGTCCGCTTCGTAACTTGAGCGTCTGTTGCGATTTCATCCATGTTCGCGCCTTCGTACCCATGCTGAAGGAAATTCTTGCTGGCGACCTCCAGAATATGAGCGCCAAGCCGCTTGCCGGCCGTCACTGTTGGTCGACCGGTACGGGCATGGGGCGCAGCATTGGGAGTGCGGTCAGGCATGATCGCAAAATCTCCTTTTTTAGGAATGCGATTCGCATCCGCTGGACCTCAATCATAAGCGAAGGTATACTCGTGCGTATACATATGATTCTTCGCGAACAGAAAAATCTGTTCCGGAGTTAAAGTCGCGCTGAGAATATGGATTCTTATGTCTAGTTTGGCACTCGTCACTGGCGCTACGCGCGGCATTGGCACCGCAATTGCAAAAGCTTTGAAGGCAGTCGGCTGCGATGTGGTCTCGGTTTGCCATGGTGGCTACTGTGCCTGACGCTGTGCGCGCGAAGATAATATCTTCCATTCCGGTTGGCCGGCGAGGAGGGCCCGAAGAAATTGCTCAGGCCGTGGTCTGCCTTACTTCGGCGCTAGCTGCTTTTTTTGCAGGATCCGTTCCTACCATGAATAGCGGGTAGTATATGGTTAACGGGTGACTTTGATTTCTTCCTTGGGCGATCATTCTCCAGATATGCCTATCGTTTCAGTCAGGAAAGTTTTCGGATGAGCTATCCATTTGATCAAATGACTTCGCTTGTAAGTGCCAATCAAAAACTGGGGCAGGCCTTGTTCGAGGTCGCCCGCGTAGCCGCGCAGCGACAGGCGAAAATTGCGTCCCAAGGTCTTGCGGTATTTACGCAGGCAGGTGCCGCACCGCAGGTGTCCCCGTTTCAATTCCCATTGCTGTCGCAATGGCCGGAAATTGTTATGGAGGTAGAGCAAAACCGACAGGCGTCGCTGGCGGATGTAAGCGCTGCGGTTGCGGAATGGCGAGATGCCGTCGGGGCCGCATTCTCGATAGAGGATGCGCAGCAGCGGGCTCGTAGAGTTTTCGATGTCTGGACGCGGTGACTTCCAGGGGGGCGATGCCGTTGCCGCTCCTGCGGATGCCGTCCGGGCTCCAAAGCCAAGGCTCCGGCGGCAAACTAAAATTTGACGACCAGTCGTCGCAAGTGGCCAGCGTTGTGGTAACGCGGACTGCTTGCCTGGTTGGGTTGACGAGGGACGGTGTACCAATGTTGCAATCTCGGGAATGGCCCTATGGGAAAGGGCCGGGCATCGCCGTGAAAAGGCGGCGGCTTTTGCTCGCCGCGTTTTTGCTCCTCGGTACGTCGGCCTGCTCGTTCACGCCCGATTATGTCGCGCCGGCCATGCCGGTACCTACTGCATATGATGCGCCTGATGCGTCGGGCGGATCGATCGCCAGAACGAGCTGGCGCGAATTTTTTCGCGAGCCTGAACTTCAGCGGCTGATTGGCGAAGCGCTCGAAAATAATCGGGATATTCGTATTGCGGCAAGCCGTGTGTCCGAAGCGCGGGCCGCCTGGCGGATCGAAGGGGCTGCGCTCTATCCGCAGCTTGACGCCGTGAGTGGCTATAGCCGTGGGCGCACTTTAGCCAATATTCCCGGAGCTGGGGCGACAATGGTCAGTTCCGAGCAGATCAGCGCGCAGTTGAGCGCAAGCTGGGAAATCGATTTTTGGGGCCGTTTGCGCAATTTGCGCGATGCCGCGCGCTGGCAGTATCTGGCAACAGAGGAGGCGCGCAGGTCGGTTGCCTCCGGACTGGTGGCACAGGTGGCGAACGGTTACCTCCTGGAGCGCGAATATGAAGAACGCATAGCCCTTGCCCGCAACTCGATCTCCACGCGTGAGGAATCGCTGCGGATCATGCGGCGACGTTATGAAGTGGGCTCCGGCTCGAAACTTGACATGATGCAGGCGCAGACCCTGCTCGCCCAGGCCCGCACGACCCTCTATGGACTGGAGCAGGATCGCGCGGTCAACCGTAACGCCTTGGCGCTTCTTGTCGGTCATTCGATTGGCATCGCGCCCGGACACCTATCTCTCGCCGAGGCGCCTGAAGGCCTGGTCCTTCCGCCTGGGCTACCATCGGAATTGCTGCTCTATCGCCCTGATATCCTGGCCGCGGAATATGGGCTTCGTGCCGCCAACGCCAATATCGGTGCCGCACGCGCAGCGTTTCTGCCAAATATCTCATTGACTGGCGCCTATGGCACCATGAGCGATCAACTGGATGGTCTGTTCTCAAGCGGCAGTGAAGCATGGAGCTTTACGCCCAGCTTGAGGCTACCACTATTCAATGCCGGGCGCTTGAAGGGCAACCTTGACGTCGCAAAAGCGCGCGAGGTGCGCGCCGTTGCCGAATATGAGCAGGCGATCCAGACCGGTTTTCGGGATGTGTCCGATGCGCTGGTTCAGCGGCGCCAGCTGCAAAAGCAGATCGAAACTACCCGTGACATGCTGGGCGCGCAGCGCGAGCGCGCGCGCCTTGCTCAGCTACGTTTTGACAACGGTCGCTCCGCCTATCTCGAAGTGCTCGATGCCCAGCGCGATCTGTTCGATGCCGAACAGGCGCTGGTCCAGCTGCGGCGCGCTGAAATTTCCAGCATCGTCGCGCTCTATTCGGCGCTTGGCGGCGGCTTCGTAGCCGATCAGACCTTCCAGACGAACTCGACAGAAAGCGATAGGGGACAGACGCAATGACGCAGGCCAAGAGCAAAAGCAGGCTTGTCCTGGGCGGGATCGCCGTGGCCATTATCGCGGCAGGCATAGCACTCTATCTGCTGCTCAAGCCGGCGGAACTTCCGGAAGGTATCGCCAGCGGCAACGGGCGCATCGAGGCGGTCGAGATCGACATTGCCGCCAAGACCGCTGGGCGTATCCGCGACATCGTCGCCGAAGAGGGACAACTGGTCAAAGCGGGTGATGTTGTCGCCCATATGGATACCGAGACCATGCGCGCCCAGTTGGCCGAAGCCGAAGCCCAGCTCGCCCAGGCTATCAACAATGTCCAGATAGCCGAAACCCAGGTCAGCCAGCGTCAAAGCGAGCGCGCCTCCGCCATGGCGACAGTCCGCCAGCGAGAGGCTGAACTCAATGCCGCGCGCAAGCGTTATGGACGGTCTGAAACTCTGGCGCGCGAAGGCGCTACGGCGGTTCAGGAGCGGGATGACAATCTGGCTTCGGTTGAGGGCGCAGCGGCCACCGTCGAAGCGGCTCGAGCTCAGCTGGCGGCGGTCGACGCCAGCATCGCCGCATCACGCAGCCAGGTCATCGGCGCACGCTCAAATGTCGATGCCGTCAGGGCTACGATCGTGCGTATCAAGGCGGATATCGCGGACAGTGATCTTCGCGCGCCCCGTTCTGGTCGCATCCAGTACCGTGTTGCACAACCGGGCGAGGTGGTGGCAAGCGGTGGACGCGTCATGAACCTTGTCGACCTGACGGACGTTTACATGACTTTTTTCCTGCCTGAGACGGCGGCGGGCAAGGTGCGTATCGGCAGCGAGGTGCGCCTCGTTCTCGATGCAGCGTCCAATATCGTGATCCCTGCGAAGATCAGCTTCGTTGCCGATGTCGCCCAGTTCACGCCCAAGACGGTGGAGACGGAAAGTGAGCGTCAGAAGCTGATGTTCCGCGTGCGCGCGCGGATCGATCCGGCCCTGTTGCAGCGCCATCTCGATATCGTAAAGACTGGCCTTCCGGGCATGGCCTATGTCAGAATTGATCCGAAAGCCGACTGGCCCGCAAATCTCAGCAACCTCGTTAAGGAATAAGACCGGTGGCGACAGCCCAGCCCCCGAGCGGACCGCCGGTCGTCCGCCTTGCCGGAGTGCATCTGCACTACGGCAAGGCGGAAGCCCTGCGCGGCATCGATTTCGAGATCGCTTCAGGACGGATGATCGGCCTGATCGGCCCTGACGGGGTCGGCAAGTCGAGTCTTCTCTCTCTCGTCGCCGGCGCGCGGGCCGTGCAGGGCGGGGCGGTGGAAGTGCTGGGCGGCGATATGGCCGACAGACGCCATCGTGAGAATGTCTGTCCGCGCATCGCCTATATGCCGCAGGGCTTGGGCAAGAACCTGTATCCAACGCTTTCGGTCGAAGAGAACCTCCAGTTCTTCGCTCGCCTGTTCGGTCACGACGCGGGCGAGCGACGCCGGCGCATCGATGACCTGACGCGCAGTACCGGCCTTAAAACCTTCCTGTCGCGTCCGGCGGGTAAGCTTTCGGGCGGAATGAAGCAGAAGCTGGGTCTATGCTGTGCGCTGATCCACGATCCGGACCTGCTCATCCTCGACGAACCCACGACCGGCGTCGATCCGTTGGCGCGCGCGCAATTCTGGGATCTCATCGCGCGCATCCGCAAACAGCGCCCCGGCATGAGCGTAATCGTCGCCACCGCCTATATGGACGAGGCGCAACGCTTCGATTGGCTGGTAGCGATGGACGATGGCGCGATCCTAGCCACCGGCACACCTGCCCAGCTGCTCGAGCGCACGGGCTGCAACGATCTTGACGCCGCTTTCGCCGAACTTCTGCCCGAAGAGCGCAAAGATGGCCACGCACCGGTGGTCATTCCGCCGCTCGATGTCGAGGAGAATGACATTGCCATCGAGGCGCAAGGGCTGACCATGCGTTTCGGGGACTTCGTTGCGGTCGACCATGTTTCGTTCCGCATCCGCCGCGGCGAGATTTTCGGTTTTCTCGGATCCAATGGCTGCGGCAAGTCGACGACGATGAAGATGCTGACAGGCCTGCTCCCCGCAACGGAAGGGCAGGCCTGGCTGTTTGGCCACGAGGTGGACCCGCGCGACATCGCTACACGCCGCCGGGTGGGCTATATGAGCCAGTCCTTCTCGCTTTATGGCGAGTTGACGGTGCGGCAGAATCTGGAACTCCATGCGCGCTTGTTCCACGTTCCGGCTGAAGAGATCGCCAGACGTGTTGTCGAGATCGCCGGCCGCTTTGGCCTTGAGTCAGAGATGGAGGAATTGCCCGAGCGTCTGCCGCTGGGCATTCGCCAACGACTTAGTCTTGCCGTGGCTATGGTTCACAACCCGGAGCTACTGATCCTCGATGAGCCAACGTCGGGCGTGGATCCGGTCGCGCGCGATTCATTCTGGCGCCTGCTTGTCGAACTGTCGCGGCGCGACCGGGTGACAATATTCATCTCCACCCACTTCATGAACGAGGCCGAACGCTGCGATCGCATGTCGATGATGCACGCAGGCAAGGTACTCGACAGCGACGCGCCCGCAAAGCTTGTCGAAAAGCGGGGCGCGAAGTCGCTCGAGGATGCCTTCATCGGTTATCTGCTCGAGGCTGCCGGAGAAGGCGGGGCGCCAGCGGAGGACATCCCTGAACTCCAGGCACAGGCCGAGCCAGTTCACGATCAACCTCCTGCGAGACGCCGGTTCAGCCTTCAAAGGCTGTTCAGTTACGTCTGGCGTGAAACGCTTGAACTGCGACGCGACCCCGTCCGTGGTACACTGGCGATTGCAGGTTCTGTCATCCTGCTGCTCGTGATGGGATACGGCATCAGCATGGACGTAAACGATTTACGGTACGCCGTGCTCGACCGCGACCAGAGTGCGATGAGTCAAAGCTATCAGCTTGACATTTCCGGGTCTCCGTATTTCATCGAACGACGCCCGATCACCGATTATGACGACCTCGACAAGCGGATGCGCAGCGGCGAACTAGCGCTTGCAATCGAGATTCCACCCGGCTTCGGGCGGGATGTAATGCGTGGCGCGCCGGTAGCCATTGGCGCCTGGTTCGATGGCGCGATGCCGTCTCGTGCGGAAACCGTGCAGGGTTATATCCAGGGCATGCATCAGCTCTGGCTCTCCGAGCAAATGCGCATGGCCGGCATGACGACCGCTTCGTCGGTATCGGTCGAGAACCGCTTCCGTTACAATCCCGACGTCAAGAGCCTGCCAGCGATGGTGCCGGTCGTCATTCCAATGCTGCTTCTGATGTTGCCCGCGATGCTCGCAGCGCTTGCCGTGGTGCGCGAAAAGGAAACGGGCTCGATCATCAATCTTTATGTTACGCCGGTCACGCGAACGGAATTCCTGCTGGGCAAGCAATTGCCTTATGTCGGACTTGCGATGCTGAATTTCACGGTCATGGTGCTGTTGGGTGTGTTTCTGTTCGACGTGCCCATCACAGGTAGCGTGTTGACTCTGGTGGTGGCCGCATTGCTTTTCTGCGTTATCGCCACGGGTATGGGGCTGTTGGCTTCGGCCGTCACGAAAAGCCAGATCGCCGCGATGTTCCTGGCGATGATCGGCACGCTGATTCCCACGGTTACCTACGGGGGCATGCTCGATCCAGTCTCCTCATTGGAGGGTACGGGCCGTATCATCGGTGAAGTCTATCCGGCCAGCCATATGTTCACGATCAGCCGAGGGGTATTCAACAAGGCACTGGGTTTCGGCGATCTGGCGGGATCATTCTGGCCGCTGATGCTGGCAATCCCGGTCATCATCGGTGTCGCGATTGCGCTGTTGCGCAAGCAGGAGCAGTAGCATGCGCCAGAAGCTCTCCAACATCTACCGGCTTGGCGTCAAGGAGCTGTGGAGTCTTTGGCGTGACCCGACAATGCTGGTGCTGATCCTGTTCCTGTTCACGGCGTCGGTCTACACGTCCGCCTCTTCAATGCCGGAAACCCTCAACAAGGCGGCAATCGCCGTCGTCGACGAGGACAATTCGCCGCTGTCGCAGCGGATCGTTTCGGCATTCTATCCGCCCCAATTCAAGACACCCGATCGCATCGCTCCGTCGCAGATCGACCCCGGCCTGGATGCAGGAATCTATACGTTCGTGCTGCACATCCCTTCGGGTTTCCAGCAGGATATTCTCGCAGGGCGTAAGGCGGAAATCCAGCTTAACACTGACGCGACGCGCATGACTCAGGCGTTTAGCGGGAGCGGCTACATCCAGCAAATTGCGCTGGGTGAAGTGACTGCTTTCATGCAGCGATACCGCAGCAAGACAAGCCTCCCGGTAGACCTTGAAGTGCGCGCACGGTTCAATCCGACGCTGAACAAAAAATGGTTCGGTGGCCTGTCTCAGATCATCAACTACATCGCGATGCTCTCGATTATTCTGACCGGGGCCGCGTTGATCCGAGAGCGCGAACACGGCACTATCGAGCATTTGCTGGTCATGCCAGTGACGCCTTTCGAGATCATGGCGAGCAAGATCTGGTCGATGGGCCTTGTCGTGCTGGTGGCGTCGTTTGCCTCACTCAACCTGGTGGTACGCGGAGCGCTCGACATCCCGGTCGCAGGATCGTTAACACTGTTTTTTTCTGGCGCGGCGCTGGTGCTGTTCGCGACGACATCAATGGGCATATTCATGGCAACCATTGCGCGCAATATGCCGCAGTTTGGGATGTTGGCGGTGCTTGTGCTTCTGCCGCTGCAGATGCTTTCAGGGGGTACGACACCTCGCGAAAGCATGCCTGAGGTGGTGCGCACCGTCATGCTCGCTGCGCCAACCACTCATTTCGTTGAACTGGGGCAGGCGATTCTGTTTCGCGGAGCCGGAATCGATGTGGTCTGGCCGCAGTTTGCTGCGGCGGCAGCGATCGGTGTGGTGTTCTTTGCAATTGCGCTCTCGCGCTTCCGTAAGACGATCGCATCGATGGCGTGATTCGCGTGCAGGTAGGCAAGATTTGCTTCAGGAGAACTGGGTGTTTTGGTGCCATCGCCGTCAACGTGTGCATGAATTTTTAATGAGAAAATTGCATTTTTGTCTGAATGATCCTATCTGGAAACCAAAGGAGCATTCAGTGTCGGCAGTGACGGAACTCGCGCGAAAATTGCGACCAGGGCAAGTTTACCGGCGTAAAGATCTTGCACGCTGGTCAACTGCCGTTGACCGGCATCTGCGTCAGCTTGTCGCGAAAGGACGCCTTGAGAAGGTGGCGAACGGTCTGTACATGGCGCCGCGCCGGACCCGCTTTGGTAATGCTCCGGCAAAGCCGGAGAAACTGGTGGGGAGGTTCCTTGGGGATGAACGTTTTCTCATGGTGTCGCCCAATGCCTACAATGGCCTAGGTGTGGGCACCACGCAGCTTCACAACGTGCCGGTCGTCTACAACCACAAGCGGCATGGGCGCTTCAAGCTCGATGGTCGCGAGTATGATTTTCGTATGCGCGCCACCTTACCGGCTCATCTGACCGAGGAGGTCTTGCTCGTAGACCTGCTTCATAACCTCGAGCGGCTGCCTGAAGATGCATCCAGCATCTTGCCTAAAGCCTTAGCGCGCGCGCGAGGAATGGATCGCAAACGCCTGGCACGGGCCGTCCGCGACTTTGGCTCGGCTCGAGCGGAGCGGTTATTGTCGCCTGTGCTGCACAGCACATGACGCTGCTGCACAACTTGCCTGATTTCGGCGATCTGATTGCCGTGACTGCCCGAAACCACGCAATCGACCCAAGCCTAGTCGAAAAAGACTATTGGATCATGCATGGTATCTGGGGTTTGCAGCAGTTGGGTTTTGGCTTCGAGCTCAAGGGCGGCACCTCGCTGTCAAAGGGCTTCCGCCTGATCCACCGCTTTTCCGAAGACATCGACATTCTTATCCATCCCGATAGTGAACTCCCGACAGGAAGGAACCAGAACAAGCGGATCCATGTCGATGAGCGGCGGCAGTTCTATGATAGCCTGCCGCCTCGGTTGAGCATTCCGGGCTTCCTCACAGCGGAGCGCGATCACAATTTCGACGACGAGCGACTGCGGAGTGCTGGCATTCGCTTGCTCTATCCCGAACTCAACCATCTTCCCGCAGGCATAAAGTCGGGTATTCTGCTTGAGGCAGGCTTCGATCAGGTCTCTCCAAATCGACCGTGTCTGATTTCATCTTGAGCCTATGATATGGCTGCCGCCAGCGGCGTTCCGGATATTACTGACAACCGGGCAGTCGACGTGCCGTGCTATGAGCCAGGGTACACTCTCGTCGAGAAGCTCCAGACAATCTCAACCAAGTTTCGCCGGCAAGGGGAAACCGGCGAGATGCCGCAAAACTTTCTGCGGCATTATTATGATGTCTATTGCCTTCTTGAGGATCCCGATGTCCAAGCATTCATAGGCAGCAGAGCTTACCTTGCACACAAGGAAGCTCGCTTCCCGGCGGCCGACGAAAAGCAACTTATACGGAATGAAGCGTTCCTGCTTTCCGATCCGGAGACGCGATCACGGTTCGAAGCTGCATACCGGAGTACAAGTGCTCTCTATTATGATGATCAACCTTCTATGGCAGTGCTGCTGGAGCGTCTTGCTGCACACCTTCATCGACTTTGAAGGGAGGCAAGAAGCGATCTCGTGACCCTGTCGCAGTCCATGTCTAGAGCGTTCTGCGGATAACCTGAATCGAAGGTTTCCTTGGCGGGTCGATTTGTGATTCCTCCTCCTTGGAGGTGGATCATGGGCAGAGCGCATTCTTCTGATCTTCGTGTCCGTATTTATGCGGCGATTGCTGAGGGTGGTTCGCGACGGGCAGCGGCGCGGCGTTTTGGGGCGAGCGCGGCGACGGCGGTCAGGCTGGCGCAGCGCCAGGCGCAGACCGGGTCGGTGGCGCCTGCCAAACAGGGTCGACCTGCGGGCAGCGGCAAGCTGGGCGCCTACCGCGAGATGGTGATCGGCTGGGTCGAGGCGGATGGTGAGCTGACCCTGTGCGAACTGACCGAGCGGCTGGCGAGCGAACATGGGGTGAGCGTGCATCACACCTCGGTGCTGCGCCTGCTCAAGGCGGCAGGTTTTACTGTCAAAAAAAACTCTGCTGGCCAGCGAGACCGATCGCGCTGACATCGTGCGTGCGCGGCGGGTCTGGCGTGACCATCGCCAGCCGTGGATGCGCCGCCGCCCGGAACGGCTGGTGTTCGTCGACGAGACCGGCACCACCACCAAGATGACCCGCCTGCGGGGTCGCGCGCGCCGAGGCCAGCGGCTGAGGATGAAGGCTCCGTTCGGTCACTGGGGCACCCAGACCTTCATCGCCGCGCTGCGCCACGATGGCCTGACCGCGCCCTGGGTGATCGACCGTCCGATGAACCGTCAAATCTTCGAGGCCTGGGTCGAGACCCAACTCGCTCCCACGCTCAAGCCGGGCGACATGGTGATCCTCGACAACCTCTCCAGCCACAAGAGCGAGAAGGCCAACGCGATCCTCAAGGAACGCGGGGCGTGGTTCCTCTATTCCACCGCCGTAGGATCAAAAAACGCTCTACTCCAATGGTCTACGTCCACCCGCGCACAGGTCTCCTAGGTGGTAAACTCATAAACTGGCTTGCGAGATGTAGATTGGATTGATTCAAGGCATTTGAAGGAGCCTTGGATGAGCCGTCGCAGATTTGAGCTTACGGATTTCGAGTGGTCGGTGATCGAGCCGTTGTTGCCGAACAAGGTGCGCGGTGTTCCGCGTGTTGATGATCGTCGGGTGATCAATGGGATATTGTGGCGGTTTCGCACAGGCAGCCCCTGGGCGGATATCCCGGAGCGCTATGGGCCATACACGACGTGCTACAACCGTTTCGTGCGTTGGCGCAAAGCTGGCGTATGGGACCGGCTTCTGTCCTCCGTCAGCGCCGCTTTCGATGGCGAACTGGTCATGATCGACAGTTCCTCGATCCGGGTCCACCAGCATGGTGCGACCCTAAAAAGGGGGCCCCCAATCGCTGCATGGGACGTTCCCGGGGCGGCCTGACTACCAAGATCCATGCGCTGGTTGATGGCCGGGGTTTACCGGTCGGCCTGCATCTGTCGGAAGGACAAGCCAGCGATTGCCGCGAGGCTGTAGCGCTGCTTGATGTCGTACCACCCGGCAGCACTTTCCTGGCTGACAAGGCCTATGACAGCGATGCTATCCGCGCACGGATCGAAAGCAACGGCGGCTTCGCCAACATCCCGGCAAAGCGTAATCGACGAAAGGGCTTCGCCTTCAGCGCCTTCCTCTACCGCTATCGCAACCTGATCGAGCGCTTCTTCGGAAAACTCAAACACGCCAGAGGCTTGGCGACACGCTACGACAAACGCGCCGATAACTTCCTCGCTGCCATTAAGCTCTTCTCAGCACGGTTATGGATCGCAACTAATGAGTCTACGGCCTAATGATCCGACGCTGTGCGAAGAGCAGCGACTCTGACTCGTTTCTGACCTTTGAAGAGACAAAAATCACTTGGTCAAATGGTGTCTGAACTCAGCTCGTCCGATCCCTGAATTGTCTTATCGTAAAACCCCATATTGGGGGTAGTGAAGGGGGTATTTCTGGGGTCTCCTCTAAATGTATCCTAAATTATCAATTGGATAACTGGCATCCATGGATCCCTCCTCCGCTACCATTACCGACAAATCGATAATGGCCGTTCAGGCGGCAGCGGCCTCACCGCTGCCATCGATCTTGCGCGCGATCGCCAGAAAGGCGCGGATCAGCAGCGGCACGAGCACGATCGAAAGAACCACCTTCGCCAGCGCCTGTCCCGCGATCAGCTGCGATATCGGACGGACGCCGTAGAATGACACGGTGATGAAGACGAGCGTGTCGACCACCTGGCTGATCAGCGAGGCCACCGCGCCGCGCACGGCTACAAAGCGTGAGCCGATCTTTCCCAGCCTGTCGAACAGATAGACGTTAAGAGTCATCGATACGCCATAGGCGAGGATGCCCGCGGCCATCAGGCGCCAGCTCTGCCCCAGGATGATGGGGAAGGCTTCCTTGGCCGGTTCGTACATGCCGGGATCCGTGGGCAACTGGATCACGAGGAAAGTGAGCAGGATCGCGATTATCAGCGGCACAAAGCCGAACCGAACCAGAAGATCGGCCACCGCCTTGCCATAATGCGCTGAAACGGTGCTGGAAATCGCCACCAATAGCAGGAAGGGGAAAATGCCTGCTTCCACCGCCAGCGGGCCGAGCGCCACCTGCTTCGCGCCCAGGACACCGGCGATGCAGACCATGCCCCCGTAGAAAGCCGTGAATACATACAGGGCCTTGGGCAGGCTGGCGGTCATCATATGTGTCGGGTGCTGGCCGGACATTGGATAGGGAACTTTCGCTGCGGGGAGGGGAGTGTGTGACAAATCGGAGAAGCCTGCTTGAGCGCAGTCGGCTTTTGCTTCAATAACCTAATTCCTTTCCAGCACCGGACTTTCCCCACATTCCTGCCTCTATGCCCGAAGCACTGACCAGCCTGTTAGGCATTGCTGCGATCATCGCGATCGCCGTCCTCATTTCCACCGATCGCCGCAATATCCGCCTCCGGGTGGTGCTGGCGGCATTCGGCCTGCAGGCCGGCATGGCGCTGTTCGTGCTCCGCGTGCCGTGGGGCAGGGCGGCAATTCGTGGGCTTTCTGATGGTGTTTCGGCGCTGCTGTCCTATGCCAATGCGGGGACGGAATTCCTGTTCGGTTCGGCGGAAAGCAACCCGCTGTCCGGCACTTTCGTGATCTCCGCCCTGCCGGTCATCATCTTCTTCGCTTCGCTGGTGTCGATCTTCTATTATCTGGGTGTGATGCAGCGCGTGGTGCGCTGGCTGGGCGGGGCGATAGCCTGGATCACCGGCATCACGCGGGTCGAATCGCTCGGGGCGGCGGCGAATATCTTTGTCGGCCAGTCGGAAAGCCCGCTTGTGGTGCGGCCATATCTGGCGGCGCTCAAACCGTCGCAACTCTTCACATTGATGACAGTGGGGATGGCTGGTGTCGCGGGCACGATCCTGGCCGCCTATGCCGGGGTGCTGGGGCGTGAATATCTGCCCTTTCTACTGGCGGCGACCTTCATGTCCGCGCCGGGCGGCATCCTGATGGCCAAGCTGATCATGCCCGATACGCCGGGCCAATATGTGGACGAGAACGGCGAGATCGTGCTGCCGCGGTCGCGCATCAGCGCGGAAGGCCCCGCGGCGCTGACCGAAGGCGAAAAACCGCATGAAGTCGAAGTCGCCGAGACGTTCGAGGATGGCAAAGTTCCGGCCAATATCATCGAAGCGGCGGCGCAGGGCGCGCAGACCGGCGTGAAGCTGGCCGTGGCGGTTGGCGCCATGTTGCTGGCATTCGTTGCACTGGTGGCGCTGGCCAACGGGTTGCTGGGCGCTGTGGGGGGATGGTTCGGTTATCCGGCCCTGTCCTTCCAGCAGATCCTTGGCTGGATTTTTGCCCCGATCATGTTCCTGATCGGCGTGCCGTGGGGCGAAGCAGGTTATGCTGGCGGATTGTTCGGCACCAAGGTGGTGTTGAACGAATTCGTCGCCTTCATCGAACTGGACATGGTGAACGCGTCGGCTCTGGGCGATCGTTCGCGGGCCATTGTCACTTTCGCATTGTGCGGTTTTGCCAATTTCAGCTCGATCGCGATTCAGATGGCGGTCACGGGTGGGCTGGCCCCCAACCAGCGGCCCGTTATCGCCAAATTGGGCCTTCGTGCCCTGGCTGCCGGTTCGCTGGCCAATCTGATGAGCGCGGCTCTGGCGGGACTCTTCCTGCAGGTGTAAGCGGCGGCCATGACCGAAGTCGCATCCGTATCCCTCACCCGTCCGCTCGCCGATTTTTCGGATGAGCTGGGCCGTTCCTTCACCGAATATGGTTTCGCGATCGTGCGCGACCATCCCATTGCGCCTGATCTGATTGCCCGTGCATGGGATCTGTCCAGGCAGTTCTTCGCGTTGCCGGAAGATGTGAAGCGGCAATATCACCTGGCCGGGATGGGCGGTGCGCGCGGCTATACTCCCTTCGGTACGGAACGGGCGAAGGATGCCCAGATCAACGATCTGAAGGAATTCTGGCATGTCGGCCGCAGCCTGCCGCCAGGCGATCCGCTGGAAGAATTCATGCCGCCCAATGTCTGGCCGCAGGAGATCGAAGGTTTCCAGCAAACGTTCGAGGAACTGTTCCTGGCCTTTGAAACCACCGGCCGCCGCATATTGTCGGCAATTGCGCTGCATCTCGGGCTGGAGGAGGACTTTTTCGATCCGACGGTGGAGAATGGCAATTCGGTAATGCGGCTGCTGCATTACCCGCCCGTGCCGGAATCCGCCGATGGCGCGATCCGGGCCGCCGCGCATGAAGATATCAACACGATCACCCTGTTGTTGGGTGCCGAGGAATCCGGGCTTCAATTGCTTTCGCGGGAAGGAAAATGGCTTTCGGTCGCGCCGCCCGAAGGTGCGCTGGCAGTGAATATTGGCGACATGTTGCAGCGCCTGACCAATGGCGTGATGCGGTCCACGACCCATCGCGTGGTCAACCCTGTCGGCGAGGCTGCGCGTCGATCACGCTATTCCATGCCCTTCTTCCTCCACTTCCGGCCCGACTTTGAAATCCGCGCACTGAGCCAATGCGTCGAAGAAGGGCGGGAGCACGAGGTGGAGGCGCCAATAACGGCGCATGATTACCTGATGCAGCGCCTGCGCGAGATCAATCTGGTCTGAACCCCTGCGGGAACCGCTCGCACCTTCGTGAGTTTTGCACCGCAATAAACTTCTCCCGCTATGTTGCGATGCGGCAACAGCGGGTAAAAAGGCGCGTGAATTCAAGGGTTAAAGGTCGTCTCACTGGCCCTCTTGGAGGCTTGGTCGCGGCTGTAACCATATTGTCATCGGCCTGACACTGTTGAGTCTCCGGCGGTCCATACGCAAGCGCCACGTCAGGGAATCAACAAGGGAACATTCCGAAATGAAGACCAGGTTTCTAGTGGCCGCCAGCTCGGCATCGATGGCGGCCGCTGCGCTGCTTGCATCGCCCGCCGCAGCTCAATCTACCGGCGCGCTCGATTTCGAAGAAGATACGATCATCGTCACCGGCGCTCTCCAGCTGGGTGTCGGCGGGGTGGAAATCCCCGATACGCCCAAGGCGAAGCAGGTTCTCAACCAGGAAGTCATTCGCGAACAGCGTCCCGGTCAGACCGTAAACGACATCGTCAATCTTGTTCCGGGCGTCAGCTTCCAGAACAACGATCCCTGGGGCTCGTCCGGCGGTTCCTTCACCATTCGTGGTTTCGGCGCTGACCGCGTTTCGCAGACCGTGGACGGCATCCCGCTAAACGATTCCGGCAACTACGCCATGTACACCAACCAGCAGGTCGATTCCGAAGTGCTG
The DNA here is from genome assembly GCF_001008165.2 of Croceibacterium atlanticum. Classification (NCBI taxonomy): domain Bacteria; kingdom Pseudomonadati; phylum Pseudomonadota; class Alphaproteobacteria; order Sphingomonadales; family Erythrobacteraceae; genus Croceibacterium; species Croceibacterium atlanticum. Next base: position 800,625 of record NZ_CP011452.2, on the reverse strand, counting down.
GAATCGGTGAACGTGAATCTCGGCGTTACCGATATCGACAGCCCGACTGCTTCCGCCGCGGGTGGTACGATCAACATCCGTACCCGCCGCCCGGCTGACGAATTCGGCATCACCGCGACATTTTCCTATGGCGACGTGGTTGCCGATGGCGCCGGCAGCCGCCCTTACAAGCGCGCTTTCGGCATGATCGACACCGGCGATCTGTCCGGCTTCGGCACCTACGCCTTCGTGTCGGGCAGCTATACGAAGTATGACAACGCCTTCAACAATTACGGCCAGATCCAGAAGACGCAGTTCAACGGCCGCATTTTCCAGGATCTCGGCTCGAATGGCGACTTCCTGTCGATTTCCGGCCATTACAACGAAAACCGCAACAATTTCGCAGGATCGAAGTACCGCGCAACCGAATTGCAGGACCTGGTTGATGCCGGCGAGAAGAGAGCGCGCTTCTACGACATCAACTATCCCTGCACGATCACAAGCTCGCCGGGGGTTTTCGAAACGCCGGCAGAAGTTGCTGCTCCGGGCTATGTCGATCCGGATGGCGTGAATGGTTGCGGTGCCGATTTCGATCGTCGCTGGAATCCTTCCAACACCGGCAATATCCGCGGTTCGGCACGCCTGACGCTTGCTGACAACCTGATCCTCACGCTGGACCCGAGCTACCAGTATGTGAAGGCGAATGGCGGCGGTAACGAGGAACTCCTCGAAGGTACCCGCACCATCAATGGTGTCGAATATACCGGCTTCATCCGGGGTGGCTATTATTTCGGCCGCGATCTGAACGGCGACGGAGACATGCTGGACGAAGTCAGCGGCTTCGATCCCAGCCAGACCCGTACGCATCGTTTCGGTGTGATCGGTTCGTTGGCTTACGAGATTTCCGACCAGCATCGCGTGCGCCTGGCCTATACCTGGGACCACGCAAACCATCGCCAGACCGGCATGACTTCCATGGCGGACATCAATGGCGATATTCAGGACGTGTTCCCGATCAACGATCCGCTGTTCACGGTGGACGGGTTTGCGCTCAACAAGCGTGATCGCAAGTCCTTCGCCATCCTGAACAAGGTGGCGGGTGAATATCGTGGCCGTTTCCTGGAAGATGATCTGACGGTCGTTCTGGGGCTTGCCGCACCGTTCTTCACGCGCAAGCTGGACCAGCGTTGCTATACGACTTCGGCGTCGGGTTATATCGATTGCCTGGGCAACCAGGATACGACGGCTTACGAAGCTGCGAATCCGAACGCGGCACCGCCGCAGAAGCGGACCTACAAGTATGACAAGCTGCTGCCGAGCGCAGGCTTCACCTACTTCTTTGTCCCCGATGCATCAGTGTTCGCGAACTACGCCAAGGGCATTTCGGTCCCCGGCACGGATCCGCTCTATGATTCGTTCTATCTGGACTATACGCCGGAAGCACGGCCGGTTCCGGAAACCACCGACAGTTTCGACCTCGGTTTCCGTTATCAGTCCGGCATCGTGGAAGCGCAGATTGCAGGCTGGTTCACCCGCTACAACAATCGTCTTGCGACTTCCTATGATCCGGTTCTGGATGAATATCTTTACCGGAACCTTGGACGGGTCGACAAATACGGCATCGATGCATCGGTTGCCATTCGCCCGACCACGAATACGTTGCTCTATGTTTTCGGTTCGTTGAACGAATCCGAAATCAAGGACGACATTCAGGAAGGTGTCGATGGCGACGGACTCCCCGTGTTCCTTCCCACGGCCGGTAATCGCGAGAGTGGTGCGCCAGCCTATTCCTTCGGTGCCCGCGGGCAGGTCAGCTTTGGTGAATTCGATCTGGGCGCGCAGGTGAAGCACACCGGCTCGCGCTGGGTGAACGACATTCACAGTGCAAAGACCGGCAGCTACACCGTGGTCGATCTCGATCTTCGCTACACCGTGGGCCAGAGCCCGCTGGGCGGCGATATCGCGCTGCAGCTGAACGTCTCGAACCTGTTCGATGAGTTCTATGTCGGCGGATATGACGGTTCGCTCGATAATTCGGGCCCGAATGTCCAGATTGGCGCTCCGCGTGCCATCAGCGGTTCGATCCTGTTCGGCTTCTGATCCGGCAAATAGCCGGGGATTTTAATTCCGGCTGCTGAAAAGAAAGGGAACGGCGGCGCCTAACGGTGCCGCCGTTTCTTTTTGTTTGCTGGCGTTCATGGGGGGAGGGATCACCCATTTGGATCGTTTCATCCCGGAATACAGGCGATGCGGCGCAAAAAACCCTTGCCGCACACAATCTTATACGTGTAGTTGCGTAGTCGAAATAAAGAGGTGGAGAAGATGATGCGTAAGTATATCCTCGGGACGGCAATTGCCGCTCTGGTCGCTGGCACCAGCGCAGCCCAAGCGGCTCCGGTTGCAAACAGCCGCAGCTCTTCGCCGGTTTCCGAATCTGAAAAGGCTAGCCCGGCCATTCTCGTTGGTGTCCTGGCCGCTGCCGCCCTGACGGTTGTGCTCGTCGGCATCAACGACAATGACAACGACGATCTGCCGACCAGCCCGTAAGGCCTGGTTCCCATACGGGATTTCAAAACGGAAAGCCGCTGGAGAGATCCGGCGGCTTTTTCTTTGCCCGATGGACCGGAATCCCGTGATCTTGGCGATTAGGCGGTGCCAAACCCGGATCGCCAATTGACGCTTGGACGCTGATAGGTAAGGCCTGTGGCGATGCACGGGCAAATCTCACTTGAGGCTCCGCCAGCGCTGGAGGCATTGCGCGGCGAGAGCGATGTCGCGCTCTTTCTCGATTTTGATGGCACATTGGTGGAAATCGCCGAGGGGCCGGAAAAAATCTCCGTTCCGGCCGATCTGGGAAAACGTCTCGTTGATCTGGGCGATCGGATGGACGGGCGCGTTGCGCTGGTCAGCGGCCGCGCCATTCCCAATCTGGAAAATCATCTGGGCCAATTGCCGATGGCGCGGGCCGGATCGCACGGTATTGCCCGCCTGTTGCCTGACGGGTCAACGCTCGGCACCGAACCGGAAGCCTTGCCCGCCGCGGCAATTGCCTTGCTCGACGATTTCATCCGCGACAGCGGATTTATGCTGGAAACCAAGCCCCATGGGGCGGCGCTGCATTATCGCGCTGCGCCGGAACTGGAGGAAACCGGATTGGAATTCGCTGAAAAGCTTGCGGCAGAGCATGATCTCCACGTCAAACGGGGCAAATCGGTGATCGAACTTGTCCGCCCCGGCGCGGACAAGGGCGGGGCGGTAAGGGCCTTCATGGAAGTCCCCCCCTTTGCGGGCGCTCGCCCGGTCTTTGTCGGTGATGACATTACCGATGAAGATGGCTTCAAGGCTGCCGAAGAGCTTGGAGGATTCGGCATATTGGTGGGCGATCGCTCCCCCACATCGGCGAAATACCGCCTTCCGGAGATTGCCGATGTTTATGATTGGCTCGGCCTGTGAGTAACGGCGAAACCAATCTGGAGCTCTGGCCGATCGGCAATTGCCAGGTGTCGGGCCTGATCGACAGCCGCGCTGGCCTGGTCTGGGGCTGCGTGCCCCGTGTCGATGGCGATCCTGTCTTCTGTTCCCTGCTCAATGGCGACAGCGGCAATGTCGGCGTCTGGCGGTTCGAGCTGGAAGGACAGGTTTCTGCGACCCAGTGCTATGACCGGAACACGCCGATCCTGATCACCCGGCTGGAGGCGGAAGATGGCAGCGTGGTGGAAATCTCCGATTTCTCGCCCCGGTTTGAACGGTCCGGCCGCATGTATCGCCCCGTTGCCTATGCCCGCATCGTCCGGCCTATCGCCGGTGCGCCGCGGCTGAAGGTCACGCTCAAGCCGATGCGCGATTATGGCGCACAGGTGGCTGAAACCACCAATGGCACCAACCATATCCGCTATCTTGTCGGCCCGCAGGCATTGCGCCTCTCCACCGATGCGCCGGTGGGCTATGTGCTGGATCAGCGGGTTTACCGGGTAGAGAGCGACCAGCATTTCTTCCTCGGCCCGGATGAACCCTTTGGCGGAAATATCCGGTCCGAAGTGCGCCGGATGGAAGCGCAGACGCGCAAATACTGGCAGCTCTGGGCGCGCGGGCTTGCAACGCCGTTTGAATGGCAGGACGAGGTCATTCGCTGTGCCATCACGCTGAAGCTGTGCCAGCACGAGGAAACCGGCGCGATTGTTGCCGCCCTGACCACCTCCATTCCCGAAGCACCGAATACGGGGCGCAACTGGGATTATCGGTACTGCTGGATTCGTGATTCCTATTACACGGTGCAGGCGCTCAACCGGCTTGGCGCGCTGGACGTGCTGGAGAAATATCTGGCCTATCTCCGCAACATCGTGGACGACGCGAAAGGCGGGCAGATCCAGCCGCTCTATTCCGTCATGGGCGTTGCGGAACTGGACGAAACCACTGCGCCATTCCTCGCAGGATATCGGGGGATGGGGCCGGTGAGGCGGGGCAATGCCGCATATATGCAGGTCCAGCATGACTGTTACGGGCAGATCGTGCTGCCCACGACCCAGGCTTTCTTTGACAAGCGGCTGCTGCGCATGGCGACGGATCGCGATTTTGAAAGCCTTGAGCAGGTCGGCGAAATGGCGTGGAAAATGTATGACCAGCCTGATGCGGGCCTGTGGGAGTTCCGCACGAGGCAGGAAGTCCACACCTATTCTTCGGTCATGAGCTGGGCGGCCTGTGATCGGCTGGCCAATGTTGCCGATTATCTGGGCAAGGAAGATCGCGCAGCTCATTGGCGCGAACGGGCCGATACGATCCGGGAAAAGATCGAGACGGAAGCCTGGGTCGAAAATGGCGATGGCGGCCATTTCGGTGCGTCGTTTGAAAGCGATTATCTCGATGCCAGCCTGTTGCAGATGGTCGAATTGCGTTTTCTGGAACCGGACGATCCGCGCTTCCTTTCGACCTTCGAAATGGTTGAACGCGATCTGCGGCGGGGCGAACATATGCTTCGCTATGCGGCAGAGGATGATTTCGGCTTGCCCGAAACGGCATTCAATATCTGTACCTTCTGGCTCATCGATGCGCTGGTCCGTTCAGGCCGCAAGGAAGAAGCGCGCGAGCTTTTCTGCATCATGCTGGGCCATCGCACCAAGTCGGGTCTGCTGTCCGAAGACATGGACTTCGAAACGGGCGAACTCTGGGGGAACTTCCCGCAGACCTACTCGCTGGTAGGAGTGATTAACTGTGCGGGTTTGATATCCAAGAGTTGGAACACGGTACGATGACACGCCTTGTCGTTATTTCGAATCGCGTCGCCGTTCCCAAGGCCAGGGGCGCCGCCGGGGCGCAGGGCGGCTTGGCCGGGGCGCTGAATTCGGCGCTTCGCAAACATGGCGGGATCTGGTTTGGCTGGTCCGGCCAGGAAGTGGACGAATATTCCGGCGATATCCATGTCCAGCGATCAGCTGACGGCGTGACGACCGCGACCATCGATCTCGAACCGCAGGATATCGAGGAATATTATAACGGCTACGCCAATTCCACCTTGTGGCCGCTGTTCCATTACCGGATCGACCTGACCGAGTATGAGCGGGAATTCGGCCGCGGTTACGAACGCGTGAATGAACGCTTTGCCGATAGTGTTCTGCCGCTGATCGAGAAGAATGACACTGTCTGGGTCCACGATTACCATCTGATGCCGCTGGGCGAACGATTGCGGGCGCGGGGGGTGAACAACCAGATCGGCTTCTTCCTGCATATCCCATGGCCGCCAACGCGCCTGTTCGTATCCTTGCCCTATCATGAGCGGCTTGTCCGCTCGATGCTGCATTATGACCTGATCGGGTTCCAGAATGACGAGTGGCTGGAAAGCTTCCTGCATTATTGCCGGAAGGAACTGGGCGCCGAAGTGAATGACAAGACGGGTGAGATCCGGCTCGACGGGCGCACGTCACGGGCCAAGTCCTATCCGATTGGCATCGATTACGATCACTTCATGGCCAAGGGCGATACAGGAAAGGCGCGGCAGGCGCAGCAGCGCCTGATGTCCAGCACGAGGCACCGTGTTGCCATGATCGGCGTGGACCGGCTGGATTATTCCAAGGGCCTGCCAGAACGGATCGACGGGATTGGCCGGTTCTTCGATACCTATCCGGATCAGGTGCGTGACCTGGTCTATATCCAGATCGCGCCGCCCAGCCGGGAGGATATCGGCAGCTATCAGGATATTCGCGCCACGCTGGAACAGAAGACCGGCCAGATCAATGGCGCGCGTTCGGAAGTCGATGTTGTGCCGATCCGCTATGTCAACAAGGGCTATTCGCAGGAGGAACTGTTCGGCTTCTACCGCGCGGCGAAGATCGGTCTGGTGACCCCCCTGCGTGACGGGATGAATCTGGTGGCGAAGGAATATGTCGCGGCGCAGGATCCCGAAGATCCGGGCGTGCTTGTCCTTTCGCGCTTTGCCGGTGCGGCACAGCAATTGCAGGATGCCTTGCTGGTCAATCCGCACAGTCCGGACGATGTATCGCATAACATCAATCGCGCCCTGCACATGCCGCTGGCCGAGCGGAAGGAACGGTGGGAGAAGCTGATCGTCACCGTGCGCGAGGATAATGTGCTGCGCTGGACCGACAATTTCATTTCCGATCTGCAATCCGCGGAAATGACACAGCAGGCCTGAGGGCGGATCAATCCTCGTCCAGCACAGCGCGAAAGCTAGCCTGGTCGACATTGCCGCCGCTGAGCACGAGCACGCTTTCCGGATCCAGTTCCACCTTTCCGGCCAGCGCAGCGGCAAGTGCGGCCGCTCCGCCCGGTTCCAGAACCAGGCGGAGCTGCGCAAAGGCGAAGCGCTGAGCCGCGCGGATTTCTTCCTCGCTGACGGTCACGCCCGCCACCCTGCCTTTCATCACAGCGAAATTGATCGGCCATGTGCGCGGCGTTTGCAGTGCGTCGCAGGCCGTGGGCGGGGGATCGGATTGCACTGCCTCGATCCGGCCGGAGGCGAGGCTGCGCGTCACATCGTCCCAACCTTCCGGTTCAACCGCGACGATTTCCGCATCGGGACAGGCGAGGGCGATCCCTGCCGTCAGCCCACCGCCGCCACATGGCGCCACGATGCGCGACGGGCCGGACCCTGAGAACTCCCCCATCTGTGCGGATATTTCCACGCCGGTGCTGCCTTGCCCTTCTATCACCCAAGGATCGCCATAGGCATGCACGAAAACGCTGCCCTGCCTATCGGCCAGTTCGCGCGCGATGGCGTCCCGGTCTTCTCCGCCCGGTCGGTCATAAGTCACGATCTGCGCGCCCAGTTCCCGCACGCGTTCGACCTTCACGCGCGGCGCATCATTGGGCATCACGATGGTCGCATCCATGCCCAGCTTCCGAGCGGCCCAGGCCACGCCCTGCGCATGATTGCCGCTGGAGACGCCCACCACGCCGCGCCGCCACTCTTCCGCCGATAAATCGCTCAGCCGGTGCCATGCGCCGCGAATCTTGAACACGCCGATCGGTTGCAGGCATTCGGCCTTGGCCCGGAGCTTCACTCCGCGGATTTCGACGGGCAGAAGCGGCGTTGGCGGCAGAATTTGCGCGATCTTGTGCGCCGCACGCAATACGCCGTCGCGTGTCGGTTGCCTCTTCCCGGTCATCGTTATCCTTTCCGTTTTCCGGCCTCCGCTGGAACACCTGGAACACTGTTCCGCAGCAGAAAAATTCCAGACTGCATCACGGACCTTTCAGCCGGATTTCCGCTGCATGCAAATGTCTTGCGCACTTGCCGCACTTGCCCTGTTTCACTGGTGTAGGAAATCGCTATGGCGGGGATCATCAGGCCGGGGCGATGCGTTCGCTCATGGGCACATATTCTTTTTCGTGGGAGCAATCATGTCCACAGTACTGGTAATCGGCGCTGGCGGCGTCAGTTCGGTCGCAGTCCACAAGATGGCGATGAACGCCGATATTTTCAGCGATATCCACCTCGCCAGCCGTACGAAAAGCAAATGCGATGCCATTGCGGCCAGCGTGAAGGACCGCACCGGCCAGCAGGTGAAGACTTACGAGATCGACGCCGAGGAAGTGCCGGCGATGATTAATCTGATTCGCAGTCTGAACCCTTCGCTGGTGGTCAATCTGGCACTGCCATATCAGGATCTGCCGATCATGGACGCCTGCCTTGAAGCGGGCGTGGATTACCTCGACACGGCCAATTACGAACCGAAGGACGAGGCGAAGTTCGAATATAAGTGGCAGTGGGCCTATCACGACCGTTTCAAGGAAGCGGGGCTGATGGCATTGCTGGGCAGTGGCTTCGATCCGGGCGTGACCAGCGTCTTCTCCATGTGGCTCAAGAAGCACAAGCTGAAGACGATCCGCACGCTGGACATTCTCGATTGCAATGGCGGCGATCACGGCCAGGCCTTCGCCACCAATTTCAATCCGGAAATCAATATCCGGGAAGTGACCGCGCCTGCCCGCCATTGGGAAAATGGCGAGTTCGTGGAAACGCCGGCCATGTCGAAAAAGGTCGCCTTCGACTTCGAGGAAGTCGGCCAGAAGAACATGTACATGATGTATCACGAGGAACTGGAAAGCCTCGCCAAATTCCTGCCCGAACTGGAACGCGGCCGCTTCTGGATGACCTTTGGCGATGAATATATCAAACATCTGACCGTGCTGCAGAATGTCGGCATGACGGGGATCGAGCCGATCCAGTTCCAGGGCAAGGACATCATCCCGCTGCAATTCCTGGCGGCTGTTCTGCCCAAGCCGGAAACCCTGGGTGAAACCACCAAGGGCAAGACCAATATCGGCGTGATCGCCACGGGCGAGGCGCTGGACGGCAGCGGTGAAAAGACGTTCTACATCAAGAATATCTGCAACCACGAAGATGCCTATGCCGAAACCGGCAATCAGGCTGTCAGCTACACCACCGGCGTTCCCGCCATGATCGGCAGTGCGATGATGCTGACCGGAAAATGGAAGGGCGACGGCGTGTTCAACATGGAAGAATTCGACCCCGATCTCTTCCTTGAAATGCTGAACGAAAACGGCCTGCCGTGGAAGGTGGAAGAACTGGCCGGTCCGGTAGAGTTCTGATCCTTGCTTATCGCCAATGCTGCCAGCTCCTTTTCGGGGTGGCGGCATTGGCGAACCATTGCCGCTCAGGCGGAACGGCGTTTGCCGATATAGGCCAGCGCCAGCCGGAATACGGCCCATAGCAGCCCCGTCGCCGCGCAGGCGACGAGGGCAAGCACAAGGTCAGGCTGGAACTGGCGGAGCGTGTTCATGCTCACGCCGAACAGGCCCGGCACGAGGCCAAAGACGATCCACACCATGGCCAGCGTGGGGACCAGCGGGAACCACAGGCTGAACAGGCCGAATGGACCTGATTTCGCTTTCGCGCGCAGCTCCGCGCGTTTGCGCCATGCCCAGGCCATGCTGGCGAGGAACAGGAGGGGGATCAGCACCAGCGAGACGAACAGCGCCTTTTGCTGCCAGCGGCTCGGTTCCCCATTCTGGTCGAGCCCGAGGGCGAGTGCGGTGATGCCGTTTTGCAGCGCGGCATTCTCGCCAAATCCCGTCCCGCTTCCGGAATTGAGCAGCACCACCACTGCCTTCTGCTCGGCCGGGATCATGTTGGCCAGCGTTTCATATCCCGGGCTGGTCCCGCTGTGGCCGACGCTGCCATCGCCGGGGTCCACGACCCAGCCGAAACCGTAATTGGGCGCCGCTGCATTGGCGGGCTGCATCATCTGCGCCTTGCCCGCGGCGCTCAGCACATCGTCCTCCCCATTCATCATCACTTGCATGTAGCGGGCAATATCGCGGGCGGTGGACACTATTCCGCCTTGCGGCGCCACGCTGCGATGGGTCTGGTTTGGAGAAATGGCGCGCTTGCCGGTGAACCACGGGGCATAGCCGGTGGCCATTTCCGGATGCACGGCACCATCGGACACGAAGCTGTGATCCATGCCGATCGGACGCAATATATTGGCGCTTACATATGAGGCGAAATCCTGCCCGCTGGCGACTTCCACCAACCGGCCGAGGATCTGGTAATTGCGATTGGAATATTCATAGCGGCTTTCAGCCGGATATGCGGGTGCTTCAGCGGCATCACGTTCAACCTGCCGGGCCAGTTCATCAGGCGCATTGCTGCGGTCCTGGTGCGAGTAATTGCCCTGCAGGGTGGAATATCCGCTCGTATGGCTCAGCAATTGGCGGATGGTGATGGATTGGGCCGGGCCATCGGCAAAACTGCCGAGATAGCGGGAGATCGGCGCGTCCAGTTCGACCTTCCCGGCCTCCACCAATTGCATGATGGCCAATGCGGTGAAGCTCTTGGACAGGGAGCCGATCAGGAATTGCGTGTCCCCGGTCACCTTCTTTCCTGTATCGCGGTCTTCCACTCCGCGCGTCCCGATTTTGGCGATTTCGCCATTCTCAACCACGGCATAGGCGATGCCGGGCGCGCCGGATTGCGCCATTTCGCGTGCGATGAAGCTGTCGATGGAGCCGGTCGCGCCAGCGGCCTGGCCAATGGAACATAGCGCCAGTGCGAAAATAGCCAGAAGCCGGTGCATGATCTCTCCCCCCTCAAGGATCCGCGCAGGGTAGCACAGGGAAGAAAGGTTCCAACCGGCGCCACTGCCCCGATGACTTGGCGGCGGAATATTCCTAAGAGGCCGCATGACCATGGAAACGAGAGCCGGTGACCCGGGCGCCTTTGCCCAATTCGATCTCAGCCGCGTGGATTCGCCTGCCTTCGTCGTCGATGCGGCGAAGCTTCGCGCCAATCTGCAAGTGCTGGCGGAGATACGGGACGCAGCGGATATCAAGGTGCTGTCGGCGCTGAAGGCGTTTTCCATGTGGTCGGTTGCGCCGCTGATCGGGGAATATCTGGACGGCGTATGCACGTCCGGCCTGTGGGAGGCGCAGCTCGCCAGTGAATTCTACGATGGCGAGATCGCGACCTATTGCGCGGCCTACAAGCCGGAGGATCTGGAAGAAATCTGCCGGATGTCGGACCATGTGATCTTCAACTCGCCCGCGCAGATCGAACGGGCGAGCCTGATCCTAGAAAATATGCGCGCGCAGGGCGGGGGCTTCGACGTGGGGCTGCGGATCAATCCGCTGCACGCCGAAGGCGAAGTGCCGCGCTATGATCCCTGCGCGCCGCATTCCCGGTTGGGCTTCCCGATCGACCAGCTTGAGGACGAGCATCTCGCCATGGTCGATGGCATCCATTTCCACACCCTTTGCGAACAGGATCTGGAACCGCTGAAGCGCACCTGGGACAAGGTTTTCGATTATCTCGAACCTTATTTCGGCCATATCAAATGGCTGAACTTTGGCGGCGGCCATCACATTACGCGCGCCGATTACCAGCGGGAGGAGCTGATCGAGTTCCTGCAGGACGTGAAGGACGATACCGGCGCGGAAATATATCTGGAGCCGGGGGAGGCCGTGGCGCTGGATGCGGGCATATTGGTCGGCACGATCCTCGATTCCCACTGGAACGGAATGCCGCTCGCCATCACCGATGTTTCGGCCACTTGCCACATGCCCGACGTGATCGAAGCGCCTTATCGCCCGGCCATGCTGCATGAGGATCAGGGCGAGGGCGAACCAGTGCGGCTGGGCGGCCCGTCCTGCCTCGCGGGCGATGTGATCGGCGATTATCGCCTGCCCGTGCCGTGCCGGCCGGGGGAACGCTTCGCCTTCCTCGATCAGGCGCATTATTCGATGGTGAAGACGACGACCTTCAACGGCGTGCCGCTGCCTTCGATCTGGCTATGGGATTCAGAAACCGACCAGCTCGATCTGATCCGGCGCTTCTCTTACGAGGATTTTCGCGACCGCCTCAGCTGAGTGGCGTTCAGCCAGAAGGTGAACAGGGCGGCAGTGAATGCAAGAATGCCCACCGTTGCCAGCAGCGCATCGGCATTTGTCAGGCCAAACGTACCGGACAGTGTGCCGGGCAGGCCCAGAACCCCGAAGAAGGTGATCGCAGCCAGAAGCCAATTGGTGCGCGCCGACGTGTATGATGCCTGCAAGGTGGAAACGTCCTCCACCAGATTCTCATATCGGTCCAGCAGCGCATGCGCATCTTCAAAACGCTGCCGGGTGCCGCGCGCTTCGCGGATGCTGCCCAGCAATTCACGCTCCGTGGGATAGCGGAACACGTTCCCCGACTGGTGGATCGAGCACCAACGAAATATATCGACACGCTGGGCGAGATTATCGTCAATGATCTTCGTATAGGAAGGGATCAGGGTGGATACTTTGTCCAGCACATGGGCGAGGTTTTTCAGCGGTGTCGCTCGGCCGATTTCCGCCAGCTGCGCATCCTGATCCACCGGGCCGAAAATCATCCTTTCGATCATCCGTTCCATGTCGGACACGATCAGTTCGTCATGCACGGCGATCATCCAGGTCAGCAGCGCATAAGGGCAGCCTCCGACGCTGGCCTGCGCTTCCCGCAAGGTGCGCCAGTTCTTCCCCACATCCAGTTCGAATGAAGGGTGGACGAAGAACAGGTTTTCCGGCGCGACCGATACTGGACGCGTCGAATCGTGGATTTCGGAATCGTCCTGCCGTGGGAAATCGGGCACGCCCTGGGCAAGTCCGGCGAAGGCCAGCAATTGCCGCGGGATCGCGCTTTCTTCCTCATCCGGGCCGAAGCCCAGCGTATGATGCGCATCGCAATGGCAATCCGCGCCCGGCACATTCGCTTCCGCCCATGCGCGATCAGCATCGATCACCCATTGCGGATGCGGCTTTTGCACTTCGTCTTCCGGACCCTGCACGTCTTCCGGCGCAGGCATTCGATAATGGAAAAAGGCGTGCCGGGCCGTGTCGAACAGCGCTTCGTCTTCTATCTGCACCATTGCATTGCACAGATCCTCCGACCGGGGCGTCGCGAAATTCCGGCCCGGCGGCAGCACACCGAATGGACGCAGCACATCGGCGATTGCATTGGCGCATTCCGACACTGGTTCTTCCTTGCCGGAGTCCAGTTCGGCCAGACGATTGCGGACGAATTCCAGGACCGAGAATTGCGGGCCGGAACGGCCGATGCTCAGAAAATCGCTATCCGCCGCATAGTCGGGCTCAATGGCGAGCTGTTCCGCCTGAATGGTGCTGTATTCGTCAAGCGGGCTGCGCTCTCCCGGCAGATTGCTGAGAACGAGTAGATAGAAAATCCGGCCGCTTTCGAAGACGCAGAAATGATCCTGCATTGCCATGCGCAATTCGCGCCGTTCGGGCGGGACCTGCAGGGAAACCGCCGTGCCTTCATATTCATAGTCCCAGCTTTCCGGCCTTTGCAGCGTGACCATTGCCGGGGGCGCGCCCGTTTCTAGCGCCTCGGCCGCCAGAAGAAGCGGGCGGCCATTGGTGCCGGGAACGCCGGTGGTGATATCGTTAAGAAAGGACTGCGAAGCGCCGAACAGCCATTTCGCCCGATCGCGGCGGTCAGCCTCCAGTCCCGGACTGCGGCCGAGCACGGCGTTGTAGATATTGGAAATACGATAGGCGGAGCGGGGCTCCGATCCATCGGGCCGAAGGACCCTGAGCTGGAAGGCAAAAGCCAGCGATGCGCGTTCGAAAGGCTGAAACACCGGGCATTCCCGCAGCGTCAGCATGCCGAACTCGCTCATGCGGAGGCAATCGCGGGCAGGGACGTGATCGGCAACAGCCGCATCGACGCAAGATGATCCATCATTGCCCGGGTTTCCTCATGCGCATCAAGATCGGCGCCGAGAGCGGCGGCGAGTTCCCGGATCAGCACCGCGACCCGTCCCGCTTCGATGGATGTCAGTTTGCGATCCGGATCGAAGACCAGCAGATGCAGGCGGTGCGGCTGGCTGTCTGCCCGCAAGGGGGGCATGACATAATCGAAATCGATCCACCTCGCGCCTAGGGCGGAAAGGCGGCGCTGGCGTTTCTCCGTTTCGGCCGCCTCCTGCGGATTTGCGGCATCTTCCAGCCGTTCGGTTTCGGCGAGCATGGGGGTGTCAGCTTCCGCCATTTCATCCAGGATGCGGCGGGCCAGCATCGCCAGTTCCCGGCCATGTCCCTGGCCACGTTCCCGCTCCGCCACGGAAAGATAGGTCAGCAATCCGCATTTGGCGCCGCGATAATATTCGATCGTCGCGCCGCCGATAGGACAGTCATGCCCGTCCACCAGCATCGCAACATCGATCAGCGGCTGGGGCGGGGCAGGATAGGGATCGGCATCCAGCAATCGCGCCCAATATTGAGGATCTTCCCGGATCGAGGCATCCGGAAATGCGGGGCCATATACGTCCCGTTCGTAGCGGCGCAGAAGTTCGGCCCGGCGGGTTTGCGGCAATTGAGAAAGCCGCACGGGGTTGAAAGCGGCGGCAGAAGATTCGAAATGCTGGTTCATCACCTGATTCGCACTATCCATCGCTGCCACCTGCGGGTGTGCAGCTATGCCACGGCATTATCAGGCAATAAATTATAAAAACCGGCTGCTGGCGGGATTTGAATGTCCGCTTGGGTGCATGGGCTTCAACTCATCGCAATGCAGCCCCCGTTCCGCGCAGCATGGGAACGCAGCCCGCCGCCAGCCCATTGATTCACGAGCTAAAAACGAGGCGTTGAATTTTTGATTTGCGATTAGAATTCGAGGCCCTATATGCGCCGCTCCGCTGCCCCAAGGGGACTTCCTAACCGCAAGGCAGCCTTGTTCAAACTAACCGTTTGGGGGTCCCTTGAATTGCACACTTATCCTGACGCCCGGTCTGTAGTCCGCGATATCGCGCCGGACGAACCGGTTATCCTCAACCGTCCGCACGCTGCTGCGCGCGCGGCCCGATTCTTCGCTGAGAAGTTTCCGGGCAAGGCGATGTATGCAGTGAAGGCGAATCCTTCGCCGGATCTGCTCCAGATCCTGTGGGCGAACGGTATTACCCATTACGACGTGGCTTCCATCGCGGAAGTGCGGCTGGTGCATGCCACCCTGCCTGATGCGCGTCTGTGCTTCATGCATCCGGTGAAGACTGCCAGCGCCATCCGCGAAGCTTATCGCGAACATGGCGTGCGTACTTTCAGCCTCGATACGGAAGAGGAATTGCGCAAGATCGTCGACGCAACGCGCGACGATGAAGGCAATGCCGCCACCGATCTGCGGTTGTGCGTGCGGCTGCGCGTTTCGTCCGAATATTCCGAGCTGAGCCTTGCGTCGAAATTCGGCGTGGATCTGGCCGATGCCGCCGCGCTGCTGCAGGCGACGCGCCAGGCGTCCGACTGGCTTGGCCTGTGTTTCCATGTCGGCAGCCAGGCGATGACACCCTTTGCCTATGTTCAGGCATTGGAACGCGTGCGTGCAGCCATCGCCGATTCCGGCGTGGTGATCGACATGGTCGATGTGGGGGGTGGTTTCCCTTCGGTCTATCCGGGCATGGAACCGCCGCCGCTGGAAGATTATTTCGCGATCATCCACCGCCATTTCGAAGCACTGCCGATCGCCTATAATGCGGAACTGTGGTGCGAACCCGGCCGCGCACTATGCGCGGAATATTCGAGCCTCATCGTGAAGATCGAAAAGCGCCGCGGCGAGGAACTTTACATCAACGACGGGGCTTATGGTGCCTTGTTCGATGCCGCCCATGTCGCTTGGCGTTTTCCGGTGCGCGCACTGGAAGATGATCTGGTCCAGCCGTTCGAGGAATTCTCCTTCTACGGCCCGACTTGCGACGATGCCGATTTCATGAAGGGCCCCTTCATGCTGCCGGGCGATATTCAGGCCGGCGACTTTTTCGAAATCGGTATGCTGGGCGCTTACGGCGCAGCGATGAAGACGGCGTTCAACGGCTTTGGTGCTGCGCAAGCTGTGATCGTGGAGGATGAGCCAATGGCCAGCCTTTATACGGGCGAGCGGGCCCTGCCGGTCACGGACAATGTGGTGAGCCTGCGCTAAATCGCCATCCGTTCGGTTGCTTTGCACGCCCGCGTCTTCTGGGAAGATGCGGGCGTTGCCTTTTCGTCCACCCCTTATGGGTAGCCATTGCTTCCGCGCTCCATCATTCGAATGATTTGGCCTCAGGCAGGGCAGCAGCGTTATTCATAACGCCTGGAGTGATTTCCCTTCACGCCGGAAGCCAGAAGTATTTGGCAATTATGCCGGTGGCCCCTTCCTGTTTGAATGGCTGACCGGAAAAGTGGCGCCAACAGCAGATATTGGTCCCAGTTTGGGACGCATCATCAGATGTGGTTGCCCGCAAATATACTTTGATGGATAAGGAAGCGTGTCCCGAGGGGAGTGTACGCATGTCTGACCACATGGAAGATAACCAGATGCAGCGCATGGCGAGTGATCGTCGTGCATTTCTCGGCAATTGCGGCAAGTTCGCCGCGACCGTGCCGCCGGCAATGACCATGCTCATGTCGACCTCGCTCGTATCTCCAGCGATTGCCCAATCCGCGGGCATTCCGGACGGTAACGGCGGTCCAGGTTGCAATAACGGCGTTGGCAACGGTTCGGATTGTGCGCCTCCGGGTAATCCGCCGGTCAATGACGGTCCGGGCAGGGGTCCTGGGGACCCCGGCAATCAGGGCGGCGGTCGAGGCCGGCGCTGAGTTTTTCCTGAACCTGCATTTCACGCGGCTGCCGGTAATGCCGGCGGCCGCTATTTGATTCATCCTTTCCTGCTAGGCATTGCCTGTTTGGGTTGTCGGTAGCAGGCAGGGATCGACGTGTCGGATCAATCACGTCTTGAATTTCGTTGGGCGCCAGGCGGTGAATTGCTGCATCTGGATGGCCGGGTGATGTTTTTCACACCTCGGCAGCAGCAGCTTGTCGAACTGAATGAAAGCGCCGCCGCGCTGGTCGAACAGGCACAGTCCGGTATCACCCTTCACGATATGGCCATGGCTTTCGTGCCGCATGCGCAAACCCGCCACGATGCGCAGCATATGGCTGCCAGCTGGCTGGCCGATGCTTGCGAAAGCGGATTGTTTAACGCTGCCATCGCGCCAGCGCCAGCCCATTGCGCAGGCTTTTCAGTCGATCTGGGTGGCCACGATTTTGAAGTGGTGGCCGATGATGCGGCGCTGATTGATGAACTGCGCCCCCCTTATGGCGAATTGATTGCGCCGCGCGGGTCCGGACAGCGCATTCACGTGATCCCCTTCGGCGATCGGATCGCCCTGCTTGCCGAAGGCGGCGAAGCGCAATTCGTGGCACCCGGCAGGTTGGCGACGCGGCTGCGCCATACCATGCTGACCAACATACTGAGCCGGGAAAGCCGCATCGCGCTGCATACGGCCTGCCTTGTCCGGGGCGACAGGGCAGTGCTGCTTTGCGGCAGTCCGGGCACCGGAAAGAGCACGCTCACCCTGGCGCTGATCGCCCAGGGGTGGGGCTTTGCCGGGGATGACATCGCTTTTGCCGATCCGTCCGGCATGGTGCAGGGGCTGCCCTTGCCGCTAACTCTGAAACGCGGATCCTGGCCACATGCTGCCGCCTGGGCCGATGTAGAACAATTGCCCGTGCACGAGCGGGAGGATGGGGCAGTGCTGAAATATCTGCCAGTTCGCCCTGTTGACGCAAGGCCAAGGCGTGTCGGCGCGGTCATCCGCCTGCAGCGTCAGGATGGTGCGCAGGCAGCCGTTGATGGCTGGGACCGGGTGGCGGCGCTGCAAACCCTGTTTGGAGAAGCTTATTCGGAAAGTGGGCAATCCAGTGCGGGCATGGTGCGCGGCATGTGCGATCTGGTTGCCGGGGCGCAATGCCTGACGCTGTCTTATGGGGAAGCGGCGGATGCTGCGCATTTGCTGGCGGAAGATCATGCCCTCGCGTTTTGATGATCTCGCAGATTTAGCCCAATGCCTGCGCGGGTCGGTTCCGGCTGATGTGGAGTGGGAAACCTTGCTGGCGCTGGCCAATCGCAGCCTGGTGACGCCCGCCCTGGCAGATGCATTGCAGAATGCCGATGATGTCCCCGAAGAAGTGCAGGCCTTCCTGCGGGAGATCGACAGCAGGGCGCGGCAGCGCAATGCGATGTTGCGGGCGCAACTGGCGGAAGCAGCCGCAAAGTTGAATTCAATCGGACTCGTCCCCGTAATGCTGAAGGGCACGGCCATGCTGGCGGATCATGGGGACGGGGAGTGCAATCGCATTCTCTCCGACCTCGATATCATGCTGCCGCAGGACCGGCTGGAGGATGCGATCTCCGCGCTGAGGGAACTGGGATATTCCTATGTCAGCGAAGCGCCCAATGGGTGGGATGTTCACGCCCTCGGCAGGGAAAAGGATGCGGGCATGATCGACCTGCACAGCCGGATCAAGATCGCCGCGCCGCTGCTGGACCATGCCGCGCTGGCGGATGAAGCGAAGGCGGTGGCGCTGGATACTGCGCGAGTGCTGGTCCCATCTCCGGATCATCAGGCGCTGATCTTTATCGTGCACGACCAGTTGCAGGAATATGATTATGCGCGCGGGCAGATTGACCTGCGCCATCTGGTCGATCTCGCCATTCTGGCACGGCGGGCGCAGATAGACTGGTCACGCCTGATCCGCCTGATGCCGACGCGGCATGGCCGCAATGCGATGCGCGTGCAGATGCGCAGCCTGCATTCCCTGCTCGGTGGGGAGGTGCCGGATCGCATGGTGCGCGGAATCTGGCCGCGCCTGCAACATAAACGGCGGCTTTTGCAATTGCGGTATCCGCCCCTGGCATCGCTTTTCACAATGTTGACGCTGCTGGTCGATCCGCCGATCAACCCCCCGCTTGAAGGGGGGCGAGAAGGGGTGGAGCACCCGGAAAGGCGCGGTTTATGGCGACTTTCTCGGCTGCTGGAGCTTTCGCGGAGCAGGCCCCTGCCGACAAAAGCATAGCATTGCATCATCCGATCCGGATGGGCTGGCAATTTAATTGCATTTCAAATAATACGCTCAAGAAACGATATTCTCTCCGGCGGGTTTGCGCTGGAGAGGCAATTGGGAAGGGGCAAGATGCAAGCTAAATTCCGTATCGCCGGTGCTGCTATGGCGTTTGCGCTGACTGCCGGGGCGGTGTCCTTGTCGGCGCAGGAAGATCTGACGAAGCTGCCGCCGATACCGGATGATTATACGCCGGAACTGACCGAATGGGGCGAACCCGATCTTCGCGGGCGCTGGCCAATCGACCATCTGAACGGATTGCCGTTCCAGCGCACCGAAGAACAGGGCAACCGCGTGTTCCTGAATGAAGAGGAGCTGGCAGAGCGGCAGGCTCGGATCGACCGGCTGGCGGGCCGGTATGAGGCGGAAGATTCCGAAGACAAGATCGGCCAGGGGCATTGGGTGGAAATGGGCGTGGTCAACCGGCGGACTTCGCTGCTGGTCGAACCTGCCAATGGGCGGCTCCCGGAAATGACCGAAGAGGGGAAGCGCCGCTCGGCCGAAATGCGTTCAAGTTGGCGGCGAGAGCAGGATTTCGACTGGTTGACGGATTTCGACAGCTGGGACCGCTGCATCACGCGCGGTCTTCCGGCTTCGATGATGCCGATGATGTATAATAACGGCCTGCGCATTTTTCAGGCGCCCGGTCTTGTCGCGATCCAGATGGAGATGATCCATGAAGTGCGGATCATTCCCACTGATGGGCGTGCAACCGTCCCTTCGCAAATCCGGAACTGGATTGGCGAAAGCCGCGGATATTGGGAGGACAAGAACACGCTGGTCGTGGAAACGGATCATTTCCGCCCCGGACCATCCGCGACCAATATCGTGACCTCCGGCTCCCCACCCGAAAATGATTCACCGATCAGCACGGAAGCGAAACTGACCGAACGCTTCACCATGACCGGGCCGGACAGCATCATCTATGAATCGCATTGGGAAGATCCGGTGATCTTCACCGCCCCCTGGGGCACGCGGCTGGATTGGAAGCGGGACAGCACTTACGAATTCTACGAATATGCCTGCCACGAAGGTAATGTGCAGCCGCGCAATTATATCACCGCCTCCCGCGCCGAACGCGCGCAGGAAGCGGCCGGAAATACCGGAAGTTCCGACTAGTTCATGTAGAAATGCCGGCCGTCATACTGACGGCCGGCATTTGCATTACCGGAATGTCGATTGAGTTCAGGCCGCTTCGCGCAGTTGCAGTTCGAGCCGATCCCAGATTTCGACCAGGGCACTGGTCAAATCATCCATCATGGCTTCCGTGTGGGCGGGGCCGGGGGTGAAGCGCAACCGTTCCGTGCCGCGGGGCACAGTCGGGAAATTGATCGGCTGCACATATACGCCATATTCGGCCAGCAATATGTCGCTGATCTTTTTCGCGCGGACCGGATCGCCAACCATCAGGGGCACGATATGGGTCGTGGAATCCATGACCGGCAGGCCGGCTTCGCGGAACTTCTGCTTCAGCATGGCGGCGGCCGCCTGCTGCGCTTCGCGTTCAACGCTTGAACTCTTCAGATGGCGCACCGCGGCCAGAACACCGGCGGTCAGCACTGGGCTGAGCGAGGTGGTGAAGATGAAGCCCGGCGCATAGGACCGGATGCAGTCGATGACCTTCTTGTCGGCGGCGATATAGCCACCCATGACGCCGAATGCCTTGCCCAGCGTGCCTTCGATGATGTCGATGCGATGGGCCGCTTCGTCACGTTCGGAAATGCCGCCGCCGCGTGCGCCATACATGCCGACGGCGTGGACTTCGTCGATATAGGTCAGCGCATTGTATTTTTCTGCCAGGTCGCAAATCGCATGGATCGGCGCGATGTCCGCATCCATGGAATAGACGCTTTCGAACGCGATCAGCTTCGGCACTGCCGGATCTTCTGCCGCCAGCAGTTCTTCCAGATGTTCCACATCGTTGTGGCGGAAAATCCGCTTCTCCGCGCCGGAATTGCGGATGCCGGCGATCATGCTGGCATGGTTCAATTCGTCAGAGAAAATGACGCAGCCCGGCAGCAATTTGGCCAGCGTGGACAGCGTGGCATCGTTGGAGACATAGCCGCTGGTGAACAGCAATGCTCCTTCCTTGCCATGCAGATCGGCCAGTTCGCTTTCCAGCTGGATGTGGAAATGGGTGTTGCCGCCGATATTGCGCGTGCCGCCCGATCCGGCGCCGACATCGTGCAGCGCCTCTTCCATGGCGGTGATTACCTTGGGGTGCTGGCCCATCGCCAGATAATCGTTGGAGCACCAGACCGTGATCGGCTTGGGCCCGTTATGGCCATGGAAACAGCGCGCATTGGGGAATGCACCCTTGTTGCGCAGGATGTCGATAAAGACACGGTAGCGACCTTCGGAATGAAGCCGGTCGATCGCCTGGTCGAAGATCTGATCGTAATTCAGCGGACTTATCCGTCTTGCACCGCATCCAGAGCCGCGGCCATGAGTCCCCGGCGATTTAGTGGATGAAGTCCGGTCTTTAAAGCACGGAGTTTGCGATGGATTCGCATTAAAAGCGATCAGCATGATCTAGTCCGTATTTTACCAGCGCAGGCAGCAATGCCTCGAACTGCGAAGCACCCCCGGTGAAGAGGGCGAAATCGGGCCTTTCGCGCCGCATTTCATTGTCACCGGTCAAAAAAGCGATGCGGCGGGCAATCCCCTGCGCGCCATGGACGAAGCGCACGCCGGGGCCGAATGCTGCGGCCAACCCGTCTTCCACCAGCGGGAAATGGGTGCAGGCCAGCACGACCGTGTCGATATCTGCCCCACCGGGTTGGCTGCGGAGCCCCTCCGCCGCCTGCCTGTAGATATCCGGATCGACAGCTTCACCGCGCAATTTCGCTTCCGCCGCGGATACGAGATCGGGCGCGGCAAAGCGCAGCAGCCGCTTGTCCGCCGCGAATTCGGCCTGCAAATTATCGACATAGGCCTGCCGGATCGTTGCCGCCGTGCCGAGCAGGCCGATCGTTCCTGTCCGTGTCATCTCCGCGGCGGGTTTGATTGCGGGCACCGTCCCGACGATCGGCACATGCAGCACTTCGCGCACCATGCCCAATGCGATGGTGGATGCGGTGTTGCAGGCAATGCAGATCAGCCGGGGGCGATATCGTTCCGCCAGCCGCCCCAGCAGGCCGGAAACGCGCGCTGCAATCTCCGCCTCGGTCTTTGCGCCATAGGGGAGGCCGGCCGTATCGGCCGCATAGATCACCGGCGCCTGGGGCAAAATTTTGCGCAATTCTGCGAGTACGGTGAGGCCACCGATCCCGGAATCGAACAGGAGTATCGGTGCGGAGGGGTCCATCGCTGACAAATCCATTCCCGATGGGCTCGAACTTGTCGAAGGCCCGCTTTTCTTTCATGCCGCGTAAGGGCAAGGCTGCCTTCGGACAAGGCATTCGCTGAGAAAGCAGGGAAGTTATGGACTGGCTTTGGGCTCTGGCCCTCGGATATTTCCTCGGATCGATCCCTTTCGGCCTGGTGCTGGCCATGGCCGCGGGCAAGGGGGATATCCGCCAGATCGGCTCCGGCAATATCGGGGCCACCAATGTGCTGCGAACCGGCAGCAAATGGCTGGCGGCGGTCACGCTGCTGCTCGATCTGGGCAAGGGTTATTTCGCCGTCTGGCTGGTCTGGCAGTTCTTCCCCCTGGCTGTGCCGGTGGCGGCATTTGGCGCGGTGGTGGGTCATTGCTTCCCCGTCTGGCTGCGCTTCAAGGGCGGCAAGGGCGTGGCGACCAATGCGGGCGTGAGCTTTGGCCTCGCCTGGCCGATTGGCCTGACCTACGCGGTGGTCTGGCTGGGCGTTCTGGCGCTGACGCGGATCAGTTCGCTCGCGGGCATGAGTTCGGTCGTGGCGGCGGCGGTTGCGGCGGCAGTGCTGGGGTATGACCAGTTCATCCCCGTGCTGGGCGGTATCGCCGTGCTGGTGATCTGGCTCCACCGGGCCAATCTGAAACGGCTGACGCAGGGCACGGAACCAAGAGTGGGCGGCAAGAAATGAGCGGAGCGGCAGCCTTGTCGCAGGACGAGGCATTTTCCCGCATCCGTCTGCTCCGATCCCCCAATATCGGGCCGGTATCCTATGCCCAATTGCTGCGCCGGTTCGGCGATGCCCGTTCCGCGCTTGAGGCGCTCCCCGATCTCGCAGCGCGTGGAAAGCGCGCCTATCGCGCGGCACCTGTGGAGGTGGTGGAACGGGAAGTGGCGGGTGTGCGCAAGGCGGGCGCGCGATATCTGTTCCACGATTCGCCCGAATATCCTGCCCTTTTGCGGGAGATCGAAGGCGCGCCGCCAATCCTGATGCTGCGCGGAAATGCTGCGCTGGCCTTGCGGCCCTGTGTCGCCATGGTCGGTGCCCGCAACGCCTCCGCCGCGGCGATCAAGCTGGCGAGAGATTTCGCGAAAGCGCTGGCGGATGAAGGCTTTACCGTGGTTTCGGGCCTGGCGCGGGGGATAGATGGCGCGGCGCATCAGGGCGCCCTGCCATCGACAATCGGGGTCATCGCCAGCGGGATAGACATTACCTATCCGCCGCAACATGCGGAGCTGCAGGCACGCATCGCACAGGAAGGCCTGCTGATCGCCGAACAGCCGCCGGGCACGGAGCCGCGCGGCAGCCATTTCCCCAGCCGCAACCGGATCATCGCCGGGCTGGCTGCGGGAACGCTGGTGGTGGAAGCAGCGCCGAAATCGGGCTCGCTGATTACTGCGAGGCTCGCCGGGGAGGCGGGCAGGGAAGTCATGGCAATCCCCGGATCCCCGCTGGATGCACGCAGCCATGGCTGCAACCAGCTGATCCGCGAAGGCGCCGTGCTGGTGCAGAGCCCTGATGACGTGATGGAGCTGCTGTCCGGCTTCGACGGCAATCCGCGCTCCACCTTCCGCGAGGCGGCCGAAACATTCAATCATGCGCCGGAAGAACTGGTGGAGGCCGAACCTGCCGATATTGCCGGCCTGCTCACCACTGCGCCGGTGGGGGTGGATGAACTCGTCCGCCAGAGCGGCGCCAGTGCCGGGGAAGTGCAGATGGCATTGCTGGAACTGGAAATTGCCGGGCGCCTTGTTCGCCATGCAGGGGGGCGGGTATCCTGCGATTATCACGGAAACTGAAATCTACCTTCCGGCAGATGGGGATCATATTGGCAAATTCGCAAAGGTTATGCGGCAAAGCGGCTTGACGAATCTCGCCAAGCGTCACCACCCTCGCGCGTACGTACACGTAAGGATTGCACCGCCAGATCATGCAGCTTGTCATCGTTGAATCGCCCGCCAAGGCGAAGACCATCGAGAAATATCTCGGCAAGGACTACAAGGTCCTCGCCTCCTATGGCCATGTCCGCGATCTGCCGCCCAAGGATGGCAGTGTCCGCCCGGATGAAGGCTTCGCCATGGATTGGGAGGTCTATGCCGACAAGCGCAACCGCGATCAGGTGAAGGCCATTGCCGACGCCGCGAAGAAGTCCGACCGCCTGATACTGGCCACTGACCCCGATCGCGAAGGGGAAGCGATCAGCTGGCACGTGCTGGAATTGCTGAAGAAGCGCAAGGCGCTGCCCAAGGATGTGGAGCGGGTCACCTTCAACGCAATCACCAAACAGGCCGTTACCGATGCGATGGCGCATCCGCGCGGGCTGGATGACGATCTGATCCATGCCTATCTGGCGCGCCGCGCACTGGATTATCTGTTCGGCTTTACGCTTTCGCCCGTCCTTTGGCGCAAACTGCCCGGCGCCAAGAGCGCGGGCCGCGTGCAATCGGTGGCCCTGCGCCTGATCGTCGATCGGGAGCGTGAGATCGAAGCCTTCGTGGCGCAGGAATATTGGTCCGTCGTCGCCCGGATGGAGCAGGACGGCACCGGTTTCGAAGCCCGGCTGGTGAAGTTCGACGGCGAGAAACTCGACAAGCTCTCCCTCGGCGACAAGGGCATGGCGGAAAAGGCCAAGGCCGCGGTCGAGGCCGGGCGCTTCACGGTCGAGGATGTCGAAACCAAGCCGCTCAAGCGCAATCCGGCCCCACCATTCACCACCTCCACGCTGCAGCAGGAGGCGGCGCGCAAGCTTGGCTTCTCTGCCAGCCACACGATGCGCTGCGCCCAATCGCTGTATGAAGCGGGCGCGATTACCTACATGCGTACTGACGGTGTGCAGATGGATGGCAGCGCGATCAGCGCCGCCCGCAAGGCCATCGCTGATCGGTATGACGGGCATTATCTGCCCGAAAAGCCGCGCATCTATCAGACCAAGGCGAAGAATGCGCAGGAAGCGCATGAGGCAATCCGCCCGACAGACTTCACCAAGGATCGCGCCGCATCGGGTGACGAGGCGAAGCTTTACGATCTGATCTTCAAGCGCGCCATGGCGAGCCAGATGGCGGCCGCCAGTCTGGAACGCACCACGGTGACGATGCGCGATCCGACCGGCCGGCACGAATTGCGCGCCACCGGACAGGTGGTGAAATTCCCCGGCTTCCTGGCGGTATATGAAGAAGGCCGCGACCAGAAGGATGATGACGAGGAATCCGGCCTGCTGCCGCTGATCCGGAAGGGGGACGCGCCGGCCAAGAAAGGCGTGGATGCGACGCAGCATTTCACCCAGCCGCCGCCGCGCTTTTCCGAAGCGAGCCTGGTCAAACGGCTGGAGGAGCTCGGTATTGGCCGGCCTTCCACCTATGCCTCCACCATCCAGACCCTGCGTGACCGGGACTATGTCCGGATGGAAAAGAACCGCTTTTTCGCGGAAGATTCCGGCCGTTTGCTGACGGCATTTCTCGAACGCTTCTTCCCCACATATGTCGCCTATGACTTCACGGCCGGCATGGAAGACGAGCTGGACGAGGTTTCCGGCGGTCGTGCCGAATGGAAGGCGCTGCTCGAAGCCTTCTGGCGCGACTTCAAGCCGAAGAGCGACGAGGTAATGGAACACAAGCCTTCGGAAGTGACCGAAGTGCTGGACGAATTCCTGTCCGATTATCTGTTCCCGCCAAATGCCGACGGGTCCAATCCCCGGCAGTGCCCCAAATGCCTGGCGGAAGGGCGCGAAGGCGGGCGGCTGGCGCTGCGCGGCGGCCGTTACGGCGCCTTCATCGCCTGCGACAATTACCCGGAATGCAATTTCCGCCGCAAGTTCGGCCAGCCGGGGGAAGAAGACGGTTCGGATGATGCCGTAATGGGCAAGGATCCCGAAACCGGGCTGGACGTGGAACGCAAGACGGGGCGGTTCGGCCCCTATGTGCAAGTGGGCGAGGGCAAGGATGCCAAGCGCGCCTCCATCCCCAAGGATTTGCCGGATTTCGATCTGGACTGGGCGCTTAAGCTGCTGAGCCTGCCGCGCATCGTGGGCGAACATCCGGAAACGGGCAAGGTGATCGAAGCCAGCATCGGCCGTTATGGCCCCTATCTGCGGCATGACGGCAAATATGCGAAACTGTCCTCCACGCAGGACGTGTTCGAAACCGGCATGAATGCGGCGGTTTCCCTGCTGGCGGAGGCCGCCAACCGCAAGGGCGGCGGCGGGCGCACCAAGGCTGAGCCGATCAAGACCTTGGGCGAACACCCGACCAGCGGCGGCGAGATGAAGGTCATGCCGGGCCGCTATGGCCCCTATGTCACCGATGGCACGACCAATGCGACGATCCCCAAGGACGTGAAGCCTGAAGACGTGACGGTGGAGCAGGCCGTGGAATTGATCAATGCACGCGCCGCCAAAGGCACGACAAAGAAGAAGGCGACACGCAAGAAAGCACCAGCCAAGAAAGCACCGGCAAAGAAGGCCACCGCCAAGAAGAAGGCGCCCGCGAAGAAGAAAGCCGACAGCGAGTCCTGATACGGGCTCGTCTCCGGTGCTGATTATGCTATCTTCTCTCCCGGAGAGGGAAGAACATGACAGCAATTCTTGCACCAGTGCTTGCGGCCGCAATTATGGCGGCGCCGCAATTGCGTGACCGGCTGGCCAATGCCGATGTGTCCGTGCCCACGGGCGATGGCAGTGCGACTTATGAACTCCTGATTGCGCCTGATGGCTGGGTGGATGATTGCACCGTGGTCCGGTCGGATTATGGCGCGCTGCAGGATGACCGTGTCTGCGTGCAATTGATGCGGGAAAAGGCGCGGGAACCGGCGCGTGGGGCAAATGGCAAGCCGGTCCATGCAGCCGTGAAGGTCACCAGGAATCGCGGGGAAGCGGCGGAGACTGATCTGCCTGCCGATCTCGTGCTCGAAGTCGCTGCCGTTCCCGGCAGCGCCGCGAATCGCAGGTCGGTGGCTCTGAACGTGATGATCGACGACACTGGCCGCATGTCCGCTTGCGAGGCGGCCCATGCGGACGAGGAGGCCTTTGCCAGTGCTGCCTGCGGCGAAGCGAAAGCAATTGCGTTTCGGCCTCGCAAAGACAGGGACGGGAGGGCCGTTCCCTATCTGACCAGCCTGATGGTCGACTTTGTCGTCTCCGGCTCTGCAGGATAGGCGACGATCGGGTTGATGGTACTTGAAGCCGGAAGCGGCTGAGGCCAAATGGCGCCCATGCCGCAAACGCTAGATCAGTATGGGGCGGGGCAGGATTCCGCCGCAGCGAAGGCTGCGCCGCCAGCCCGCGCGCAGGTGGAGGACGGTCTTCCCGCTCCACGGCGCTGGTGGGCAATCGTGGCGATCAGTTTCGGCACGGCTCTGCTGGTACTGGATGGGGCCATCGCCAATGTGGCACTGCCCACCATCGCCCGCGAACTTGGCGTTACCGAAGGTGCCGTCACCAATGTGGTGACGGTCTATCAGCTCGTGCTGGTAATGGTCCTGCTGCCTTTTTCCAGCGTGGGCGACAAGATCGGCCATCGCCGTCTCTACCAATATGGGCAATTGCTGTTCATGGTTGCCAGCGCGCTGTGCCTGTTTGCCAGCAATTTCCTGATATTGCTGGTGTTGCGGGCCTTGCAGGCGATAGGTGCGGGGATGGCCCTCAGTGTCTCTGCGGCCATGCTGCGGCAGATCTACCCGTCCCGAAAGCTGGGGACGGGGATGGGCGTAAACAGCGTGATCGTCGCTTCTTCCAGCGCTGTCGCTCCCACCCTGGGCGGTTATATCGTGGGCCATGCCCCGTGGGAGTGGGTGTTCGTGGCGGCCGTGCCGTTTGCGATCGTGTCGCTTCTTCTGGGCCGTGCCCTGCCGGAGCCGGAACCGCGCGCGCAGCCCACCCAATGGATCAGCAGCCTGTGGAGCGCGCTGACCATGTTGCTGGTGATCGGCGGATTGCAGCTCGCCACGCATGATGATGCCTTGCTGGGCGCGACGATCGCCGCGCTGGGCATGATTTCCGCGTTCATGCTGGTTCGGCGGGAATGGGGGCGCAAGGCACCCGTAGTCCCCGTTGACCTGCTGGCGCGGCCGGTGCTGGGTCTTTCCGCCCTTGCTGCGATGACGTGTTTCATATCGGCCGGATCGCTGATGATTTCGCTACCCTTCCGGCTTGAGGGTGTATTGGGTTATCCACCGCAGGAAGTGGGCCTGCTGCTACTGCCCTTTCCGCTGACCATGCTGGTGGTGGCACCTGTTGCCGGCTGGATGTCGGACCGGATTGCCCCGACCAAGCTTGGCGTTACCGGCATGGTGATCGCCATTATCGGCCTGTTGCTGCTGGCATTCATGCCGGAAACACGCGACCCGGTCGGATTTGCATGGCGGCTGAGCCTTACCGCACTCGGTTTTGGCCTGTTCTTCGCGCCCAACACTCGGCTCATCATCAGCCGCGCGCCAAGGGACCGGGCCGCCGCCGCAGGCGGCCTCGTTTCGACCTCGCGCCTGCTGGGCCAGACTCTTGCCGCAGTGGTCGTGGGTATCCTGCTTGCCGGCAGCATGGGCACGGGGGCTACGCCGCTTTTCGTAGCCTGTGCCCTGGCCGTGGTGTCGGCCCTGTGCAGCCTGGCGCGTTTCAGGACGATGAAGGCAGGGCAGGCCGCCGGGGCGACCCGCTAGCCATCACTTCACCCAGTCGAGCCCCATTTCTTCGTAGATCTCGCGGCTTTCGGCCCAGCGTTCATCCACTTTCACATGCAGGAAGAGGTGGACCGGCACGCCCAGCATCTCGCTCAATTCCGCACGGGCCGCTTCGCCGATCGCCTTGATGCGGGCGCCACGTTTTCCCAGCACGATGGGTTTCTGGCTGTCTCGGCCAATCACGATTTGCTGGTGGATTTCCACGCTGCCATCCTTGCGGTGCTGATAGCTTTCAGGCCGCACTGCGCTGTCATAAGGCAGTTCGTCATGCAGCTGGCGATAGAGCTGTTCACGCGTCACTTCCGCCGCCAGCAGCCGTTCGCTGGCGTCCGAAACCTGATCTTCAGGATAATGCCACGGCCCTTCCGGCATCAGCTGTGCCAGGCGGGTTTTCAGTTCGGGCACACCGTCGCCAGTCAGGGCCGATACGAAGAATACTTCCGAGAAATCGACCTTGCCGGACAGTTCCTGCGCCAGTTCCAGCAGAGGTTCCTTCTTGCTGATATCGACCTTGTTGAGGACGAGTATCTTGCGTTCCGGCCGGTCTTTAAGCGCCTCCAGCAGGGGGACGAGTTCGTGCCGGCGTTGCTTCACCGGATCGACCAGCAGCACCACGGCATCGGCGGCGACAGAACCTTCCCATGCGGCATTGACCATGGCCCGGTCCAGCCGGCGCTTGGGCTCGAAAATGCCGGGCGTATCCACCAGTATGATCTGCGCCGGCCCTTCCAGGGCGATGCCAAGCAGCCGGGCGCGCGTGGTCTGCGCCTTGGGGCTGGTGATGGCAACTTTCTGGCCGACGAGCTGGTTCACCAGCGTCGATTTGCCCGCATTGGGCGCGCCGATCACGGCAACCAGGCCGCAACTCGTGCTTTCGCCGTCTTTCATCCGTATTTCTCCATGAAGAGGCGCGCTGCCGCGGTTTCCGCTTCCTGTTTGCTGCCGGCGGTGGCTTCCACCTCTCCGACATTGTTGACTGTCACGCGGATGGTGAAACGCGCCGCATGATCGGGGCCTGACCTTTCCACGACTTCGTAGTGCGGCGGTCTGCGGCGATTGCCTGCCGCCCATTCCTGCAACGCGCTCTTGGGATGTTTGGAACGGCCGGCATGGCCTTCAAACGCACTGCGCCAGATGCGATGAATGATTTCGCGCGTAGCGTCGAACCCGCTTTCCAGCAAGCTCGCGCCGAGCAGGGCTTCCATCGTGTCGCACAGCACATTGTCGCTTTCGGCCGCGCCATCGTCGCGCGCCTGCTTGCCCAGCCGCATATGATCGGACACGCCGATTTCCCGCGCGATGGCGGCACATGCCTGCCGGCTGACCAGGGCATTCAGCCGCTGGGCCAGTTGCCCTTCCGCGCCATTATTATGGTTGTAGAGCCATTCGGCCATGGCCAGGCCCAGCACACGATCGCCCAGGAATTCGAGCCGTTCGTAATTCCGTTCGGCTCCGGTGCTGCCGTGGGTCAGGGCTTCCAGCCACAGATCACCGTCATTCACCGTAAAACCGATTGCTTCGAGCCAGTCCTTTGTCTCACCAAGGGGAGCGATATCGGCCATCATCAGATACCGTTGCCGATCCGCGACCAGCGGGCGGCGGTGAACCAGGTCCAGGGCTTGAACCAGGATGCGGTCCCGTCTGTCGAAAAGAAGATGAAGCCGGCGCGGCCGACGACGTTTTCAACCGGCACAAGGCCTACGCCGCCGCCAGGCACGGCGGGATATCGGCTGTCCATCGAATTGTCGCGATTGTCGCCCATCATGAACAGCATGTCGTCCGGCACGATTACCGGATCGGTCGTGTCCTTGGGCGTGATGCCGAAATCCAGCACGTTATAGGTTTCGCCGCCGGGCAGCGTTTCCCGGAACTGGGGGTAGCTGCAGATGAAACCGCCATCTGCCTGCCGCTCGGTGAATTCATTTACCCGGCACCCCTCGCTGGTGCTGGTATGGATCACCAGATCTTCGATCCGTTCCTTCTTCACCGCCTGGCCGTTGATATGCACGACACCGGCGATCATCTGGATCTGGTCGCCGGGCAGCCCGATCACGCGTTTCACGTAGTCCGCGCGGTCAACCGGGTGTTTGAAGATTACCACATCGCCGCGATCGGGAATGCCGTCAGGGATTCGACCGCTCCAGAGCTGGATGTCGAAGGGCATGGATGCCTGTGAATAGCCATAAGGCCATTTCGCAGCGAACAGGAAATCGCCCTCCAGCAGGTCCGGCATCATCGATTCGCTGGGTATCGAATGGCTGGAAAACACGAAGGTGCGGAAGATCGTCACCACGATGACGAGCTTGAGCAGGAAGACAAGAAAGCTGCCTTCTTCCTTCTTTTCCGGCCTTGCGGGCTGGTTGTCGGGCTTGCCGGTTTTGGCGTTCGGCGCCGCTTGCGGCTTTTCGGCGGTGGGTGTTTCGCTCATCGCTGGAGGTCATGTTGGGGGATGGCTGGAACGTCAAGCCTGCAGCCGGGTTACTTGATGCCGTAGCAAGGCGGGACGGATCTGCCATTGCCAGGGGCGCCGCACGGCAACACCCGCCGATTGCTGGATTTGCGGCTCATTTCTGGTTGCAATCACCGCCGTACTGCCTAGCCATCTGACCGTAAGGAACAAGGAGAATGTCTGTTGAACGATGCGCGCAAATCCGCCTGGGACAAGCTGGCGCTCCACCCCGATCCGACGCTGACGGAACTGTTTGCCGGGGATCCCGGCCGGGTGGACAAGTTGGGCGGACGGATCGAACTGGGCGCAAACGGCATCTTGTTCGACTGGTCCAAGACACATCTGACGGACGATCTGATCGCTGATTTCGAAGAATTGGCGAAGGCCGCCAATTTTGACGAAATGCGCCGCCGCCTCTTTGCCGGCGAAGTGGTTAACCCGACAGAGAACCGCGCCGCGGAACATACCGCGCTGCGCAGTGTCGGCAAGGAATCCAGTGTGGAAGAGGCGGAGGCCCTTCGCGCGCGCATGCAAATGCTGGTCGAGGCGATACACGATGGCGCTCTGGGAGAGGTCAATCATCTGATCCATGTGGGCATCGGCGGTTCGGCGCTCGGGCCCGCCCTGGCGGTGGACGCTCTGGCGCGGGATTTTCCCAAGGTGGATGTCCATGTCGTCTCGAATATCGATGGCGTGGCATTGGAAGAAGCCTTTGCCGCCTGCGATCCGCACACGACTCTTATCGCCGTGGCGAGCAAGACCTTCACCACGATCGAGACCATGACCAATGCGCAAAGTGCGCTGAAATGGCTGGAAAATAACGATGTCGCCGATCCAACCGGCAAGGTGATCGCGCTGACCGCCGCACCGGAAAAGGCCGTGGAATGGGGTGTGGACGAAACCCGGATCCTGCCTTTCGCTGAAAGTGTCGGCGGCCGCTATTCAGTGTGGTCTTCGATCGGTTTTCCGGTCGCCATCGCCATCGGGTGGGAGGAGTTTCAGCAATTCCTAGATGGTGCGGCGGCTGTGGACCGGCATTTCCGCGATACGGATGGTGCGGCGAACCTGCCTTTGCGCGCTGCCTTTGCCGATCTGTATTATGCAAGGATCAAGGGGGCGGAAACGCGCGCCGTCTTTGCTTATGACGAGCGGCTCGGCCTGTTGCCCGATTATCTCCAGCAGCTGGAGATGGAAAGCAATGGCAAGAGCGTGACTGCGGATGGCGAGCCGGTGGACGGGCCGACCGCGCCGATCACATGGGGCGGGGTGGGGACGGATGCCCAGCACGCCGTTTTCCAGTTGCTGCATCAGGGGACGCATCTGGTGCCGATCGATTTTATTGCCAGTGTCGAGCCGGGCGATGCTCTGGATCCGGCCCATCATCGTATCCTTCTGATGAACTGCTTTGCGCAGGGTGCCGCGCTGATGGCCGGCAAACAGAGCGACGATCCGGCGCGATCCTATGCCGGGAACCGCCCGAGCGCGACCATTCTGTGCGACGATCTCGATCCGGCGACGCTGGGGGCGCTGATCGCGTTTCACGAACACCGGACATTCGCCAATGCCGTGCTGATGGGGATCAATCCGTTCGACCAGTTCGGCGTCGAACTTGGCAAGGAAATTGCCAGAAAGATCGAGAAGGGCGGCGAACGCTTCGATCCCAGCACCGAAGCCCTGCTGTCGCTGGCCGGCCTGGCTGAATAGGCCGCCCGTCGGCAATTCGCGCCCGGCGATCTGCAAAATTCCAGGAGGCTGAATCCGCCGCCCCCATGGGCGGCGGACGCGTCTTTGCGCATTCTTGCCTGATGAACGATCCCGTCGCATAATTTGCCGAGCGCTTCGATTTTCCAACGAAATGCCGTTTGCGCCATCAATCTTCGCCGGAAATCCCCGCGGCCTTCATGGTAACAATATAAAAATTTCGAAAATGACGTTCGGGTACGCACAATCGAAGAAGATCGGGGGGTCGTATGAAATATCGCGCAAAGCTTGCCGGATTTACTTCCGTAATGGCCATACTCGCGGCGGGGCTTTCCGCGTGTGGCCAGGAAGAAAGTAATGATACTGTCGCGGAGGGCAGCAGCTCTTCGGGTTCGCTGGGCATACGCCCCCAGGGCGATGAGGAAATCGCCATAGACATGTCGAAGATCCATAATGAGGATCTTCCCCTGATTTACGATTATATCGACGAACATATCGACGAACACGTCGTCAACCTGCAGCGCTGGATCCAGCAGCCTTCCATTTCCAACACGGGCGAGGGCATCCAGGAATCGGCCGAAATGGTGAAGGGCTTCTTTGACCAGCTCGGCTGCCAGAAATCCGAAGTCTATGATGTGGGCGAGACGAAATGGGGCCAGCAGGGCAATCCGGTCGTCTATGCCCATTGCGATGAAGGTGCTGAAAAAACCATCGTGTTCTACTGGATGTATGACACGATGCCGATCACTCAGCCGGATCTGTGGAAGGCGCCGCCCTTTGAAGGTCGCCTGGTCGAACAGGCGCCCTACAAGAAGGTGCTGATCGGCCGCGGCGCCACGAATTCCAAGGGCCCGCAAATGGCCATGTGGAACGCCCTGATGTCGATCAAGGCGGTTACCGGCAAATTGCCCGTGAATGTGATCTTCGTTGCCGAAGGCGATGAAGAGCGCATGTCCATCGGCTATAATCAGTTCATTACCGACCATCCCGAACTGTTCGAGGATGCGGACGCCATGTACCGCTTCAGCAGCCAGAGCGCGGGCGGGGGAACGTCGATCCGCGCCGGGTCGGAAGGCTGCCTGTTCGTGGAACTGATCACCAGCGGGGAAAACTGGGGGCGCGGGCCGGTCCGATCGAACATTCATGGCGGCAACAAGCGTTCGGTCGATGCGCCGGCATGGCGCCATGTCCAAATGCTTTCACACCTGACCTCACCCGATGGCAATACGGTCAAGATTCCGGGCTTCTACGACGATATAGAGCCACTCACCCCGGCAGTGGAAGAACGCCTGCGGGGCATGGCCGAGAATTTCGATGCCAAGATCGCGGCCGATAATCTGGGCGTTGCGCGCTTCATTTCGGATGATCCGTACGAAATCGTGAAGATGGCCCGGGCCGGCACGGCAATGAATATGGACGGCATCTGGGGCGGTAACATGTTCGAAGGCGGATCGGGCGCGATCCTGCCCAACCGCATCGTTTCCAAGCATAATTTCCGATACGTTCCGAATATGAGCGGGCCGGACATCGTCAGGAAACTGCGCGCCTATCTGGATGATCTCGGTTACCAGGATGTCGAAATCAACGTGGTCGGCGATGTGCCCTGGGCCAAGACCCAGTCGGACAGCGAATATCACCGTGCGGCCTATTCCGCGCTTCAGGCGATGGGTCTGACTGTCACGCCGCCAAGCAATGTGGAAGCGATCATGGGCGGTTACTGGCCCGCCTATCTGTTCGCAGGACGCGAAAGCCCGATCGATATTCCGATCGTGGCGGGCATGGCCGGGCTGGGCGGCAATTCCCACGCGGCCAACGAGTATTACGTGATCGAAGGCGCAGGCAAAACTTACGGCATGGCAGGTGCGGAAAAATCCGTGGTGACCGTGCTTTACAGCATGGCCGGGCTGAACGGGCCGATCGCTTCTATGGAGGAAATTGCCCAGGTTCAGTGATAATCGGCGGCGGGGGCTCTTCGGGTCGTCAGGAGCTGCTTCCGAGAATGCGCGTCAGCCAGCCGCGCTTGCGTGGCGGGGGTGTCTCGCCGCTCATCTTGTAGAGAAAATTGGCGAGCAGAACGGCCTGCTGCCTGGTCATGAAAAAGCGCCGCGTATCGACCGGGACGGTGTCGTCCCCGGTCGATACGTCGTCAATGCCGATCTGTATGCCTTCCAGGTTCAGCAGGAGCTTTGCGCCCTTATCATCGGCAGTCCAGCCGACCAGAATACGCAGATCGTCGGGCGTTTCGGCATAAATGTAGTTCTTGCTCACATGATCCTCTTTCCCGCGCCGCACGGTTGGACTTGGGGTGGCGTCCCCGTCCCGTCACTATTCATCATTCGCCTCGCCAGCGGGAATTGCAACGGCGGCTCACCTCCTTGCTGATGGCGCAGCGGCCATGCGCCAACTGCGAATTTCTTTGACTTTTTCATCGCTCGGCCCCATCTGCACCGCAACGAAGCGCCCAGGCAGCGTGAAGCGGCGGGTATCCGCCCCGGCCGCGCTTCGGTTTTCAAGCACAAGCTTCCCTATTCACGCGGGCGGTTTTTTCGGGCTTCGCGGCAACGGCCGCGAACCTCAAACCCGCGAACGCGCGCCCGGTTTCCGGCGCGCGCCGACGCATTTGATGCGAGTTCAACTCACAATATGACATTCGAACAACTCGGGCTTTCGCAGCCCGTTCTCCAGGCACTTTCGCTCAAGGGTTACGAAACGCCGTCTCCGATCCAGGAACAGGCCATCCCGCATGTTCTGGAAGGCAAGGACCTTCTCGGCATCGCCCAGACCGGTACGGGCAAGACGGCGGCATTCATGCTGCCTTCGATTGACCGGCTGACGGCATCGGGCAAGTCTGCCCAGCGCCGTTCCTGCCGAATGCTGGTGCTGGCGCCCACGCGCGAACTGGCCGGACAGATCGCGGAAAGTGCCCGCGATTATGCAAAATTCGCCAAGATGCGGATCGTTACCGTCTTTGGCGGCACCTCGGTCAACCGCAACAAGCAGGACCTGGCTCGCGGCGTCGACATTTTGATCGCCACGCCGGGCCGGCTTGTCGACCTGGCTGATCAGGGTGCGCTCGATCTCGGCTCGGTCGAGGTGCTGGTGCTGGACGAGGCTGACCAGATGCTCGACCTCGGATTTATCCACGATCTGCGGCGCATCGTGCGATTGCTTCCGGCCCAGCGGCAGACGCTGTTCTTTTCGGCCACCATGCCCAAGGCGATCAAGGATCTGGCGCGCCAGTATCTGACCGTTCCGGTGCATGTTTCGGTGGCACCGGCTTCGACCACGGCGGAACGGGTCGAACAATTCGTCTGCTTCTGCAACCAGCCGGAAAAGCAGGCCTTGCTGGGCATGGTGCTGCGTGATGGTTTTGCCGCGGGCGACATGGACCGCGTTCTCGTTTTTACCCGGACCAAGCATGGCGCGGACCGGGTGGTGCGCAAGCTTGGCCAGATCGGCATCCGCGCCAATGCAATTCACGGAAACAAGAGCCAGCCGCAACGCGAGCGGGCCCTGGGTGAATTCCGCGATGGCAAGGTGCGCGTCCTGATCGCCACCGACATCGCGGCGCGCGGTATCGATATTTCCGGCGTCAGCCATGTTATCAATTTCGAACTGCCCAATGTGTCGGAACAATATGTGCACCGGATCGGCCGTACGGCCCGTGCGGGGCGCGATGGCGTGGCCATCAGCTTCTGCGCGCCGGATGAGCGTGATTACCTGCGCGATATCCAGAAGCTGACCCGCGTCACTCTGGACAAGGTCGAATTGCCGGAAAACTTCCGTGCGGAAGTGGAACGTGTGAACGCGCGGGCCCAGCAGGGCCAGGACAGGATCGTGCGCGAAGATGATGGCGACAGGCAGAGCCGTCAGCCACGCCGCCGCGGCGGAGGTAATCGCCGGGCCAAGCCGACGGCGGAAGCAAAGCCCCGCGGCAGTTCCGCAGCCATCCGTTCCGGCGGCAATGCCGGCAAGCAGGGCGGCAAGCCCGGCGGCGGCAATCGGCGCCGTCGTGGCGGAGGCGGCGGTCGCCGCTCCGGCGCTGCGCAAGGTCAGGGCTCGCAAGGCTGATCCCACGGTTTCGGCCACGGGGCGGTTGGCAATCGTGCCGCCGCCCTCCATATGCGGGCCCTCTCTTGCAGCAGGAGCCCGCCAATGGCCGAATTCGACTATGATCTCTTCACCATCGGCGCCGGCTCCGGCGGCGTAAGAGCGAGCCGCGTTGCGGCTGCCCACGGCGCGAAAGTGGCGGTGGCGGAAGAGCACAAGGTCGGCGGCACCTGCGTGATCCGCGGCTGCGTCCCCAAGAAGATGCTGGTCTATGGCGCGCATTTTGCGGAGGATATGCAGGATGCCCGCAATTTCGGCTGGACCATGGATAATTGCCGGTTCGACTGGAAAGTTCTGCGCGACAATGTGCTTAAGGATGTGGACAGGCTGAACGGCCTCTACACCCAGACGCTGGAAAATCACGGCGTCGAGATCATTCCCCAGCGTGCCACCATAACTGGCCCGAACGAGGTGACACTGGCCGATGGCACCCGCTTCACGGCGCGTTACATTCTGGTCGCTGTCGGCGCCTGGCCGATGATCCCGGATTGTCCGGGCAGCGATCTGGGCATTACCTCCAACGAGGCATTCCATCTCGACGAGATCCCGAAGCGCGTCCTGATCGCGGGCGGCGGCTATATTGCCAATGAATTTGCCGGGATCTTCAATGAATTCGGCAGCCAGGTGACGATCATCAATCGATCCGATGTCATCCTGCGCGCCTATGACGAGAGCCTGCGCGATCGCTTGCTGCAGATTTCGCTGACCAAGGGCATCGATTTCCGTTTCCACGCTGAATTCGAGAAGATTGAAAAAACGGAAGGCGGCGCGCTGAAAGTTTCCATGACCAATCATGATGATCTGGAAGTGGATTGCGTGATGTTCGCCACGGGGCGCGTGCCGAAGACGGCAGGGCTGGGCCTCGATAGTGCCGGCGTCGATCTCGGCAAGAAGGGTGAAATCCTGGTCGATGAATATAATCGCACCAATGTGGACAGCATCTATGCCGTGGGCGATGTGACCGATCGGGTGCAGCTGACCCCGGTGGCGATCCGCGAAGGGCAGGCCTTTGCCGATACGGTGTTTGGCGACAAGCCGACCACGGTGAATTATGATTGCATTCCCAGCGCCGTATTCAGCCACCCGCCGATCGCTGCCGTAGGTATGACCGAGGCGGAAGCGCGGGAGCAGCTGGGGCCGGTCAAGGTCTATCAGTCCGATTTCCGCCCGATGAAGAACGTGGTGGCCGGGCGCAACGAACGCGGCCTTTACAAGATGGTTGTCGATGCATCGAACAATCGCGTGGTCGGCGTGCACATGATCGGCCCGGACTCGCCGGAGATCATGCAGGCTGCGGCGGTTGCGGTGAAGGCGGGGCTGACCAAGGATGATTTCGACGCCACCGTGGCGATCCATCCCACCATGGCA
Source organism: Croceibacterium atlanticum (assembly GCF_001008165.2). Taxonomy (NCBI): domain Bacteria; kingdom Pseudomonadati; phylum Pseudomonadota; class Alphaproteobacteria; order Sphingomonadales; family Erythrobacteraceae; genus Croceibacterium; species Croceibacterium atlanticum. Next base: position 762,151 of record NZ_CP011452.2, on the reverse strand, counting down.
GAAGAGCTCGTTCTGCTGAAATAGCTGCTGCGCCGGGCAGGCTCGTTCAGTTTGCCCGGGCTTGCCCGCATCCCGTCACGGCTCTACCCAGATGTGATGGGCCGCAGGGAGAGCGCATGTCCGCCAATATAGAAGAACTCGAACGCCGCCGCGCGGCCGCCCGTATGGGTGGAGGGGCGGACCGGATCGAGGCGCAGCACGCCAAGGGCAAACTCACCGCGCGAGAGCGGATCGAAGTCCTTCTGGACGAAGGTTCGTTCGAAGAGCTGGACATGTATGTCGAGCATAATTGCACCGATTTCGGGATGCCCGAACATACCGTGCCCGGAGATGGCGTGGTCACTGGCAGCGGAACGGTGAATGGGAGGCTGGTCTTCGTATTCAGCCAGGATTTCACCGTTTTTGGCGGCAGCCTGTCCGAACGCCACGCGCAGAAGATCTGCAAGGTCATGGACATGGCGATGAAGGTCGGCGCGCCCGTGATCGGCATCAACGATTCAGGCGGTGCCCGGATTCAGGAAGGCGTGGCCAGCCTGGGCGGCTATGCCGAAGTGTTCCAGCGCAATGTTCTGGCCAGCGGCGTGATCCCGCAATTGAGCCTGATCATGGGCCCCTGCGCGGGCGGGGCGGTCTATTCCCCGGCCATGACCGACTTCATCTTCATGGTGAAAGACAGTTCCTACATGTTCGTGACCGGGCCGGAAGTGGTGAAGACGGTCACCAATGAAGTCGTCACGCAAGAAGATCTGGGCGGCGCGATCACGCATACGACCAGGACCGGCGTGGCCGATCTGGCGCTGAAAAATGATATCGAGGCGCTGTCCGCCGCGCGCGATTTCATCAGCTTCCTGCCGCCGAACAATCGCGACGGCGTGCCCGAATTGCCGACCAGCGATCCGTGGGACAGGATCGAACATAGTCTCGATACGCTGGTGCCGGCCAATGCCAACCAGCCCTATGACATGCACGAACTGGTCCGCAAGGTGCTGGACGAAGGCGAGTTCTTCGAAATTCAGCCAGCCCATGGCGGCAATATATTATGCGGCTTCGGCAGGGTGGAGGGGCGCACGGTGGGTGTGGTCGCCAATCAGCCGATGGTACTGGCCGGTTGCCTGGACATCGATGCCAGCCGCAAGGCCGCGCGTTTCGTGCGGTTCTGCGATGCGTTTGGCATCCCGATCCTGACCTTCGTGGACGTGCCCGGCTTCCTTCCGGGCACCGATCAGGAACATAACGGCATCATCAAGCATGGCGCCAAGCTGCTCTTCGCCTATGCGGAGGCGACGGTGCCGAAGATCACGGTGATTACGCGCAAGGCCTATGGCGGGGCGTATGACGTGATGGCTTCCAAGCATCTTCGCGGCGATCTGAACTATGCCTGGCCGACGGCGGAAATTGCCGTGATGGGGGCAAAAGGCGCGGTGGAAATCATCTTCCGCAAGGATCGCGACGATCCGGAAAAGATCGCCCGCAAGACCAGGGAGTATGAGGACCGTTTCGCCAATCCCTTCGTTGCGGCGAGCAAGGGCTTTATTGACGAAGTGATCTATCCGCATTCCACCAGGCGTCGCATCGCATTGGGGCTGCGCAAGTTACGCAACAAGCAGTTGGCAAACCCGTGGAAGAAGCATGATAATCTTCCGCTGTGAGCATTCAGCTTTCGCTGTTCGGGCGATGAGCCGGGGCGGGCGGCCAATTCGGCATTTGCCTCGTGGGCAGTCATCAACGACATGAATGAAACCAACCTCCTTTGCGCCCATTGCCGTGCCGAGGTCGGGCGTACTGACAAATATTGCCACGAATGCGGCATTCGCCTGATCGCGCCGACCGCTGCTGAAAAGCGGAAGGAAGCGGCAAGGCATGCAGGGGCCGTGGCGGTGGAAGCAGGCAAGGCAGCGGCCCAGGGCGCCCGCCTGGCCGCCAGGGGATTGAAGACTGAAACCGGGCGCAGCGTGGCGGCCTGTGCCGTGCTCGGCGCGGCGGCGGGTTCTGTCGTGCCACTGGTCGGCACCGGGCTGGGCGCCACACTGGGCGCGGCTGTTGGCTTTGCCCGCAAGAAGTTCTGAGCGGAAATGGCCCGTGTATTCACCATCGGTTACGCTCAGGCATCTCAGCCAGCGCTGGTTGCGGCGCTCGAAGATGCAGGGGTGCAACTCCTTGCCGATATACGCGCGTTGCCCAATTCGCGGCGGCCCGGTTTTTCTAAAAATTCGCTCAAGGCAGCGGTTGAGGAAACCGGCATCGCTTATCGCCATTTCAGGCATCTGGGCACGCCAGCCGAAGGGCGGGCGGCGGCGCGGCGGGGGGACCATGCCGAACTGGCCCGGATCTATTCCGGCCAGCTCGAACTGCCCGAAGCGCTGGCGCAAATGGCCGAACTGCGGGAACTGGCGCAAAAGCAGCCTGTCTGCCTGCTATGTTATTGCGCCCTGCGGAGCGAATGCCACCGCGGCTTGCTGATAGAAGCCCTGTTGCCTGATTTTGAAATCGTGGATCTTCACCCGGTAACCGGCTGATCCGGTTATTCTTCCGGATCATCACGCGCCTTCGCGCGTATGACCTTCATGTTTTTCGATAGCTGGCATGATCTGTTCCGTGTCGTGGTGGTAACCACTTGCGCCTATGCCGCGCTGGTCCTGATCCTGCGTTTCGCGGGCAAGCGATCGCTGGCCAAGCTCAACATATTCGATTTCGTCGTCACGGTGGCTTTCGGCTCCACATTGGCGACAGTGCTGCTGAGCAAGGACGTGTCCTTTGCGGAAGGCGCGCTGGCTTTTGCCATGCTGGCGTTTCTGCAATGGTTCGTGGCCTTCCTGTCCTTGCGGCTTGGCTGGTTCCGGCGGCTGATCCGTTCCGACCCGCGCCTGTTACTGCGCGATGGGCAATTCCTCGAAGCCCCGATGCGCAAGGAACGTATCACGCATGGCGAGATAGAAGCTGCCATTCGCAAGGCCGGCCATGGCAATGTGGAAGACGTTGCCGCGGTCGTTCTGGAAACCGACGGCGATCTCAGCGTGATTTCAGGCACCCCGGCCGAACGCTGCAGCGCGCTGCGTTCGGTCATGAACTACTGATCAATGCGCCTGCAATTGTTCGCCCAGGAACGCCGCAACGTCTTCCAGTGACACCTGCTTGTCCAGGAACGCCTCGCCAATGGCGCGCAGCAGGACAAAGGGCAGGGTGCCCGCATCCATTTTCTTGTCGTGCAGCATATGTCCGGCAAGGGTCTGGCCATCGCAATTCAGACCGAGAGAGGCGATTTCGGTCGGCAGGCCCGCCGATGCGATAGCAGCCGTTACCAGGGCCGCGTCGGCTTCCGTGATATAGCCTTTCCTCGCCGAATAGCGCGCGGCCAGCACCATCCCCAGCGCTACGCCTTCGCCATGCAGAAGCCGGTCCGAAAAGCCGGTCTGCGCCTCGAGCGCATGGCCGAAAGTGTGGCCCAGATTGAGCAGGGCGCGCGCCCCGCTCGTTTCGCGTTCGTCTTCGGCGACAATGCGGGCCTTGGCCTTCACGCTCTGCGTGACTGCGAATTCCTGCGCGCTGATTCCGCCTGTGACCACTTCCGGCCCTTCACGCATGCACCAGTCGAAAAATTCGCGGTCGCCCAGAATGCCGTATTTTATCACTTCGGCATAACCGGCCCGCATTTCGCGGGCGGGCAGCGTGTCCAGCGTATCCAGATCCGCCAGAACCAAAGCGGGCTGGTGGAACGCGCCGACGAGGTTCTTCCCCGCGCCGGTATTGATCGCGGTCTTGCCGCCGACGCTGCTATCCACTTGTGCGAGCAGCGATGTGGGAAGCTGGATAAAGCCGCAGCCGCGCTTCAGAATCGCGGCGGCAAATCCGGTGAGGTCGCCGATCACTCCACCGCCCAGGGCGAGGATGTGATCGCCGCGTTCAACCTCTTCGGCCAGCAGCCAGTCCATCACGCGTTCCAGCACATGCCAGCTCTTGGTGCCTTCGCCGGGATCGAGAACCAGCACGCGAGGTTCGTGGCCGGCGGCGATCAGCGACTTCTCCACCGTGGCGCGCCAATGTTCCGCCACGTTGCTGTCGGTAACGATCGGCACGCGCTTCTTGCGCAACAGGAGGGCGCACTGGCCGGCAATATCCGCCAGCAGGCCGGAGGCCACCCGCACTTCATAGGATCTGCCCGCCAGTTCGACCGGAATTATTGCCATTGCTGTAACGCCTGCAGGATACGGTTGACGGCCTCGCCATGCGGGCCGGAATCGCTAATGACCTTGATCGGCGCGGCGGCATAGGAATTTTCGCGCTCTGCCTTGATGCGGGTCACGATTTCGACGGGATCGCCGCCGCGGAGCAGGGGGCGCGTGTCCTTGCGGCTGACACGATCCACCAGCGTTTCCACATCGCAATCCAGCCAGATGGCGATGCCCTGGTCCAGAATCAGTTCGCGGGTATCGTCTTGCACGAAGGCCCCGCCGCCTGTGGCGATCACGCTGGGGCCGCCTTCCATCAATCGCTGGATCACGCGCCGTTCACCGTCGCGAAAATAATCCTCGCCGAATTGCTCGAAAATTTCGCTCACGCTCATCTGCGCGGCCTGTTCTATTTCCTCGTCCGCGTCGGCAAAGGGAAGGGCCAGCAATTGCGCCAGCTTGCGCCCGATGGTGGATTTACCCACGCCCATCATGCCTACCAGCACGATTGGCCGATCAATGCGGGCGGAAAGATCGCGGATTTCGCTATCGGTCAGGGTCGGCGATTCAATGGTCATTGCCGCCGAGCCTATAGATGGGCTAACCGCCGGTGCAAGTTTACTGGGGAATGACAGTCTGTGGCGATGCGCCGGGAAAAGATCTTGGTGGGTTTTCTGACGGTGTTGGTGATCTTCCTGCTGCTCGCCTGGTATGATGGCGGGCGGGAACCGCAGCGCCTGATCGAACAACCCGTGGAACTGCCGGAAGGTCTGCAATGAGGCGATCCGTCCTGCTTGCCGGCGCCGCGCTGGCACTGAGCTCTTCCTGGGTGCTTGCCGCGCCGGAATCGTTGCTGCCGCCCAGTTTCAGCAATCCGGCACCTTCGCCGACACCGTCGCCCACGCCCCGCGCCACCGGCACGCAATCACCTTTGCCGGGGCAGGCGCCTGTTCCTTCTCCCACCCAATCCCCCGTGATCCAGCCACTGCCCGGCATCGATACCGGGGCTGGCCCGTCCGCACCTGTCGCCTTGTCGGAGGATTTTCCTTCCCTGGCGGAACTGGAACAGATGGATCCGGACGAGATCGACGATGTTCTGGGCCTCAAGCCGAAATTCGACGTTCCCCCCGCTGCCCGACGTGCCGTTCGCCGGGTCGGCCTGATCGGGCCGGAGGAGGGCGGCTTCCCTGTCGGATCGCTGGCTGGCCAGCCTGCCGCCCTGATCCGTGCCGCGATTGAAGGCACTGAAGGGCCGCTGGTTTCGCGCTGGGGCCATATATTGCTGCGTCGTGCGCTTGCCAGCCGGCTGAACGCACCGGCGGATATGGATCCCGTGGAATTCGCCGCTTTGCGGGCTTCGCTGCTCAATCGCATGGGGGAACCGGTGGCGGCGCGCTCCATCGTGCAGGACATAGATTCGGATAATTACGATGCCGAATTGTCCACTGCCGCGCTCGATGCCTATCTCGCGACGGGCGATCTGCTTGGCATGTGCCCGGTCGCGCGCTTGCAGCCAGGCTTGCGCAATGATGCCGATTGGGAACTCACGCGCCAGATTTGCGCGGCCTATGCCGGTGAAGCGCGCAGTGCGGAAAGGGAACTGAACCGCGCATTGGGCCGGGGCACTGCATCGCGGATCGACGTGCTGCTGGCGCAGCGTTTCGCCGGCGCGGCCACCGAAGGCCGTCGGGCGGTGAACATCCAGTGGGACGATGTGGAGGAGCTGACGCCATTCCGCTTCGGCCTTGCCCGCGCGCTGGGTATCGATGTTCCGGAACAGCTGACCGAGGATGCGGCCTCCCGCTTCGTCATTTCCGATGCGCTGATTCCCGCTGTTCCGCTTTCACGGCGTGCCACTTCGTCGCGGCTCGCGGCGGAACGCGGCATATTCTCTTCCTCCGCCATGGTGGACCTCTACTCCCAGCTCTGGAGCACGGGCGCACCGGATGCGGAGGAAAGGGACCGCGCGGCAACCCTGCGGGAAGCCTATGTCGCCAGCGCTCCTGCCGATCGCCTCGCCGCGATGCGGCGGCTGTGGGATGACGGATCGGGCTATGGCAATCAGGTGCTGACAGCCTATGCCGCTGCCCGCTTGCCGGTGACCGGCGAATTGTCGGCAGATGCCGGGCGGATCATTGCCTCCATGCTAACGGCCGGGCTCGATCGCAATGCCATGCGCTGGGCGGATAGCGTGGATGAAGGCAGCGAGGCATGGGCCCTGCTGGCACTGGCGTCCCCAACGCGTTCGGCGCAGTTCCGCGCCAGTGCAGTGGACAGTTTCCACGAAGCGGACGAAAGCCCCAACCGCCGCAAGTCCCGCTTTCTGCTGGCGGGTCTGGCCGGACTTGGCAGGCTGGACAGCGGTGACATTGCCAGCTTTTCCAGCAAGTTCGGGGTCGATCTGGAACGCGCCAGTCCGTGGAGCCGCAAGATCGACCGGGCCGGGGAATTGCGCAATGGCGCGCTGGTCGCGCTTCTCGCCGGGGTTGGCATGCAGGGCAGTGGCTGGAACAGGATGACGGCCCGGCAGCTCTATCACATCGTGCGCGCGCTCGATCGGGCCGGTCTGAATGCCGAAGCCAGGATGATCGCGGCAGAGGCCGTGGCGCGCGCCTGATTCGCGCCTGCATGGCGGAAGGACCAGTTCCGATGTCCGCGCATATCGAAGAATTTCTTGCCATGCTGGCCGCCGAACGCGGCGCCGCTGCCAATACGCTGGCAGCCTATCGCCGCGATCTCGAAGGGGCCGAGGAAGCCATCGGCGATCTGGCCGTGGCGGACCGGGAATCGCTGGCTGGCCTGGGGCAGAAATGGGCGGAACTGGCACCTTCGACTGTGGCCAGGAAATCTTCCGCCCTGCGGCAGTTCTATGGCTTTCTGGTGGATGAAAAGCTGCGCAAGGACGATCCTTCTCCGGCTCTGCCACGCCCGGCCGCACGTCGGCCCCTGCCGAAAATCCTGTCTCACGATCAGGTCGAAACCCTGTTCAGGCAGGCGGAAAGCGAAGCGGAAAGCGGCAGGCCTGCGGCGATTCGCCTGCTTGCCTTGCTGGAACTGCTTTACGGATCGGGCCTTCGGGCGAGCGAGGTGGTGGCACTGCCTTTATCCGCTGTTCCGCGCGATGCGCCCTTTCTCACCATTACCGGGAAGGGATCGCAGCAGCGCATGGTGCCGGTCTCCCGCAGAGCGAAGGATGCGCTTGCCCGGTGGCTGGCCGTGCGGCCGGATGATGGTCAGTTCGTCTTCCCGTCACGCGGCAAGCATATAAGCCGCGTCCGCCTGTTCCAGATGCTCAAGGATCTGGCGGCGCGGGCGGGGATCGACCCGGCCCGGCTCAGCCCGCATGTCCTGCGCCATGCCTTCGCCACCCATCTGCTCGAGGGAGGGGCCGATCTGCGCGTGCTCCAGACCTTGCTCGGCCACGCCGATATCGCGACCACGCAAATCTATACCCATGTCGATGCTGCGCGGCTCGTCGCGCTCGTCAATGAACGGCATCCTCTTGCAGGCGGCGAGCGGTGCGGTTAGCGCGAAGCCATGATCTCATACCTTGAATTCGAGAAGCCGGTCGCCGCCCTGCAGGAACGCATTGCCGAGCTTCGTGCTGCCGCCGATGGCGACGATGTCGACATCTCTTCCGAGCTGCAACGGCTAGAAAACAAGAGCGCGGAAATGCTCGCCAGCACTTATGCGTCTTTGACTCCGTGGCAGAAGACGCAGGTGGCGCGGCACCCGTCACGCCCGCATTTTCGCGATTACGTGGAATATCTGTTCGAAGAATTCATCCCGCTGGGCGGTGACCGCCATTATGGCGAGGATGAAGCGATCATGGGCGGTTTCGCGACTTTCAATGGCCGCAAGATCATGCTGATCGGCCACGAAAAGGGCAATGATACGCAAAGCCGGCTGCGCCACAATTTCGGCATGGGCAAGCCGGAAGGATATCGCAAGGCGATCCGCCTGATGGAGCTTGCCGGGCGTTTCAATCTGCCGGTGGTGACGCTGGTGGATACGTCGGGCGCATTTCCCGGTATCGAGGCGGAGGAGCGCGGTCAGGCCGAAGCGATCGCCCGTTCCACCGAAGCATGTCTGGCCCTGCCGGTTCCGATGGTTTCGGTCATTGTGGGCGAGGGCGGTTCCGGCGGCGCCGTGGCACTGGCCAGTGCGGAACGCGTGCTGATGTTCGAACATGCGGTCTATTCGGTGATTTCGCCTGAAGGTTGCGCCTCGATCCTGTGGCGGACGGCCGAAAAAGCGGCGCAGGCGGCCGAAGCGATGAAATTGACGGCTCAGGACCTTCTCGGCCTGGGAGTGATCGACCGCATCGTGCCGGAACCTGTCGGTGGGGCGCACCGGGATCCGGCATCGGCCACTGCCGCCCTGGGCACGGCAATTGGCGAGGAACTGCATTCCCTGTCAGGCAAATCGCCCAAGCAGTTGCAGCGTATGCGTGAAGACCGGTTCCTGGCGATTGGCGATCAGCGCAAACAGGGCCGACGCGGTCGCTGATCGGGAACATTGCGGCCACGATCGCGGTTGAACCGGCTGAAGGTAGGGCGCCGACGGCTGCCCGATTGATATTGAGGAGCCCTGCATGTCCGCCGTCCGTTTCAGGAAAATTCGCGCAATCGCTCTGAGCTGTGTCGCCGCCGGTTCGCTTGCGGCCTGCACCACCGTGGCGGGCGCCGGTGTGGCGCCGGGCACGCCGATCACGCAGGCGGAAGCCCAGCAGGGCGCGCAATATCACGATGAATTCGTGGCGGAATTCGGTGGCGAAGTTTCCGGCCCGCAGGCCAGCTATGTCCGCGATGTCGGGCAGGGGATCGCCGTCCAATCCGGGCTGGCGACCACGCCGGATGCATTCACGGTCACGCTGCTGAACAGTTCGGTCAACAATGCCTTCGCGGTGCCTGGCGGCTATGTCTATGTGACGCGCCAGCTCGTTACGCTGATGAATAATGAGGCGGAGCTTGCCGGCGTGCTCGGCCATGAAGTCGGCCATGTCGCCGCCCGCCATTCGGCACGCCGCCAGCAGACGGCACAGCGCAACCAGATTCTCGGTGTGCTGGGGCAGGTCCTGTCCGGAGTTTTGCTGGGCGATTCCGCGCTCGGGCGGCTCGGGCAGGAAATTTCTTCCACCGCACCGCAACTGGCAACACTGAGCTATTCCCGCTCGCAGGAGCTGGAGGCGGACAAGCTCGGTGTTCAATATCTCAACAGTGCGGGTTACGATCCGCGCGCGATGGCCGGTGTTCTTGCCAGCCTTGCTGCGCAAAATTCGCTCGATGCCTCGCTGGACGGGCGGAACGCGACGGTTCCGGAATGGGCTTCGACCCACCCGGACCCGGCGAGCCGGGTGCAGAATGCGCTGCAACTAGCCGGAAATGGGACCGGCGTGACGAATCGCGACACGTTCCTCTCGCGCATTGACGGGCTCGTTTATGGGGACGATCCGGCGCAGGGAATCATCGAAGGCAGCACTTTCACTCATCCGGAACTGCGTCTGGCATTCACCGCGCCAGATGGATTCTACATGATGAACGGAACCAGAGCCGTTTCGATCAATGGCGATACCGGCAAGGCGCAAATGTCGGGCGGATCGTTCAGCGGCAGCCTCGACGCCTATATCAGGCAGGCATTTCAGGCGCTGGGCGGGGAAGGCAGCACGCTGGCCCCGCAGAATATCGAACGTACCACCATCAACGGGCTGCCCGCCGCCTATGGAGAAGCGCGGGTGACAAGCAATGGCAGCCAGGTGGATGTGGTGGTGTTTGCCTATCAGTTCCCGGGCAATCAGGTCTATCATTTCACCGCGCTGGCACCGGCAGGCGGTATCGGGGTGTTCAACCCGATGTTCCGTTCCATGCGGCAGATCACTTCTTCGGAGGCTGCGCAGGTTGTGCCGCGCAGGCTTGATGTGGTCACCGCAGGGCGCGGCGATACCGTTCGGACGCTGGCTGCGCGCATGGCTTACCCCAATGCCCAGGAACAGCGGTTCCGTGTATTGAACGGGCTTTCTTCCAGCGACCAGATCATTCCCGGCCGACAGTACAAGATCGTCATTCGCAGTAAGTGAGGCGGCGGGGCCTGCTTGCCGGGCAAAAGAAAAGGGCGGCAGGGAAACCTGCCGCCCTTCGCTTGGGATAAGTCCGTTAAAGACTTAGTCGGTGTTCGACGTTTCCAGCGTGTCGCTGACGGTCGTGAAGGTCGTGTTGAGCTCGTTGCCGAGGCTCTGCATCGCGGTGATCGCAGCAACGGCGATCAGGGCGGCGATCAGGCCGTATTCGATGGCGGTGGCGCCCTGCTCGTCACGGAGCAGTTTGTTGAAGAACTTCATCTTGTGTCTCCTGGTCAGTCTTCGGTACCCGGCTTGACCCACCCGTTTCGGATCAAGCTCCTCGATTTTTAAGTGGCAAATGTTGAGAAAAGCCTAATTCATCACATCGGTGGATCTCGCGGAGATCGTTTCCCAAATGTCGGTGGATCCGGTTGCCATGCTTTGGAGTGCGCCCATGATCGCGATCACGATAAGGGCGACGATCAGGCCATATTCGATGGCGGTGGCGCCTGCCTGGTCGCGCATGAGGCGCGTAATGAAACCTGTTTTGCGCACTGCCAGACCTCCAAACCTCCGGAATGATCCCTCAGTTGCAGTTCTGTGCTAACGAATCGTTGATGGAACAAACTTTCCCGGATGAAATGACCGTTGCCATGCAGGTCGTGGCCGCAGTGATTCGTGACGATGCAGGCCGTCTGCTTTTGCAACAGCGGCCGGCTCACAAGCATCACGGCGGGCAATGGGAATTTCCGGGCGGCAAGGTTGAACCGGGGGAAACCCACGAATTCGCGCTCGCCCGCGAAATTGAGGAAGAGCTCGGCCTGTCGCTTGATCCCGCCTGCATGAGCGCATGTGCACAGGCGCAGGAGCATTCCGAAGCGCAGGCCCGGCAGATTGAACTCCATCTCTATCATTGTGCTGCGTGGACCGGGGTGCCCGAAGGCAGGGAGGGTCAGCTCTGGGGCTGGTTCAGCATGGAAGAGGCGGCAGCGCTGCGAATGCCACCGATGGATCGCCAGTTTTTTGCTGATCTCGCAACTTAGTTGTCACAGCCTATTGCCAAGTCTGAATCACCTGCCTATTGGCGGCCCTCCAGCGCGCCCGTAGCTCAGCTGGATAGAGCACCAGACTACGAATCTGGGGGTCAGAGGTTCGAATCCTTTCGGGCGCGCCAATTATTCGGGCGCTTCCTCACACGAGGAAGCGCCCGAATGTTTTTGGGCCTCATTCTTTCTTCACAGCCCCGGGCGTGGTGCCGGAACTCCGCCTCTGTTTGCCGGTTAGAGATGCAAGCAGAGAGAAGGAGCGATCATGGCCACCGCCGAGGATATTTTCGCACGTCTGAAGGAAGACCACGACAGGCAGCGGGCCCTGCTTGATTCGATCGAGCAGACCCATGGTGAAACCGCGGAGCGGAAGGAATTGTTCGAGCGCTTCACCCTCGACGCCAAGAGCCATGCCGCGGCGGAGGAGCAGGCGCTCTATTCAACCATGATGCGCAAGCCCGAAACCACGGACGAGACGCGTCATTCCGTTGCAGAGCATCACGAGATCGAGACCGCGCTGAACGATCTGGCCGCAACCGAGATGTCCAGCAGCGCATGGCTGACCAAGTTCAGGCAGCTCAAGCATGATTACCTCCATCATATCGACGAGGAGGAGGACGAGCATTTCAAGGATTTCGAGAAACACCTGACACGCAAGGACGAAGAACACATGCGCGAGGTGTTCGACCGGCGGAAGCAAGAGGAATGCAGTGAGGCGCAGGTAACGCCCGAGCCGGAATCAGAGGCCAAGGAATAGGCTGGTCCGGAGGGGGCATTGGGTCAGGACAAGAAACCGGTCGAAGGATTCGATGATGCTTCGGCCGAGCCGGGCATATGGCGCTATGCCATGGCGGATCGCGCCTCCGTTATCGTGGATGCGGAAGATTATTTCGCGCTGATGCAGGAAGCGATGCTGAAGGCGCGGCGCCGGGTATTGCTGATCGGATGGGATTTCGACACCCGCATCCATCTCAGGAAGGGGCGCCGCTGGTGGCAGCGCGGTTGGCGCGATCAGTATCCATCGCGCCTGGGCAGCTTCTTTGTCTGGCTTACGCGCCATAACAGGCAATTGGAGATTCGGATCCTCAAATGGGGATTCGGCTTTCTCAAATTTCTTACTCGCGGAACCATGCTGCTCGATATCGCCCGCTGGGCGCTGCATGGGCGAATCGATTTCAAGTTCGATTCGGTCCATCCGCTCGCCTGTTGCCATCATCAGAAGATCGTCATCGTGGATGACAGGCTGGCCGTGTGCGGCGGCATCGACATGACCGGGGCCCGTTGGGATACGCGCCAGCATAGCGCGCAGGACCCGCGGCGCCGCGGCCCGGATGGTCATGAACACGGCCCCTGGCACGATATGACGATGATGATGGAAGGGGATATTGCCCGCTCGCTCGATGCGCTGGGGCGTGCCAGATGGGTGAGGGCGGGGGGCAAACCGTTGAAGCCCGTGCCTGAAATGCCAGGCAGCGCATGGCCCGAAGAACTCGTCCCCCAATTCGAGAATGTAGAGATCGGCATCGCCCGCACCCGGGCGCAGTATAATGGTTGGCCGGAGGTCAACGAGATCCTGCAGCTTTTCCTTCAGCAGATCGCCCGCGCAAAGCGGTTCATCTATATAGAGAACCAGTATTTCGCGTCCCGAGAGATAGCCGAAGCGATTTCCCGCAGGCTGCAGGAAGACGATCCGCCAGAAATAGTGCTGGTCCACCCGCTCAGCGCCAGTGGCTGGGTCGAATCGCAAACCATGGATCCGATCCGGACACGGCTGGTCCAGGCCATGAAGGACGTGGACAGCAAGAACCGTTTCCACATCTACTGCCCCTATTCCGGGGATGTTCCGGTCTATGTCCATGCCAAGCTGATGATCGTCGATGACGAGATCGTTCGCATCGGATCGGCCAATTTCAACAATCGCTCCATGGGACTGGACAGCGAATGCGACGTGTTCATCGATGCGAAGCGGCCCGCCAATGGCCATTGCGGAGAAGTCATCCGTAACCTGCGCTATTCCCTGCTGGCCGAACATTGCGGACTGGCGCCGGCGGAAGTGGGCCCGTTGCTGGAAAAAGCGGGGTCGATGGCCGCGATGATTGCGGCGCTGGGCGATTCCCGCGATCATCGCCTGGTGCCCTATCAGCCCGAAGAGCTTGGCGAACTGGAACGCGAACTCGTGGATCGCGAAACATTCGATCCGGAAGAACCGCCAGAACTGTTCGAGATCATTCCGCGCAGGCGTGGCCTTTTTCGTCAGGGCAGCCTATTGGGACGCGCCGTGGCGAAGCTCGACAGTATCGAGCGGAAGAGAAAGACTAGGAAGAATGAGCAGCTTGGTCGGTCCGGATGAGGATGAACCCCGTGGCAAGCCGCCTGTCCCCGAAGACGTGCAGGATGCGATCCGTACCCTGATCCGCTGGGCGGGTGACGATCCATCTCGGGAAGGGCTGGTGGACACACCCGCCCGCGTGGCGCGGGCATGGAAAGAATATTGCAGCGGCTATGAAGAAGATCCTGCCGAACATCTGGGAAGGGTGTTCGAGGAAGTCGGCGGATATGACGAGATCGTCCTGCTGAAGGATATCCCCTTCCAGAGCCATTGCGAACATCACATGGCCCCGATCATCGGCAAGGCGGCCATCGCCTATCTGCCGACAAGGCGCGTGGTCGGCATTTCCAAGCTGGCCCGTGTCCTGCACGGCTATGCCCGGCGGCTGCAGATACAGGAACGGCTGACGGCCGAAGTCGCCCAGTGCATCTGGGACAATCTGGAACCCAGGGGCGTGGCCGTGGTGATCGAAGCCAGCCATGCCTGCATGACTGCACGCGGCGTGCGTACGCCCGGTGTGAATATGGTAACCAGCCAGGTGATGGGCACATTCCGCCGCGATCACAAAAGCCGGCAGGAAGTCCTGCAATTGATGGGTTATTGATCGTGCCGGAAGCGGTTTATCGGAGAATCCAGGAATGACGGCGCTTCTCGTGCGCGGCGGTCCTAAGTTGACTGGCCGTATCGAACCATCTGCCAACAAGAATGCCGTATTGCCGGTGCTATGCGCCACATTGTTGAGCGATGCACCGATCGTGCTGCGCAATGTGCCGGAAATCACCGATGTTACCCGTATCGTGGATTTTTTCGGCCAGCTGGGTTCCAGGGTGAAATGGAACAAGAAGGCCAAGCAGCTGGATATCGATCATTCCACGATCTCCAAAAGCGCGACGGCCACGCTGCCGCAGGCGATGCGCGCTTCGATCATGATGATCCCCGGATTGCTTCATCGTTTTGGCGAAGCGCGGCTGGAACATGAGGTGAAGGGCTGCACGCTCGGCGCGCGGGAGATTGACCCGCATGTTGCCGTGTTTCGTGCATTCGGTGCCGATGTCAGCCAGACCGGCCACGAAATCGTGTTCCGGTCCACCGGCAAGGGCGAAGCAGCGCGGATGTGGCTGGAATATGCCTCCGTCACCACGACGGAGAATTTCATCCTCAGCGCCTTCACGGTGAAGGGGACTTCGCAGATCGTGAATGCGGCCTGCGAACCGCATGTGCAGGAAATGTGCAGTTTCCTGGAGCTGATGGGCGCGAAGATCCTGGGTAAGGGCACGTCCATGGTTTCGGTGGAAGGCGGCGTGGAACTTGGCGGCGCGGATTACACCTTCACCGAGGATTTCCACGAGATCGCCACTTTCCTGGCGCTCGCAGCCGTAACCGGGGGCGATATCGCCGTCCGCAATGGCCATCCGGAACATTTCGCGCTGATCGACCGCACTTTCGAAAAGTTTGGCGCCGAAGTGCGCCATGCCGATGGCTGGTCCCGGCTGGAAGCGCCGCCGCAACTGAAGGTGGAGGAAAATTTCACCTCCCACCTGATCACCAAGGTGGAAGCCGCGCCATGGCCCTATATCCCGGCCGATCTGCTGCCGATATTCATCGCGCTTGGCGTGAAGGCGGAAGGCCAGACCATGTTCTGGAACAAGGTCTATGAAGGCGGGCTGACCTGGCATACCGAATTGTCACTGTTCGGTGCGCACACATTGTTGTGCGATCCCCATCGCCTGATCACTTTCGGCGGCAATCCCCTGGCGCCGGCGACCGTGACATCGCCCTATATCATCCGTGTGGCGATTGCCCTGCTGATGGTGGCAAGCTCGATCGAAGGGGAATCGCGCATTCTCGATGCCGATCCGATCCGCCGGGCCCATCCCAACTTCGTGGACAATTTCGTGTCGCTGGGCGCGGATGTGAAATGGGAAAAATAGGCTTGCCGGGCCGATTTCCCATGTAAAAAGGGGCGCCTTGCGGGCGCCCCTTTTCGTTTGAATTCGGTGTTCTTTACAGCTGGCCGAGCATGTGATCGGCGCTGCTGACCTTGAAATCGCCCGGCGCTTCGACGTTGATTTCCGTGACCGTGCCATCGTCCACGATCATGGAGAAACGCTGTCCGCGCTTGCCCATGCCGAAGCCGCTGCCATCCATGGTCAGGCCCAGCGCTTCGGCAAAATCGCCATTGCCGTCTGCCAGCATGGTGATGTCCTTGCTGCCCTTGCTATCGTTCCAGGCGCCCATCACGAAGGCATCGTTAACGGCGGTGCAGGCGATTTCGTCCACGCCCTTGGCCTTCAGATCCGATGCCTTTTCCACGAAGCCCGGCAGATGCTTGGCCGAACAGGTCGGCGTGAAGGCACCGGGAACAGAGAAAAGCGCCACTTTCTTGCCGGCGAAATAATCGCTCGACTGGACCTTTTCCGGCCCTTCGCTCGTGGCTTTCACCAGCGTCACGTCGGGCAGTTTGTCTCCCTTGGAAATCGTCATGCTTGGAATATCCTTCTATCTCCGTCCGAGCTGTAGATAGGCGGATCGCAGCCTGACGCAACCGGCTAACAGTTTAGGGGAGCCGGGGTTTACGAACAGGGTAGGGAACGTATAAACGGCGCATAAATCTGGCGCCGCGTGGAGCCCCGGCAGCGCTTTCACCCCAAATCGCAGGAGAAGTGTATGGCGACTGCAGCTGCAGAGCACGACTATATCATTAAAGACATCAGCCTGGCCGGTTACGGACGCGATGAAATCAACATCGCCGAAACCGAAATGCCGGGCCTGATGGCAACGCGCGAGGAATATGGTGACAGCAAGCCGCTGAAGGGCGCGCGCATCACCGGCTCGCTGCACATGACGATCCAGACGGCTGTCCTGATAGAAACGCTCGTGGCGCTGGGCGCCGAAGTGCGTTGGGCCACCTGCAACATCTTCTCGACGCAGGATCACGCCGCAGCCGCCATTGCCGAACAGGGCATCCCGGTCTTCGCCGTGAAGGGCGAAAGCCTGGCCGAATACTGGGATTATGTCGGCAAGATCTTCGACTGGTCGAGCGACGAAGATCCCGATTGCACTGCCAACATGATCCTGGATGATGGCGGCGATGCCACCATGTTCGCCCTGTGGGGTGCGCGCATCGAAGCCGGCGAGACCATGCCGGACCCGCAGAATGCCGAAGAAATCGAGATGCAGCGTTCGCTGAAGGAATTCCTGAAGCGCAAGCCCGGCTATCTGACCAAGAGCGTGCAGAACATCCAGGGCGTTTCGGAAGAGACGACCACGGGCGTGCATCGCCTGTATCACCTTGCCAAGGCCGGCAAGCTGCCGTTCCCGGCGATCAATGTGAATGACAGCGTCACCAAGTCGAAGTTCGACAACCTCTATGGCTGCCGCGAATCGCTGGTCGATGCGATCCGCCGTGCGACGGACGTGATGCTTTCGGGCAAGGTCGCCTGCGTTGCCGGTTTCGGCGATGTCGGCAAGGGCTCCGCCGATTCGCTGCGCCAGGGCGGCGCACGCGTGCTGGTTACTGAAATCGACCCGATCTGCGCCCTGCAGGCGGCGATGGAAGGCTATGAAGTCGTCACCATGGAAGAGGCGACGAAGCGTTGCGACATCTTCGTGACCACAACCGGCAATGAAGACGTGATCACCGCCGAACATATGAAGGCGATGAAGCCGATGAGCATCGTCTGCAATATCGGCCACTTCGACAGCGAGATCCAGATCGGGGCGCTGGACAATTACGAATGGAAGGAAATCAAGCCGGGTACGGATCTGGTAACCTTCCCGGACGGCAAGCAGATCATCGTTCTGGCCAAGGGGCGCCTGGTCAATCTGGGCTGCGCCACCGGCCACCCGAGCTTCGTGATGAGCTGTTCCTTCACCAACCAGACGCTGGCGCAGATCGAACTTTTCACCAAGGGTGACGAGTATGAGAACGACGTTTACGTCCTGCCGAAGCATCTGGACGAGAAGGTGGCCGCGCTCCACCTCGAAAAGCTGGGCGTGCAGCTTACCAAGCTGACCCAGAAGCAGGCCGATTATATCGGCGTGCCGGTGAATGGTCCGTTCAAGCCGGATCACTACCGCTACTGATCTGAAGACAGGCACCGCGCGCCTCCGCATCTGTGTGGAGGCGCGCGGCAGCCATTGCATCCGCCGTGCGCGCCGCATAGCTGACAGCGCATGGAACTCTCGCCGATCGCACTGGTATTGCTTGGCCTGCTGCTGGCAGGCTGGACTTTTGGCGCGGTATGGCTTGTTCTGGCAGCCCAGAAGCGCGCCCGCCAGGCACGGACTGCCCGCGGCATGGCCCGCAGGCTCACCTACATGATCGAGGATTCGCCCGCTATCCCGCTGCTGGTGCGACCGGATGGCAGGATCGAAGGGCCGGACAGGCTCGCCGCATGGCTCGGCTTCGATGCGCTACCTGATTATCTGAGCGAGCTCGCCGGTGAGGATGCAGGGCTCGACGCTGACGATCTGGCTCATCTGGGTGATGCCGTCCGCCGCACCCAGAAAACCGCTTCGCCCTTTCGCATGGTCGTGACGCCGGTCGGTTCGCGCAAGAGCCTGGCCCTGCGCGGCCATCAGGCCGATCCGGTCGTGGCGCAGAGCGGCACTGCACTGGTCTGGTGGTTCGACTTTTCCGAAAGCCAGAGCGAACTGAGCAAATTGCGGGCCGAAGCAGCGGGCGCCCGGACCGATTTCGCCGCACTGGTGGGGCTGATTGAAGCCGCGCCGATGCCGATGTGGTTCCGCAGCGACGATGCCGAGCTGAGGCTGGTCAACAGCGCCTATGTGAAGGCGGTCGGGGCGCAGAGCGCCGATAGCGTCGTCAAGGACCAGATCGAACTGATAGAGCCGGTTGACGGGCTGAGCGCGGCGCAGATCGCGCAACAGGCACGAGAGCAGGACATGCCGTTTGAACGGATCGTGCAGGCGACTGTCGGCAGCCAGCGCCGCACATTGCGCGTCAGCGACCTGCCGCTCGGCAAGGAGGGCGTTGCCGGCTATGCCATCGACATCGAAGAAATGGAGGAGCAGGCCCGCGCCTTCCGCGCCTTCCGCGAGGCGCAGCGGTCCATGCTCGATCAGCTCTCGGTCGGTGTGGCGCAATTCAATGCCGATCAATTGCTCGAATTCGCGAATCAGCCATTCCGCCGTATCTTTGCCCTGCCGGGTACGACGCAGCTCGATCCGCCGCCATTCGACCGTTTTCTGGATATTGCCCGCGATGCAGGGCGTCTGCCGGAAGTCCGGGATTTTCCCGCCTGGCGCAAGGAACTGACCGCGATCTTCACCGCGGGCGAGGCGCATGAGGATGCGTGGACCCTGCATGATGGCACACATCTGCGGATCGTGGCGCAACCCATGCCCGATGGCGGACTGGTCTTCATTGCGGAAGATCGTTCGGAACAACTGGCCCTGTCGGCCACGCGCGACACGCTGCTGCGCACCCGCACTGCCACGTTCGACAGCCTGTTCGAATCGCTGGCGGTATTCGCGCCGGATGGGCGGATGCAGCTGTGGAATCGTCGCTTCCCCGAAATATGGGGTCTGCCTGAAGAATATCTGGACGAGCATCCCCGCGCGGACGAATTGCTCGATGCCATCGGGCCGCATCTTGCGCGCCCTGCGCAGCGCAAGGCCATTGGCGACGTGGTCCGTTCCGCCACGCTGGATCGCAAGCAGCGCAGCGGGCGTGTCCAGCTTTCGGATGGGCGCACGCTGGAATTTGCCGGGGTTCCGCTGCCGGACGGGAACGGATTGCTGACCGTTCTGGACGTTACCGACAGCAAGAAGGCGGAAGACGCCCTGCGCGAACGGGCATCGGCTCTGGAAGAAGCGGATGCGGTGAAGACGCGTTTCCTGGCCAATATGTCCTATGAATTCCGCACGCCGCTGACTTCCATCGGCGGCTTTGCGGAATTGCTGCAAAGCGGTGTCGCCGGGGATCTGAGCGACCAGGCGAAGGAATATGTCGACGCGATTATCTCGTCAGTGGAACGATTGTCCTCGCAGATCGAAACGGTTCTGGACCTGACGCAGAGCGAGGCGGGCCTGCTGCCCCTGGCGACGGAGGAAGTGGAACTGCTGCCTTTCGTCACCCAGATCGTGCGCGAGCGCGAGGAAGCGATCGAGAATGGCGGCCTGTCGCTGGATCTGCGCGGCGACCGTTCGGCCGGAAAGGTCATGGCCGACAAACGGCAGCTGGGCCGTGCGCTGGGCAACATCCTCGACAATTCGATTTCCGCCACCCCGAAGGGCGGGCGAATTCTGGTGGCCCTTTCCCGCCGCCAGAAGGGTGTGAAGATCGTCATTTCCGACAATGGTCAGGGGATGAAGCCAAGCGAACTGGCGCGCGCGCTGGACGGATACCGGCTGGATGCGGATGGCAAGCCGGCCAAGCGCCGTGGCGGCCTTGGCCTGCCGCTGGCCCGCCAATTGATCGAAGCGCATGGCGGGCGCCTGGAACTGCAATCCGAAAAGGGGAGCGGCACGACCGCCACGATATTATTGCCATGATTGTTGACCTGCCCGACCTGTCGGCGATGGAAAGCCTGGGCCAGCGGATCGCCGCGAAGTTGCAACCTGGCGATGTCGTCGCGCTGACTGGCGGGCTCGGCGCGGGCAAGACCACGCTGGCCCGTTCGATCATCGCGGCGCTTGGTCATGCGGGCGAAGTTCCGTCCCCCACATTTACCATTGTGGAAACCTATGATCCGCCATCCGTCCGCCTCCCGCTGGTCCATGCGGATTTCTATCGCCTTGAAGATCCTTCCGAGGCTGAAGAGATCGGGCTGGACGATTACCGCGAAGGTGCGGCCCTGATCGCAGAATGGCCCGATCATGCAGGCGGCTTCGCGCATGAGCCATCCTGCCTTTCCATCACGTTGGAAATATCGGGAAAGGGACGGAAGGCGATTGTCGAAGCCGGTGCCAATTGGCAAAGCCGTATCCCATGAACGAAGCTTTGCCCGAAGGGCTGGACGAATTTCTGGACGCTGCCGGTTGGGGCGGTTCGCAAATCGAACCCTTGCCCGGAGATGCCAGTTTTCGCCGTTATTTCCGTGTCCGCAGCGGCGGCAATACTGCGATGCTGATGGATGCGCCGCCGCCGAACGAAGATCCGGGCCCGTTCCTCCATGTCGGCAAATGGTTGTCCGAACAGGGTATGCGCGCGCCGCATATCTATGCCGAAAGGCCGGAGCGTGGCCTGGTGCTGATCGAAGATTTCGGCCAGGATCGGATGCGGGACTGGCTGGACCTTCATCCAGAGGCGGAAGAGGACGTGTATTCCAGGGCGATCGATGCGCTGGTGGAATTGCACAAACGGCCGCCCGGTCCCTTCGATCCTTATGACATGCAGACCTATCGGCGTGAGGCTGCGCTCCTGACCGAATGGTATTGCCCGTTGATGGGCCTTGAGGTGGATTCGGAAGCCTATCTGGCCGCCTGGGACGAGGTGCTGGCCCCCATGCTTCCGCGGCAGACCCCGGGCGTGACGGTGCTGCGCGATTATCACGCGGAAAATATCATGCTGCTCGCCAATGGCGAACAGGGGCTGATCGATTTTCAGGATGCCCTTGTGGGGCACCGCGCCTATGATCTTGTCTCGCTGTTGCAGGATGCCCGGCGGGACGTTTCGTCGGATCTGGAACAGGCCATGCTGGACCGTTATCTGTCAGCAATGGATGCGGGCGAGGATTTCAAGGCGGATTACGCACGGCTCGGCGCCCAGCGGAATGCCAAGATCGTGGGTATTTTCGCGCGTTTGTGGAAGCGCGATTCCAAGCCGCGCTATCTGCCGATGATTCCGCGTGTGTGGGAAGCGATGGAGCGCGATCTGGCGCATCCCGCGCTGGCGCCTGTGGCGGATTGGTTCGCCCGGAACATTCCGCAGGAAATCCGCGACACATTCGGCGGAGAAATCCAGTGAGCAAGCTCGTGACCGACACCGCGATGGTTCTGGCTGCCGGGCTGGGCAAGCGCATGCGGCCATTGACGGCCACGCAGCCCAAACCGATGGTGCGGGTGGCCGGCAAGCCGTTGCTGGATCACGCGCTGGATCGCCTGGCTGAAGCAGGCGTGGCCAAGGCGGTGGTGAATGTCCATTATCTGGGCGATGCGATCATTGCCCATGTCAAGGAACGGGCCAAACCGGCCGTTACCATTTCCGACGAACGCGGCCTGCTGATGGAAACAGGGGGAGGGCTGGTGAAGGCCGCCGATCTGCTGCCCGATCCGTTCTTCAGCGTGAATAGCGACAATATTTGGCTGGATGGCCCCTTCGATGCCTTCAGCGAATTGTCCCACGCGTGGGATCCGGAAAAAATGGACGCGCTGCTGCTGCTCGTGCCGCATACCGGCGCCCGGAATTTTCGCGGCAAGGGCGATTTTCACATGAACGGGGCGGGGCGGCTGATCCGTCGCCGTTCGGGCCGCGTGGCGCCCTTCATTTTTACCGGCGTGCAGCTCGCATCCAAGCGCCTTTTGCGCGATGCCCCCGCGGGCCCGTTTTCTACCAATCTGTTGTGGGACCGCGCCATGGAGGAAGGGCGCCTTTACGGGGTCGCCTTCAACGGCGAATGGTTTGAAGTGGGCAATCCGCAATCGATAAGGCCTACCGAGGCTGCCTTGTCCGGTGCCTGATCTGCCGGGGCCAAAGCTTTATTCCATTGCCGCGCATCGCGGGTTTGCCGATGCGCTGGTGGCGGGGCTGGTGCCGCGCTACGCCGACAAGGATACCGGCCTTGCGAAGCTGACGCTCCTCCTGCCCAGCAGCCGCGCCATGCGCACGATGAGCGAGGCCTTCATCCGGCATTTCGGCGCAAGTGACGCGCCCGGCCTGCTCATGCCCCGAATGGCCGTTATCGGCGATCTCGATCTGGACGAGACACTGGGCCCATTGCTCGATCCGCTGGGTGCGGGCGGCGATATCGCACCTGCCGCCGACCCGACCCGCCGCTGGCTGAGGCTTGCCGAGCTGATCGGAGAAGAACGCAGTTCCGATCCCGTGAAGGGGAGCGCATTGCTCCGCCTCGCATTCGAAGCCGGGCGGGCGATGGACCGGCTGCTGGTGGAAGAGATCCGGCCCGAACAATTGCTCGAACGGGGCGTGCTCGATTTTCTGGGAGATCTGGCGGGCCATTGGCAGGACAGCCTGCGTATATTCGCGCGGGTTCAGCTCCGCTGGCTGGCCGAATTGCAGCAGCGCGGTGAACAGGATGCCGCGGCCCGCCGCAATGCCCTGTTCCGCCTGGCGGCGAAACGCTGGAAGGCCGATCCGCCCGCCACACCAATCGTTGCGGCCGGCGTGACGAGCGCGGCGCCCGCATTGGCGAAACTGCTGCGCGTCGTGGCGGACCTGCCGCAAGGCGCGGTGGTGCTGCCCGATCTCGATCTTTCGATGCCGGCCGAAGTCTGGGAGGAGCTTGGATCAGCAGGCGCGCCGGATGCCGAAACGCCCCTGGCGCGCGGCGATGCCGTCACCCATCCGCAATATCATCTCAAGCTGTTGCTGAACCGGATGGGTGTGGCGCGCGATGAAGTCCAGCATTGGCATCGCGCGGGCATGGGCAAGGGCCCGCCGGAGCGCAGCCATGCAATTTCCAGCCTGTTCCTTCCTCCGGAAGCGAGCAAGGCATGGGTCGATCTTCCGCCTGAGAGGCGACGGCTCTCGGGCGTCCGCCTGATGCAAAGCGCCAATCCTGAAGAGGAAGCGCAGGCCATTGCCCTGATGGTGCGGGAAACGCTTGAAGAAAAAGAGAAACGCGTCGCCGTAGTTACACCGGATCGCGGGCTTGCCGCGCGCGTCGTGCAGCATTTGCGGCGCTGGAATATCGAGGCTGACGATACTGCCGGACGGCCGCTTTCCCAGACACCTGCTGGCCGGTTATTCCTGTTGCTGGCCGAAGTCGGGGCGGAAAATGCCGCACCGGTTCCGCTGGTGGCATTGTTGCAGCATCCGCTGGTCCGGCGCGAAAATGGCCGCAGCGAATGGCTGGAAGCTGCACGCAAGCTGGAAAAGAACATGCGCGGGCCGCGGCCCGCTCCCGGCATCGCCTCAATCGGCGACTATGCGAAAGGGGAAAGTCTCTCTCCCTGGTGGGCAGGCGTCGAAGGCCTGCTCGCGCCGCTATTCGCGGAAGGGGAAGCACCGCTTGCGGACCAGCTCGATCGGCTTGCCACGGTGGGGGAGGAACTTTGCGGCGCGTCCCTGTGGGAAAGGGAAGATGGCCGCGCGCTTTCCGCCTTCATCGAGGAATTGCGCCTGCAGGCGCGCGATGTCGGGACAATGCTCGATCCGGCGGAGCTCCCCGCCGCCTTGCGCGACGCAATGGAACGGGTTGCCGTGCGCCCGCCCTATGGCGGCCATCCTCGCGTGGCCGTTTATGGCCTGCTGGAATCGCGCATGACCCGCGCGGATCTGGTGATCTGCGCCGGTTTGAACCACGGAAGCTGGCCCGGGACGCCTGCTGCCGATCCACTGCTGGCGCCGCCCGTCCTGCGGGCACTCGGTGTGCCGGGCAACGATTTCCGCATCGGGCTTGCCGCGCATGACCTTGCCGGTGCGCTGGGGGCGCCGGAAATCGTCCTCAGCAGATCGGAACGCGATGCTTCCGGCCCTGCCATCGCTTCGCGCTTCTGGCTGCGCGTCCGCGCATTGCTGGGGGAAGATCTTGTCCGCCGGCACGAGGACCAGGCCTATGTCACCATGGCCCGGGCGCTGGATGACGGCCCGGCCGCAAAGCCGCATGGTCAGCCGCGGCCAGTTCCCACGGCCGAGCAGCGCAAGGTCGATATTTCAGTCACCGCACTCGATACGCTGCGGGGGGATCCATTCCAGTTCTATGCCCGGCGCATCCTTGGCCTGAACGCGCTCGAGGCGCTCGATGCCAGGCCGTCCCCGGCGTGGCAGGGCACTCTCGCGCACGAGATCCTGCGCCGCTGGCATCAGGAGCGCGGCGATATTTACGCGATCGCCCAGGAAGAATTGCAGGAAATGAATGCCCATCCGCTGATGCGCGGACTGTGGCAGCCACGCCTTTTCGAAGCCCTGAAATGGGTGGCCGAAACGGTCGGGAAGATGGAAGGCCGCGAAGTCATTGCGACCGAGAAAGCCTGCGAAATGATCTTCGACGGCGTTCGCATTCATGGTCGCGTGGACCGGATCGACCGCCTGGCGAACGGATCGCTCGCCGTGGTCGATTACAAGACCGGATCGCCGCCCTCCGCAGCGGAAGTGGCCAAGGGTTATCGCCTGCAACTCGGCCTGACGGGCCTGATCGTGGAAGCGGGCGGGGTCGAGAATGTGCAGGGCGATGTGACGGCGTTCGAATATTGGTCGCTCGCCAAGCAGAAGGGGGGTGACGGTTTCGGTTATGCCGACATCCCGCTGAAGGTCGGGAAAAAGAGCTCTGGCCTCGACCCGGAGGATTTCCTGCCTGAAACGCGGGCCTTCCTGCACGATGCGATCGCGGGCTGGATCCTGGGCGATCGGCCGTTCACCGCGCGGCCAAATCCCGATTTTCCCGGCTATAATGATTACGATCAGCTCATGCGGCTCGACGAATGGATGGGGCGCGAGGAATGAGTGCGAAGGTCTTTCCGCTGAAAGGCGAACAAGCGCTCGCCGTGGATCCGCAGGACAGCGTGTGGCTCTCCGCCTCCGCCGGTACGGGCAAGACGCAGGTTCTTTCGGCGCGTGTCCTGCGCCTGTTGCTGCGCGAGGATGTGCGTCCTGAACATATATTATGCCTGACTTTCACCAAGGCGGGCGCGGCCGAAATGGCCGAACGCGTCAATGCGGTGCTGGCCAGCTGGGTGCGTACGAAGCCAGAAGCGCTGGCCGGCGATCTGCTGGCAATCGGTGCCGATGCCCGGCCCGAAACACAGGCGCGGGCACGGACGCTTTTTGCCAGCGTGCTGGATTGCCCGGGCGGCGGCCTGCGCATCGATACGATCCATGCCTTTTCCCAATGGTTGCTGGGCGCTTTCCCCGAAGAGGCGGGGCTGATCCCGGGCACGCAGGCGATGGAAGATCGCGACCGCGAATTGCTCGCCCACCGCGTGCTGGCGGATCTGCTGGTGGATTGGCAGAATCGCGGTGAGAAGGATCTTCTTGGCGCATTGGAGAAGCTGTCTCTCCGGCTCGGCCCCGATGGTGCGCGGACGTGGCTGATGCGCTGCGCCAATGCGCGGGAGGCCTGGATCGGGCCAGGTGCCTGGCAGGAACCGCTGGGCGGGCGAATCCGGCAATTGCTTGGGCTGGAATCTGATGCCGGGCCTGAAAGCCTGGCCGCCCTGTGTGGTGACGATCAGTTCGATGTCCGGTCCCTGCGCGCCTGCAGCGAAGCCAATGCGGCCTGGGGAACCAAGACCGGGCTGGCGGCGGCGGATGTCATCGCATCCTGGCTTGCGGCCAGCCCTGCGCGGCGCGCCGAAACAGCCGATGATCTGTTCAAGGCGTTGTTCACGCAGAAGGGTGAGCCGCGCTCGCTCAAAGCGCTGGAAAAGAAGGACCCGATCTTTCCGCGCAACGTGGATGCCGTGCGCGTCAGCCTGTCTGCCGTTCTGGACCACAGGGCGCTGCTGGCGGTGGCCGATTTTGCGACGCCGGCTCTAACTGTCGGGCGGCGGTTCGCATTGGCATGGGACGATGCCAAACAGCGCGAAGGTCTGGTCGATTTCGACGATCTGATCCGCCGCGCCGCCGCGCTGCTGGCCGATGGCGGGCTGGGGCCGTGGATCCGATACAAGCTGGACCGCCAGATCGATCACATCCTGGTGGATGAAGCCCAGGATACGAATGAGGCGCAATGGTCGATCATCCGTGCGCTGACTGACGATTTCTTTGCCGGTGAAGGGCAGCGCGACGGGAAATTGCGCACGATTTTCGTGGTTGGCGATTACAAGCAGGCCATCTTCCGTTTCCAGGGCACAAGCCCCGAAAATTTCCAGCGCGCGCGCGAACGGTTTCGCAAGGCCATGGCCGATCGGGCAGCGGCTGCACGCCAGTTGCGCGAGAATCTGGATGCGCGCGAACTGGTGGAACTGGGACTTGGCCGTTCCTACCGTACGGCGCAAAGCGTGCTGCAATTCGTGGATCGCAGCATAGAGGCAATTGGGTACCGGGAATTCGGCCTGGATAACGCGCCGGATCCGCATATCGGCGATGATCGGCCCGGGCTGGTCACATTGTGGAAGCCGGTCAATCCCATGCCGGACGACGATGACGACGAGGATGCGCCTGACAATTGGCTTCCTGCGCCCGAACGGCGCATGGCGGACAGGATCGCGGCGCAGATCAAATCCATGATCGGCAGCTTTACCCTTGTGAAGGGCGGCAAACGTGCTGCCGGACCGGGCGATATCATGGTGCTGGTGCGCAAGAGGCGCGAACTTGCCGGACTGATCGTGGCCCGGCTTCATGCGGCGGGCGTGCCTGTTGCCGGTGTCGATCGCCTGCGGCTGGGCGCACCGCTTCCCGTCAAGGATCTGATGGCCGCGCTGCGTTTCGCCGCTCAACCGCTTGACGATCTCAGCCTCGCCAGCGTGC
Source organism: Croceibacterium atlanticum (assembly GCF_001008165.2). Taxonomy (NCBI): domain Bacteria; kingdom Pseudomonadati; phylum Pseudomonadota; class Alphaproteobacteria; order Sphingomonadales; family Erythrobacteraceae; genus Croceibacterium; species Croceibacterium atlanticum. Next base: position 734,997 of record NZ_CP011452.2, on the reverse strand, counting down.
TTGTCTCCCCCCTGTTCGGGTGGAGCCAGGAACAATTGCTGGAACATGGCTATCGCGCCAAGGGCGTTCCGCTCTGGGCCCATTTGCAGCGCAGCACCGATCCGGATGTCCGGCAATCGGTGGACATGCTGCTCGACCTGCTGGCCCGCGCCGATTTCGAACTGCCGCAGGCACTGCTCCATTGGATGCTGGTCGGCCCCTGGCAAGGGCGGCGCAAGCTTGTTGCGCGGCTTGGGCGAGAAGCGAACGATCCGATTGACGAATTGCTCAATGCCGCCTTGTCCTATGCCGGGGCGCATATTCCCAGCCTGCAGGGCTTCATCCAGTGGTTCGATGCGGGCGAGGGTGAACTGAAGCGGGATCCGGGTGCGGGTGAAGGGCTGGTCCGGGTGATGACGGTCCATGGGTCCAAGGGGTTGCAGGCGCCAATCGTGATCCTGGCCGATGCCACTGGCAATCCCGACAGTTCGCCGGTTCGCGAGATTTCGTTGCCCGATGGGGAACGCAGCATTCCGTTACCGGGTCTGCGCAAGGCGGAAAAGGTCGGCCGTGTTTCGGAAGCGGAAGAGGCGGAGCGCAAGGCGGAGCGGCAGGAGCACTGGCGTCTGCTCTATGTCGCCATGACCCGCGCGGAAGAGGCCTTGTTCGTCGGCGGCGCGCTGGGCCAGCGCGACAAGGGGGAACCTGCGCCGGATAGCTGGTATGCCCGGCTCGCGCCGCTCATGCCGCAGGAAGTGATCGAGGATCCGATCTGGGGTGAACGCCGGGAGTTTGGCGAACGGGCTGAAGGCGGGACAATCGCGGCTCAGGCGGAATTGCCTATACCGCCCTCTCTCCCGCAATGGGCCGTGCGCCCGATCGGCCCGGAACCACGGCCGCCCCGGCCGCTTGCACCATCCTCTGCGGGCGAGGATCAGGGTTCCGACCCGCCATTGCCGCCAGAGGTGAGCGAGCTGGCCGCACGGCGCGGCGTGCTGATCCATCGCCTGCTTGAACGTCTGCCCGACGTGCCCGGACCCCAGCGAGAAGAACGGGCGCGTAACTGGCTGGAGCGTAATGCAGGCGATATGCCGCTTGCCGATCGCGAGGAAATGCTCGCCCGATCGCTCGGCGTGCTGGATGAACCGCAATGGGCTGATCTGTTCGGCCCTGATGCACTGGCGGAAGTCCCGCTTGCGGCCACTGTGGGCGGCCAGGTCATCGCGGGTACCGCCGACAGATTGCTGATCGAGCCGGAGCGGATCATGGTTGCCGATTTCAAGACTTCGCGCCGCCCGCCGCACGCGCTGGAAGAAGTGCCGGTGCCAACGATACGCCAGATGGCGGCCTATGCCGCGGCGCTCGGCACGATCTATCCGGGGCGCCGGATAGAGGCGGCATTGTTATACACGCAGACGCCGCAATTGATCGTCATTCCACAGGATATGCTGGCCGCGCACAAACCCGGCTTGGCCGCAAAGCAGGAAAGCTTGGGCGGGTAAGAGCTTGCCTGAAAGCCGAGCCGCCCTAGATGGGCGAGACACAAGAGGAGCAAGAATTATGGCCACCAAGAACGTTACCGATGCCAGCTTCCAGCAGGATGTCCTCGATTCCGAGAAGCCCGTGCTGGTCGATTTCTGGGCGGATTGGTGCGGCCCCTGCAAGATGATCGCCCCGGCGCTGGAAGAAATCAGCGAGGAACTGGCCGATCAGGTCACTATCGCCAAGATGGACATCATGGAAAACCCGGAAGTGCCGGGCCAGATTGGCGTGCAGTCGATCCCGATGATGGTTCTGTACAAGAATGGCGAAGTCGTTGCGCAGAAGCTCGGCGCCGCCCCGAAGAGCCAGCTGAAGGGCTGGATCGAAAGCGTACTCTGACAGTTCAGGCGGGCAGGGCGGCCAGTCGTGCCGCCAGCTCGTCCCAGCGTCGAGGTGAGGCCGCGCCTATCAGTCCCGTGCGGCCCACCTCGTCCACGCGATAGGCGGAACCGTCAAATCGCGCGGCCTTGCCGCCGGCTTCGTTCAGCCACAGCACGCCCGCGGCATGGTCCCAGGCGAGCGTTCTTTCAAAAATCGATACGTCGTTCACGCCCAGCGCCAGCCGCGGATATTGCTCCGCCGCGCAATAGGGAATGTCGACCAGCTGGTAATGCGGGGCGATCCCATCCTTCATGCGTTCCCGCTGGCTATCGTCCATGAAGAGGAGCGATATCGCGGCGAGCGGCGGTGTTTCGCTGGTTTCCCTCGCGGTGATTCTTTCACCATCGACGAAGGCTCCTTCGCCCTTATGGGCAGCGCAGAAGCGTCCGCTCAGGCAGTCATAGATCCATCCTGATTGGGCTTCTCCGCCATCGGCCATGGCAATCATGATCCCGAAAGGTGGTTTGCCGCCCGCGAAATTGCGGGTGCCGTCCAGCGGGTCCACGATCCAGCAAGGGCCAGCCAGCCGGTCCAGAATGGACGAATCGGCATGGGCCGCTTCTTCACCGACAAAGCCGATATTGTCGTTCAGCCTGGCGAGCCCTTCGCGCAGCAGCGCTTCGGCTTCGCGGTCGGCCACGGTCACGGGATCGTTGCCGCCCTTGTCCTCGATCTCTCCATGGGCGAGGTTCCGGAAACGGGGCAGGATGACCTTGTCCGCTACCTCGCGCATCAACGCCAGAATTTCGCGGTCCAGCAGGCTCACGAGCGATAATCCGCATTGATCGAGATATATCCGTGGGTGAGGTCGCAGGTCCACACGGCGGCGTGGCCATCCCCCAGGCCCAGATCCACCTGTATGGTGATTTCGCGGCCCTTGATGTGTTCCGCCACTGGCGTTTCATCATAATCGGGCAGCGGCAGGCCTTCGCGGGCGGCCCAGGTTCCGCCGAAGCCGATAGAAAGCTTGTCACGGTCCGCAGGTTCCCCGGCCTTGCCCACCGCCATCACCACGCGGCCCCAATTGGCGTCGCCCCCGGCAATCGCTGTCTTCACGAGGGGGGAATTGGCGATGGCAAGGCCCACCTTGCGAGCGCTTTCGTCAGACACTGCGCCGCTGACCTGCACCTCGATGAATTTCTGCGCGCCTTCGCCATCCCTTACCACGAGATGGGCGAGCTGGCGGCAGACATCCCTGATCGCCGCCGCAACGGCATCCGCGCCCGGATCGTCGAAAGAAGCGATCGGAGTGTTCCCGGCCTTGCCCGTGGCGAAAGCCAGCACCGTATCGCTAGTGGAAGTGTCGGAATCGACGGTGATGCAGGAAAAAGTCTGCAGATTCGCGGCGGACAGGCATTGCTGCAGGAAAGCAGGCTCCACCGCGGCATCGGTGAAGATATAGCCGAGCATGGTCGCCATGTCGGGCGCGATCATCCCGCTGCCTTTTACGATGCCGCCGAAGGTGACGCGCTTGTCGCCAATAATCGCCTGCGCAACCGCACCCTTTTCGAATGTGTCAGTCGTGCCGATTGTCGCGGCCGCTTCTTCCCAGCTGCAAGGCTCGGCAGTCAGCACGGCAGCGACGCCGTCCCGCGCCTTGTCCTTGGGCAGGGGAACCCCGATCACGCCGGTTGAGGATACGAAAACCTCTGTCCTGTCGCAGTTCAGATGGGCGGCGACCTGGTCCATGATCTGTTCCACCGCCTCGCGCCCGCGATATCCGGTAAAGGCGTTGGAATTGCCCGCATTGACCACCAGCGCCCGCGCATGGCCGGACTTAACCTGTTCTCGGCCCAGCTCTACTTCACTGGAACAGCAGACATTTTTCGTGAAAACACCCGCGACGGAGGTTCCTTCCGCAAGCTCGATATAGGTCAGGTCGCAGCGATCCCATTGCTTGTAACGCGCCCGGGCAATGCGCGGCGTGACCCCGGCGATGGCGGGGATTTCGGGGAAGGGCAGGGCGAGCGGTGAGCGTTCAAGGTCCATGCAAGGGCCTTTAGACCCGGCCTTTCGGTGCGTAAACGCGCTTGAATGCTGGACCTGACAGCTTCGAACACCTATCTTCGCAAGTAATGCTACGTCAGCTGCTCACCGTCTTTGCCATGCTTACCGGCCTTGCCGCGCTCGCGGAACCGGCTCAGGCGCGCATCGTCGATGTGGAAAATGTGGGGTTGACCCAGCAGCAGGATCGCGATTGCGCGATGCAAAGCCATGCTGTCATATTTTCCGCGGCATGGGGCGTGCAGCAGGCCGATCCGCCCCGGATCTGCCCCCGGCCGAAGCCTGTTATCATGGTTCCGCCGCTGATGCTGCAGGTTGACCGCGCGCACGAATAGATCGCGCGGCTCCAGCCAGGTTTGCACCCGTTTCCGGCCTGCGCCAGCGCGCGCGGCCATTTCCGTTATATTTCCGCCATATTACAGACAGGATACGCCCATGTTCGGCGCGCTCGCCAAGTCTATTTTCGGTTCCGCCAATGACCGTTACGTAAAATCTCTCCAGAAAACCGTTGACCGGATCAACGCGCTGGAACCCGAACTGGAGGCGCTGACTGACGAACAGCTCGCCGCCCAGACGCAGAAGTTCCGCGACCAGCTGGCCGAAGGCAAGACGCTGGACGATATTCTGCCAGAGGCCTTTGCCACTGTTCGCGAAGCGTCGAAACGTGTGCTGGGAATGCGCCATTTCGATGTGCAGATGATCGGCGGCATCGTGCTCCATCGCGGCGAAATCGCCGAAATGCGCACGGGTGAGGGCAAGACCCTGGTGGCAACGCTCGCCACCTATCTCAACGCGATCGAAGGCAAGGGCGTTCACGTTGTCACCGTGAACGATTATCTGGCCCGCCGCGACGCGGAATGGATGGGCCGCCTGCATGGCTTCCTGGGCCTGACCGTGGGCGTGATCGTTCCCAATCTGCCGGAACAGCAACGCCGCGCCGCCTATGCTGCCGATATCACTTACGGCACGAATAACGAATTCGGCTTCGATTATCTGCGCGACAACATGAAGCACGAGCGCAGCCAGCAGGTGCACCGCCCGTTCAATTACGCGATCGTGGACGAGGTCGATTCAATCCTGATCGACGAAGCGCGTACCCCGCTGATCATTTCCGGGCCGACCGAGGACAAGTCCGAACTCTATGTCTCGATCGACAAGGTCGTGAAGGGGCTGGAAGAGGAATATTACGAAGCGGACGAGAAATCGAAGAACGTTTCCCTGACCGAAGACGGCGTCGAGGAAATAGAGCGGCGCCTGATCGAAGCGGGCCTGCTCGAAACCGATAATCTCTACGACGTCGAAAACACGCTGGTGGTCCACCATCTGGACCAGGCGCTGCGCGCGGTCGTGATGTTCAAGCGCGATATTGATTACATCGTGAAGGACAACAAGGTCGTCATCATCGATGAATTCACCGGCCGCATGATGGAAGGGCGCCGCTGGTCCAACGGCCTGCACCAGGCAGTTGAGGCCAAGGAGGGCGTGAAGATCGAGCCCGAGAACCAGACCATGGCCTCGATCACGTTCCAGAATTTCTTCCGCATGTATCCGAAACTGTCGGGCATGACGGGCACGGCCGCCACCGAAGCGCCGGAATTCTGGGACGTTTACAAGCTGAATGTCGTGGAAATCCCAACCAACCTGCCGGTGCAGCGCGTGGACGAGGAAGACGAGTTCTACAAGAACACGCAGGACAAGTTCAAAGCCATCGCCAAGGCGATCCGCGAAAAGAACGAGACCGGGCAGCCGGTGCTGGTCGGCACGGTTTCGATCGAGAAATCCGAACTGCTCAGCAGCTTCCTGGACAAGGAAGGGGTGAAGCACAATGTGCTGAACGCCCGCATGCACGAAAGCGAAGCGCATATCGTGGCGCAGGCGGGCCGCTTGGGCGCGGTTACCATCGCCACCAACATGGCTGGCCGCGGCACCGACATCCAGCTGGGCGGCAATGTCGATTTCCGTATCGAGGACGAACTCCGCGACATGGAGGAAGGGCCTGAACGCGACGCCGCGATTGCCCGGCTGAAGGAAGAGGTCGAAGCCGAAAGGCAGAAGGTACTGGAAGCCGGCGGCTTGTTCGTGCTGGGCACCGAACGACATGAAAGCCGCCGGATCGATAACCAGCTGCGCGGCCGGTCGGGCCGTCAGGGCGATCCCGGCCTGTCGCGCTTCTATCTCTGCCTGGAAGACGATCTGCTGCGTATTTTCGGCCCCGATACGCTGTTCGCCAAGATGATGAATTCCAACCTTGCCGATGGTGAGGCAATCGGGTCCAAATGGCTGTCCAAGGCCATCGAGACGGCGCAGAAGAAGGTCGAAGCGCGCAATTACGAAGCGCGCAAGCAGGTCGTCGAATACGACAATGTGATGAACGACCAGCGCAGCGTGGTTTATGAACAGCGCGCCGAGATCATGGACAGCGAACGGGTGGACGATGTGGTTGGCGATATGCGCCGCGACGCCATCAACGCTATCGTGACCGAAGCGTGCCCCCCGGGATCCTATCCGGAACAGTGGAATGTCGATGGCCTGAAGCAGCGGGTCAGCGAAGTGCTGGGCCTGCAGCCGCCGATTGACGACTGGCTGCAGGAAGAAACGGTCGAACCCGAACTGATCGAGGAACGGCTGCAGGAACTTTCCGAAGAAAAGCTCAGTGCCAAGATGGCGGATGCCGACGATAGTGTATGGCGACAGGTGGAAAAGGGCATCCTGCTCGACCGGCTCGATCATCACTGGAAGGAACATCTCGCCACGCTCGACGCGTTGCGCCAGGTCGTGTTCCTGCGCGCCTATGCGCAGAAGCAGCCGATCAACGAATACAAGCAGGAAGCGTTCGGTCTGTTCGAAAACATGCTGGATGCCATCCGCGAGGATGTGACGCGCGTGCTGATGACGATGGAACTGCGCCTCACCCCGCCGCCTCCGCCGCGTGAGCTGCCGGATCTGCCGGATTTCCTGACTGGCCATATCGATCCCTTCCTGGGTGAAGATGATTCGAATGACGGGGACGGTTCGCGCGGGCAGGAAGCGCTGTTTGGCGCGCTGGCAGGTTCGCCCATGGCCGCAGTCGGGCCGGGCGGCGCCAATCGCGAGAATCCCTATGCGGACAAGAATGTCAGCCGCAATGCACCGTGCCCCTGCGGTTCCGGCAACAAGTACAAACATTGCCACGGCGCCGCCTGACCGCGCTCATTTGCAGGTAATTCATGCCCCCGGACGGCAATATGCCGGGCCGGGGGCATTGCTCATATCGTAACGGATGTTATGGTTGTGCCGGGGAGCGAGGGAACCGGCATGAAGATCACGCAACTGGACTTGCCGCGTTACAGCGCGGGCGAAGGCCCTGTCTGGAACGCGGCTCAGCAGGCGATCAGCAATGGATAAACGCCTGCCGCCGCTGCTTGTCGCAGTGTTCATCAACATCGCGGGCTTCAGCCTGATCCTGCCGCTGCTGCCCTTTTACGGGCAGGTCTTCAACGCGGGCCCGTTTGAAATCGGGCTGTTGTTCGCGGCTTACAGCTTCGGCAATGTCTTTGGCGAAATCCACTGGGGCCGCCAATCGGATGTCTGGGGGCGGCGCAAGGTGTTGGCCGCCACCACCTTCATCGCAGGCCTCAGCTATTTCGCCTTCGCTTATGCGCCGACCCTGTGGGCGGCCATCGGCATTCGTATCATCAGCGGTTTCTTCTCCGGCACGCTCAGCACTTGCCAGGGCTTCATCGCCGATGTCTCCCCGCCAGAACGGCGGGCCAAGACCATGGGCTATTTCGGCGCGGCATTCAGCCTCGGCATGGCACTGGGCCCGGTGGTAGGCGGGGTCTTTGCGGGTGAGGAAGCGGTGGCGGCCAGTTTCCGTATGCCGATCTTCATTGCCGGCGCGTTTTCGATCCTGGCGTCAATCTGGTGCCTGATCGTGCTGCGCGATGCCATCCCGCCAAAGGGGAAGGGCGCCCCGATGCCGCGCTATCACGAGGCGTTCAGCTTTGTCGGGAGCAAGCCCCTGTTGGTGCGCCTGTTCACGATCGCCTTTTTCGGAATTGCCGCCTTCGCTTCGATGGAAGCCATTTATGGCCTGTGGAGTGAAGAGAATTTCGGGTGGAGCGCGCATGAACTGGGCTTTGCCTTCATCGCCATTGGTGGCGGCGGCCTGTTCGCCCAATTGGTGCTGATCGGGCCATTGGCGCATCGTTATGGCGAAGCGCGGGTCATCATGATCGGGCTTGCCGTCCTCGCCATTTCAATGCTGCTGCAGCCGATTATCCGCCTGCCCGTTGCGGGCGTGTTGCTGATGGGCCTGTTGATGGTCGGCCACAGTCTTGCATTTCCATCCGCAGGGGCGCTGCTTTCGCGTAACACGCCGCCGGAACGGCAGGGCGGAACCATGGGCCTGCTGATGGCCAGCAATGCAATCGGGCGCATCATCGCGCCGCCGATCTTCGGCCTCATCTACGAAATCCATCACGATGCGCCTTGGTATCTGGGCGCGGCGATGATTGCGCTGGTGGCGTTGCTGGCGGGGGTTTCCGCCGTGCGGATCAGCGACCGGGCTCGAGCGGAGGCGCCTTCCAGCTGAGCGGGCGGGCGACCTCTTCCAGGGGGCGCCGCTCCGCCGCCACGCCGAAGAATATTGTCACCAATGCGGCCACCAGCATCAGGGCGGCCCCGAACAGATAGCCAAGCAGCACTTGCCCGCGCGATCCGCTTTCGATCAGCAGGCTGAAAACCCACGGGGCCACAGCGCCCAACAGCGTGCCCAGCGCATAAAAAATCGCGATGGCCAGCGCGCGCATTTCCAGCGGAAAATTTTCCGCCGCAGTCAGATAGGCAGCACTCGCCGCAGCGGAGGCGAAGAAGAAGGTCACGCTCCAGCATAATGTCTGCGTGGTGGGGGTCAGATGGCCTGCCTCGAAGGCCAAACCCGTGGCGGCCAGCAGAATCCCCGAAGCGGAATATGTCAGGATGATCATGGGCCGCCGCCCCCAGCTGTCAAACAACCGGCCCAGCAGCAACGGGCCGAGAACGTTCCCGGCGGCGAAAGGCAGGATATAATAGCCGACCCGGCCGCTGGGCACGGAATAGAAATCGGTCAGCATCATCGCATAGGTGAAGAAGATCGCGTTGTAGAAGAACGCCTGCGCGGCCATCAGCACCAGGCAATAGAATGTCCGCTGGGGATAGGTTTTGAAAAGGGCGCGGAACACTTCGGCCATGGGGGTGGATTTGCGGGCGTGGACATGCGCCTCCACCGGCGGCGTGTCGGGAATGTGATGGCCTTGCGCCTCCACCCTGTGTTCAATCCCCTCGATCACGCGCTCTGCCTCTTCGGCATGGCCATGCGTGGCCAGCCAGCGCGGGCTTTCCGGCAGGAAACGTCGCAGCCATAATATGACAAGGCCGATGGCAGCGCCGCCGAAGAAGGCAATACGCCAGCCATATTCCGGATCCACGATGCGGGGGTCGAGCAGCAATATGGATGCCCCGCTGGCCAGCGCTGCGCCGATCCAGAAGCTTCCATTGATGACCAGATCGGTCCAGCCGCGCCGTCTTGCGGGAATGAGTTCCTGAATGGCTGAATTGATCGCGGAATATTCCCCGCCAATGCCTGCGCCCGTCAGAAACCGCATGATGACGAAACTAGGCAGATCCCACGCGAATGCAGTGCCTGCGGTGGCGAGCAGATACAGGCCCAGCGTGATGGAAAAGAGCCGCTTTCGACCCCAACGGTCGGTCAGCCAGCCGAAGAACAGCGCGCCCGTGACCGCGCCGACCAGATAGGCCGAATTGGCAAATCCGACATCGGAGGCGGAAAATTGCAGGACCGGGCTTTCACGCAAGGCGCCCGCGACCGATCCGGCCAGCGTGACTTCCAGCCCGTCAAGGATCCAGGTAATCCCGAGTGCGACCACGACCAGCCAGTGGAACCGGCTCCACGGCAGACGGTCGAGGCGGGCCGGAATGGCCGCGGCGGGATGCGCTGGACTGCTGGAGATAGGCGTTTCCTCTCTGCTATCCGGCCCGCAGATTACGGCATTGCAAGGCGTGTTCAAGCCGCCCTTGCCAGATGCATATTCCGCGTTAGCATCCGCCCTGACGGTGATTTTGAGAGTAGGGTGGATGTCCCAGGACGAAGAAGCGGAACGGAAACTCAGGCATGAATTGCGCAACAAGGAAGCGGAAAAGCGCGCGCTTCAGGGCATGCTCAAACAAGCTTCCGACCGGATAGAGGATCTGGTCGAAAGCGATTGCGAGGAAGAGAACAAGGAATCGGCCAGCAAGGCGGCGCAGCGTTATCGCCGGGCCGCTTCGGAATAGGCTTCAGGCGCGGCACCGCTGAATTCTGCCCGTCCTCGCAGCAACGGGAGATGACAAGATGAAAAGCAGTGCAATTGCGGCGATTGTGATCCTGGGCCTGTCGGCTTGCGGCAGTCCTGCTGATGAGGCACCCGTGGACGCGGCGCAGGAAGCGGAGAGCAGCCCGATTGCCGATGCCGTGGCGGATCCCTTGCGGCCGGAAGAAGATCGGAACCGCGATCCGGATCGCAAGCCGGCCGAGATCGTGGAATTCGCAGGCGTCGAACCTGGCGATGTGATTGCGGAAATCGCGCCGGGCGGCGGATATTACACAAGGATCCTTGCCAGGGCTGTCGGGCCCGAAGGCCGTGTCTATGCCATGGTGCCGCAATTCTTCGCGGATCGGCCCGGCGGGCTCGACGCGATCAACGCGCTGGCCGGGCAATATCCCAATGTCACCGTCGTCGTCGTCGATTTTGCCGATTTCACCCTCGATCAGCCGGTCGACCTGGTCTGGACCACCGAAAATTACCACGACATGGCCAATGGCAACATCGCGGCGGTGAACGAATCAGTGTTCGACGCGCTGAAGCCCGGCGGCATCTATTTCGTCGAGGATCATTCCGCCCCGGGAACGGGCATAGATGAAGCATCCACCCTGCATCGAATCGATCCGGAAACGGTGAAGGAATAGGTCAGGGCTGCGGGATTCGAATTGCAGGCAGAATCGGACATTCTGCATAATCCCGATGATCCGCATGACGTGGCAGTCCGCGATCCGGCCGTGGCAGGCCGCACCGACAAATTCGCCTTCCGATTCGTGAAGCCTGAATGATCAGGAACGCCGGGCCCGCATGGGGCCCGGTGGCGCCTTCTTCCATGTCAGGAAAGAAGTGGCTCCCCGAGTTGGATTCGAACCAACGACCAAGTGATTAACAGTCACCTACTCTACCGCTGAGCTATCGGGGAGCAGCCCAGAAACCCGTGTTCCCGGGCAGGGCTGGGCCTATATGATCGGCCCGAAACTTTTGCAAGCCCTGTCCTGCATCCTTGTGAAAAGCTTTGCCGATTGAAGGGAAATCAGTGGGCGAATTGTTCCGCCACGATCCGTTCATCCAGCGCATGTCCGGGGTCGAACAGCAGGGTCATCTGCATTTCCCGTGCGATTTCAAGGCGCACCTCGGCGATATCGCGGACTTCCTTCATGTCGGCCACGGCGGAGACCGGCCGCTTCTCGGGTTCGAGCACGCGGAAGGTCACGCGGCTGCGGTCCGGCAGGATCGCGCCTTTCCAGCGTCGCGGACGGAAGGGGCTGATCGGGGTGAGCGCCAGCATTTGCGAATCGAGCGGCAGAATCGGCCCGTTGGCTGAAAAATTATAGGCGGTGGAACCGACCGGGGTGGACAGCAGCACGCCGTCTCCTGCCAGTTCGGCAATACGGACGCGGTCATTGACGCCAATTTCGATTTTCGCCGTCTGTCGCGTTTCACGCAGCAGGGAGACTTCGTTGATCGCGTAATAGCTGAATTGTTCGCCGGCCTGCGTCGTCGCTTCCATCCGCAGCGGGGAAACGGCCATATGCTTCACCCGCGCAAGGCGTTCACGCACGCGGATATTCTTCTGGAACCGATTCATCAGGAAGCCGACCGTGCCCAGATTGAGGCCATAGGCGGGAATCAGGCGCCGCGCATCGATCATCGCGTGCAGTGCGCGCAGCATGGTGCCGTCTCCGCCGAGCACGACGACAAGGTCGGCATCTTCCAGCGGCACCCAGGTTTCGCCCTCGCGCAGCATGGCGGCAGCCTGCTCCGCCTCTGGTGCGGAGGAGACGACCAGCGCCATGTTCAATTTTTCTATGCCGCTTCGGGCACCTGGCGTCGCTTCCATGGCCTAGTCCTATGAAGCAGCGTCTCGAATTGCAACGCACGCTGTGCGGCGCGAGACATGGACGAGCCAATCCGCCATGGCACGGTCCATGAACGAGAATGATAAGGCCGAGGGTCGCGATCGGCTGACGGGTCTGATCGGCGCCGATGCCGCCTGCGCGCAAATCGCGGGCTGGCAGAGTGCGGCGATCGCGGCCGGCGAAAAGCCTGCCGTCCACGCGATGATGCTCGGCCTGCGACGGTTCGAGACGGTGAACAGGGCATTTGGCGAAGCCGTGGGCAATCAGGCTCTGGCGGAAGTCGCGGCGCGCCTGCTGTTCTTCGCCAAGACCGAGATGGTGGATGACTGGCTGGTGGCCTGCATGGGCGAAGGCATGTTCCTGGTGGCCGCGAACAAGCATTGCAGCCGTGAACGCTGGCATTGGCTGGCGGAAGAATTGTCGCAAAGCCTGATGGTGCCGATCCGCAGCCGCCAGACAGGGGGTGGAACGGTGCGCCTGTGGCCGCGAGCCGCCTTGTTGCGCGCCATGAGCGACGAACAGCCGGAACGCATGCTGGACCGGCTCAGCAGGACCCTGGAAAGCGTGAAGCGCGATCAGGCGCAGCGACTGGTCTGGGTCGATGGCGATCTGCGCATTTCGGGCCGCACCACCTCGCAGCTCGAAGCCGATTTGCTGGCCGCAATTGACCGGGACGAGATCGAGATCCTGTTCCAGCCTCAATATGATTGCGCCAGCGGCCGGATCGTAGGCGCAGAGGCCCTGGCGCGATGGCAGCATCCGGAACTGGGGCGCATAGGGGCAGGGGCGCTGTTCTCCATTGCCGAGCGGGCCGATCATGTCGGCCAATTATCTTATCATATCGCTGGGGCGGCCCTGACCGCAGCGGCGAGTTGGCCTGACCATTTGCGGCTGTCGCTGAACGTCACAGCGGCGGATCTGGGTACGGGCAATTTTGCCACTGCGACAGGTTTGCTGCTTCACCAGACCGGCTTTCCGCCGGAACAGCTTACCCTGGAAATCACGGAACAATTGCTGGTGACCGAACTCGACCGATCGGCGGAACGGTTGCAGACACTTGTGGATCGGGGCGTCCGCATTGCCCTTGATGATTTTGGCGCGGGTTTCAGTAATTTCCGCTATCTCAAATCACTGCCGCTGCAATATCTGAAGCTTGATCGCAGCATGGTGGACGGCATTGCCGATCAGCCGCGCGATCTGGCGGTTTTCCGGGGTATCCTTGCCATGGCCAGCGCGCTCGACCTGCAGGTCATTGCCGAAGGCGTGGAAAGCGAAGCCCAGCGCGAAGTGGTGGCGCGCGAAGGTTGCAGCGTGTGGCAGGGCTTCCTCGGTTCCACCCCGCTCAGCGCTGCTGATTTTGCCGCGCTCGTCGCCCGCAGCTAGGCTGCTTTCTTCTTCTTTGCGCGCCGGACTATCCCGCTCAGCCCCTTGGTCAGCTGGAACAGGCCGTTCAGGCGGCTTTGCGGATCGCCCCAGGCACGGTTGATAACCAGCTTCATGTCCGGCCGCAGTTTCGCCGTGCCTTCCAGCCTTTCGACATAAGCGATGAGGCCGGCAGGTTCCGGGAAGCTGTCTTCGTGGAAACTGACGAGCGTGCCGCGCGCACCGACATCGATCTTGGCGATATTGGCGATGATGGCCTGATGCTTGATTTCTATCAGGCGAACCAGATTGGCGGTGGGCGCGGGGAGGGGGCCGAAACGGTCGATCATTTCCGCCGCCATGGCTTCGATCTCGCCCTTGTCCCTTGCATCGTTCAGGCGGCGATACAGCGCCATGCGGACGGCGAGATCCGGAACATAGTCCTCCGGGATCATGATCGGGGCATCGACGGTGATCTGCGGGCTCAGGCCGGTGCTGTCACGTTCAAGCCCGGCATCGCCTGCCTTGGCGGCCAGGATCGCCTCTTCCAGCATGGACTGGTAAAGTTCGAAGCCGACTTCGCGGATATGGCCGGATTGTTCGTCGCCCAGCAAATTGCCGGCGCCGCGTATATCGAGATCGTGGCTGGCCAGCTGGAACCCGGCACCGAGACTGTCGAGATCGCCCAGAACCTTCAGGCGTTTTTCCGCGACTTCGCTCAACGCCGTGTCGGCCGGAGTCGTCAGATAGGCATAGGCCCGCAATTTCGAGCGGCCGACGCGCCCGCGCAGCTGATAGAGCTGGGCCAGGCCGAAACGGTCCGCCCGGTGGATGATGATCGTGTTCGCGCTGGGAATGTCGAGCCCGCTTTCGACGATCGTGGTCGATAGCAGGACGTCATATTTCTTTTCGTAGAAGGCGCTCATCCGCTCTTCCACTTCGCCCGCGCCCATCTGGCCATGGGCCGTCACGAATTTCACTTCCGGCACATTTTCATGCAGCCAGTCCGTCAGCGGTTCCATATCGGAAATACGCGGCACGACGATGAAGCTTTGCCCGCCACGATGATGTTCGCGCAGCAAGGCCTCGCGCATGACCATGTCGTCCCATTCCATCACATAGGTACGCACGGCCAGGCGATCGACTGGCGGGGTCTGGATGGTGGAGAGTTCGCGCAGCCCGGTCATCGCCATTTGCAGCGTGCGCGGAATTGGTGTGGCGGTCAGCGTCAGCATATGCACATCGGCGCGCAATTGCTTGAGCTTCTCCTTGTGATTGACGCCGAAACGCTGTTCCTCGTCCACGATCACGAGACCAAGCCGTTTGAACTTCGTCGTCTTGGAAAGGATGGCATGGGTGCCGACCACGATATCCATCGTGCCGTCGGCCAGCGCATCGCGGGTTTCCTTCATCTCCTTTGCCGGCACGAGGCGGGAAAGCCGACCGATCCTGAGCGGGAAACCGGCGAAACGTTCTGAAAAACCCTGGAAATGCTGACGGGCGAGCAATGTGGTGGGCGCGACCACGGCCACCTGTTGTCCGGCCATGGCGGCAACGAAAGCGGCACGCAGGGCGACTTCGGTCTTGCCGAAGCCGACATCGCCGCAGACCAGCCGATCCATCGGCTTGCCTTCGGACAGGTCCTTCAGCACGTCCTCGATCGCGCCTTCCTGATCCTCCGTCTCTTCCCACGGGAAGCCTTCGACGAACTGGTTCCAGCTCGATTCCTCCGGCTCGATCACCGGCGCCTTGCGCAAGGCGCGTTCGGCGGCGGTCTTCATCAACTCGCCGGCGATCGCCTGAATGCGCTCTTTCAGCCTTGCCCGGCGTTTCTGCCATGCCTCGCCGCCGAGCCGGTCCAGCATCGCCCCTTCATCAGAGGAGCCAAACCGGCTGAGCACGTCGATATTTTCGACCGGGATGTAGAGCTTATCGCCCCCGGCATATTCCAGCATGACGCAATCATGCTGGCTCTTGCCGACGGAAATCGGTTCAAGCCCCAGATATTTGCCGATGCCGTGATCCAGGTGAACCACCAGATCGCCGCGATTGAGGGCGCTGAGTTCGGCCAGGAAAGCGTCGGAATCCTTCTTGCGCTTGCGGCGGCGGACAAGGCGATCACCGAGCAGATCCTGTTCGGTGACGAGTTCCATCTCGTCATTGGCGAAGCCTGTATCCAGCGGCAGCACCATGGCCACGGGCGTTCCCCTGGCCGACATGCCAAGCGCTTCCTGCCAATTATCGGCCAGCTTGGGTTCGGTCCCCGCTTCGCTGAGGATAGAGGCGATACGGGCGCGGGCGCCAACCGAATAGGCGGCAAAGAGCGGCCGCTTGCCGGCCTTTCCGATGTCGCGGAAATGCCTGGCCGCCGCTTCATAGACATTATCGCCCCGGGACCGTTCAGGCGCGAAATCGCGGGCGGATCTGAAGCCGAAATCAACCGTGCGATCGCTTTCCGGTTCGGCGAAGATCACCGACCGGTGCGCGCAATGCTTCTCCAGCGCAGCGTCGAATTCCTCGCGCGTCAGATAGAGCGCATCGGTATTCAGCGGGCGATAGCTGCCCGCAGCCTGCCCGGCGGTTTCACGGCGCTGGCGGTGATAATCGGCAATATCCTTGAAGCGTTCTTCCCCCGCGCTCAGCCCCGCGGAATCGACCACGATCAGGTCGTCGGCGGCCAGATGATCGAACAGGGTGGAAAGCCTGTCCTCGAACAGGGGCAGCCAATGTTCCATGCCTGCCAGCCGGCGCCCTTCGCTTACCGCCTGGTAAAGCGGATCCCCGGTGGCGGTTGCGCCGAATTGTCCGCGATAGCGGCTGCGGAACCACTTGATGCTTTCCTCGTCCAGCAATGCCTCGCTGGCGGGGAGCAGCAGGTGGGAATCCACCGTGCCCGTCGTGCGCTGGGTGGAAGGATCGAACAGGCGCAGCGATTCCAGCTCGTCATCGAAGAAGTCGAGCCGCAGCCCCTGTTCCAGCCCCGACGGGTAAATATCGAAAATGGATCCGCGCACGGCGAATTCGCCGCTATCCACCACTGTATCGGTGCGGCTGTATCCCTGTTTCTGCAGGATGGCGGCCAGGCTTTCATGCCCGATCCGTGTGCCGGGTTTCAGTTCGCGAACGGATTCCCGGATCCGGAATGGTGTCAGCACGCGTTGCAGCAAGGCGTTTACGGTGGTGACAAGCAATTGGTCGCCGGCTTTGCCGCGCTGCAATTGATACAGCGCCGAAAGGCGGCGCGCGCTGACGGTCAGCGCCGGGCTGGCGCGATCGTAGGGCAGGCAATCCCAGGCCGGGAATTCGATCACCGTGATTTCCGGCGCGAACCAGCGGGCTGCATCGGTAATGGCCCGCATCGCCTGTTCATCCGGCGCGACGAAGACTGCCCGTGTTTTTGCCGCGCGGGCCAGATCGGCCATCAGCAATGGCTGGGCCCCGCGCGCCACGGAAGACAGGGTGAGCGGACGGTCGGCTTTCAGGATACGGCTAAGGTCGGGCATTCTCTGGCTTGGCTTTCCTGCGCATCGGGCACGCGCAAAAACCCGCCGACGCGAAGAAGTGGGGGCGCCGGCGGGCCTTTGTGCATTCGCGAAAGCCCTAGGGGGATGGGTCCGCGAAGCGCAAGCTATATGGTGACGTAATCCAGCTTTTGCAGGGCCAGGAGCAGGGGGCCGTGGAAACGGTCCGGCGCGGGCTGGGTCTTCAGGGCCCAGGCCATGACATCCACGTCATCTTCTTCCAGCAGATCTTCGAACCAGTCGAGTTCCGCTTCGTTCCAGTCGCCGTGATAACGGTCAAAAAAGCCGCCGATCATGAAATCGGCTTCCCGCGTGCCGCGATGCCAGGCGCGAAATCTGGCCCGGGCGATCCGGGCGGAAAGAGATGGGGATTCGGTCATTCAGCCCGCCTATCATCTGCGCGCGCCGGCCGCTATGCCGCTGCGATGCGCCCCGAATTGCTCAACCCGCTATTCGCCGAGACCGAAAGCCTGGACGGCGTCGGCCCGAAGCTGAAGAAGCCGCTGGAAAAGCTCGGGCTCGTGAAGGTGAAGGACGTTGCCTATCACCTGCCGGATCGTTTCGTTCAGCGCCGCGCGGTTACCGACCTGGACGAGGCAAGCGTGGGTGAACAGATCGTCATCGCGCTCACCGTCACCGAACATCGCGGCGGGGGATCGAACCGGGCGCCCTATCGTGTTCTGGCTCAGGACGAAGCCGGCAATGTGGTGGCGCTGACTTATTTCGGGCGCGCCTCCTACTCCGCCAAAAAACAGCTTCCAGTAGGATCGAAACGCTGGGTTGCAGGCAAGCTGGACCGATATGGCGACATGCTGCAGATCGTCCATCCCGACCATGTATCGGAAGACAGTTCGGGGGCGATGGGCAATCTGGTGGAGCCGGTCTATCCGCTGGCGGAGGGATTGACCCAGCCACGCGTGGCCGGGTTGGCCCACCAGGCGCTCGACCGTTGCCCCGATCTACCGGAATGGATCGAACCGGGCGTGCTGTCCGATCATGACTGGGCGGGCTGGCGCGAAGCGATGGTCCTGGCCCATCGCGGGGAACACAGCGCCGCCCGGGACCGGCTGGCCTATGACGAAATGCTGGCCAATTCGCTGGCCCTGCTGCTGGTGAAGGAGGCGAACCGCAAGCGGCGGGGGCAGCCGCTCTCCGGCGACGGGCATCTGCGCACCAGGCTGGAATTGCCATTCCCCCTGACCGGGGCGCAGGAAAGGTCCAATCGCGAGATCGAGAGCGATCTGGCGCAGGAAGCCCCCATGTTGCGCCTGCTGCAGGGCGATGTCGGCGCCGGAAAGACGGTGGTCGCGCTGGAGGCGATGCTGATCGCGGTGGAAGCCGGTGCGCAGGCTGCAATGCTGGCGCCGACGGAAATCCTCGCCCGGCAGCATTATGAAACCCTGCGCAAGCTGGCCGCGCCCACCGGCGTGCACATTGCCCTGCTGACGGGGCGGGACAAGGGCAAGGCGCGCGAGAGCATCCTGATGGGGCTGCTGGATGGCAGCATCCAGATCGTGGTCGGCACCCATGCGATTTTCCAGGATGCGGTAAATTACCGCAATCTGGGCCTTGTCGTGATCGACGAACAGCACCGCTTCGGCGTTTCGCAGCGGCTGCAACTGGCCCGGAAGGGGAAGAAGACGCCGCACACTCTGGCCATGACGGCCACACCCATCCCGCGCACGCTGACCCTGGCGCAATATGGCGAGATGGATGTCAGCCGGCTCGACGAGATGCCTCCCGGTCGCCAGCCGATCGATACGCGGGTTATCTCGGCAGAGCGGATCGAGGATATCGTGGCCGCTATTTCCCGCCATCTGGAAAGCGGGGCGCAGGCCTATTGGGTGTGCCCGATGGTGCGGGAGAACGAGGGCGAGGATCTTGCCGCTGCCGAGGCCCGCTATGCCACTCTGAAGGAGCGTTTCGGCGATGGGGTGGTGCTCGTTCACGGACAATTGCGGCCGGAACTGAAGGACGCGGCCATGGAACGCTTCGCCAATGGCGATGCGCAATTGCTGGTCGCGACAACCGTGATCGAAGTCGGGGTGGACGTGCCCAATGCCACGCTGATGGTGATTGAACAGGCCGAACGGTTCGGCCTTGCTCAATTGCACCAGTTGCGCGGGCGCGTGGGAAGGGGATCGCAGAAAAGCACCTGCCTGTTGCTGCGCGGTGAAATGCTGAGCGAGGTCGGCAGGCAGCGCCTTGCCCTGATGCGCGAAACGCAGGATGGGTTCCGCCTGGCGGAAGAGGATCTGAAGCTGCGTGGCGGGGGCGAGCTGCTGGGTACACGCCAGTCAGGCGACACGCCCTTCCATATCGCGGATCTGGACCAGATAGAGCGGCTGTTGCCCATCGCCCATAGCGATGCCCGGTTGCTGGTGGAACGCGACGGCGTCCTGGCCAGCAGCCGCGGCGAGGCCGCGCGCGTTCTGCTCTATCTGTTCGAGCGGGATTGGGGCGTGCAGCTCTTGCGCGGCGGATAGGTGGCGGGCGGATGGGCGGCGCAATGGCTGCGGCTTGAACCGCGTCGTCCCGGCCTTTTTCATTGCAGGTCAAGCTTGCGCTACCTAAACCCGCGCAACCTCTAGATTTGGCGAATTTTGCTTTGATCCTATCTCCCTTCGAATGGACAATTGCCAAACGCTACATGCTGCCCGGGCGCGGGGAGGCGGTGATCGCCCTTGTCGCTTCGATCAGTATCGGCGTGGTCATGCTCTCGGTCGCCATGCTGGTGATCGTGATGAGCGTGATGAACGGCTTTCGCGCGGAACTGCTTGACCGGATAGTGGGGCTTAATGGCCACGCGATCATCCAGGCATATGGCGGCCGGCTGGACGACTGGGAAAATGTCCTGGCCGAAGTGCGGGAAACAGAAGGCGTGGTCCGCGCTTCCCCCCTGATCGAACAGCCATTGCTGGCCACTTTCAACGGGCGGGCAGAAGGCGTTATCGTGCGCGGCAATACGCCGGAAGATATCGGCCGGCTGTCCCCCGATATCATCGTCGGCGATCTGGCCACGCTGCAACCCGATTCGGGCAATGTTGCCATCGGCTCGCGCCTGGCCGCCGATCTCGGCGCGCGGGTGGGCGATGTGATCACCGTTATCAATCCGCAGGGCCGGTCCACCCCCTTCGGCACAGTGCCACGGCAGATCGGTTATACGATCACTGCCATCTTCGAAATCGGCGTATATGATTATGATCAGACCTTCATCGTCATGCCGATCCCCGATGCGCAGACATTGCTGCTGATCGGGGATTCCATCGGCATGATCGAAGTGAAGACGGAAGATGCGGACCGGGTCGGTGAAATCATGGGGCCGATCACTGAAAAACTGGCCGGACGCGCCGTGGTGACGGACTGGAAAACCATCAACCGTTCACTGTTCGAAGCATTGGAGGTCGAACGTGTGGCGATGTTCTTCGCCCTGTCGATCATCGTGCTGGTCGCGGCTTTCAACATCCTGTCCTCGCTGGTGATGCTGGTCCGGTCAAAGACGCGCGATATCGCCATTTTGCGCACGATGGGGGCGACAAGGAAAAGCCTGCTGAAGATATTCGTGACGACAGGTTCGGTCGTCGGCGCCATCGGAACCCTGGCAGGGCTCGCGCTCGGTTTTCTGGTGCTGTTCTTCCGCCAGCCCATTATTCGCGGACTGGAACTGGTTACGGGGCAGAACCTCTGGGACCCCCAGATCCGTTTCCTGACTGAACTGCCCGCACGCACCGATCCGATGGAAGTTCTGGCGATCAGCGCGGTCGCGATGGGGCTCAGCTTCCTTGCCACGCTTTACCCCGCCTATCGCGCGGCCAGCACGGATCCGGTGGAGGTGCTTCGCTATGAGTGAACCCGTTGTCCGGTTGACCGGCCTGACCCGCAGTTTCGAACAGGGCGAAGTGCGGATCGATGTGCTGCGGGGCGTCGATCTCACCATCATGCCGGGGGAGATCGTTGCGCTTCTGGGCCAGTCCGGCTCCGGCAAGTCGACCATGTTGCAGGCAGTCGGCCTGCTTGAAGGCGGATTTGGCGGCAGGATCGAGATTGCCGGCACCGATGCAACCACGCTGCCTTCCGGAGATCGCACGCAATTGCGGCGCGATCACCTGGGCTTCGTTTATCAGTTCCATCACTTGCTGCCGGATTTTACCGCGTTGGAAAATGTGGTTTTGCCTCAGCTCGTGGCCGGGGTGAAACGCAAGGATGCCGATGCGCGGGCAGCGGAACTGCTCGATGCGCTGGGCCTTTCGCAACGCCGGGAACACCGGCCAAGCCGCCTTTCCGGCGGGGAGCAGCAACGTGTCGCCGTTGCCCGGGCCCTGGCCAATCGCCCGCAACTCGTGCTTGCGGATGAGCCGACAGGCAATCTCGATGAAAAGACGAGCGACAAGGTTCTCGCCCAATTCCTCGAACTGGTGCGCGGGCAGGGCAGTGCCGCCCTGGTGGCCACGCATAATGAACGTCTTGCCAGCCGCATGGATCGGATTGTGAGGCTGCAGGAAGGCAAGCTGGTCTGATATGATCAGCGCCGCAGAGCGTTACAGATAAAAGGGAGTTTTCGCATGACCGACCATCCCAGCACGTTCAGGGGCGAGGGCGGCAATCCGGAAGGCATCGAGTGGGACGATCACGCGACCGTTCACGAAAAAGGCGACGGGCGCGGCGTGCTGGATGGCTTCAAGGCACTGCATAGCGGCACGCTGGCCGAAATGGTCGCCTTGGTGAGCCGTTTGCCCGAAGAAGAGCGCGCCGGACTGGTGATCCAGAAAGCGGGCGATCATCTTCTCGGCCCGGCCGAGATCATGGCTCTTGCTTCGCGGAAGGATTTTCCCGGCTGATTTTGCTTTCGGCCCTGCCGTCACAAGGGCAGGGCCGAATAAATGTGCTCAAAAGGCCGTCACGGCGCCCTCAATAGCCATGGGCCATATATCCATGGCCCATCATGGTGCCGCCTGCGATAAAGCCGCTGGCGACAAACACGCCTGCCAGTGCAGCGAAGATGATGTTCACTGCAATTGCCGCCAGAATGGTGACGAGCGTGTATCCTCCGGCCCTGTCATGCGGCACGCCCATCATCGGGGTGGCGCCGGTATAGAACAGGTATATGCTCCATAACCCCAGGATCGTCAGGATCGAAAGGAAGGGCACCAGGCCGAAGATCGCCGCCAGCCACGCGGCAGTCATGCTGTATGTCACCAGCTTGAAGGCGCGGTTCCAATCATCCTTGCCGCCGAATTTCTGGCTGATGAAATTGGCCAGGAACGCCACGATGAACAGGGCGCAGATATTCAGGACGTAGGTGGAAATGGCGGTCGTGATCGCCGCCATCAATGCCGGGCTGTAATATATGCCATAACCGCCATAGCCGAAGATCTGCCCGCCAATCAGGTTGCAGATCGGCCCAATTGCGGCGAGCGGCAGCGCATAAGTGATGAACGCCTGTTTCCACCCGGTATCGCGGCCCGCGATGCGCGGCCATTCCTGCTTCGGCCTGGTCAATATGGCCTTTGCCTGGGCGGCAATGCCTTCGCCTGATTTCTGGATCGGATTGTCGTCTGCCATTTCGAATTCCCCCTTTTGTGGGTCTGGCCAGTCCGGCCAAGGAAACACAGCCCGGTTTGCGTGAAAAGAAAAATCGGTGTTTTCCCCAAGCCCACACATCAGTCTTCTTGAATGGAAGGCGCAACAGCAGCAGATTTATCCTATGTCCTTCGCACCCTTCGTTCCGCTCCGCGTTCTCTCCAGCTACTCCATGCTCGAAGCTGCGATTGATCCGAAGGCCTTGGCCAAGCTGGCGAAGGAACGGGATTTTCCGGCCATCGCCATCTGCGACCGCAACGGCTTGTATGGCACCGTGGCCTTTGCCGCGGCCTGCCGTTCGGAAGGCGTCCAGCCCATCGTGGGTACACTGCTGGGCGTGTCACGGGGGCATGGCAGCGAAGAGGTCGATTATCTCCCGCTCTATGCGCAGGATGGCACGGGGTGGGAAAATCTCTGTCATCTGGTGAGCAAGGCGCATCTGGAACGGCCGCTTGAGCTGGAACCGCATGTCACGCTTGATGATTTTGCCGGCCATACTGACGGACTGATCGCCCTGACGGGCGCAAGCGAGGGAACAGTCACGCGCCTGCTGGCCGATGGCAAGCGCGATCATGCGGAAGAAGTGCTGGAAAAGCTGTCCGCCCTGTTTCCCGGCAGGTTGTATGTCGAACTGGCGCGGCGCGGCAATGCGATAGAAGAAGCCGCTGAAGAGACGTTGCTGGATTGTGCCTATCGCATGGATTTGCCCATAGTGGCGACCAATCCGGCCTGTTTTGCCGAACCGCATATGCATGCCGCGCATGACGCGATGCTGTGTATCGCCAATTCGACCCAGATCGACAGTGACGACCGCCCGCGTTCAATTCCGGAAGCCTATGTGAAATCCGCCGAGGTGATGGCGCGGGATTTCGAGGATTTGCCGGAAGCGACCGCCAATACGCTGGTTATCGCGCAAAGATGCGCCGTCGCTCCGCCGAAGCGCAAGCCGATCCTGCCTAGCCTTGCCGGTGACCAGGAAGGCGAAGCGAAAATGCTGGCCGAAGATGCCCGGCGCGGCCTGACGCGCAGGCTGAAACTCTATTATCCGGAAACGACCCATGCCGAACTGGCGGAGGTGTTGAACCTGCCCACGGCAGATGATCTGGATCGGCCGGGCCGCGAATTCCCCGAACTTGCGGCTGCGGGTATTCTGGACGAAGTGAAACAGTACAAGGTCCGGCTCGAATATGAGATCGGGATCATCATCGGGATGGGCTTTCCCGGTTACTTCCTGATCGTTGCCGACTTCATCAAATGGGCCAAGGATCACAATATTCCGGTTGGGCCGGGGCGTGGTTCCGGCGCGGGTTCGCTGGCGGCCTGGGCGCTGACCATCACCGATCTCGATCCGCTGCGGCTTGGCTTGCTGTTCGAACGCTTCCTCAACCCGGAACGCGTTTCCATGCCCGACTTCGATATCGACTTCTGCGAAACGCGGCGCGGCGAAGTGATCCGCTATGTCCAGGAACGCTATGGGCGCGACAAGGTCGCCCAGATCATCACCTTCGGTAAGCTGAAGGCCCGCGCCGTGTTGCGCGATTGCGGGCGCATCCTGCAAATGCCCTATGGCCAGGTGGACCGGCTGACCAAGATGGTACCCAACCATCCCACCGATCCGTGGACCTTGCCGCGGGCGCTCAATGGCGCCGCCGATTTCAAGCGGGAATATGATAATGACAACGAGGTGAAACGCCTCGTGGATCTGGCGATGCAGCTGGAAGGGTTCCCGCGCAATTCATCCACCCATGCCGCCGGTGTGGTGATCGGGGACCGGCCCCTGTCCGAACTCGTGCCGCTCTACCGCGATCCGCGGTCGGATATGCCGGTAACGCAATTCGACATGAAGCATGTCGAGGATTCCGGCCTGGTGAAGTTCGACTTCCTCGGCCTGAAGACGCTTTCCGTGTTGCAGAAAGCCGTGGATTTGCTGGCCCGGCGCGGGATCGAGGTGGAGCTGGACCAATTGCCGTGGGACGATCCCGCCGTTTTCGCCTTGCTGAAGCGCGGTGACACTGTCGGCGTGTTCCAGCTGGAATCGGAAGGCATGCGCCGCACGCTGAGCGCGGTGAAGCCGACCAAGTTCGAAGACATCATCGCGCTCGTTTCGCTCTACCGGCCGGGGCCGATGGACAACATCCCCCTGTTCGGCAAACGCAAGAATGGTGAGGCGGAGATCGAATATCCGCATCCCAAGCTGGAAGGCATCCTTGCGGAGACTTACGGCATCTTCGTCTATCAGGAACAGGTGATGCAGGCCGCGCAGATCCTGGCCGGATATTCGCTCGGCGATGCGGACTTGCTGCGCCGCGCCATGGGCAAGAAGATCAAGGCGGAAATGGACAAGCAGCGCGCCCGCTTCATCGAAGGGTGCAAGGAAGTTTCCGGCATCGACAAGGCGAAGGCCAATGAACTGTTCGATTTGATCGACAAGTTCGCCGGTTACGGCTTCAACAAATCGCACGCCGCCGCCTATGCCCTGCTGTCCTATCACACGGCCTGGCTGAAGGCGCATTACCCGGAAGAATTCTACGCCGCTTCCATGTGTTTCGACATGCACCAGTCGGAAAAGCTGGCCGTATTCGTGGACGATCTGCGCCGCAACGGCATCAGCCTGCTGGGCCCGGACATGAACCGTTCGGAAGCCGAATTCACGGTCGAACAGACAGAGATGGGGCACGCGGTTCGCTATGCGCTGGCGGGTATCCGCAATGTCGGCGAACGGGCGATGGAACAGGTCGTGGCGGAACGGGAATCGCGCGGCGAATTCGAAAGCCTGGAAGACCTGTTTCGCCGCATGCCGCAGGGGGCGATGAACCGGCGGCAATTGGAAGGTCTGGCGGGCGCCGGCGCCTTTGACAGTCTGGAACCGAACCGGGCCAGGATCCTGGCCAATGCGGAAATGTTGCTGGCAGTCGCGGAATCTGCCGCGCGTGAACGGCAGAGCGGGCAGGCCGGATTGTTCGGGGGCGAAGATCATCAGGAACCGTCCTTGCGCCTGGCAGAGGCCGAACCGTGGAGCCGCACCGACCAGATGGCTGCGGAGCGCGATACGTTCGGCTTCTTCTTCGCCGCGCATCCGGTGGAACAATACCGCACCATCGCTTCCGCCAATGGCGCGCGATCTTACGCCAGCCTGATGGAAGAAGGCGTGGTCGGCGGGCGCAAGCCGGCCGTGATCGCTGCCATGGTGGAAAGCGTGAACAAAGGCCGCACGCGCAAGGGCGCAGAATTTATCCGGGCGGATTTTTCCGATTCCACCGGCCAGTTCAGCGCTGCCTGTTTCGAGGAGAGCCTCGTCAGCAATTTCCAGAACTGGGCAGCGGATGGCACCTGCGTATTGCTGCAGGTCGAACTGGATTCACCCAGTCCGGATGAGGCGCCGCGGGTCACCGTGCGGGGCGCGCGTCCGCTTTCCGAAGTGACTGACAGCGCGCGGATGATGCTGCAACTGGAAGTGATGACGGTGGAGGCATTGCAGCATCTTCGCATGTCTCTGGCCGAAGGCGCGCCGGGGCGCGGCGAAGTGATCGCGCGGCTTCTGCTGGGCGAAGAAAACGATCCGCTTCTGCGGCTTGGCCGGGATTTCGTGCTTGATGGCGAACTGGTTGACCAGCTTTCCAATGTGGACGGGTTGCGCGTGCTTGCCTTCAAGCCGCAGGGCGGCCGGGGACATCTCAAACTGGTTGCCTGACAGGCCGCTCACACAAAGAAAAAGGGCCGGAGGATTTCTCCTCCGGCCCCTTTTTTTGCCTGAAAGCGGCGTCGCTTACATGCCCGAACCCGGACCGTAAGTGATTTCGACGCGGCGGTTCTGCGGTTCGCGAACGCCGTCAGCGGTCGGAACGCGCGGATTGGCTTCGCCGAAAGCTTCGCTGGTGATCGAACCGGCGGGGATACCCTTGCCAGTCAGATATTCCTGCACGCTTTCATTGCGGCGAGCGGCCAGGCCGAGATTGTATTCCACCGTACCGGAACGGTCGGTGTAGCCTGCGAGCATGATCGGCACGCTGTCGCAATTGCCATAGGCAGTGACGGCGCTGTCGAGAATGGTCGCAGCCTCGGGCGTGATGTCCGACTTATCCCAGTCGAAGAACACGATGTACGGCCCCTTGTTGCACACAGCCTGCGGAGGCGGAGGCGGAGGCGGCGGGGGCGGAGGAGGCGGCGGCGGGGGAGGCGGCGGCGGAGGCGGAGGAGGCGGCGGTGCAGCTTCCTTGCCACCGAGGTTGAATACCACCGAACCCAGAACCGAGTGAGTGGCAAGGTCCGTTTCCAGCGCGCGTCCGGTCGTGTCGACGAAATCGAGATTGTCGACGCGGAAATAGCGATATTTCACGCCCAGATCGATTCGTTCGGTCACGGGAACACGAAGGGCGGCAATGCCCTGATAGGCAAAACCGGAATCCCGGTCGTTCAGGAAGCCGCCAACCGTGGTTGCGATCTTCGATTTGACCGACGCGATGCCGATGCCGCCACCGAGCGACAAGCCGACACCCTTTTCGCCACCGAAGTCGAGCAGGCCGTTGACCATGCCGCTCCACACGGAAACGTCGCTGCTGTTGATCGAATCATATGCTCCGAGCACGAGCGGCTCTTCAATGCCGGGGATGCCCGCAGCGTTCGAAATTACCTGTTCCGTGCCGTAGGACTTATATCCGCCTTCCGCTTCCAGGCGGAACATGCCGAAGTCATAACCGAGCAGGACATCGCCTTCCCAGCCATTATTGCCTTCGACGAAAATGCTGTCGTCCGCATCATCTTCCAGATCCAGCTGTTCAGGGAACAGGATGCCCCCTTCGATGCCGGTATAAAGCTGACCATCGCGAGCGACAGCAGGCGTCGCAACAACCGCAGTGGCGGTGGCGAGGCCGATTACCAGTTTCCTCAATCTTTCCTCCTCGTGTCGGGTGCCTTTCTCAAGGCTTACCGAACCGTGCGCATTCCGTGCGCCTGGGCCCCATAGACGCCGAATGCGGCGTTTGGTTCCTGCTATATGAATGTGACCGGGCTATTACGTGCGGAAAATCTAGATGAGTTGCATCTGTACACCATCTTGCGGACGGCGGAACTGGCTGCAATCCAGCTCGAACCTAGGCCGGCCCATGCCGGCACGTTTGCGGGCGATGCGGAACCTGCTGCGGAACAATTCCGCCCATACGCCGCGCGGCCTCATGCGGGAGATGAACCGGGGATCATTGTCCCTGCCGCCGCGCATGGAACGGACAATGGACATCACCTTGTCCCCGCGATCCGGGAAATGGACGCTCAGCCATTCGCGAAACAGAGGGGCCACTTCATGCGGCAGGCGCAGGGCGATCCAGCCGGCGGATTTCACCCCCGCATCGCCGGCCTGCTGCAGGATCTCTTCCATGAAGCAATCGGTAATGGCGGGAATGACCGGAGCGACCGAACAATGGGCAGGCACTCCTTCCTGCACCAGCCGGGCAAGCGCCGCCATCCGCTTTGCCGGGGAAGAGGCGCGCGGTTCGAGCAGGCCGGAAAGCCGGGGGTCCTGGGTCGTGACGGATAAAGCGACTGCGACCAATTGCCGTTCCGCCAATTGCACGAGCAGATCCAGATCGCGCAGCACGCGGTCCGACTTGGTCGTGATGGTGACCGGATGGCGAGTTTCGAGGCAGATTTCCAGGATTTCCCGGGTGATCCGGTAACGGCTTTCGATCGGCTGATAGGGATCCGTATTGGTCCCCATGGCTATGGGACGCGGGCGATATCGGCGCCGGGCCAGGGTTTCACGCAAAAGGCGGGCCGCATCGGGCTTGGCAAAAAGCTTCGTCTCGAAATCCAGGCCCGGAGAAAGATCGTGATAGGCATGGCTAGGGCGGGCAAAGCAATAGATGCAGCCATGTTCGCAGCCCACAAAAGGGTTAATTGAGCGGTCGAAAAGGATGTCAGGCGACTGATTAAACGAGAGAATTGTCTTCGGGTGCAGTTCCGTGACGGCAGTAGATGCAGCCATGGAAGGGCCATCCACGGCCTCTCGCTCTTCACGCCATTCGCCGTCTTGATGATGCGCCGGTAATCCGAAGCGCTCGCTGGCGCGATTGGAGGCTGCACCTCTGCCTTTGGTGTATTCCATTGCCGGAACATATTAAGAACAGAGCGGCTTGTCGATCCAGATCAGTGAGGAGTCGCGCGGAGAGCAATGTCCGCTTACAGGCGCTCGTTCAAACTCATCGAGCGTCCATTATTTGGGTGGGAAGCAGAAGTCAGGTGAAAGAGCAGTTGTAGAAGCTGCCCAGCATGTGCCGACAGGAAACTATGTCACCGTAAAACAGCTTGGTAATCCGCTCCGGTGCCGCGAATTCACCGGTTTCTGAATCAAAGCCGTCCGCCAACATGACCTCTCCAGTCGGATCGTAAATGACTCCCGACCAGTTATCGAGGAACCCTCCGGGCATTGGAAAGGCCACTCGACGTGGCGGACCCTCATCGAGCATGAACGTGGTTCCATCGTGCTCTTGATACTCTCGCACTTTGGCGTCAAACCGCCCTTCCCGTGCAAGGCGGACCACCTCTTCATAGTCCGAGCGGTTGTTGAGGAAGGAGGCCCAGTCAAAGGTCCAGGCAACAGCCCACATGACTGGCAATGCAAATGCGAGAGCCAATCCGATTGCTCCGAGCGGTGCTGCTCCTGCGCACAACGCCTGCTTAGGTCGGTCCCGCCGAACCCAAGCAACCTTCAAGCTTAGCAGTAGAAGGATGAGCCAACCGACGGCTAGGGCGAACGCAGCGAGAAAAGCGAAAGGAACTCCGATAAATCCGCCGAACCATAAAGCCGTCGACGTAGCTACGAAGCAGGCTAAAGCGGCGATGAACCAGTAGACCAACTGGCGGTAGGGCGTCTGCCACTCTGCAACATGAACTCGAAGCCACATTGGCCGACATTGTCGGACTAAGCGAATGTCCGCAATCGGGTCGTAAGCTGAAAGGCAGCTTTTTCCGCAGGATGAGCCAAAGCAGTCATTTGGTTTGAAGTCCAAAACTATCTAACTCGTTGAAGTTATTGCTACAT
This sequence comes from Croceibacterium atlanticum, assembly GCF_001008165.2. Classification (NCBI taxonomy): domain Bacteria; kingdom Pseudomonadati; phylum Pseudomonadota; class Alphaproteobacteria; order Sphingomonadales; family Erythrobacteraceae; genus Croceibacterium; species Croceibacterium atlanticum. The sequence goes on along the minus strand of NZ_CP011452.2, from coordinate 705,398 downwards.
AACTGTCGGGAAGATGCTCGCAGCCGCGATAGGCGTTGATCGAACGGTCGAAGGCGATATCCGGCGATTGGTTGAAGCTGAGGATGGTCTTCGGAAATTCCTCCGTCACGCTCGTGCGCAACTTTACCGGGGGGCCGTCCAGCGCCTCCATCGCATCTCGCCAGTCGCCATCGGCTTCGCGATTGGCCAGGCCGAAGCGCTGCGGGACATGCGCCGATTGCGCTCCTCGTCCATGAATCGCAGGCTCCTTGCGACGTTCCATAATAGGAACATAGCAAGAACAAAAGCTCGGGGCAACTGGGCGTCGATCGCCCTGTAGCTATTTTTCCCGAAGGCGGGGCATCAATTCCACGAAGTTGCAGGGCCGGTTTCGGGCATCCAGCTGTTCGGCCAGAATATTGTCCCAGCCATCCTTAACCGCGCCGTTGGAGCCGGGCAGGGCAAAGACATAGGTGCCACGTGCCACCACGGCGCAGGCCCGCGATTGAACTGTGCTGGTGCCGATCGTGTTGTAACTGATCCAGCGGAACAATTCGCCAAAGCCGGGGATGTCCCTCTCCTTCACGCGGTCGAGCGCTTCCGGCGTTACGTCGCGCCCGGTCAGCCCGGTCCCCCGGTGGAGATCACGGCATCGACATCGGGATTTTCGATCCATTCATTCAGCTTGGCCGTTATCAGATCGGCATCGTCCCGCAGGATTGCGCGGTCCGCCAGCTTGTGGCCGGCAGCCTCTATCCTGGCGGCCAGCAGATCGCCCGACGTATCTTCATCCGGTCCGCGCGTATCCGACACGGTCAGCAATGCGATATTGATCGGCTTGAACTGCCTGCTTTCATCAATCGCCATTATTGCGCACCTGCCGACAAATAGACGCGGCCGCCATTGCGGTTATCTCCATCGGCATCGGGGAATTTCGGCCAGTCGTTCTGTGCCAGTGCCACGCGGCTATCCGATGGCGCATGGGCCTGCCGCTGATACATCCAGTAATTTCGCATGACGATGGCGACATAGCCGCGCGTTTCCCAATAGGGAATCGATTCCATGTACAACAATGGATCGTTCTGATCGTTGATCTCGCTGTTCCAGCGCGTGACCGGGGAAAGCCCGGCATTATAGGCCGCCATGATCTTGGGCAACGCGCCCCTTGTGGCCGATTGATCTCTCAGCATTTCAAGGTTTTGCTGACCGAAAGCGAGATTGTATCCAGGATCGAGAATATCGACCTGGCTGGCGCTGAGGCCCAGGCGGCCGGCATGTTCGCGCACCGTGATCGGCGTGATCTGCATAAGCCCCTGCGCATTTGCCGGACTGATCGCATTGGCGCGGAAGTTCGATTCCTGAAGGGTGTGGGCATAGGCCAGCGCGGGATCGACCCTCCAGCCCGTTACAGGCTCCCATTTCGGGGTGGGGTAATAGGATGATGGGTCCGGCTCTCCGCCATTGGGCGCGTTGTAAGCCATATAGAGCTGCGTCGAAGGCATGCCGAGATCACGAGCGAGGCGAGACAGCGGCCCGTAATCGGCCGGATCGCCCAGCCTGGCCTGATGCAGCAATACTTCGCTTGAAAGCCGATCCCGCCCGATTTCTGACAGGGCGATGGCGATGCGGACGTTTTCTATGCCGCCGATCCGGCGCCAGTCCGCATCGGAAAAATCGGAATGGGCGAGACGCGCCGGAAGTTCCATGCCGAGTTGTTCGGCCGCCAGCATGCCGTACAATGTCTCGTCCGCCTGGGCCGCATGGCGCAGGAAATCGGCGCTCTTGTCAGGCTCGCGGCAACGCAGGGCGGACCGCGCCGCCCAGTAATAGGACGCGGCACGCAGTTCCGGATTGACTGCGCCATAGGCCGCGCGCTGGAAGGCATCGCTGGCAATCCCGCAATCGCCAAGGCGCCATGCGGCAAGACCGGCAACCCAATCACCCTCTGCCACCCAGGCGCCTTTGCCGGCCGAAACGGCACTGGCCATGGCCAGTGCAGCTTCATCCCGGTTTTCGATGTAATAGCTCCACGCGACGCGCTGGCGCCATTCGGCGCGGGCTTCCCCGCTCAGCGCGCCGTCGATCCCGTCGAGCAATTGGCGTGCCCCGTCGGGATCGTCATTGACGATGCGATCAAGGATCTGGCTGCGCACATTGTCGGGCATGGTGCCATCGTCGACAGAGCGCGGCTTGACGCGTTTGGGGCTGCCATTGCGCGAATAAAGGGCATTCTCCGCCGGGAGTCGGGGCAGTTCGGCGGCACCGCGGGCGAGGCCGAGCCGGCCCATCTGCGCGGCCTGCGGCAGGTTGCGGCCCCGTTGCAGCCAGTCCAGGATTTGCGGCAGTTCGACACGGGGAGAATTGCCCGCCAGGTAGAATTCCGCTTCTGCAACGCGTTGCAGCAACCCGTCATCGCGCTGGGCCAGCAATTCCTTCACCCGGTCCCAGTTCTGCCGGTCGATCTGGTCGAAAACTTCCGTGTAATATGCGTGATCGGCCTGGCTCAGCTGGCGAGGCGCGGCGTGGCCGACCGCATGGGCGACAAAATATTCGCGGCTGCTGCGCGCTTCGGCAGGAAATGCCGCGAATGCGACTGTCGCGACGCCCAGGGCAGAAATCAGTGTTTTCATTGCGATCCGTGATCCGTCCATTCGAGCCAGCGTCGCCACAGGCCGGCTCGCAGGCGCGGTTGTTGCAACAACCGTTCTGGCGCGTAACCGACCATTGCTGGCACGGGACCGGAATCAATAGGTATTTGGAATCCTTGGGGAGAGTCCTGCGCCGGATTGTGCCCGAAGAGCGGTGGAATGCTGCGGCCGAGCACCAGCAGCCGCTCCGGCCTGGCCAGCGCGACAAGATGGCGCAATATTTCGCCCAATCCCGCATCGGACAGGCCAGCCCAGTCGGGCACCGGCATGTGCCGGGGCAGAGCGGCGGCAAGGCACACCGCATCCGGCGCAAAACCCATGGCCTGCACCATGGAATTCATCAGCATACCCTGCGGGCCGGAAAACAGGATTTCGGTGTCTTCCGCTTCCGGCATGGGAACAAGTATCATCAGCGGTGCATCGGCGGGGCCGCGCATGGCAATCCGGGGCGTTGCAGCCCTTAGATCAAGGCTCGGTTCTTCCAGCCACCAATTGCGGAAGGCGGCAAGATCCTGCGGCCAATTGCCACCATCGCCACCGATTTTCGGAACCGGCGCGGCTTCGGGCTTGGGCTTGGGCCGATTGGGAGCCGACGGAGCTTCTGCGCGTTCACTTTCCACCGGATCGGCAAGCCAGGCTTGCGGCTCATCCTCGAAGCTGCAATCCACGCCGGCATCGCGCCACCAATCCATTGCGGCGGATATGCTGTCGGCGAGAGAGGGAGAAAGGCGATCTTCCATGCGTGTTTCCTTGCGGGTCTTGACCTGCCGACCGGCAGCGATCAAGTCCAAGGTTGTTATAAGTCATAGCAAAAAATGAGCGCCTGACATGAGCGAACGTGAATCCATGCCTGTCGATGTGGTGATTGTTGGCGCGGGGGCGGCCGGCCTGGCTGCCGCAATCCGGCTGAAACAGATCGACGAAGCGCTTGAAGTCGTGGTTCTGGAAAAGGGTTCCGAAGTCGGGGCGCATATCCTTTCCGGCGCCGTGGTTGATCCGCGCGCACTGGATGAATTGCTGCCAGAATGGCGCGAAACCTGCCCATTGGCGCAGGTGCCGGTTACGGAAAATCACCATTGGGTGCTGAGCCGGAACGGCAAGATTTCCATGCCGCATCTGACCATGCCTCCGCTCATGTCCAACGATGGCAATTATACCGGATCGCTGGGCAATCTCTGCCGCTGGCTGGCTGAACGTGCGGAAGAAATGGGCGTGCAGGTTTTCCCCGGATTCCCGGCATCCGAAGTGCTGTTTGACGAAGCTGGCGCGGTGATGGGCGTCGCGACGCAGGATATGGGCATCGCCTCAGACGGATCTCGGAAAGGCGATTATGAGCCGGGGATGGAGCTGCATGCCAAATACACACTCTTCGCCGAAGGGGCGCGGGGCCATCTGACCAAGCGGATGAAGAGCCATTTTGACCTGGAGGCCGATTGTGAGCCGCAGGTTTATGGGCTTGGGATCAAGGAGTTGTGGGATATTCCGGCCGAACGGCATGAACCCGGCCGGGTCATCCACACGCAGGGCTGGCCGCTTTCTGAAAGCGAAACCTGGGGCGGGGGCTTTCTCTACCACCAGGCCAACGGGCAGGTCGCGCTCGGCTTCGTGACCGCGCTGGATTACGCAAATCCCTATGTCTCGCCCTTCCAGGAATTCCAGCGCTGGAAGCATCATCCGGCAATCCGCGCGGTGATCGAAGGGGGCAAGCGCGTGGCCTATGGCGCAAGGGCGATCAATGAGGGCGGTTGGCAGAGCGTGCCGAAACTGGCCTTCCCTGGCGGGGCCCTGATCGGCTGTTCGGCCGGTTTCGTGAACGTCCCGCGCATCAAGGGCACGCATACTGCGATGAAGAGCGGTATGCTGGCCGCTGACGCAATCGGTGCGGCAGTGGCAGCCGGGCGCGAGAAAGACGAGCTTTCCGAATATGATAGCTCGCTGCGTTCAAGCTGGATCGCGGACGAGCTGCAACTGGTGAAGAATGCGCAGCCGCTGGTCGCGAAATTCGGCGGCGCCATCGGCACATTGCTGGCCGGGGCCGATATGTGGCTGCGGACATTGAAGATCCGCCTGCCGCTGACCATGAAGCATCACACGGATGCGGAATCCACGCGCCGGGCCGACCTCTATCAGCCGATCGACTATCCCAAGCCCGATGGCGCGCTCAGTTTCGATCGCCTTTCCTCGGTCTTCCTTTCCGGCACCAATCACGAGGAGGACCAGCCATGTCACCTCGTGCTGAAGGATCCCACAGTTCCGGAACGGATCAACTGGCCGCTCTATGCCGGGCCGGAGGCACGCTATTGCCCGGCAGGCGTCTATGAGTTTACCGGCGTGGAAGAAGGCGATCCGAAGCTGGTGATCAACGCGCAGAACTGCGTCCACTGCAAGACCTGCGACATCAAGGATCCGACGCAGAATATCGAATGGGTCACGCCCGAAGGCGGCGGCGGCCCCAATTACCCGAATATGTGAGCATCATCGCTTGCGCCTGACCGAAACAGCCTATGCCAAGATAAACCTGGCGCTGCATGTGCGGCGGCGGAGGGATGATGGTTATCACGAGCTGGAGAGCCTGTTCGCCTTTGTCGATGCGGGCGACCGGCTCGTGGCGCGCAGCGCGCAGCGGGACGAACTGAGAATTACCGGCGAGTTTGCCGACCAACTTACTGACCCGTTTGGCAATATTGTTTTACAGGCACTGACTGCGCTGCCTCATGGTGATGGGCTTGCGATCGAGCTGGAAAAGAACCTGCCCGTGGCGGCGGGGCTGGGCGGTGGCTCTGCCGATGCGGGTGCGGTTTTCCGCCTGATCGGCGAGGCATATGGATTGCCGGATGACTGGCATCAGCGCGCGGCACGGCTTGGGGCCGATGTGCCCGCCTGCGTGGCCAGCAGGACCTGCATTGGCCGGGGCACGGGTACCGAGCTTGAACCGGTGGAAAACGATCTGGCCGGCAAGGCGGTTCTGCTGGTCAATCCGCGCATAGCTTTATCCACCGGGCCGGTGTTCAAGGCCTGGGATGGCCAGGATAGAGGGCCGCTGCCCGATGGCCCGGTATCGCGGATCGCACAGGAAGGCCGGAACGATCTGGAAGCCCCGGCGATATCGCAATGTCCGCAGATCGCCGATGTGCTGGAGGTTCTGCAAGATACCGGCGCCGATCTGGTCCGGATGAGTGGATCGGGCGCGACCTGTTTTGCGACGTATAGCAGCCATGACGTCATGCGCGAAGCCTCGGAAAAGCTGGCTCTGGAGCACAAGGACTGGTGGCAGATGCAAGGATCCCTGCGATGAGCGAATTGCTGTTCGAACAGATCGGCACGCCGCATAAAGGCGGCATTGTCGCGGTGTGCGATCATGCTTCCAACCATGTGCCTGACGGGATCGAACTGGGTGTCCCGGCAGAATTGATGGAAAAGCATATCGCATGGGATATCGGCGCTGCCGGCGTTACCGAACGGCTTGCCCGCCGCCATGATATCCCGGCCCATCTCGCCTGCATCAGCCGGCTCGTGATCGATCTTCACCGGGAAGAGGATTCTCCCGGCCTGATCCCGGAAATGAGTGACGGGCACCTGATCCCGGGCAATATCGGCGCCGACCGGGAAAGGCGGATCCGCGATTATTACATCCCCTATCACCAGGCGATGGCCGAATGGCTGGACGCTGCGGAGCCGGGCCTGATCCTGTCGATCCACAGCTTCACCCCCGCGCTGGAAAGTGATGCGCAGGCCCGGCCGTGGGAAATCGGCATACTCTACAACCAGGATGATCGCGCCGCGCAGCATGCGCTTCGCCTGTTCGCCGCGCAGGGCGTGAAAGTAGGTGATAACGAACCTTATTCGGGCCGGCTGCTCAATGCCACGATGAACCGCCATGCAGAAGCGCATGGCCGGCCCTATCTCGCCATCGAATTGCGCAACGATCTGATCGAGGATGAAGCAGGGCAGGCCCGCTGGGCGGCGATGATCGCCGATATAGCCGGGCGTGTGGCACAGGAACTGGAATAGGCGGCTCTGCCTTTCCTGCAATTTATGCTTCGACTGCAAGCCCATCTGTTATAGTGGGCCGCGGAAACAATATTTCCAATTTTCAATCCAGCGGAAAACAAAACATGCCTGCCTATCGTTCACGCACTTCCACCCACGGCCGCAACATGGCCGGCGCGCGCGGCCTCTGGCGCGCGACGGGCATGAAGGACGGGGATTTCGGCAAGCCGATTATCGCCGTGGTGAACAGCTTCACCCAGTTCGTGCCGGGGCATGTCCATTTGAAGGATCTGGGCCAGCTCGTCGCGCGCGAGATAGAAGCAGCAGGCGGCGTGGCGAAGGAATTCAACACTATCGCCGTCGATGACGGGATCGCCATGGGCCATGACGGCATGCTCTACAGCCTGCCCAGCCGTGACCTGATCGCCGATAGCGTGGAATATATGGTCAATGCCCATTGCGCCGATGCGATGGTCTGCATTTCCAATTGCGACAAGATCACGCCCGGAATGCTGATGGCGGCGATGCGGCTGAACATTCCGGTCGTCTTCGTATCCGGCGGCCCGATGGAAGCGGGCAAGGTCCAGCTGCGGGGCAAGGAAGTCGCGCTGGATCTGGTGGATGCCATGGTTGCCGCCGCCGATGACAAGATGACGGACGAGGAAGTCGAGACCATCGAACGCTCGGCCTGTCCCACCTGCGGATCCTGTTCCGGTATGTTCACGGCCAATTCCATGAACTGCCTGACGGAAGCGCTGGGCCTTTCCCTGCCGGGCAATGGCTCGCAACTGGCAACCCATTCCGACCGGCAGCAATTGTTCGAACGTGCCGGCCGCCTGGTGGTGACGCTGGCGAAGAGATATTACGAGGAAGACGACGAAAGCGTGCTGCCGCGTTCCATCGCCAGCTTCCATGCTTTCCAGAACGCCATGTCGCTGGATATCGCCATGGGCGGTTCCACGAATACGGTGCTGCATCTGCTTGCCGCTGCGCAGGAAGCAGGTGTCGATTTCACCATGGAACATATCGACAAGCTGTCGCGTCAGGTGCCCGTGCTGTGCAAGGTCGCGCCCGCAAAATCCGATGTGCACATGGAAGATGTGCACCGCGCGGGCGGTATCATGTCGATCCTGGGCGAGCTGGAGAAAGCCGGCCTGCTCAATACCGCGCTGCCCACAGTGCATAGCCCGACCATGGCGGACGCGCTGGAAGACTGGGATATCGGCCGCACACAGAACAACAAGGTGCATGAATTCTATGCCGCCGCGCCGGGCGGTGTCCCCACGCAGACGGCTTTCAGCCAGTCCCGCCGTTGGGAATCGCTGGATCTGGACCGGGAAAATGGCGTGATCCGTTCCGCCGATCATGCTTTCAGCAAGGATGGCGGGCTGGCCGTGCTTTCGGGGAATATCGCGCTGGATGGCTGTATCGTGAAAACCGCTGGCGTGGATGATTCCATCCTCAAATTCACCGGCCCGGCCAAGGTTTTTGAAAGCCAGGATGCCGCCGTTACCGCGATCCTGACCGATCAGGTCGTGGCGGGCGATGTCGTGGTGATCCGTTATGAAGGGCCGCGCGGCGGGCCGGGCATGCAGGAAATGCTCTATCCGACCAGCTATCTCAAATCGAAGGGTTTGGGCGCCGCCTGCGCGCTGATCACCGATGGCCGCTTTTCCGGCGGAACATCCGGCCTTTCCATCGGCCACGTTTCGCCAGAGGCGGCGGAAGGCGGCACGATCGGGCTGGTTCAGGATGGGGACACGATCGAAATCGACATTCCCGGTCGCACCATCAAGCTTGCCATTTCCGAAGAGGAACTGGCCGCGCGCAGGGCAGCAATGGAAGCGAAGGGCGACGCCGCCTGGCAGCCCGCCAAGCCGCGGCAGCGCAAGGTATCCGCCGCGCTGCAGGCCTATGCGGCGATGACCACCAGCGCGGCGCGCGGCGCCGTGCGCGATGTCAGCCAGATCAGGGTCGCCCGTTGATGCGTTTGCTCGCGCCCGGCCTGCTGGGCGCGCTGGGCGCCTGTTCCGGCGCGGCTGACGGGGCATCGGGCGATCCCGCTTCCATGATCGAATGTGCACTCGGCGGCGCTGCCGGGTTCGAGCGGCAATGCGGCGTGGAGCGCCGGATAGAAGATGGCCGATTGATGCTCGTGCTGCGCCATCCCGATGGCGGGTTCCGCCGGTTCGAAGTGCTGGCGGATGGGAATGGCGTGGCCACTGCGGACGGTGCCGAACCGGCCCGGATCAGCCTGCTGGACAATGGAATAGAAGTGAGCGTCGGGGCAGACAAATATCGCCTGCCCGCGACGATTGGCGGCCATGGCGGCGATTGACCAGGTCTTGAGCGTTGCGCAAATGCGCGCCGCCGAACAGTCGCTGATCGACGGCGGCGAAACTGTTGAAAGCCTGATGGATTGCGCCGGGAAAGGCGCCGCTGAATGGGTCTGGCGCGTGGCTGGTGGCCGCAGCGTCACCGTGTTGTGCGGCCCCGGCAATAATGGCGGCGATGGCTATGTAATCGCACGGGAATTGCTGCGTCGCGGCTTGCCGGTGTCAATTGTCGCGCCGCTGGAGCCGGCGACCGATGCGGCGCGCGCGGCAAGAGCTGCCTATCACGGTCCATTCGCAGAAATGGGCAAGGGCGGTGTATTCGTCGATTGCCTTTTCGGCAGCGGGCTGGGGCGGCCGCTTTCAGATGAACTTGCCGCACTGGTTTGCCGCCTGGCGGAAGACCATGCCACGCGTGTGGCGATCGACCTGCCCAGCGGGATCGAAAGCGATAGCGGCCAGCCATTGAATGACGGCCTGCCTGATTATGACCTCACCATTTCGCTCGGCGCGTGGAAATATGCCCATTGGCTGATGCCCGCCATGCAGGCCATGGGGGAAAGGCGTCTCGTCGATATCGGAATTGGCAGGGTGGCCGATGCCGGCACCATGATCCGTCGCCCACATCTCCCCACACCAGCGCGGGATGCGCATAAATATACGCGCGGCCTTCTCGCAATCGTCGGCGGGGCCATGCCGGGGGCGGCCATGCTGGCGTGCCGCGCGGCTGCACATGGCGGAGCGGGCTATATTAAGCTGTTCGCGGATCACCACCCGCAATGCGCGCCGGATGAATTGGTAATCGATACTTCACCGCTCGAACATGCCCTGGCGGATAGAAGGATCGCCGCGCTTCTGGTGGGGCCGGGACTGACGCGAGACGATGCGGCGCAGCACCGTCTTTCCGCTGTGCTCGCCAGGGATTTGCCAACCGTGCTCGATGCCGATGCGCTGGTACTGTTGCGGCCCGCCATGCTGGCGGCACGCACGGCTCCGTTGATCCTGACGCCGCATTCGGGCGAACTGGCGCAGCTGTTTTCTGCCTTTGGGATTGAGGGGGAAGACCGCATTGGCCACCTGCATGAACTCGCCCGCAAATCGGGTGCGGTTGTGGCGGCAAAAGGGCCCGATACGCTGGTCGCCGCCCCGGATGGCGAATTGCGAATCGCACGGCCCGCGCCAAGCTGGCTCTCCACGGCGGGGACCGGGGATGTGCTGGCGGGGCTGATTGCCAGCAGGCTGGCCAATGGTGCCGCGCCGGTCGATGCCGCAGCGCAGGCAATCTGGTTGCATGGAGAAGCTGCGCATCAGGCAGGCCCGGTTTTCACACCTTCCGATCTGGTCAGATCCCTCGCAGGCGCCTACGCGGCCTGCCTGTGAGTGAAACTGAAGAAATCCTGCGCGTCGCCGCCAAGGGCGACGGCGTTACCGCGTCCGGCAAACATGTGGCCATGGCCGCGCCCGGCGATCTGTTGCTGGCTGATGGCAGTTTGCGCGAAGGGCCGCATCACGTTGCGCCGCCCTGCCGCCATTTCGGAAAATGCGGCGGATGCCAGTTGCAGCATTTCGACGAGGAGACGCTGGGCGATTTCGTGCGCGACCGGGTGGTTCTGGCTGCACATGGGCAGGGGATGGAGGCGGAGAAAGTATATCCGCCGCACCTCTCCCCACCGCGCAGCCGCAGGCGCGCCACATTGCGCGCCATCAATGGCGGCGGCCGGCCAGTTATCGGTTTCAATGAAGCGGGATCGCATCGCGTCGTGGATATGCGCGAATGCCATGTCCTGGCGCCCGAACTTTTCGCCATGGTCGAACCGCTCCGGGTGATGCTGGGGCGGCGCAAGGGACGCTATGCGCTGGAGATCGAACTTGTCCGGTGCGATCAGGGCGTCGATTGTTCGATCAAGGGGCTGGAGCTAGGCGGCCTGGAAGAAACCGAGGCGCTTCTCGATTTCTGCCGCGACAAGGGTCTGGCCCGGCTGATGCTGGACCAGGGCTATGGCCCGGAAGTTTTCTGGGAACCGGACCCGGTCACGGTGACCCTTTCCAATGTGCCGGTCGATTATCCGGCCGGTGCATTTCTGCAGGCCACGCCCGATGGGGAGGCAGCCTTGACCGCGGCTGCGCGGGACTGGCTGGGCGGATGCGCCAATGTGGCGGACCTGTTCGCCGGTCTGGGCACCTTTGCCTTTGCTCTGGCTGGATCGTCGCGAGTGATCGCGGCGGAGGCGGCGCGCGATGCCTTTCTGGCCTGCCGTTCGGCCGCGGGCCGGGCGCGTTTGCCGGTAGAGGCCGTGCATCGCGACCTGTTCCGCAACCCGATGCGCGCGAAAGAACTGGAAGGCTTTGACGGTGTCCTGCTCGATCCGCCTCGTGCCGGGGCGCGCAGCCAGATCGAACAATTGGCGCAAAGCGGCGTTTCCCGGATAGCCTATATCAGCTGCAACCCTTCCAGCTGGGCCCGCGATGGCAGAATCCTGATGGATGCCGGTTTCAGGCTGGCCGAATTGCGCCCCGTCGGGCAGTTTCGCTGGTCCACCCATGTGGAACTGGCCAGCCTGTTCCTACGCTAGCGCTTCCAGCAAATGGGCGAAGAGCCAGTCGCGCGATCCCTGGTCCGAGAAGGCATGATCCGCGTCCGGTCGGATTGAAAGCCGCGGATCATCGGCGTTCCACACGCCAAGAAAAGCGCGGGCCGTGCGGTCCCGACCGGCCAGAAGGATGCGGGCCGGCCCGTCAAAAGCTTCCAGCCCGCTGGCTATTTCCTGGGCCAGATTGGTCGGCGGCGGGGCGGGGCGCATGGCGCGCAGCACGCCCCCTGCCAGTTTGGAAATGGATACCTTGCCGCCCAACAGGCGGAGCAGTTCACGCGGGTTCCTTAGCTTTTCGGCATAGCGCGCGCGGATCGCTTCGGGCGGAAGCGCGCCATCATCTTCTTCAAAGGTCCACGGATTGGCGAGGACGAGCGAATGGCATCCCCCACCGCTAAACAGCATCAGCGCGCTGGCTGCATCGCAATTGCCGAAGCCGACCACCCGCGTCATGTCTGGCCGTTCCTGGAAAAAGGCCGCGAAACCGGCGGCGATGTCCCGCCCGCTTTCGCGGAAGCCGCCATTCTTTCCGCTGCTGTCACCCACGCCGCGCCGATCGAAGCGGAAGACGGGGTGGCCGGCCGATGCGATACGGGCGGCCAGTTGCGCCTGCCCGGAAAACGCGCCCGCGCGGGTTTCATTGCCGCCCGTGACCATGAGCAGGCCCGTGGTCCCCGGTGCATCGTCCAGCGTTCCGAGAAGTTGCTCCGTCTCGCAGGCAAACTGGATATGGCGCCGGCTCATTCTGACTGATTCCTTGCCAGAAGATCGGCCAGTGCGCTTGCCTGTTCCGGATTATGGTCCGGCTCCGCGCGCAACCACAGGCCGGGGGCGCCCAGTTCATTCTGGGCAACATCGACAAGGTCGGCGGGAAGCGCGCCTTGCAATTGGCGGATCATTTCGGGGCCAAGGCGATATCCGGCAAGTTGCAGACCTTCCGCTTTCCCGCGTTCCAGCAACTCCTCCCGGCTTTCCTCCATCCCGGCTTCACGGCTTGCCAGCACACGGGCGCGAAGCATGGCCCGCAGCAGAGCCTCCCCCTTGACCGCGCCATAGCGCCAGCCTGGGAGGCCGGGGGGTGCGGCCAGCGCGCCTCCACGAATGGCAAGCACATATGTCGCGCGAAAATGGCTGGCGGCGGCTTGGGCGGCATTGCGCCAGCTATCCAGCGTCTGTTCCGGCAAGGGCGCAACGCTCTCATTGCAGCCGGGCAGGTCGGGCAGGAAGCAATCCATACCCGCCGCATCGAGCAGCCGCATCACTTCAACAGTGAAATGCCGAAGCTTGTTGCTTTCATCGAACAGCGCCGGGAGGATCAGCAACCGCCTGTCGCGGTTGCCGTCAAAGACAACCGCATATTCTTCTCCGCCGCTGGGCGATGGCCAGGCGGCAATCACGTTCGGCCCGTCAACCTTGCTTGCGCTTGGCTTCGACGAAGCTCAACAGCGCCCCATAGGTTTCCAGCATGTCGCCATCGACATCATCATCTTCGATCACGATGTCGAGCCTGTCTTCGATTTCCGTCAGCAGACCGGCGACAGCCATGGAATCGAGTTCCGGAAGATGCCCGAACAAGCCGGTATCGGCGTCAAATTCGGCAACACGCTCCTGCGTCAGGCCCAGCACGTCCCGCAGGACTTCTCGCAGGATCGGATCAGCGCTCTGGAAGGCGCAACTATCGGCAGTCATCGGGTTTACGGCCCCTTGGGAAGTCATGACACGTGCTTCTTCGTCTGCCCTAGCCAGCGCGTTCGCCGGAAACAAGCTTGCGGAGCATGGACCTGGCGATTGCGGGCCAGTTTCGCGGATCGCCCGCACGCATGCAGGTCAGGCGGTAACGGGGCCGCGTCTCCTCCATCCAGTCAGCCTTGTAGGGATCGTTGCCCGTGCCGAAATCCACCTTCTCCACGTGATCGCGATCGATCACATGCCGGAACAAGGCGGCCGTAAGCGTGGTGCCGGCCGATAAAGGCTTCGCACTTTCGAGATGGGCCAGCTTGTGGATATAGGCCGTGCCGTTTTCCACCGTCCAGAACTGCGCGGCAATCACTTCGCCATCATGGCGGGCAAGACCCAGGCGAATACGGCCAGCGGCGCCTTCCTGTTGCGCGAAGCGGCGCAGCAGGGCGGGATCGCCTTCTTCGGGCTTCCAGCTATGACCATAGACATATTCGTAAGATGCCCAGCCATCTGCATCGAAATGTTCGAGAATTTCGACTTCGACTTTCTTCGCCTTGCGCTTCAGCGTGGTGCGCAATTTGCCCGGCCTGCCGGCAAGATAATCGGCATAATCATGCCCGGCGAGGGTGAGGATATGATTGGTATCGCAAATCTCGCGAAAGACCGTCCAGCCTGCCTTGCGGAACGCGCGTTCAAACCTGCTTGCCGTGCCGTCCTCGTCAGGCAGCTTTGACAGGGTGATGCGGCTCGCCCGGGTGGCAAGCGAGCGGGCGAGATCGCCCAGCAATGCTTCCCGCCGGACATGGTTCGTGGCCAGATCGGTCCAGGTAAAGGCGTACCAGTTTGTGAGAATGTCCAGCCCGGAACCTTGCTGCATCAGGGGCAGGGCGACTGCATCGTCACCATCACGCGCCAGCGCTATTACCGGCCTTGCGCCCGATGCTTCCAGCAGGGCGAACCATTCCGGCCGGCTGAATGGGCCTGACGCAGTGAATGGCAGCCCTTGCAGATCGTTAACGGTGTCGTGATAGCTGACCGCGGTCACAGCCATTATTCCCCTGGAGTCCATGCCGATAACGCCCGATCCCCTGCCACGCCCCATCGACCATCTGACCGAATGCGGGCGTGATGAAGATCCGGCGCTGGTCCTGCGCAAGGCGACGCTTAGCTGGAAGGACTTAAGAAGGCGTGTCGCTTTGCTGGCCGGTTGGCTGGCCGACCGCGTGCCGGAAAGGGGTGCGCGGATCGCCAGCTGGGCAGCAAAGGGAGAACTCACTTGCCTGCTGCCGCTCGCCGCCGCGCGGGCGGGGCTGGTGCATGTGCCGGTCAATCCGCTGCTCAAGCGGGCGCAGGTCGCGCATATACTTGCTGATAGCGGTGCGAAATTGCTGATCGGCACGCCGGCCCGCCTCGCCACGCTGGAGGACGGCGATCTTCCGGTCGATTGCTTGCCTCTGGGTGAGGATACTGCCCTTTCCGAAGTCGCCTCTGCCGAGAAAATGCTTGCCCCGTCCTGCGCCGATCCATCCGATCTGGCCGCGATTCTCTATACCAGCGGATCAACCGGGCGGCCGAAGGGCGTGATGCTGAGCCATGCCAATATGTGGCTCGGAGCGGCCAGCGTGGCCAGCTATCTCGGGATGGAAGCGGATGACGTGACGCTCGCTGTCCTGCCGCTCAGTTTCGATTACGGACAGAACCAGCTGTTCTATAGCTGGTATTGCGGGGCCAGCGTGGTGCCGCTCGATTACCTGACCCCGCGTGACGTCACGAAGTCATGCGCGCGTCATGGTGTGACCACGCTCGCTGCCGTCCCGCCCTTGTGGGTCCAGCTTGTCGAACTGGACTGGCCCCAGGACGCCGTGACGTCACTGAGACGGCTGACCAATAGCGGCGGTGCCCTGACAGTGGATCTGGTAAGGGCGTTGCGAACCATGTTTCCGCAGGCACGGCTTTTCCCGATGTATGGATTGACCGAGGCGTTCCGCTCCACCTTCCTCGATCCCGCACTGGTCGATACGCATCCGACATCGATGGGCCGTGCCATTCCATTTGCGGAGATATTGGTGATCGACGATCAGGGGCAGCTTGCAAAGCCGGGGGAGGAAGGCGAACTCGTCCATTGCGGCCCGCTGGTCGCTCAGGGCTACTGGCAGGATGAAGAACGAACGGCGGAACGGTTCAAGCCAGCCCCCGCAATGTCCGAATATGGCGGCATGGCCGTCTGGTCCGGGGATCGCGTCCGGCGGGACGAAGAAGGGCTGCTCTATTTCGTCGGCCGGCGGGATGCGATGATCAAAAGCGCCGGCAATCGCATCAGCCCGCAAGAGATCGAGGACGCAGCCATGGCAACAGGCCTTGTCGCCGAAGCAGTTGCATTGGGCGTGCCGGATGAAAGGCTGGGGCAGGCTGTGCATCTGATCGTGCGCGGCAGCGGGGATGAAGATGGTTTGCGCGCTGCATTGAAGCGGGAACTGCCCAATTTCATGCAGCCGCGTGTGGTTCGCTGGCTGGAAGCCATGCCGCTCAACCCCAATGGCAAGATTGATCGTGCCGCCTTGCAAGCGATGGAGGCAGCATGAAACCGCTAGGCCCGATCCCCGCAGGATTCGATAGTCTCGATGGCGAACTGGCCATTGGCGGCCAGAGCGCGAGCAGCCTGGTCGAACGGGCGGGCGGAACACCGCTTTTTGTCTATTCATCATCCATGCTGAAGGAACGCGTGGCCAGTCTGCGGCGCGCAATGCCCGCGCGGTTGCGCATTCATTATGCCATGAAAGCAAATCCTTACGCACCACTTCTTGAATTGATGGGAAGCCTGGTGGACGGTCTGGATATCGCTTCTGGCGGAGAGTTGAAGATGGCGCTTGCTGCCGGGTTAGATCCGGCTGCCATCAGTTTTGCCGGACCGGGAAAGCGGGACGAGGAACTGGAAGCCGCGATCGCCGGGGGCATTACGCTGAATCTGGAATCGGTGGGTGAGGCTCGTCGCGCTTTCGCCATTGGCGATCGGATCGGCAAGACGCCGCGGCTGGCGATACGGGTCAACCCCGATTTCGAATTGCGCGGTTCGGGCATGAAGATGGGCGGCGGCGCCAAGCCATTCGGAGTCGATGCCGCCAAGGTGCCGGATCTTGCCCGGGAAGTGATTACCGCCGGTGCGGATTGGCGGGGTTTGCACATCTTCACCGGAAGCCAGGCACTGGATGCAGACGCGATCATAGAAACGCAGGCCAATGTTCTGACTTTGGCCGCAAATCTGGCAAATGAGATCGGCGCCGATCTGCTTCATTTGAATATGGGTGGCGGCTTCGGCATTCCCTATTTCAATGGGGACCAACCGCTCGATATCACCGCCATCGGTACTGCCTTGGAGGAACGTTTTGCCAGCCTGCCGGAAGAGCTGGAAAATACCGAGTTCGCGATCGAACTGGGCCGTTATCTGGTGGGGGAAGCAGGCGTATATCTGACGAGGATCGTCGACCGGAAGGAAAGCCACGGCACGACCTATCTGGTGACTGACGGCGGGCTGCACCATCAACTGGCGGCATCGGGGAATTTCGGGACCGTGGTTCGTCGAAACTACCCGGCTGCCATAGCGACCCGGTTCGGGGAAGAGCCGGTGGAAGAAGCGAATATCGTCGGCTGTCTGTGCACCCCGTTGGACAGGTTGGCGGACCAGGCCATGCTGCCGCACGCTGAAGTGGGGGAGCTTGTCGCTGTCTTCTGCGCGGGGGCTTATGGTGCCAGCGCCAGCCCATCTGCCTTCCTTGGCCAGGGCCCCGCGCGCGAATTGCTCGTTTAAAAGCTTCGCCCGCTGCTGTCCCCATTCGGGACGGGCGCTGAAAAACCCCGTATTTCAGGCCATTTCGAGGCAGGACGACTAACGCAATATTCACCCTTTTTCGCGAGATAGCGCGGTGGATCCAGGCTGGCGGCACCCCGTCCGCCCTTCGAAACCGCAAGGACGCATCAGATGCGAAACACGATTCCCGCCCATATTCTCGCCGTCATGGCGACTGCCGGCCTTGCCCTGACGGGCTGCGCCAGCACCAGCGGCGATCCGGAGCTGGCACCGGCAAGCTTCGTCGCCATGCAGGAAGGCCCGGGCGAGGAATATGTGATCGGACCGCTGGATGAACTGACCATCCATGTCTGGCGCAATGACGAGCTGGGCGCGAAGGTCCAGGTGCGCCCCGATGGCCGTATCACCACCCCGCTCGTGCCCGACATGCCCGCTGTCGGAAAAACGCCGACCATGCTGCAGGAAGACGTCCGCCTGGCGCTTTCGCAATATATCGAAGATCCCATCGTCACTGTAATCGTGAACGAATTCGCGGGAACGTTCAGCCAGCAGGTCCGCATTGTCGGCGCATCGGAAAAGCCCGCTTCGCTGCCCTATCGCGCCAATATGACCCTGCTGGATGCCATGATCGCTGTCGGCGGTCTGGGCGAATATGCCAGTGGCAACCGCGCCAAGCTGATTCGTTTCGACAAGAGCACCGGCAAGCAGGTGGAATATGCGCTGCGGCTGAACGATCTGCTGAAGAAGGGCGACAGCAAGGCCAATGTGATGCTGAAGCCGGGTGACGTGATCATCATCCCCGAAAGCATGTTCTGAGCGGAGCAGGGGCTTGAACCAGATCCTCGAAGAAGCGCGCGCGGCGTTATGGTCCGTATGGAACCGCCGGTGGCTCGCCCTTGGCGTGGCCTGGGGCGTGTGCCTGCTGGGATGGCTCGCAATCGCGATGATCCCAAACAGTTATGAATCCAAATCCCGGCTTTTCGTGCAGCTGGACGATGTGCTGGCCAACCAGATCGGGCTGGGTGCGGGCGGGCGCCAGAAGGATATCGAACGGGTCCGACAGACGCTGACCAGCTCGGTAAATCTTGAAAAGGTCATCCGCTCCACCCGGATCGGGGACACGATCACCACGCCTGCCCAGATGGAACGGGCAGTGGAGGACCTCTCCAGGGATATTACCGTGGTCGGGGACGCGGACAATGTCTTCGAAATTACCGCGATCAGCGGACGCAGGGATCTGTCCGACGCAGAAAATGCGCAGCTCGCACAGGAAATCGCCCAGCACATGATCGATATTTTCCGGGAGGAAAATCTCGGCAGCACGCGGGGTGAAATGCGCAGTGCGCTCGACTTCCTCGATCAACAATTGGCGCAGCGCGAAAAGGAACTCGAAGACGCGGAGCAACG
Organism: Croceibacterium atlanticum; assembly: GCF_001008165.2. Lineage (NCBI taxonomy): Bacteria > Pseudomonadati > Pseudomonadota > Alphaproteobacteria > Sphingomonadales > Erythrobacteraceae > Croceibacterium > Croceibacterium atlanticum. The sequence continues at coordinate 686,965 of NZ_CP011452.2, read as the reverse complement.
CCGCCTCGCTTTCGAGGCTCAATATCCCGACCTGATCGGCGGCGCATCGAGCATTTCCGCCCAGCTTTCGGCTTCGCGTGCCGAATTGCGCAGCGTCGAAGCCGATCTGGCCGCTGCGCAAAGCGCAATGGCAGCGCTGGACGGCCAATTGGCAAGCACCCCGCGCACGCTGGTGACTCCGGGATCTGGCGGCCCGCGCGCCACACTTGCGCAGGCGCAGTCGAACCTTGCCTCCATGAAGGCGCGCGGCTTGACGGACAGCCACCCTGATGTCGTGGCCTTGAAGAAGCAGATCGCCTCATTGCAACAACAGGTGGCGGAAGGCGCCGCGCCCAGTGGCACGCCGAACCCTGCCTATGCCTCGCTGCAAGCCATGCTGGTGGAACGCCGCGCCAATGTTCAGGCGCTGCAATCGCGGGCGGCGGCCCTGCGGGCGGAGATCGCCTCGATCAGCGCCAATCGGGCGGAAGAACCCGCCGTGGCCGCCGAGGCACAGCGGATCAGCCGCGACTATGACGTGCTGCGCAAGAAATATGACGAGCTGTTGCAGGAACGAGAGGATCTGCGCCTGCGCGGGCAGGTGGAGACGGAACATAATGCGGTTCAGTTCGAAGTTGTCGATCCGCCCAGCACGCCGCGCGTGCCCGCATCGCCCAACCGGCCGCTCCTGCTGCTTGGCGTGCTGGTGGTCGGAATAGGGGCCGGGGCCGGGGCAGCTTTCGCGCTGGGCCAGCTCAATTCCACCTTCGCCACGGCAAGCAAGCTGGTGCGAGCGATCGACCTTCCGGTTATCGGCACGATTTCGCTGACCATGACCGATGCGGCCCGCGCATTGCGACGCAAGCGGCTGAAACTGTTTGCAGCCGGTGTCGGAGGGCTGGGGCTGCTTTTCGTGGTCCTGCTGGGCGTCGAATTCGTGCAGCGCGGCATGGTGGCCTGAGGAGGAGTGGATGACAGAGCAAAGCAAGATTCCGCTGCCGCCCGAAGGCGAAGGCAAGGAAGGCAAGTCGCTGATAGAGCGGGCGGGCGACGCATTCGGCTTTGGCAACTTCACGCCGGCACCCGTGCCGGGGAAGCTGGCCGATGCGCCCAATCGCCGCGTGGCGAAGCGGGCTGCTACCCAGCCGGGGAAAGCCCCGGCGACGCAATCCCCTGCCGATATGAGCAGCGCGGGCGATCAAGGCGAAACCACACCGGCGCATGACGACAAGGCAGCATTTTCGCCGCCGGTCCCACGCATCGCGTTCAGGGCGCCCCCCGTTGCCGTTGATCGCGGACATCTGCGGGAAAGCGGGCTGATCGAACCGGATGGTCCGGTCACCCAGCTGGTCGAGGAATTCCGCATCGTGAAGCGGCAATTGCTGGCCAATATGGAGAAGGCCCGGAAGCGGGGCGATGGGCGAGCGCAACGCGTGCTGGTCTGTTCCCCCTTGCCGGGCGAGGGAAAAACCTTCTGCGCAACCAATCTCGCACTCGCCATGGCTGCGGAGAAGGACAGCGAAGTGCTGCTGGTCGATGCCGATTTCGCCAAGCCGTCCATCCTCTCCCTGCTGGGCCTGCAAGGCGGGAAGGGCTTGATGGATGCCCTGGCAAATGCACAGATCCACGTTGAAGATTGCGTGATAACTACAGATATTCCGGGCTTTTTCGTCCTGCCAGCTGGCAGCCAGACCGCTTCCGACAGCGAGTTTCTGGCCAGCGGCCACACGGCCGAGATATTCGACCGTCTTACACAGGGCGCGCCAAACCGGATCGTCATCTTCGATTCCCCGCCGGCGCTCGCAGCATCGCCTGCGGCGGAACTGGCTAAATATGTGAGCCAGGCGCTTGTCGTGGTGCGTGCGGACCAGACGGGCCAGAGCGCGCTTGAAGACACGCTTTCTCTGCTTTCCACCTGCCCTGATATCCAGTTGCTGTTGAATGCGGCGAATTTCAGCCCCAGCGGCCGCCGCTTCGGCGCCTATTACGGTTACGGGGATTGAACCGGATGCGTCTTGCCGGATCTTTCCTGGCCGCATTGCTGGCCGTCTTCGGCCTCGCGGCCACGGCCAATGCCCAAAGCGCACCCGAAAATGCGTCTGGAAAGCGTGGCCCGGGCGTGAGCATCGTGCCTTACATCGAAGCCTCCCAGGTGCTCACCGCCGAGCTGGAGCCGGGCAGCGATGTTCTGACCTATTCCACCGTCGCGGCCGGGGTCGATGCGGGTTTTACCGGCCGGAACAGTGCCGGGACCGTCTCCCTGCGCTATGAACGCCGGATCGGGTGGGGCGATGATGCGCTGGATGGTGATACGCTCAGCGGTATTGCCCGCACCTCAATAGCGGTCATTCCCCGCGCGCTTACCTTCGAAGCAGGCGGGCTTGCCGCGCGGACACGGGTTGAGGGCAACGGGTCTTCCTCGCTCGGCGGATTCGGCGGCAATGACGATTCCACCAGCCAGATCTATTCGATCTATGCGGGCCCTTCGATAAAGACGCGCGAAGGCTATCTGGATGTCAGCGCGCATTATCGCTTCGGCTATACCAGGGTCGAAGAACCCAATCGCCTGGTTCTGGCAGATAATGCGCAGGCGCCCGACATATTCGACGAAAGCACCGTGCATATGGCGCAGGCCCGCATGGGCTTTTCGCCGAACACGGTTCTGCCCGTTGGTCTGGGTGTCGGCGGAAGCTGGAACGAACAGAATATCTCCAATCTCGATCAGCGCATTCGCGACCGCAATATCCGCGCAGACGTGACAGTGCCCGTCACTCTCTCGCTCGCCCTGGTCGGCGGCGTCGGGTATGAGGACGTGCAGATTTCCAGCCGTGACGCGCTGCGGGACGGCAATGGCGTTCCCGTAATCGGCAATGATGGCCGTTATGTCACAGACAAATCCGGCCCGCGACGGATCGCCTATGAAACGGATGGCCTGATCTGGGATGTCGGGGTCATGTGGCGCCCAAGCCGCCGCACCTCGCTGGAGGCGCATGTCGGCCGCCGCTACGGATCGACCAGCTATTACGGCACATTGTCCTATACGCCCAATTCACGCAGCAGCCTGAATGTTTCCGTCTATGACAACATGACCGGCTTCGGCGGTGCGGTGGTGGATCGCCTGGCGGGCCTGCCGACGGATTTCGAAACATTCCGCAACCCGATCAGCGGGGATATCGGCGGCTGCGTAGCCAGCCTGGAAGGCGATGGCTGTATCGGCGGCGTGCTGGGCTCATTGCGTTCCGCGGCGTTCCGCAGTCGGGGCATCGCCATCAGCTATGCCTATAATCTCGGGCGGACCCAGCTGGGTATTGGCGGCGGATATGATCGGCGCAAATTCATCGCCGCGGCGGGCACGGTTCTCGCATCGGCGGATGGCGTGGTGGACGACAACATCTGGCTTTCCGCCTATTCCAGCACCCGGCTGGATGCCGTCTCCAGCATCAACGCCAATCTTTATGCCAGCCTGTATGACAGCGGATTCGATTCCGGCGGCGAAGCAATCGGTTACAGCGCGACCTTGGCATATAATCGCACCTTCCTGCGCAACCTGACCGGGACGGCCGCCCTCGGCCTCGATGGGATTACGCGGGAAGATCTCGAAGACTTCATGTCAGCGTCCGCGCTGCTTGGCCTGCGATACTCGTTCTGACGGGCCGAAGGAGACGAAACGATGTTCGACGATTTCTATGGTCTGAGCGGAAAGCCGTTCCAGCTTACGCCCGATCCGGCCTTCTATTTCCGCAGCGGCACGCATCGCAAGGCATTGTCTTATCTTGGCTATGGCCTCGCACAGGGCGAAGGCTTCATCGTCATTACGGGTGAGGTCGGGTCCGGCAAATCAACGCTGGTGGCCCATTTGACCAGCACGATCGACCCGCAGCAGCTTACTGTTGCGCAGATCGTCACCAGCAAGCTGGACGAAGAAGAGATCGTCCATGTCGTGGCGCAGGCTTTCGGACTGGATATCGCCGGGCATGACAAGGCCGGCGCTCTCGGCGCGATCGAGGCTTTCCTGCATGAAGAGGCCCGTGCCGGCCGCCGCTGCCTGCTGATCGTGGACGAGGCGCAGAACCTCTCTATCGCAGCGCAGGAAGAACTGCGGATGCTGTCCAACTTCCAGCTCGGCAATCATCCTCTGCTGCAGACCTTGCTGCTGGGTCAGCCGGAATTCCGCGCAACCCTGCAAGAACATGAGGCGCTGGAGCAATTGCGCCAGCGCGTAATCGCGGCCCATCACCTGGGGCCGATGGAAAAAGGCGAGGTCGAACCCTACATCATCCACCGCCTGGAAAAGGTTGGCTGGAACGGAAATCCGGCCTTCGATCAGCAAGTCTTTGCGGATCTTCACACGGCGAGCGGCGGCATTCCGCGCCGGGTGAACCAGATTGCCAATCGCCTTCTCCTGCTTGGCGCTATTGAGAAACGGGCGCGGATCGATGCTTCCATGCTCCAGTCGGTTCTGGAGGACATGAAGCTTGAGAAAACCCTGCCGGCCTCCGCACCTCAGCCTTCTGAGGAACCGCGTAGCGGGCAGGCTGAACCACAAGCCCCGCCGCGCGGCCAGCAATTTGACCGCAAGGCAGTTGAAACCATGCTGGCGGAACGCGATGCGCAGATTGCCGAATTGCAGCAAGCCGTGATCGAGCTTTCGACACAGCGTGACGATGCCATCGCCGCTGCCGTCCGGCCAGAGATCGAGACGATGCAGGAACAGCTGGCCCGCTTCGAAAATCGCATGATCGAGCAGGAGCGCACCATCCGGCAGACGCTGACCATGCTGATCGAATGGATCGAGAACGATCTGGACCAGTCCAGGGCGGCCTGACGGGACCGAGGAGGCGCAGGTGAACGCTGAAACGAGCCACCCGGGCAGGGAAGCGGGGCAGTCCGTGGTCAATGGCCTGTCGGTCGATGTGGAAGACTGGTTCCAGGTCGGCGCCTTCGAACATGTTATCGAACGGGACCAGTGGGCCTCTCTCGACGACCGCGTGGATCGCAATGTTCGCCAGATCCTCGACATGTTTGACGATGCGGGGGTGAAGGCGACCTTCTTCACCCTCGGCTGGGTGGCACAGCGCCATGGCGGCCTGCTACGGGAAATCGCCGGACGCGGCCATGAACTTGCCAGCCACGGGTGGGACCATCAGCGCGTCTTCACCATGGATCGCGCTACTTACGGCGAAGACATCGCCCGTGCGCGCAAGGTGATAGAGGATGCGAGCGGGGCCCGGGTGCGGGGATATCGCGCGCCCAGCTTCTCGATCGACAAGCGCACGCCCTGGGCTCATGAGGAGCTGGCGGCACAGGGTTACACCTATTCCAGCAGCGTCGCCCCGATCACGCATGATCATTATGGCTGGCCGGAAGCGCCGCGTTTCGCCTTTCATCCGCTGCCCGGCAGCGATCTGCTTGAAATTCCGGTTACCACCGCCCTGTTCGCGGGGAAGCGCCTCGCGGCAGGTGGGGGCGGATTCTTCCGCGTGCTTCCCTATGCTTTCAGCCGCTGGGCCATTCGGCAGGTCAACCGGCAGAACGGGCGCCCGGCAGTGTTCTATTTCCACCCTTGGGAAATCGATCCGGGCCAGCCACGCGTTGCCGGTGCGCCGCTCAAATCCAGGCTGCGACACTATACCAATCTGGAACTGATGGCATCCAAGCTGCGGCAGCTGATCAGGGATTTCTCCTGGGACCGGATTGACCATATCGCCGAACGGGAAGCCGTCTCGCTTGCGCAGGAGGAACTGGTGTGAATGCACCCTTCGCCCCTTCGCGAGAGGCCGTGCGTGCCGCCGATCTGCGCCACCCGGATGAAGCGGCGCGGATCGAACGCTTCGTTGCGGAGCGGCATGGCAGCCTGTTTCACCGCCCCGCATGGCTGCGCGCGATAGAGCGCGGCACCGGCCAGCTGGCCCGGGGATTGATGGCGGAGAAGGGCGGGGCAATCACCGGATGGTTGCCGCTGACGCAGGTTCACTCCCCGATATTCGGCCGGATGCTGGCGTCCAGCGGCTTCGCCGTCGAAGGCGGTGTGTTGGCCGATCAAGAAGATACGGCCATCCAATTGTGTCGCTCTGCCGAAGAATATGCCCGGCGGCTTTCCTGCACCACGATCGAATTGCGCGGCGGCCCGGCTCCGGCGGACTGGACGCATCGCAGCGACAGCCATTGTGGCTTCGTGGCGGCGCTGGCGCGGGATGAAGAGGCCGTCTTGCTGGCCATACCGCGCAAACAGCGCGCCGAAGTCCGCAAGAGCCTGAAGACCGATTTCGAAGTCGCGATAGGCACTTCGCCCGGGGATCGTGCGGCGCATTATGCCGTTTACGCCGCCAGCGTGAGAAACCTTGGCACGCCAGTCTTCCCCAGAGGCCTGTTCAGCGCGGCATTGGAGGAACTGGATGGGGACATCCTGACGATCAGCCACCAAGGAGAGCCGGTGGCGAGCGTGCTGTCATTCTATCATGACGGCGCCGTGCTTCCTTATTGGGGTGGTGGCACATGGGCAGCGCGGCATCTGCGCGCGAATGAGCGGATGTATTTCGAACTGATGCGCCATGCACTTGGCCGGGGTTGCGATCGGTTCGATTTCGGCCGGAGCAAGACGAATAGCGGCCCCTACCATTACAAGAAGAACTGGGGCTTCGTGCCGGAACCGCTTTCCTATGCCAGCTGGACGGCGCCCGGCGCGGAAAGGCGCGATGCCGATCCGACCAGCAGCAGGCATTCTGCCCGCATCGCATTGTGGAAGAAGCTGCCCTTGCCGGTGGCGAATGCGCTCGGCCCCCTGATTGCGCGGGGGCTGGGATGAGCGGGATCCTGTTCCTCGCCCATCGGCTCCCCTTTCCCCCTGATCGGGGCGACAAGATCCGTTCGCATCACATTCTGGGGGCGCTGGCCGAAATCGCGCCGCTGCATGTGGGCTGCTTCGCTGAAAGCGATAATGATTTCGTCCATGAAGGCGAATTGGGGCGGATTGCCGCCAGCCATTTCATGCCTTTGCGGACAAAACCACTCTCGCTGGCCGGGGCCGAGGCATTGCTGCATGGCGAGCCGGTCAGCCTGGCGGCTTTCCGCCACAATGGCCTGATGAATTGGGTGCGCGATGTTTTGCGGCGGGAGGAGATCGACACGATCTACGTCTTTTCCGGGCAGATGGGACAATATGTTCCGCGCGACTGGGATGGGCAGCTCGTAGTCGATCTGGTCGATGTCGATTCCGCCAAGTTCGATGCCTATGCCAGGGCAAAGCCTGTGCCGATGCGGTGGGTGGATGCCCGCGAAGGCCGCCTGCTCCGGGTGGAGGAAGAGCGGCTTGCCGTCATGGCCGATCACACATTGCTGGTCAGCGAAGCGGAAGCGGAATTGATGCGTTCCCGCCTTACCCCCGGCGTGACCGCGGATATTCGCGCATTGGGCAACGGGATCGATGCGGATCATTTCGATCCGGCGGTGGTGCCGCCACAAGTCGACCTGGCGATTGCAGAGGGGCCGCAACTGGTCTTCACCGGGCAGATGGATTACGCGCCGAATGTCTCGGCGGCGTTACGGGTGATGGATCATGTCCTTCCCGAAATCCGCAGGGTCCATCCTCAGGCCCAGTTCCATGTCGTCGGCCGCGCGCCGGTTCATGAATTGCGGGCGCGGGATGGAAAGGGCGGTTGCCGTGTCTGGGGGGAAGTGCCCGATGTGCGGCCATTCCTGGCTGCGGCCGATCTGGTGATCGCGCCATTGCAGATTGCCCGCGGGGTGCAGAACAAGGTGCTGGAAGCAATGGCCATGGCCCGGCCGGTCCTGCTGACCAGTGATGCCGCCACCGGCATACCGGCATCAGATGGGCTCCACTTCGCAGTCGAAGATGAAGACGCGCATCTTGTCTTCCGCGCTCTCGGCCTGATTGCCGACACGGAAACGGCCGCAGCAATGGGGTCGGCTGCGAGGAAGTTCGTAGTCGAACGCATGAGTTGGCCGGCAATGCTTGCCGCGCTGCCGGATCTCGTCGAAAACAGGAAGATCCGCGATGCCGCGTGACCTTGCCATGCCCCGCACATTTGCACCGCTGGAACATGTGCCATCCGCATGGCGCGTGCCCCTGTTGCATCTGGCATTCGCCTGGCTGGGTTCGATCCTGCTGTTTCTTCAGGATTGGGCGGACATGGCCCATCAATGGTGGGATTCTTCGACCTATAACCACATCCTGCTGATACCTTTCGTGCTGGCATGGCTGGTGAAATTGCGCGCGCCGGAACTGGCCTTGCTGAAGCCGCAGGCGTGGTGGCCGGGGCTATTGCCGGTCGCTTGCGCCCTGTTCCTCTGGCTGCTCGGCCGCGTCTCCGGCCTCAACTTCGCCAGCCAGCTTGGCGCGGTCGCATTCCTGCCCGCAAGCCTGCTGGCCCTGATGGGACCACGCATTGTCGCAGCGCTGCTTTTCCCGCTTTTCTACAGCCTTCTTCTGGTGCCGTTCGGAGATGTGCTGGTTCCATCGCTGCAGATGATCACGGCGGAGCTGACCATCGCGCTCACGCATTGGAGCGGGATTCCGGCTCGTATCGAAGGTGTCTTCATCGATACACCCGCCGGATTGTTCGAGGTTGCGGAAGCCTGTTCCGGAGTGAAATTCCTCATCGCGATGATCGCGCTGGGCGCGCTGGTGGCCCATGTCTGTTTCCGCAGCTGGTGGCGCAGGCTTGCGTTCATGACAGCCGCGGTGGCGTTGCCGATCCTTGCCAATGGCGTTCGGGCCTGGGGGACAATCTATATCGCCCAGTCACAGGGGATCGAATTCGCAGCAGGTTTCGATCACATATTCTATGGTTGGGTGTTCTTCGCACTGGTCATGCTGACACTGCTGGCCGCGGGCTGGCCGTTTTTCGATCGTGCCCCGGAAGAACCCTTCGTTGATGTTCCCGCGATCCAGCATTCGCCGCTGCTCAGGACCCTGGATCGTTTCTCTTTCAGTGGATGGCAGGCGCTGGCGGCGATTGGCCTCCTGGCCCTGGCCATCACGGGGTGGAGCGCCGCTGCGCAGCGTCTCGAAGCCGAACTGCCCGCGCAAATCGCACTGCCCGATGTGGGCGGATGGCAACGCATGGAATATCGCCCCACCGTCCGCTGGGAACCGCGGGCTGCCGGCGCGGATCATCGCTTGCTCGGGCGGTTCGAGGATGAAGCGGGTCACCGCGTCGATGTCTTCTACGCACTCTATCGCGCACAGGATGAAGGGCGGGATGCAGGGGGCTTCGGTGAAGGTGCGCTGATGCCCGACACTGCCTGGCGCTGGCTGGAGGACGGGGCACCGATCTCCGCCGGAAAGGCCGAATGGTTGCAGGCCCATGGCAACCATAAACGCCTTGCCGTCACCTGGTATCGCACGGGCGATCTGCTCACCGGGGAGGTCGTGCGGCTGAAACTGGCCAATATGGCAGACCGCATTACCATGCGCCCGAATGCGACGGCCACCCTGATCCTCTCCGCCGAGCAGGTGAATGGGCAGGACCCGGAAGAGGCGATCCGCGCATTTCTTTCTTCCGTGGGCGATCCGGGACGATGGATGGACCGCGTGGGGCAAAGGCCCTAACGGCACCAAATATGTGCGGCATCGCTGGCATCTTTCATTGCGGCACGATCAAGCCCGTCGATCCCCAGCGGGTCGAACGCATGTGCGATGCGCTGGTCCATCGCGGGCCGGATGGCGCGGGCGTGTGGACGGCGCCCGGCGTGGGGCTGGGGCATAG